>NZ_BAABIQ010000005.1:0-577852 GCF_039542865.1 Olivibacter ginsenosidimutans | reverse complement strand
GCGTGTTTACCGAGATGAAGACCATGTCCGCTCCCGCTATCGCTCCGTCTACGTCTGTCGAGAAGAACAGGTTCCGGCCACGGGCCTCCGCCACCACTTCGCTCAACCCAGGCTCGTAAACCGGTATACCGTTCACGTCAGGATCGTTCCAAGCCGCTATCCGTGACTCGTTCAGGTCTACAACCGTTACCTCGATGTGCGGGCATTGCTTCGCTATTACGGCCATCGTCGGGCCGCCTACATACCCCGCTCCTATGCAACAGATTCTCTTTATCTCCATGTTTTAATTTATCAAAGTATTAGCAATTATTTCCTTCCGAACTTCCACCATGGTTTCTTGTTATCCTCTGCATGATAGTAACCGTAATTGTATCCATAATATCCGCCTGCATTTTCGCTAACATCATTCAATACAATCGCCATGTGTTTCATTTTGCCTTCTCTTCTCATATCCTCAGGCAAGCCAATTAAATCATGAGGAGTATATCCCGCACGCACCAAATGTAAAGTAACATCTGCATACTCATTCAATAATTGGGCATCTGTAACCGCACCAATTGGTGGTGCATCAATAATGATATAATCAAACCGTTCCCTTGCCTCCTTCATCATTTGTGTAACACGATCACTCATAATCAGTTCCGCTGGATTTGGAGGAATAGGTCCACACGCTCCAAAGAATAATGTTTCATTATTACCTACACGATTAATCATATCATCTAATGTAAGCGATTGATCTACGATATAATTACTAATACCGACTTTATTCAAACCAGTATAAGTCTTGGAAAGCTTTGGTTTACGTAGATCGAATTCCAGCAGAAGCACCCGTTTCCCAGATACAGCATAAATATTAGCCAAATTGAGCGAAGTAAAAGATTTCCCTTCACCTGGCATACCTGAGGTTATAAGTATTACCTTATCTGAAGGTTTTGGCATCAAGAATTGTAAATTGGTTCGTAAAGCTCGGAACTGTTCAGCTAATGCAGATCGAGAGGATTTAAATTCTATCAAATCAGTTTCTGTTGGGTTATGGGTAAATTCTGCTATAACAGGAATTTGCGTACGCTTTTCAATATCTTTCCTGTTCTGAACTTTTGTATTTAATAAATCGTAAATATATAATCTACCAACAGGAATTACCAGTCCAAGTAAAAACGCCGCAAAAAGCACCAACTTCTTTTTAGGACTAAACGGTAAATATTCAGCTTTAGGAGGATCAATAATCCGTATTCCTGCAATATTCGATGTATTTGCGACAGCAGTTTCTTCTCTTTTCTGCAAAAGATAAAGATACAATTCTTGTTTCAATTGCTGTTGCCTCGATAAATCAAGAAACTTTCTTTCTTGTTCCGGTATTTGTCTGATATCCCCCTTTATACGTCCTGTATTTCTTTCGATCTCCTTTTTGCTTACTTCCAAGGTATTTCTGGTACTCTTCAAATATTCCAATATATTATCTCGCACTGAGGAAATTCTATTATCCATATTCGTAACGTAAGGATTATCCGGTGTAAATGATAATAATAACCGCTCACGTTCCAAATTCAAATTATTATAGTTATTTATTAAAGCAGAAAATGTGGCATCATTTTCTAAAAGCGATCCAGAAACTATCCTTCTGTTGTCTTTATCACTAAGAAAACTCTCAATAGCATTCATTACTTCGATTTGATTCTCGATATCAGAGAGTTGTTTTAGGTATTCTGTATTACTCTGTAGGGTGAGTTTTGATTGTTCTGTAATATTAGCAAGGCCTTTGCCTTGCATAAATTGCTGAATATTACCTTCGATTCCATTTAATTCTGCATTAACTAAAAGAATTCTTTCATCTATGAACTTTATTGTACTATCCGCAATTCTGCTTTTATCTCTTATGTTTTGTTGAATGTATTCATTTATGTAACCCGACAATATATCTTCGCCTTTAGCGGTTAATGGATACTCTAGTTGAATGTCAATTGTCGATGCTAACTTATTAGTTACACTAATATCTAAAGCCCCTTGTAAGGATGTAACGCGCCCATCTACAGAAGTTATTGTTAGCTTATAATCATTTTTATCAAATTCAGTCGTTTTTTTAGTCGATTCAACTAAAAATTTACCGTAATTATCCAAATAAAAAGGAGCATTAAAATGAAATGTCTTTTGAATAGTCTCTTCTGTTCTGGGATCTTCATATGTAAGGCTAAATTTATCCGAATCTATTACTTTTAGGTTAAAATCGGTAGTCCGAATTGAATCCGCTAGCCTTATCACATTTAACTCAAAAGGTGGTGTATTTAATTCAATATCTGCAATCTGTTCCTTTCTAAACCATGTCAAATTTAGCTTCTTATCACGAACTAGACGTTCCATCAAATATCTAGTTTTCAAAACCTCAACCTCGTTATCCACAGTACTTTTTGTACCTAAAATACTATTGATATCCATTGAAGTGCCTCCAACAAAACCACCTCCTTTAGAATCATCTTCTATTAAAAGCTTTGCATTTATTCTATA
This sequence comes from Olivibacter ginsenosidimutans, assembly GCF_039542865.1. Lineage (NCBI taxonomy): Bacteria > Pseudomonadati > Bacteroidota > Sphingobacteriia > Sphingobacteriales > Sphingobacteriaceae > Olivibacter > Olivibacter ginsenosidimutans. The sequence goes on along the minus strand of NZ_BAABIQ010000005.1, from coordinate 575,350 downwards.
CTGTGGTATCGCAAACTGCAAATAAAGCACTGCCAAGCCAAGGCATAAACCTAGACTTATTAATATATATGGCCAAGATTTTATTAGTCTGAATATAAAATCTTTGATATCAAAATCATCTGCTTTATCCATTTGACTCAAAGATTGCAAACCATTATTGTTTTCCATCAATATTTAATTTTAAAAAATGCGAGACAGTGCAACGATAATCAATGAAATTACAGTACCTGTAAACGCGAATGCGCGTGTTCTAGCACCATCAGTCGTCGCTATTTTTGATTTATTAGGCTCGACATACACGATATCATTTTGCTTGAGATAGAAATAAGGAGATTTAAAAAGTTCCGTGTTGTTTAAATTAAATCTGGCCGTTTCTTTTCCATTTGGAGTTTCTCTTATTAACAAGATATTTTCACGTTTACCATATATAGTTAAATCACCAGCCAAACCTAACGCATCTAACAAAGTTACTTTTTCACTAGGAACAGTGTAGGAAGCAGGGCGTGTGACTTCTCCAATTACAGTTATTTTGAAGTTTACAAATCTAACTTGTACTGCAGGATTTACAAAATAGGTGCTTGCTTTCTCTCTAATATGCTGTCTTGCTTGATAAGTAGTTAAACCTGCCAATTTTAGCGTGCCAATTATTGGCAATTCAACTTCACCATTCTTATCTACTAAAAAACCTGAGACCTGCTGATTACCAATTGCCGAAGCAGTACTCGCTCCAAGTACACTCGTTGTAACAGACTTCTGATTAATAGATTCAGTAGCAGATGGATCTGCGGTCTGAACTGTTATACTTAATATATCGTCTGGTTGAATTACTGGTTCGGTAAATTTTGCCTTTTCAATGGTAGTCGATACTGAATCGGGTATGTTTTGAAAATAAGTTATAGTTTTTGGAGTAGAACAGCCAAAAATAAAAAAGCCAATTAGTAATACTAAAAACGAAAAAAGAAAGCCCCGATTTGGATATTTATTCATCATATATAATTTTTTTTTCAAAAAATACTAGGTGTCCAATCTAGAAATTTACGACGTCATGAAAAGATTTTTTCGGTTGCAAATTTTCGTCAAACAAATAGGGATAATTCTTTTTGCCCATCCGTTTTGTAAGATAATTAGCCCAGTCGTAAGGGCTCCAAAGCGTAATACCCGTTACCTGCCCTTTCATTTCCCGACAAACTCTAAAAATCATGGAATATATTTGTGCTTGTTTCGTCTGTATTTGTTCTGTATAGGCATCCGAAGTAGATTTCAAATCTGCAGCTTTCATAACTTTTCCAGAACTCCTAATTGGATATATTGAAATATCTAATTCTGTTATTTGGACTTCTAAACCAATTGAGCTAAACATTTTTATAGTTTCTCTTAGATATGCTTCCGATATACCATCTATTCCCCAGTGTCCTTGCATTCCAACTCCATCAATTGGAACCCCTCTAGCTTTAGCTTTTTTAAGATATTCAAAAATCCTATCACGCTTCTTTTTCCATTCGAAACCATTATCATTATAAAAAAGTTTTGCATTCGGGTCTGCTTTTCTTGCCACATAAAATGCCTTATCAAAATACTCTTCCCCAGCTATTATATACAAAGAATCCTTATTGCTATCTAATGGATTTGGTCCAAAAAAAGGTATAGCTTCATTAACTACATCCCAACAATAAGTTTTACCCTTATAATGTTGAACTACAGTATTAACGTGCGTTTCTATTCTTTTCAAAAGAAGGTCTTTACCAACAGCCTTACCTTGGCTATAATAAAACCATTTAGGCATTTTTCGGGGCCAAACCAAAGTATGCCCCCGCACCTTCATATTATTTTTTGTTGCAAACGAGACAATCTTATCTCCAACGTTAAAATTAAAAACCCCTTCTTTGGGCTGTAGGTATGTAGGCTTCATATCATTTGCTGCAGTAATACTTGAAAATTGAGTAGTAATCAAATTAGCAATTTTAGAATTGTTAATTTGATTAGGTAGTACGGCTGCACCAATTGGGAAATAATTTCGATATGCATCTTTTAAAGAATATTGTGGTGCCCCAGATACTTTTCTTACATCTCGATTCGAGCTAGTCTTTCTAACAATGGACTTAGAGCTATCCGATGAATTTGGCCCTAGACTATCTGATTTACTTTGTATATTTTGTGTGTCATTTATGTCATAGGACATTGTGTCTTGCAATTTTTCCGATGAATTTCTAACGCTATCTGCGGAATCATTCGAAGAACTGCTAAAGGTACATCCCAAAATGATTGTACTTACAATCAGAAAACAATATTGCAACATTTTTACCATTTTTATTTCTTTTACTCCAATCTATTCAATCAATCCTCGGGCCATTTTTTTTCATATTGCTTTAGTGAGCACTTATTTTACTTTTAAGATTCAAAATAAATGAATCTGAGGCATATTTACCTATAGTCTTTTGATTTAATGGTTTCAACTCCTTCAAACATTCCAATATTTTTGTTTTAAGCTCATTCTCGTCAAAAGCAACCTCCAGTAAACCAATATCTTTAAATTTTTTTGCCGTTGCCATTTGGTGTTCATTTCTATGTTCACCAAGAGATGCCCTTCGAGGCAGTACTATTATGGGTTTGTTGCTAGTTAGAGCAGAAAATATAGACCCAGTTCCTGCGTGGCTAACAATTAACCTTGCATTGGAATAATAGTTTTCAAATTCACCTTGTGAAAGAAACCCTATTAGCTTCATATTATCGCTTTTTACCGAATATTCTGTTTCTAAAACTTGGGCATAAATTAACTCGCCTGTTAATTGATTAGCAATTTCGTCAATTGCTTTTATTAGTCGATCAAATGATGCTTGAGTTCCAGTGGTTACAAATATCATAAATTATTATAAATTATAATACGTTTCCAATATATTGTATTTTTTCATTAGTTAAATCTGGCCATTGCACAAATACTTTGTCTGCAAACTTTGTGGCAATTTTTCCGCTAAGAGAAAGTTCTTCAACATTTGCAATGCTATCAATCCAAATTGTCTTTGCAAAAAGAATTTTCCCAATTAGTAAACCAATCAATCCAGGAGCGGCACCAGTAGAAATTACAATACTAGGTCTTTCTCTTAGAAAGATACAAACCATTTTAAAAATAGTTCCAATCATTTTTGCCTTATTCCATCGGTTGAAGTCAGTAACGTGATAAAATTTAGATTCTCCTACCATATCTTTGCAACTCACTTTTGTAGAAATATATACAGTATTATATTCATCGAAAAAAGGCTTAAGCCTTAGTAATTCTATCCAGTGTCCACCAACAGATGCGATAGCCAAAACTTTTTTCTTTTCCATGGCAATACTATCTAAATTCTATACGATCTTCTATCCAATTCTTTATATTGGTTGCCCTTGCTTCAATCGTTAACTCTTTCGCTCTATTTATCGAACCTCGACGAAGCTTTTCTTTTAAGTCTGCATTTTGTTTCAGTTCTATCACTCCCTGTCGAATATCTTCTACATTATTTGGATCTATTAAAATAGCATTATCTTCTCCTAAGATATCAGCATTAAAGGGTAGAGCAGAAGAAACGATAGGTAGGCCGCAAGATATAGCCTCGACAATAGCGTTGCTGCATCCCTCATTCAAAGTGGGCATTACAAAAATATCAGACGCATTTAAAAAATCTGTCATCTCATTCGGTTTAACGGGACCTTTAAATATACAATTTTTAGCCGTTGGTTCTAACTTGCCCATACCTGCATAAGCAGTTTTAACACCTTCAAGATCTTTGGTGGCTTGTTCGACCCGTAAAATCCCTTTTCTATGATTGAATTGCCCTACAAATGACACAATAAAATCTTCTTCTTTAAAACCAAATTTCTTTCGCGCCTCCTTTTGATCTTTTATAAAGAAGCGATCTCCTTGAATAGCATTTGGAAAAACTTGAATATCTTCCTCCTTCTTCAAGCCCTTTTCCAAGAGTGTATTTTTATTTGCAGTGGAAACCGAAACGATACCAGATAAAGAGTCTATTTCTTTTTTTAAGCGCTTTAAACCATATACCACTAAATCCCTAGGCGTCGCTTCACCGTAAGCCGCAAATGAAGGAAGCCCAAACTCTCTACCTATTCTTGCAGCAGTTATACCTGCCGGTACTAAAAAATGACCATAGACAACTTCTGCGTCTATTTTTTCTCTTTTCCACACTTTTCTTACAACATGATGAAACGCGTTAGTCGTTAATCTTGAAGTGCCGTACCCTAAAATATTTTTCTGTCCAAAAGTAATATATCTGGGAAAGAACAATTTAATATCATTTCCTTTTGGACTTTTTTCAATGGCATGATAGGGTTGCTTTTTATATGAATCTAAATACTGATTTATGGGTACTGGAGCAATAACGGTACAATCTACTCCCAGATCAGCTAAAGCCCATACCAACTTTTGAACAAATACATGCCTTGTGGGTGTTAAAATATGAGGATATCTATTGCAAATAAAACAGATACTGTTCATACTTAAATATTTTTAAACGGGAATGCATCATAAATCTGTTTCTGCTTTTCAGCCATGGCCTCGGGAGTTATTTTAAACTGATCAATAACCTGATTCACCGTTGGCACAGGAACACTATCATCTGGCATATGAATAGGATTTGGTTTTAGGCCAAATGCTGAGTAATAATCTGCGAACTTGAAGCCATCGCCTTTCAAAGCGTCTGTTACTACGATCCACTGACTAGGAACATTAAAACTATCGGCTACAATTAATCCATGCAAACTACTTGAAATAATTACCTCACAAGCTGCTATTTGCCTAATCACCTCATATGGATCATCTCTCAAGTTGATAAAAATCGAACCCTTATGATAATCCATTACTCTCTTAAAAGTAGGATGATTTTGCTCGTGCATGTGCGCTACCACACCTACCTGATACTTCTTCTCAATAGGTTTATCAAAAAGATAAGGAGTTATTATACCACCGTCACCCGTTGGGATATTTAATTTTTTTCCTACAATTTTTTCTACTCGAGCCTTTGTTAACTCTCCTCTAACAGAGCAAAAATTCATGTCTCTTATAAACGAATTATCCGGGCATTCTTTACTTTCACTAAAAATAAAACCTGTACACCAAACATTATTAGGATAATTTACCCAGTTAGCCCTGATTTTTAAAGCTGTTGAATACCACCATGGATAGACTTTGTTCTTTTTCATGAAACAGTCCATTCCACTACCTATACAGCTTAGCTCACTTGTGGCAGGTTTATGTCTTTCCAAATCTTGCCCATATAAATCCCGAATCAATAATTCATTTAAAAGATCTCCCATATTGGGTAAATCTGCATAGTACGTTTTTATAACCTTTTTCATATCTATTTATTTTTTATTTTAGATCTAGTTTATTTAATTCCCACCATAAAGCAGCGTCTCTTCGAAGGATTTTAGCCGGTATTCCACCTATGATAACATTCTCTTCTTCAAACGTTTTGTTTACTACGGCATTAGCACCTATCGATACTCCATTAGCGATCTTTATAGCACCAAATAATTTTGCCCCTGGGCCAATATAAACGTTATCACCAATTGATGGCGCCTCATTATTTCCGCCACTAGCACCAATATTCACACACACATGAATCCTGCAATTAGCTCCTATTTTAGCCTGTTTACTAACTACTATTGTGCCATAATGTGGTAAAGAAAGACCCGGACCAAAAACGTTAGGGGGGATACTAAATCCAAGTTTCAACGACAAAGTCTTATATCGATAGAAATAGAATGCATAAACAACTTTTTCAAAAAGGCTTCGTCTTTTATTCCTATAGAATTCGACATTCCGCAAAAGAATAATGAATCTCCACCTTGGATTGGTCAGATATACCTTTAACTTACTGGCCATTGAACGATTCTTTATCCCCATAGCCTGCGCATCTTGCTGTATCCAATGTCTTAAATCAGCCTCACATTTTATCATGTTATACTATTATCACTTAATTCAACAAATAACTCACAAGATGCAATAAATCTGACTTCTGCTTTTCGTAAATTTCTTGATATCTTAATCTTCCTTTTTTACTAAACTGTTTATATCTATCATCATTTAAACATATTTGCAAGAGTCGATTCTTAATCTCCGCAATATCAAAGGGGTTAGTATAAAGCACTCCTTCTCCACATATTTCCGGAATTGAGGTTAGTGGACTCGCAATAACCGGCTTAGCATGCCTCATAGCTTCAAGTGGTGGATATCCAAACCCTTCGTTTAGGGAAAGATACATTAAAGCATAGCAATGTTCAAAGAGATGATTTAAGTAATCTTCGTCAACGTACTCTAAAAAAACAAATTTATCTTTATGTATTAGATGTTTAGAAAAAATTTCTGGGTTATTAACTCCAGTAATTACCATTTTCTTTTTTATATATGGCCTTTCTGTAAGCATTTGATCAAATGCTTGCATCGCTCTGAGATTATTTTTGATCCATCTATTCCCACTAACAAGCAAAAAATATTCATCCCTTAAATCATCTATATGTTTATCACGATGCAAATTGGGAGAATTATAAGCATAATCTGTAACACTAGGACTATAGAAAACTTTGATATTTTCTGGGTTTATCGTAGGAAAGTAGTTAGCTATTGAATATTTGGTGTGTTCAGAAACAGCTATAACCTTCATTTTGCCAACCACATATCTTTCTAATCTCATCTTATCTTTTTTGATAAAATGACGATCAAAAAGAATTTTAAATGTATATTTAATCTTTTCTTTTGAGGATTTCGTAAATCTAAGCGTATGAAGCGAATATCTGGTTTCTAACATACGCAGTCCATGAACCGTTCCATAAAAATCGCAATCGGTTTTTAGCACATCTAACATATATTCAGGCAAGGCCGAATAAAATCTTTTGATATCATATTTTTTAATCGCAGTACAAATGTCAAAATTTACTTTATCTATTAATTGAATTTGCATCTCCTTACAGCAATTTTGAATATCTTGATCCAACTCTTTTAACGAGTCGAAATAGCCAAAAATTGTCCAACCTGTATTCAACTTGCAAAGTTCCAAAAAAACTTTTTTTGCATACTTTCCTCCTCCATGGAATGCCCCTGAAGAATTAGGTTGCGACGCAACTAAATCATAAAGAAAATTCATTATTAAAGCGATCTTGTGTTCAATTAAATAGCATTCTTTTACTTCTCAAAAAATTATCTGTCTTTGAAAGTTGAAACAATGGCGATTGGAATTTCTCGTATATCATGCATCGTTTTAATTGCATAATATATAAAATCAAGAACAAATAAAGTGTCAACTGAATACCCGTAAAAACAGTAAATAGAACGTATCCTATTAGGCCTCCCCGTAAAACAATATAATTCATATCATCATACACTTGAAGGCGGGCTTGGGCATACTTAATGAATTGAAAACACATAAAAAAGAAAAATGCCCATAGCGTTAATCCAAGAATTCCCGTTTCCACTAATGCCATAAATAATATACTTTCAAAACCCTTTAATATCGGATGAACCCCGAAGGTCGTGCTATAATCTTTTATAAATCCTTGTCCAAGCCCAGTTAAGGGTGACTTTTCAATCATATCAAATGATCCTTCTAACTGTTCGAGCCGACCTGAAGCACTAGATCCCTTTATATCATCGTTACTTTTCTGTGAATCATCCCAAAAAAACAAAGTAGACTCAAAGAAATCTTGATATTTACTTAGCGCTGGTACTTGATATAACAAGACAACGACAGTGGCAAAAATACCGAAACCATAGGTAATAAATCTTGTTTTAATTTTTACATTGCTAAATAACACAATATAAGCAATCCCTAAAATTAGTGCTAGAAGAGCAGATCGACTACCACTAAAAAAGACATTTAGAAATAACAACCCCAATAGAGAAATATTAACTATCCTCCATTTAAAAACCTTATAATTGAAAAAGAAAAAAAACAGCAACAAATTAATTCCACCCCATGTTAAGGGATGTGTCGCTGTTCCTTGAACCCTTCCTGCCAAGCCAGCTCTTGCTTCTTCCATAAAACGAACCCCCTCCCGAGTAGGATCGTATATTGCATTAATAAGAAGTATATATGGATTTGAAAGTGTAATATAGCAAATTACACCATATAATGTTATAAAGAAAGTTGTTATACCTATAATTTTATAAAATTGCCGGACATCTTTCTCTGTTTGGTAAATTATCCATCCTATGAAGCATAAACTAAACTCAGTATAAAAGAGTTGTATCAAACTGCTCATCTGAACTGAAACGCCCATATCACTACCAAAAAATGCCAAAAGAAAATGACCACCTAAAAGAACAAAAAAAGGTTTATAAAATTTGGAAAATATTTTCACTTCGTATGGTCTTCTCAATAGCAAATTTAGAACCAACACTCCATATAACATCAAGGTCAGACTCGAATTTAAACTCAACTCTACAACGCCTAAACTAATTCTCACAATACCAGGAACTAATAGTCGGCAAGCAACTACCAATGCAAATCCTAACTGTATTCTATACAAAAGAACAATAGATACTATTAAGAAAATTAATAAAAAAGCAATAGACAACATATTATAAATTCCTTTTCATATTGTGAACATACCGCAACATCAATTGAATGTTTTAACTGTTTTTTTAAAAAAATAAAGAATATTAGACCTGATAATCGTTTTAACAGAAATTCTTAGTTTCATATTCTTTAGCTTTGTTGAAATTCGGCCAGGCATGATACTTCTGAAACTCATCAAATAGCTATAAATCCAATGATCAATATAATTATCGAGTTCAGCTGTAAGTTTTCCTTTAGAAAATAGATAATCTCTAATCCTAAATCGCAAATTAATCGAATTATTTATAATTTCCTCCTTTTTATCAAAATCGGTACTAGCGGATATAGAGTTTTCTTGTTTATAAATTTTAGCACAAAGATTTGGATCAATAATGATCCTTCCATTATTTTTCATAATTCTAAATAACAAGTCGTATTCTTGAGCTGAAGTTAGCTGCTCATCCCATCCATTAACTGACTCTAAAGCCCTTTTAGACCATAAGTTAGCACTGGTTATGCCTAATTGCGATGAAATAAGCCCTTTCCAGATATCTACTTTAGGCAATCTAATTGTTTCAAGTATGTTATTGGCCGTTATTGATTTATTTTTATCCTGAAACTTATAATAAATACTTTTAATCTTGATTAATTTTGACTGCAGCTTTTGTATCGTCTTATATCCACCACAGACAACATCCGCATTATTTTCCTCTGCCAAGGCAACCTGCCTTTCTAATTTATCGGTAGATATTTCGTCATCAGCATCAAGATATTGAACCCAAACTCCCTTAGCTTCCCCCAGCCCCTTATTCCTCGCTGCCTGTGCTCCTCTTTTTGGCTCTTCAAAAACGTAAACCTTACTAGGATATGCCACTGCATACCGTTCTAATATTTTAAGAGTTTTATCCGTTGAATTATTATTTACTAAAATTATTTCCCAGTCCACACAGGTTTGATTTAGCACACTTTCAATAGCTCTGCTAACAAACTTTTCGCAATTGTAACAAGGGATAATAACAGATACTTTTGCCATTCTTTCTTGAGACATGATGATAAACCTTATTTCTTTAAAAGAAAAGTTATATTTTCACGAATTTTTAACCAAATAGGTATGTTCAAATCCAATTGTTTAATTTTCACAGAAATCTCTTCTGGCGCCTTATTTTTTGCCCTCATTAAATATCTAAAGATAAATCTATTGTAAAAGCGATTTATCCGATTATTATAGAGGCCTTTCCCTTGAAGATAACTTACGATTTGCTCTCGCAAATTTAAGAAATTCAACAATATTCTTACTTTCCTATCTCTATCTCCAGCAATTGAAATGGAATTACTCCTTCGAAATACCAACGTTAAAGGCTTCGTATCACGCACAACGTTTTGGGTCATTTTGAGAATCCTAAATAACAAGTCATATTCTTGAGACGAGGTAAGCTGTTCATTCCAACCACCTACCTCATTTAAAATCCTCTTTTTCCATAAATTCGCACTTGTTATGCCCAACTGAGAGCAAATAAGACCTTCCCAAATATTACCTAAATAAGGCTTTTTAACAATTTCAAGGGTATTTCCTCTTAAAGATAAGTTAGGGAAGCAAACAGCGTAATAGAGTTTTTTAAAAAATTGAAGTCTAGGATTTACTTTTTGAACGAAAGTATAAGAACCACATATAACATCTACATTTGAGTTTTTAATCATTGAAATTTGATGTGCCAGTTTATCAGGCAATAGAATATCATCAGCATCTAAATATTGAATCCATTCACCTGTAGCAGATTCAAGCCCTTTATTCCTTGCGGCCGGTGCCCCCCTTTTTAATTCTTTCAAAACTTTAACGCTATCTGGATGCTCAGCTTCTATCATCTTTAAAGTGTCAAAAGTATTATCCTTCGAATTATTATCGACAAGTAACAGTTCCCAATTTTTATAGCTTTGGGAAAAAACACTGTCGACTGCATTACGCACAAAATCAGCACAGTTATAGCATGGAATTACAACGGAAACTTTCATTCTTAGACTAATTTGCAAACAAATGACTTACTTCATTTTCAATCAATTGTCTATTGCTGCTAGATATCTTTGCTACTCTTTTTAGGGTTTCATCTTTATTATCTAAAATATTTACAAACCGCCTTAAGTTTACCGAACTATCGTCTTCCATATTTAACAATATATCTTCAAGGCTGTTATCTTTATAAATATTTACAATCTTTGCATTATCCAAACTGGCAACTAGAGGAAAAGCCATTGTTTCAACTTGTACAGCCAAAAGTAAAACATGTAATCTATTACTTATTACGAAAGCAGCATTTTTATAAAGTTGCTCTGCTGTATCCAATGTTAACTTTTCATCAATTAATCTTACGTTCCAGCCATCTTGACTTAAAAAGTCAACAATTTGCAGAGAGGAGTCCCTATCAAAAAGTACTTGATAAGCAACTACAATTTCTTTCTCATGTAAAGAACCTACACTTAATATTTCTTTTAACCTTACCAAAACAGGTTCTAAATATCCTTTATCATATTTCGTGCCGTATGAATTTGACCTAAAACTAAGTACGATATAATCATCAGAACCACTGCTCTTATTGATAGGCTCATAAGACCAAGCCAAATCGGGAGCGAATTTATAATTTCTAAAATGCCATTCCTTTGCAAGGCTTATTGAACCATAATCTCTTAACGCATATAAATTAAAACACCGGCTTCTTAAAGACTCTGCAATTGCATTTATCTTGTCAAAAGGTCCGATAGAAAAACCTATACGTATTATCTTACAGCCAAGCCAGCGCAAAATAAGCAACTTCAACGAACCTTTAAGGCTTTGAATTGCACCATTTTTCCCTTTCCTTGAAGTATGACCAGGAGGAAATACCAAGATATATTTTCGCTTAGTTCTCTTAAAAATATTTTTTATCAATATTGAAAATATAGCTTTTTCAACGCCATTAGGTGAGTATTGGGATAATCTCTCAGCTGATGAAGAAATTACATCTAGAAACCAATCTGGCCTATTTCTATCCTCAACGACTATCGTACCATACTTCCTTAATATTACCAGCAAAGCCTTATTTATTAAAACGTCACCAGTATTCTCGTATTGGCTTGCAGGCTTGAAAAAAATAATATTGTCTTCCTTGGCCATTTTATTTCTTTTTAAAAACCATACTTAAAATCATGCTCCTCTCTGTTTTACTCAACAGAATAAATGATATTACTGAGAAAAACGCAAACAAAGCACAGCTATGAAAAATCAATTTAGTCCACGATTCTATAGTAAAAACTTTCGGATAGACATAAAATAACACCAAAGCAATCCCAACTAAAACGATCGAACTTAATGAAGATTTAAAAAACGTAAACCAGTGTACATTCATATTTCTCGCTGCGTATAATGGCATAAAAACAAAATTCTTTAATGTTAAAACGATAGCACTAGAGATTGCAACACCATATAATTTAAGGTTTGTATACTTTACCAAACAAATAGCCAATATTAAGTTAAGTAAGCCCATTAAACAAGTCATTACTCCCGGAACTCTAACTTTATTAAAGGCTCTATTGACAGAAAATAAAGGTTGTACACCTAAATTTATCGGCAAATGTACCATTACAACAATGAACAACCACTTCATAGCAGAAAATTCGGGTTTAATCCATATACCAAGTAGGTATCCAGAAATAACTATCAAGACACTCACGGCACATGCAATAAATAAGGTCAATACTTTATTAGACAATTGCGAAAGTTTTATCATCTGATCAAATTCCTTTTTCGCATATAACGTCAAAATTAGGGGTCCTAAGGCCCCTGATAGAGAAAGAGAAAATTGTCTAATCATATTACTCCATTGTAATACAATACTATACTTACCGGCTTCAACATTACCCAAAATCTTATTTATAACGATTAGATCTATTTGTAAAAAGAGGATACCACCTAATTGAATAACAATAAGCCATCCTCCCATAGACAATAAGCTTTTTAAATTTTCCCATCTAAATTTTGAAGGGTTAATTTTGATTGTAGGTGTATATTTTCGAAACAAATAATAACTATAAATACTGCCTATTACACTTCCAACCAGAACAGCAAAACCATATCCTTTTAAGGAAACAGCAATAAAAACGTAAATACAAACCACTAACAGGACTCTAGTAAATGTATTTATAACAGACACTCGATTCACTAAATCTAACCTATTGGCAACGTAAGCAGATGTATTAAACACGGCAGTAAAAGAAGTCATTATAAAGGCAATACTAACACATAAGAATTGGATAGACGCATCTGATTCTGCTCCATCCGGTAAGGAAATAAAGGAAGATACGTTAAGCGAAAAATAAATAAGGAACGGCGTCAATATAATAAGAATTACAGATAAAGCCGTAAACGCTGAATTAAACGTATAATTTGCATCTTCGCTGTCATCTTTTTCCAAATCGATTGCCAAAAATCGAGATAACGAACCATTTATTCCAACAGTAACAAGCGAAGCGTAACCTATCATTGTAGTAGCCAATGGAATCAATCCATAGGTCCCAACTCCTAATTGTTTTATTAGGAAAGGTGGTAACCAAAAGCCAATGACCCCATTTAGGAAAAAAAGAGTTATGTTAGATAACAAATTTTTAATAAGTGCCTTTTTCTTATTCATATATCTATCGATGCGACTGTTGAATTACGTTTTAAGGTCTCGCATAAGCCTTATACCATTCAGTAAATAGAGAGATACCCTCTTTAATTGAAGTTTTTGGTTTGTAATTAAAATTATTGATTAGATCATCAATGTCGGCCCAAGTTGCTAGTACGTCTCCAGGTTGCATGTCCATCATTATCATCTTAGGCTTCTTACCCATGGCCTCTCCTATAGTTTCAATAAACTCCATTAATTCAATGGGTTCATTATTCCCAATATTATAGACTCTAAATGGAGCAGTAGAACTTGAAGGATCAGGAAATTTCCCGTTCCACTCTACATTTGGCTGTGCAGGATTGTCTAAAACATTAATTATACCATTAACAATGTCATCTATATACGTAAAATCCCTTTTCAACCTTCCATGATTAAACACTTTAATTGGTCTATCCTCTCTAATCGCCTCTGCAAATAAATAGTAAGCCATATCTGGTCTTCCCCATGGGCCATAAACAGTAAAAAAACGTAAAGACGATGTTGGAATCTTATACAGATGACTGTAAGCATGAGCCATTAACTCGTTCGACTTTTTCGTTGCAGCATAAAGAGATACCGGATGATCGACGTTTTGTTTGACTGAGAATGGCATAGACTCATTCATACCATAAACACTTGAAGAACTTGCATAAACTAAATGTTTAACATGAAAAGCACGACATACTTCCAAAATATTCAGAAATCCAACTACATTAGATTGTACATACGCATCTGGATTCTCAATTGAATATCTAACTCCCGCTTGCGCCGCAAGATTTATAATAGCATCAAAACTATTATCTTTACATAATTCGTTTAGCTCATCTTTATCTTCAAGATTCATTCGAATAAACTCATAATTCGAGTATGTTGAACTTTGCGCTTTTTTATGCCATTCAATTTTGGATTTCTCAATTCCTGCTTGTTGGAGTCTCGCATATTTTAAACGAACATCATAATAGTCGTTAATATTATCTATTCCGACTACGTAGTCTCCACGATTCAATAGGTAATTAACAACAAAAGAGCCTATGAAACCAGCCGCACCTGTCACTAAATATTTATGTGCCATACTTCTATACTATAACAATTTACTTTTTTTCTGCTGTAGTTGCCAATTTAACTTTAATCAGGTCCAGAACGTATGCATTATACTTATCAACCCCCTTCTGATTTAGATGGCTCTCATCAAAAAAGCAACTATCAGGTAAAGACAAAACCTCGTTCATATTATGATATTCACCCAATCTTGAAAAAATGGAATCAACTTTATCTGCATCAGCTACCATTTTATATTTTTCTCTAGGAATAGGGGCTTGCATAATAACAAAATCGATATTTCGCTTCTTGAGGATTGCAATCACATTCTTAAAGGCCTTTATTTGCTTTGGAGTGATTTCGTATCGATCGGGTTTACGAATCCCATCAGACTTATAAACATTATTGGATTCTACATAACCACCGGGAATATATCGATTACCATCCTTAGTTACTTTTTTTTCTTTAAAACCATTGTTTAAATCAAACATTTTTCTATACCAACTATATATTAATGTGTTATACGTTCTTATATCCTTTGATCGATCGACTAAATCGATTATTTCCTTGTCCAAACTAATATTAGATAATAAATCAGTAGTAGATTCCACTCCATCCAAGCCAAAAAGCTTCGGATAAACATCCACAATTACAAACTTTGGATTTATTTTGTTCAAATACCTGTTAATGAGATATTCCGTCTGAATAGGAGTTTGAGCAGAAGACCCTAAATTCATCACTTTCAAACCACTCTTCAAAAAAATTCGTGGATCATACCCTCTATACGCATGAGAAGAACCTAAGATCAATATATCGGCATTTCGAATTGTATCTGCCTGCTTAAATCTACTATAAGAAAAACCATCACTTCCAAGCGAAAAAGGTAAATTAGGCCTATATCGGCGTGGGACATAAGAACCGGTAACAATCATTGCAACTAAGCAAAAAACGGTAGTATAACAAATATATAGAAATAAAGAAAAAAGAAATCTTTTCATGACAAAATTCTAAAATTGAAAATATATGAATTCTGTACCACCTGTATTCATATACATTATTATTATAAAAATAAGCAAAGAATAAAGTGACCACCTAAGCATTTTCGGCCAAGACAATCCTAATTTTTCAATAGCAAAGTTGTTTTCGCGTCCAATCCATTCGATAATCATAAAGGGAATGATTAAGATTAAGCAGATTTTTGATGCTCTTAATTCTGGAGCATGAGTAAAAGGTAATTTAAAAAGGTTTTGTGAAAATATACTACCAATATATTCGAATGCGTGCTTTACACTTGCTGCCCTAAAAAAAATCCATGCAAAAACGGTCAAACTAAAAGTAATTATCATCTGCAAAAGCTCTCTAAAAGAAGGGAATAGTCTCCCTTCTGCTATTACGCCTAAATTCCTTCTATTTGTTTTAAAAATTATTGAAGGCATAATAAATAATGCGTTTAGTCCTCCCCAGACAATAAATGTCCAATTAGCCCCATGCCAAAAACCACTTACTAAAAATATAATAAATGTATTACGTATACTCATCCATATTCCGCCTCTACTCCCTCCCAAAGGGATATATAAATAATCTTTAAACCAAGACGATAGCGAAATATGCCATCTTCTCCAGAACTCAGCAATATCCCTTGAAAAATAAGGAAAATTAAAATTTTTCAAGAGTTCGAAGCCAAATAGCCTTGCTACACCTAACGCTATATCCGAATAACCCGAGAAATCACCATAAATTTGGAAGGTAAATAACAATGCCCCTAAAACTAAAGTACTTCCAGAATAAGCTGATGAATTATTAAAGATCATATTCGCATATTCAGCACAATTGTCAGCTATAACGACCTTCTTTACGAATCCCCATAAAATCTGACGTAAACCACTTACTGCTTGTGTATAGCGAAATTGTCGCTCTCTCTCAACTTGTGGCAATAGATGTGTTGCACGTTCTATTGGCCCCGCTACCAGCAATGGAAAAAAGCAAACAAATAAAGTGTATTGAATCCAATTGGTAGTCGGTTCTATCCGTCTGTTATAAATATCAAATACATAAGAAAGGCCATGGAAGGTATAAAAAGAAATACCAACAGGTAGAATAATTTGCAAAGTAGTTATCGAGGGTTTAAAACCAAATAAACTAACAAAATCCGCAAAGGAATCAGCAAAAAAATTATAATATTTAAAAAACCCTAAAAAACCCAAGTTGGTTCCAACACTTAGAATTAACCAAAATTTTCTTGCTTTCTGATTTTCCGACCGATATATCTTTAAGCCGGTATAGAAATCCAAAAAGGTTGAAAAAGCTAACAAAAATACAAACCGCCAGTCCCAACAACTATAAAAATAATAACTGGCAATCATCAATAAGACATTCTGCCATTTTAATGATTTATTAAAAACGAACCAGTAAAGTATAAATACAATAGGTAGGAATATTAAAAAAGCGAGAGAATTAAATAACATATATTATTAACTCAAATTTAAATTTTCTTTGTTTAGACGTTTAAACCATTTATTCGTACCACATCCTCATCATCCGATGGGTTTTCTTCATCTATATGTTGCCAAATCTGTGCAATAATACCCCAATTTTTTAAGCCTACCAAACGATGCCGTTTTTTGGGTTCCAAAAACAGATAATCGCCACAATTTTTTACCTGAACATCGGGATCTTCATCACTATCGTTAACTTTTACCCCTACTTCACCAATAATCACCCGCCAAAGCTCCGCCCGCCGTTCATGGTATTGCCAGGTAATAGCTTTCCCTGGTTCTACAACCAATATTTTTGGACGTATAGGGAGTTTGGTGGAAAAAGTATGGGGATCTACCGATGTGAAATAAGCCTCGGCAAAGGCTGCTGCCTGTGCTTCATCAATCAGAATGGAACCTCCCCAAGGCTGCTTGTCATCTTGGGCTACAATACTAAAACCTTGCTTGATCAATTTGGTGCGGATTTCTTCGAATAAGTCTTTTTTAGAGGATATTCTCATTCTTTTTTTGTTTTATGTTAACCTCCCCAAGGTGCCTTGGCTTCACTTAGCGTGACGAAAGATAATTTATCGTATCGAGGGAAACAATTGCTCCCTTCTGAACAACTATCACGCCAATAATTCATATTTATTAAATCGGAAACAAAATAAGGTGTTTTAATAAAAAAAACCAATAAAATTTATTTTTTGTTAACAGTATGTTAACTTTTTTCATTATTACTGAAAATAAAAATATTAAATACAAACGACTATTGATGACTTTTTCTTGTTGGATGTGTATGAAAGGAGGGAATATGTGTATATAATCCTTCTTTTTGTCTTGACACAAAAAGAAACAAAAAAGTCAAGGCTGCATGTCTCTCGCTAAAAATAGCTTTCCGCCGCTTGTTCTGTGGAGCCGCTCTCATCACATATCCATCCCTTCGCTTTTTCACAGAACCTTTTTCCGCTCTCCAAAGCTATTTTCTTAACGCGAAATCCATGAGGCCGACAAGCCCTACGCGCCAGAGCCCCGTATGATTGTTAGACAATCTTCTACTAACAATTAAGCTGTTTTCCTCTTCGAGTTTTTTCTTTCTACGTGCCTTAGCTGATTAACGTTATTTTCTTTACGCTTCTGACAGTCAAATCATCAATACTTGTCAACAACGCCGTGTACATCCCAAAAATCTGATCCGTTTTTACCAAATTTTTGACTACTATTTAATCCGCAAAGATGAATAACAACCTAATCGCTTGCAATACTTAGTTTCCGGTATTTTTTTATTGTTTTTACTAACGTTAAATTAACACTTTTCCATGATTGTATACTTTTTTGTGCATGTTTTTTATTAAAAGTACAGCCTTAGATGAATGTTAACAATTACTGTATGCTTTTTTTGCAGTATTTTCTATACACTGTACGCTTTTTTATACAGGTTTCTTTTTTTGTTTACTTAAAAGGCAAATAAGGATAAAAATTAGTCTGATGGTAATAAGTTAAAATGAAATACCCAGCATCAGGAGAATCTCCACTTCGGTCGAAATAACGAGGAAGGGAAAAAGATACGCATACTATTATCCATCCCTATGGTAAGGAAACACTATCCGAAATCGCTCGGGTACTCGCCGCACACTGCTAATGACCTGGAAGCGAGCAGCAATCACATTTTACCATTGGAGTCCCGTTCAAGACCAATACAAGTCCAATACAAGCTAGCATTCAGCTCCCGAGCCAACTTCAAGCGGGATCGAAACGGGACACCATGAATTTCTCCACCTATGCGGAATATCAAAGGGTATAAAACGTACGTTTGCAGCTGGGGCAACGGTAATGCTTCAACGGTAAAAAACCTAACAAGCCCTTCACTAAAGGGTTTCGGTGTATGCGAAAGCAATCGTCTGCTCCGCATTTTTTACAGATGACACGTTGTTGGGTATGAGGTTGATTCGTGTTTTGGGATACGATCATATACAACAAATTTTTAGCTAATATCTAAAGTACGTGACAAAAAGTTTTGGTGATTCCTTCTACCTCGCAATGACGAAAACTTTTTGTACTAAAACCTAATGCAAACCCTGTTGCATCGAATATGATGCCAATGCGAAAAGCAGAAAGCCTATAGCGTAAAGCTTAATGCCTGAAGCTTACTTCAAGGTATAAAAGGTATGTAGACACCGGGCGCAGCGATAGTGCTTTAGCGGTAACATGCCCAAAAGGGTTTTGGCCAAAACCCCTCTTCGAATACGAAAGCAATCCGTACTCTTGCAATGCCGGCAACGTATCTCTTCGTGATCTGAAACGGCTTTATGTTTGATGTGATCTGAACTTACCAAATTCATTGCTCCTAGATTGATTGACTAGATCAATAATAACATTAAATAGGGGGCTAAACAAGTAAATGTGTGTGAATGGGAGGATAATGTATATGACTGTTTGCCAACGTTCTGTTCTTCCCTCGAGTTTGTTAACGGTCATCTTAATTGTGGGCCGATTTATTCGTTTACGATTGTTTTTCCCTAGATATCCTTCTGCTACGGTAAACCTACAACCGTCCGTCTACTTCAGTGCGGGGTAACAGTCCTTTGACATCATATACCACACTGGGATTTTTTAAAGCGTGCCGGAAGGATAAGTGTCGGAAACGCTCATGGGCTACCGCAAGGATCAGGGCGTCATACGTGGAAACGGCAGGCAACTTATCCAATAATTCAAAACCATATTGCTGCCGAACATCTTCTGAAATGGCCCAAGGATCGTATATGCTTACGGCTAAACCATATTCAGCCAAGGTTTGCCGGATATCAAATACTTTGGTATTGCGTATATCAGGACAGTTTTCTTTAAATGTAAAACCTAACAACAAGACCTTGCTGTTATTGATCGGGATAGCCTTTTTGGCCATCAATTTAACAACCTCATGCGCTACATATTGTCCCATGCTGTTGTTGATCTTCCGGCCAGACAAAATAACTTCCGGATAATAACCTGCTTTCTGCGCCCGCTGCGCTAAATAATAGGGGTCTACACCAATACAGTGCCCTCCCACTAAACCGGGTTTAAAAGGTAAAAAATTCCATTTGGTGGCTGCAGCTTGCAACACGTCATCGGTATCGATACCCAAACGGTTAAAGATTTTGGCTAATTCGTTTACAAAGGCAATGTTGACATCGCGTTGGGCATTTTCAATGACTTTTGCCGCTTCTGCAACTTGTATGGATGGCGCTAAATGGGTACCCGCTTGAATAATAGATCGATAAATCGTATCAATATATGCCGCAGCTTCGGGCGTAGAACCGGAGGTTATCTTTTGGATTTCGGTAACCTGATGGCTTTTATCACCCGGATTGACCCGCTCTGGAGAATAGCCAACAAAAAAATCTTGATTATAACGCAAACCGGAACGTTCGACTAATGCGGGCACACACTCTTCTTCGGTGGCTCCGGGGTAGACGGTGCTTTCATAAACCACGATATCCCCCTTCTTGAGCACCTGCCCAATGGTATTACTCACCGCCCGTAAAGCGGAAAGGTCTGGCGATTGCTGCTTGTCTACGGGTGTCGGTACAGTAACAATGTAAAAGTTACAGTTTCTTAGGTCATCAATGGAACCGCTAACCCGTAATTGCTTTTTCAATGCGGCTTCCAACGCTTCCGAGCTCACCTCCTGCGTATGATCGATAAAGTGCTGTAAAGCGGCTACACGATGCTTATCGATATCAAAGCCAACAACGGGATATTTTTGGGAAAAAGCGACGGCTAAGGGTAGGCCAACATAGCCTAAGCCGATAATACCAATGGTTATTTTCTGTTTATCCATTTTAGTTGTATTTCTTTTTTTCCGCAAAAAAGAAACAAAAAACTCGCAGCTTAAACCATCTCGAAAATCGAGATAGCTAGACATCCTTATAAAAACAGTTAAGTCGTCTAAAATCTTTTTGATTGATTCTGCTATTACAAAACCTATGGTTACCAAAGATTTTTGAGGCTGCCCTTTTTGCTAACGAACAGTTATCCCTTCGAAATATCCATAACTTCGGCCGATTTTTGGGGTGGAAGATACGAAATCTTAACCAAATAAGGCTTTGTTTTTTAAGTCTAAATGGCCAAAATCTTGATAGGCCTGTCCGCTTTTGACATACTTGATGATCTTATTTAAATGCCGCTCATGGTGCAGATCGGTACCTACCAAATCATACAATTTGTTTTTTATCATATACTGGGCGGCTTTGGCCACTTCTTTTCCATAATAACCGGTGGGCGACAGGATGTTCAACTGTAATAAGCAGCCCATTTCTTTTAAACGATGATAGGCTTCTGGCTTGTTAAAGTAAAACACATAACGCTCGGGATGGGCCATAATGGGTTTATACCCTTTTATTCCGATATCAAATATGGTGGAATCTAACTGCATGGGCTCGGCGATATAGGGCATCTCTACCAATAAATGATTGTCTGGAAAGGCTTTTAACCCGCCTGCCGCTAATAATTTACCGAATTGCTGGCCAAGCATATACTCTGCTGCAGAGTGGGTATATACACCGCCCATGCCGGCCTGCTCCATGACTTCATATAGCTTTTCATGGGCCCGATTAATCGTTTCGGGAGTATTGGGGTGCACTTCGTCGTATATATGGGGGGTAACAATAAATTGATGGTACCCAATATCCATTAAACGCTTGATAAAACTAACACCGGTATTGGCGTCTTTGACACCATCGTCAATGCCTGGCAATAAATGAGAATGGATGTCTGTGCCTATCCACGATATGTCTGAACTGCCTTTCTTTGACTTAAATATATTAAACAACATCTGGTTCTTTCCCTCTGTTCTATCTGTTTGGTTATAAGGGGACAAAAATAATGATTTTTATTTTTCTTTTGGGTCGCCAAAAGAAATAAACCGAAGAGCGTAGCGATGAGTTCATGAATGCCTTAACAAAAAAATCATTTTATTCATAAAACTCGCAGCTTAAAAATCTTTTTGAATGTTCCTGCTTTTACACAGCCTCTACTAACCAAAGATTTTTGAGGCTGCCTTTGCGCCAACGTTCTGTTCTCCCTTAAAGCTTAAAGCCTATAGCCTAAAGCTTAAAGCCTACAGCCTAAAGCGGTTTTATAAAGATGAAACGTGTTTTGCTGTATATTTGCTACAGAATAGCTGTCTTGACTTCGCTCGACATGACGGAATGCACACAACTGGCAACGCACAACTCGCAACGCACAACTAATACGCTTGCTTATCACCAATAACCATCCGCCAAAAGGTGAGAAAAATGATTTTTAGATCGAGCAGGAAGCTCCAATGTTCAATGTACCAGATATCGTGCTGAATGCGGGCTTTCAGCAATTTGGGATCTGCCGATTCGCCCCGTAAACCGTTTACCTGCGCCCAACCGGTAATACCGGGTTTAGCTTGGTGCCGCACCAGATAATTCTTAATGAGGTGGGTAGACTCGATGTTCATCAAAGAGGCATGCGGACGGGGCCCTACGACACTCATTTCGCCCCGTAAAACATTGATAAATTGTGGAAACTCGTCTAAACTGGTCTTCCGTAAAATGCGCCCGATGGGCGTAATACGCGGATCGTCTTTCTGCGCTTGCTGAAATTTGCCGTCTGTATTGATGTCTGGTGCCTTGACGTACATCGACCGGAATTTGTAACATAAGAAAGGCCGATTACGCTTTCCCCAACGTTCTTGCTTGTAGAAAACAGGACCAGGTGATCCTATTTTTATTAAAATAGCGATGATGGGAAACAACCAAGAGCAGATAAAAACCATGACAAAAAGACTGAAGAGCACATCAAATAGACGCTTCGCTGCACGATTATAGACATCTTCCAAAGGCTCGTTCCGTACACTAAGCAACGGGAACCCACCCATCATACTGAAACTGTACATGCCGGAAGACGCCATATTGAACACACTGGGAATAATCCGTAAACGAACGGCATGGGAACTTAATACGGAAGCAATTTCCCGGGTACTGAAATGCGCATCGGGCTCCTCGGTAATAAAGACTTCATCTACCTCATAAATATCTTCTAATGCCCGATCGCCAACCATCAATACCCTGCCCCCCATTCCACGGCTGCCCGTATCTGGAGATAAGGTTAAAGCCCCGTTGATATAGCGAACCAACTCATATCCATAAATTTTATTTTCGCGCAGGTAACGACAGAAACGTTGGCCATTCTCGCCTCCCCCAATAACCAAGGCACGCTTGCGTAGATAACCATGCCGGTAAAGAGACAGGTAAATGCGTTTGAGTAAAATTTTACTGAGCGGTATGAAAAAACCTAATAACACACCGTACACCACAACAAAGGTGCGCGAATAGTCTTTTTCTTTAATAGCGAATATGAACAGCACCGCCAACATGACTTGCCAAATAATCGTATTAGCGGTTTTGAATAGCTCCCGTATCTGATTTTCTTGCACGCGATCTTCATAAATACGATTAGAACGGGCAACAAAGTACCATCCGCAAATTAAAAACAATAAAAAACCAATATCAGAAAGCGCTAAGGTGTTCAATTTGGTCTGATTACCAATCATTAGCGCAATAAAAAAGGAAACGATTAAAATGCACGTATCCGTGACGACATGAGTGAAATAGAAAAAATTACGACTACTTACGTCCATATATGATCATATAATTTATTTTACTTAGCTTCTACTAGCCGGATATTTCTAGGCCGATGTTATCGCTTATGCTAGTTCTTTCTCTAGACTTTTACCTTTCTACGTATTAGCTTATCTAATTACTTTATAGGGCTGCTTTATTCGCTAACGTTCTGTTTTCTCTCCGACCTTTGTTAACGGTTATTTCCACTGTTGGCTGATTTTTTTAATTCAGACAGGCTCACAACACGCAAAGGCAACTCATAATGCTCTTCAGTAACTGTCCGGATGCTCTTGGTAAACAAAAAGTATACCGAAAACTAGTTCATGGCTTATTTATCTGATTTTTTAATACAAACCTAATCAATTCATATCAAGTAAAGAAATAACGTGGAAGAGCGGAGATTCGTCAACCGACTGTCAGTTCGTATTTATTTTTTTTAATTTAAATCTTTTTAACACTTTAAACTGTACCTTAGGGGGGCTTTGTAGAGTTTTGCGCTGGCATAAGAACGGATCACCTCAAAAAACCGTAAAGATTAGCGCACTGGAAGGTTGTTTTGTAGCTTTTTGATAAAACAATACTTGGCTATCGGATAAACAGGAAGAAAAGGATTATCGTTTTTAGGTAAACTTCCGGATAGTCATTTAAATTAAAGACAGTGGAGAGCCTATTGAATTGCATGAGCGTAATATTGCTATGGAAGAAAATAAACTACTGTTTGGCGTACTTTGTTTTGCCGTCTTGCTGGCCGTACTAGGAATTGTCAATTATAAAAGATACCGCGACAACCAGCGGCATATGCTGGAATTGGCCAATAAAAACAGAAAAATAAATCGACAATACGCCCTGCTGAAGAAGAACCATGAACAGAATAAGCTGTTATTGCGCGAAATACACCACCGCGTAAAGAACAACTTACAATTGGCAGCTTCTTTGCTAAATATTCAAGTGCGTACAACGCTTAATCCGGATGCGGTTGCTGCCTTAAAGGAAAGCAGCAGTCGACTGCATGCCATGCTTTTAGTGCATCAGGAGTTGTATAGCCAAACGCAATTAGGCCATGTAAATGTACTGAACTATACCCGAAACCTCATGGAATACCTCATTCAAAGTTATTTACCGACAACTATTAAGGTATTACCCAACATACAAATCATGGAAACAGTAGCACTGAATACGGATAAATTGACGCCCTTAGGGCTTATTATGACCGAATTAATCACGAATTCCTTGAAATACGCGAAACCCCAGCATAATCCCCTCTGCATAAGCCTAGCCTTCTCTGCTAAAGAAAAAGATGTCTATACCCTAAATTATGACGATAACGGCCAAGGATGGCCGGAAACCCTAGATCCAACGCAAAGTAAATCGATGGGCATCCGTTTGCTGCGCGATTTAAGTAAACAGCTTAATGGCAGGATAACCTTCCCGCAGCCCAAATCTTCTTTTATCACCATCACTTTTAATGATTTTTAAATGCAACCTTTACGTATAGCGATTGTTGAAGACGAAATGATTATTGCTAGCGATATGCAGGATATGCTGCTGGAGTTAGGATACCAGATCTGCGGCATCGCAGCAACGCATGCCGAAGCCTTGATCTTGGCAAAACAGGAAAAACCCGACTTATTTTTACTGGACATTACCCTTAAAGGAAAACTGGATGGTCTTCAGCTGGCGCAAGCATTACGGCAACAAAACCTGGCCTTTATCTTTGTTACCTCTCATAGCGATTATACCACCATCGGCAAAGCTAAAGAAACTCAACCCTATGGATACCTCATCAAACCCTTCTCTAAACAGGATCTCTACGCCACCATCGAAATGGCACAGGGCCATCTGCGACAGAAACCGGCCTCAAACAGCCTCTTTGTACCGCTGGGTAAGGGTAAACAAAAGGTAAGCTTAAAAGACATTCAATTTGTAAAGGCAAATGGCAATTATGTGGAGATCAAAATGGAACTTAAACGCATTGCTTTACGCAAAAACTTAAAAGAGTTTGAAGGGAAACTCCCTGCCAAGCACCATTTTATCCGGATACATAAATCGTATCTGGTCAATCGCCAGCACATTGTTTCCTACAATCAGTTTGAGGTTACCCTAAAGGATCAAACGAAAATCCCCATCGGCAGAACATACTATATGGAGATTAAATGGTTATTAGGAAGTGTTTAATTTCTTTTTCGGCCTGTCAAACAAACAGGATGGTACGCATGGGTTTATAGCACCTACCTTTGGCCTTCGAAGATACCGCCTGTAAAATTTACAAGGTGCACTGGGATGCACTACCGTTCCTGTAAATTTTGAAGCGGGAGCCTTCTTTGTTACTTTCTTCTGCGGAAGAAGAAAGTAAAAAGGATTTTTATACACAAAAACCTGACCTTGATACACATATTGAGCCGGTTAGGAATAAGATATACTTCGAATTGGCTAACTTGTATAGGACAAAAGGGTTAGAATCATCAACAAAAAAGCTTTTAACATGATTTCTTTTTTACTTGGTAATGCTTCTACAACGGTAGGTGAAGTTTTAGGAACAGACATTAGCATGGGTATGTTATCGGCTAAAGCAGATAAAATGCCTTTAAAAGAACTGATACTACACCTCAAAAATTCAGGTTATGAACATCTGATTGGTATTACGACGAAGGATCACCTGACTGCCTTTGATCCAGAAGCGGAAAATCCAGATCTCAACATAAAAATTGGCCGACTGTATTCGTTGGAAAAAGATTTGCACGAAATCCTTCATGGCCAACAAGTCTGCACCCTGGGAAAGAATTACCTCCTGATCGAAGCAGATAAAGATGCGCCGAGCAGTCACTTGGAAGACGCTGTTTTTCTGCTCCAGGTGAAAGGTTATACTCCGGTGTTGATGCAAGCCGAGCTTTATGGTCACCTGCAGGATAATTACCGCAACATTAAACGTCTTTTAGAACGAGGTTGTTTGCTCCAAATGGACATGCTGTCGCTAACGGGTTATCTCGGGACAGCGGCCAAACGTTTGGCCCACAAACTCATTCATGATAATTATGTAAGTTTTATTGGTTCTGGGGTGACTACGCCGGAAGAACATAAAAAATGCCATACGCTTTTACATTCACGAAGGTTAGCGAAACTACTGCGGGCCGCCGGCATCCGAAACCGTGAACTCATGTTTGAGGTATAAACTCGCAACTGTCAACTCACAACTGGCAACTGGCAACTGGCAACTAATACGCTTGCTTATCGCCTACCACCATATTAATAACGGTTAAGAAAATAATCCGCAGATCAAGCCAGAAAGACCAATGCTCAATATACCAAACATCGTGTGCTACCCGCGCTTCCAGTAGCTTGGGATCACTCGACTCGCCACGTAAACCGTTCACCTGTGCCCAGCCGGTAATACCGGGCTTGGCCATATGCCGAACCAGATAACGTTCAATGGTTTCTACGGATTCGATATTCATTAAAGAGGCATGAGGCCTGGGGCCTACAATACTCATATGCCCTAAAAGAACATTAACAAATTGGGGGAATTCATCCAGATTGGTTTTGCGCAACACACGACCGATAGGAGTAATACGAGCATCCCCTTTTTTGGCTTGGAGAAAACGACCGCTATTGTCTGTATCACACTGTGCAGTATACATGGAACGGAACTTAAAACAAATAAAAGGCTTATTGCGCCTACCCCAACGTTCCTGACGAAAGAAAACCGGCCCTTTAGATCCTAACTTGATGCAGATAGCCAGCAAAGGAAATAGCCAACTGCAAACGCAAGTCAAGATCAACAGACTAAATACAATATCAAACGAACGTTTTAGCCACTGGTTATACACGTCTTCCAACGGCTCTCTACGCACACTAAGCAGGGGATAATTACCTAACATACTCATCTTATATCCTAACTCCTTGGAAGGTAGTTCACCCACTTTTGGCGTTTTGGGCACCACACGCAAACGGGCGGCATAACCGGTTAAAATATTGGTTATGGTTTCTACGTCATAGGCACCACTATCCGCCTCGGCAATAAATACTTCGTCAATCTGTCCGATTTTGCCCTTACCAATGGCTACGCTATTGATCTTTTTTATAGCCGATCCATTGGCGCGGACGATGATTTTTCCGTTGATGTACTTAATCATCTGGTAACCCAGCATTTTATGCTGCTGCATGTAACGGTAAAACTTCCGGCCGGTAACGCCATCACCGATGACAATGGCCCGTTTGCACAAGATGCCTTTACTATATAGATAAACCAGTAACCTTTTGACAATGAGTTTTACTAATGGCAAACTTAAAGCCAGCAAGACACCATAGGCTAATACAAAAAAACGGGAGAAATTTACTTCCTTGACCACAAAAATAAATAAAATAGCAGCGACCACCTGAATCACCAGGCAATTGAGGGTATTGAACAATTCCCGGACTAAGGTAATCTGGGTCTGCACTTTATAAAGGCCATAAGAACGGGTAGAAAAATACCAAACGGCTAGCAAAAAAAATAAAAAACCAGCATCAATCCAGGACTGCGTTTTAAATAGGGGTGTTTGGCTAATGTAGGCCGCTAAAAAAAACGCTAAACAGACCAATACCATATCGGCAACGAAATGGATAACATAAAATACGTTATTACTTTTGGCTATCATCTTTTTTGATATCCAGGTGAATATGGTTAGTTTTTAGTTAGCAATAAGCAAATTAACACGTTTTTTTCGGAGAAAAAAATACCGTAAAAACAGTATTTTTACTGCTCAGTCTGCATGACTTGCCGAAAAAAGGCTTTTGCCAACAGGAAAAGCCCTGTTAAGACTCCAAAAAGTATGCCACCAAATACCATTCCCTTCATTTTTCCTACCCTCGTCTTGTCCAACGGTAAAATAGGACGATCCAACACTTGAATAAGGGGTTGATCATTTCGCAAGGCGATCCGTGCCAATTCTTGTTGCTTAACCAATTCACTGAAAATAGCACTATTGGCTTCTACATCTACCGAACGCTTTTGCGAAGGTACCTTGAGGGATTGAAAGGCCATGTTCGCATTGGGATGGGCCTCCGCAGCAGCAGCCACTCCACCAATAGCAGCATTTAGTTCGCGACGGACAGAATCAACCATCCGAGTTAAAACGGTTAGATTTTCGGCAGATTTTTTGGTGCGTGTTTGGGTGTAATGTTTGGTAACATTCTCAATCAGATGCTCGGCAAAAGCTTTGGAAAAAAGTTCATCGGTTGTTTTTACCGACAAACTGATAATATTCAACTTCCGATCGGGTTTCTCAATGACCAAATTCTTTTTTAACAAGGTTTTGTACATGAGTCCTAGGAGTGAATCCTGCAGATAAATTCCGCTAGTATCTGGCTGAAATACAACATGGGCTAATCTAGCATCTTTTGCCCATTGATCGCGCAAATGATTAAACCGGATATAGCGGTCTACCAATAATTCCCGTTTCCCTTGCAATTCTACCGCTGTTAAGAGCGTTTTTTGGATCATACTTCGCGATTTCAGGAATTCCATGATATTATCGTTAGAAAAAAGCCCTTGGTTACTACCACTCAAATTCAATCCGAATTGTGAAGCAATCCCTGCATAAGCACCTAATGCATTACCGGAATTTTGCTGCTCATCAATGACAAACGATACCGTTGCGGTATAACTGGTGGGTGTAAAAAAGGAATACGTTAGCCCTACGATACCCCCTATGATACCCGCTAAAACAATAGATTTCCAATGGACAAAAAGGATATGTAACGCTTTTCTAACGCTCATGACCAATTCTTTTAAAGATAATCGCTCATCGGCCTGATGCTTATTTGATCGTAAATTTTCTGCCATTTTAATGCACTAACGCTTATTTTAATAGCGAAACAACGATTGCCGCTAATGATGCTAATCCCGTACCTAAACCAAGAATTTGCGTAGCATTTAGCCGTTCTCGTGGGAGTCGTTGCGGAACAAATATTTCTGAACCTGGTTTAATCTTAGGATAATTGTTAAAAAAAAGAATTTTCTTGGTGCTTCTGGCAGATCCATTAGCATAAACAACAAAACTACGCTTGCGCAATGCTTGCTGACTAAAGCCTCCTGCTTCGGAAATATACGCCTTAAAACTTTTATTGTCCGCATACAGGGAGGTAACAGGCGATAGCACCTCACCGCTAACTTTTACGGTTTGTAATTGTTTGGGTACCCGCAAAACATCGCCTCCCTCTAACAGCAAATCATTATCTCTGCCCGGATTCGCTATAATTTGTTCCAGATTAATCCCTACATAATTGTTTTGCATGTTTTGCTCCAAATGGGATCCTGCA
This sequence comes from Olivibacter ginsenosidimutans, assembly GCF_039542865.1. Taxonomy (NCBI): domain Bacteria; kingdom Pseudomonadati; phylum Bacteroidota; class Sphingobacteriia; order Sphingobacteriales; family Sphingobacteriaceae; genus Olivibacter; species Olivibacter ginsenosidimutans. The sequence goes on along the minus strand of NZ_BAABIQ010000005.1, from coordinate 545,687 downwards.
GGATTGTTTGTAGCCGACTGTAGGCTCTGTAAGCGCCCAATACGTTCTTGTTCCAACGCCGCTTTGGTTGCTTGTTCCTGTCTTAAATTATTACTGGTCCGATCATATAAAGGTAAGGGTACAGTACGCCTTTTAAGGGAAGCTCCTGCTACATAGGCATACGGCGTAAAACCGCCTGCTCGCTCGATCAGATCAGAAACTCTTTCGTCTTTACGAACTAAAGTATAGTCGCCTGGATAGCGTACTTCTCCTTCAATCCGTACCGTACGCTGGTATTCATAACCCGCAGAAGGCCGGACATTAACAAGATCGAATGGTTGAAGCTCAAACGTGGTATCGCTTAAGGTAAGGTTCCTATTGACACTAATGTTAAAAATATCGGCGGTATGGGCCGATGTATTGGTAAGGTCTTCTTCCGTATTATGTACCCTGCGCGCCACTTCTACCCGCTGTACGCTGGCTCCTTCGGTAAAACCACCCGCTTCTAGAATGAGCGATTGGAGCGTCATTCCTTCAGAAAACGGATATTGCCCTGGGTGGCGAACTTCGCCATTAAGGGTTACGGTATATTCTTCCCGTAAGTCGAATAGAGATGGAATGACAACGACATCCTCTCGCTTGAGTGTAATATCAGCTTGAGTTCCTGCTAATATCTCCGCAGGACTGAAACTGAGTTGTTCGCGTTGAAAATCGTCTTTCAAACGAATAAGGTATGCCCGCTTTACAAATGCGTCTTCCTTTAATCCATCTGCTTTTTTAATCAGCATAGATAGGGTTAATCCCGGACTAAGTTCATAATTGCCAGGACGGAATACCGCGCCTCTTAAGGTTATTCGATTGGTAAAACGGTCTAATATTTTTTCAATCGTAAATTGATCTCCAGCATGTGGTTCGAATTGGGCGAATTGGCTCTTTAACAAATCTTCCAACTGATATTCTTTTCCGGTTTTACGTACAACACTGATACGATCAGTATACGCGTCTTCGGTAAAACCGCCTGCATAGCGCAAAAGATCATCAAAGGTTTCTCCGGGTTTGATCTCAAAGAGCATTGGCCGCTTAACAGCGCCAATGAGCTCTACCCGAGAAAGATAAGGCGAAACTTGAATAACGTCTTGATCACGCAGGTTAATATTAGCTTTCATACTACCTGTTTGCAGAAAATCGTATAAATCTAGGTGAGCAATGACTTCTCCTCCACGAACTACTGTAATGTTACGCAGCGAACCAGTTGAAGTAGGGCCCCCTGCACTATATAGTGCGTTAAACACAGAAGCTACGGAAGGTAACGTATAGGTGCCCGGTTGAACAACCTCGCCTGTTAGAACCACTTTAATGCTACGAATGTTCCCTAATGTGATGGCTACTTTCGTGCCCCCTGTGGCCAGAGCCTTATAAACCACCGTTAGCTTTTCTTTGATCCGTTTGGTAGCTTGTTGAATGCTTGCACCGCCTACATTGACTACACCTGCATAAGGGATATTAATATTACCATCTGGACTTACCTGAAGTGAATAGCTGGCTTCTGATTGCCCGTAAATATCAATATTGATTTCATCGCCCGCACCAATGATATAGTCTAACGGTGTCGCAATCGTTAAATTGGGTTCAAAAACAGGATGGGCATTAAAAAAAAGATCGGCTCCATAAATGCGAGAACGTAAAGAGTCTTGTTTAGGTAGTGTATCGATCTTTTTCAGCGGATCTGCTAAACTATCGGTATCACCATTGATTTTGCGGACACTTTTTCGGTTTTGTAAGCCCATTTCGGTGGCATTACTGGTTCCATTTTTGGCTTCCAACTTGCTTATCCTATCTTGGAGTTTTTCCAGCTGTTCTGTGCTCATCCCACGTGCTTTTGCCATCTGCATGAGCTGTGACTCACTCAAACCGGAAGATTCTGCTTGTTGTAAAAAACCCATAATCTGACTGTCACTCAGCTCATCAACATTAATAGAACTGAGGTCTTGTGTATTGATATTCTGGGCATAGCCAGCCGTTATAACGAATAGTAATAAAGTGACAATGAATATCGTGATACGTTTAACTGACATTTGTTTTAGCATATGTTAACGGTTCAAGCTGCTCTACTTATAAACGATAGCTTACCCCTAGCTGAAATTGTACGTTGTTTTTATCTTGATGATCAAAATCCCACATGTTCTTTGCTCCTTCTTTTTCTTCTAAGGCATATTCATAATTAAAGGAATGCATATATTGGAAGCGCGCCGAAAACAGTAGGTTTTTGTAATTCCAATCTGCATGTAGGGCTCCACTAAAATCAATCCAGTTGCGCCGAACATCGCGGCTAATATCGTAATAAAGATCGTTATTATGTACATAACGTTCAAATTGTAACCCAATTTGCTGTAATCCACGCACCCAGCTTACATTTAAATTTTGCATCGTCCCCCCTGGTCCAACTCCCGAGCCCAAAATCTGCCCTAAATTGGTGTAACCGTCGCGCACCTGATAATGGGTATACCACGTCTCTCCTGCCCGTAACATAGAGGCTTTCGGCATATCCAGTTTGGTAAATTCGGCGTTAACTTGTAACATAGCACCGGAAGGCCGATTTAAATCAACGAGTTTCCGGAATCCTAAAACACTGGCTCGGGTATGGTCTGGTTGCATAATATAATCCCGAAGGTTATAAGCGTGATCATTTCGCCCATACTCTGCATAAATCTCTGCTTTGGCGGCAGGCATTACCCAACGACCGAATAACGATGCATACTGATCGCGCTTACGTCCATCCTCTTCTACATTACCTACTGATGATTTAGATGTTGGCTGGAACAACGGGAAATAATCGCTAAAGCTATTGCCCATATCGCCGCGGTATATAATAAAACTACGGGTTAAGCCAAGTGATAAACCAGGTAACCACTTGGGCTGGTAAGTTAATACCATACCGGAAATATAGCGCCAATCGTCTGGCTTAGGTACATAATAAATATCCGAAAAGGCTGGATTGCCTAAAGCTCTTGGTGGATAACCAGAAGCTTTTAGTTTACCGCCTATGATTTGTCCTTCAAAAGACCCAATTGGTGTGCGGATAGGTTTGGTGGTATTGATGGTAGCATGTAAAAACCCCGGTGCAGTATTGGTCATCAATAGGGAATTACGCATGCCTGGTCCCCACCATAAATTCTCTGTAGAGACACCAAAAGAGATCGGATCGAAAGTGAGTCGAATGCTACTTTGCCCTAAAAATGCCTTACTATAAGACCCCTCTCCAAAACGTACAGGCATATCAATATTGTTGGCATAACTGTACCAAAGACGCCAAGAATTTGGTGCGTGCTCCGGCCCAAAATCTACATATGATTTATTGGCTGCCGATACAAATTCGGGCCGGAATTGGATGCTTAGGAATTTATATTTGGCAAAGATACCGGCACTGAGCATGGTTTGAAAACCCACGTTTGGAATCATCGGGCCATCGTTTAAGCTATACGGATAGGCCGAGGTGTATTGGTTTTCCCATTGTACAGGCAGCACTTGCAGCATTCCTTCACCATTAGCTGTATAGTAAATGCCGCCATCATGACCAGCGAAACGCTCGGATGTGCTATCTGGCCAGAAAATGTTTTCAATTCCAATAGCCTGCTGGGTTAATGGTCTTATCGAAAAAGAAATGGTAGAGTCTAGCTTGCCCATCAATTGCTGCCTCCGGTAATAATCGTCTAAAAGCGGTGAACCAACCGGTAAGGTTTGGGCATAAATCTGGGAAATACCGAAAACAAGCATTCCGAGAAGTAAAAAGCACGGTTTATAGTTTTTATTTTTCATCTGTTTATTTTTTGAAGTATGTTTTTTGATTTTAATTATCTAAGACACGATTATTTTAAAAGTTTTCGATAAAAATGGCCTCGTAAACCATTAGGCATTAAGCGAAAACCGCCTCTTACCAATATATTACGTAAATATTGACCAAAATGGATAAACCCACTGGTATAAAAGGTGTGCTGCAGGCGTAATTCGGCCAAGGTTTTGCCTAATCCTCCTCTGCGCTTATAAACACCTTTGTCCATGCGAAAATACAATAAAGGTTCCTGAATATTATATGCTTGCTTATTGGCTAAGATAAATTTTGACCAAAGCAGGTAATCTTCAAAGGTACCATAAGCTTGATAGTTTCCGATAGCCAGGATGGCCTGTTTACGAAACATAACCGTTGGATGATTGAACGGTGACCGCGATTTAGCATAAGCGATAATGTCTACCATATGTTCGGGTACCTTACGTTGTGCCACGACTTCGGCGGGACTTGAAATAAATTCATTAATCCAACCGCCTACTAAATCAATTTCCGGACGGGCAGCTAAAACCGCTAACTGTTTCTCAAAACGATGGGGGAAACAAATATCATCGGCATCCATTCGGGCAACTATTTCGTATCGGCAATATGTTAAACCCTGTTGTAGGGCTGCACCCAAACCCTTGTTAACCGCTAAAGGAAGCAGGCGCAAAGTACCCGCATGTTCTCGCTGCAGTTTATCCACTAGGATCGCAAGCGCACCATCTATCGGACCATCAATAACCAAAACGATTTCACTTGGTGGCAGCGTCTGTTCTAAAATACTCTGAAAAGCTTCGACAAAATGCGCTGCAGATGCTCCCTGATGTACGGCCATTAGAACTGAGAATTCCATAAATTATGCATGGTAAAAATAATATTCCATAAGTGCTCTCCATTTTGGCATTATTGCGTCAAGACTAAATGCTTTTGCCTTTTGTTTAGCCTGCAGGCCTAATTTTTCCCTCAAACTAGCGGAAGCTAATACGCGCGCTAATTGTTTACTTAGATCATGAATATCTCCCTGCTTAGCATAAATACCGCTTACCTGGTCTTCCATCAGTTCATTCGGTCCTGCGCAATCAAAACTAACACAAGCTAGTCCGCAAGTCATTGCCTCCACAAGCACCATACCAAAACCTTCAAAGCGGGAGGGCAATACAAAAACCGATGCTTCTTTCATCTTGGCATATAGAATAGCAGTATTTCCCGCTAATATAATTTGTTGTTGCAAATTTCTCGCTTGAATAAGCGTATCCAAATCTGAACGTAAGGGCCCGTCACCATAAATCAGCAGTTTCCATTCGGGATAATGCACATGAATTAAATAAAAAGCTTCGATTAAAAGGTCAAAACCTTTCTGATGAGTAAGTCGGCCAGCAGCAACAATGACTTTTTTTTCGTAATCTATCGTATCAGACGGAGTATGTAGAAACGCATTAGGAATAAAAAAGACTTTTTTTAAGAACCTTTGATAATGGGCTAAATCATGGCGGGTTAAAACAACCAAGCCATCTAAACGCTGGTATAAAACCTTCCGAAAAAGACGCTGTAAAGCAGTTGAATAGGAATGACTAATATGTTCACATCCGATTTTTTTCGTTCTTGAGCGTCTAGTCAAAGCCAAGGTTGAGGCCAAATACCCACCTTCTGCTAACAGCATGTCCGCAGGATGATGACGAAGAAAACGATTGAGGGGTTTGATGAGTTGCAAATACCAGAAAATTCGCTTCGTTGCAGCAATAGGATATGTTTGAACACCTAACGTATATAAATGGATACGCGAATGCAGCGTATATGCCGAGGCAACCGAATGGCCATAACAGGTTAATATGCTCACCTGATAATGCTCTTGACCGGCAAATTGGTTAGCTAAAGTGCAGACGATACGCTCTACCCCTCCAACGCTTTCCAATGAAGGAAGAAAAAAGATAATGTGCCGACTAACCATACTTTTTCTTATATTTTTCAATAATAGCCAAAAAATTTTGAGCACTTTCTTCCCAATGGGTAAATTTAGCCAGTTGTACCGGATAGCCACGCATGTCTTGAGGTTCTTCCAAAGCTTGCTTTATGGCCGATTCAATTTCATTAAGGGCTAAGGGATCAACTAATACGCCATTACCGCCTAAGACTTCGGTTATCGCTCCCTGTTTACTGGCTATAATAGGTACATGCTGTTGCATGGCTTCCAACAAAGGGATACCAAAACCCTCATATAAAGATAAAAATAAGAACAGACGAGCATTTTTTAATAGTGCCTGCTTCTCTCCTTCGCTAATAAAATCAGTAAAGATGATATTTGGACAGCATGTTCCATTAAGGAGCGCACGTTGATGCGCTCGATTGGGTATACCGGTTATAACCAATAGTTCGTTGCGGAGTACGGTACTAAATAATTTTAATAAGGTTTGAATATTTTTATGGGGAGCAATTCCCGATATGGTATAGCAATACGTTTTGGACTTCAGGTGATAACGCACCAAAATTTCTTCGGAATCGGCAACAGTTATCGGCAAGACATGATTGTAAATTACTTGTGCTTCTCGGTTAAAGCGCGTGCGGATTTCATCCGCTGTAAACTGGGATACAGCCATCAGCTCGTCAACCCTACTGATCCCCCACACCAAGCTCCACTTTCGATAATACTCACCGAAGCGATGCCGAAAATAACCGGAAGTGTTTCCCACTTTTTGCATGAAAATCAAATCATGAATGGTCAGCAGCAAATGAATAGATCTTGAAAGCCAAATTGGGCCAGAATTAGACGGATACCAGAATAGATCAATGCGATCTTTTTTAGCGTAAAAAGGCAACAGTAGTTGTTCGCTAATAATTAAGTTGGCAAAGGGTAATACCCGCCAATAAAAATTAGGAGGAAGCGTTTGCGATACCGCTTGATCTACGTACAATAGGTATGTATTTTCATGATCCAGCTTCATTAAAGCCTGCACCAGCTCCCGAATATAGTAGCCTATACCCCGCGTACTTTTTATAGCGAACCGATAATCAATACCTATCTTCATTTACTTCAAAAATTTAAAGTTAAATGTATACTGAATATTTCCCTCCGAGGTATGGTCTATATAATGTTTCTGGTAACCATTAAGATTCGTAAAATAAAGTAATGTACCATACAATACATAGGTGCAGGCCAAAACCTGAGCTTCTGTTTTTTTAAATTGATAAATGATATTGGGTAAAGCAATGATCTCAAAAATCATGAGATAGAGCGAAAGCCTCGATAAGGCTTCTGTACCGATACTGGCATAGTACAAAATAACGCCCCACAAATATAAATTACAGATGATTCGGTTTCTGGGTTCCTTGATTTTATGATAAAGCAATAATACGGCGGCAAATAACAGAATGCGGATGATAAGTGTAGAGCCTCCACCAAACTCTGGTGGTGCGCTGTTAAGGTATTGTTCATAATCCGCCAATAGCAAGCTGTTACTGATATAAGGTAAAATTTTGGTGAGCGGAAAGATGATGGCCAGTGCTAAAAGTATAACCATCAGCACAGGCACCTGTTTTACATGAACAATAAAATAAAAGGGCAATAAAATGATGGCTGTTTTATGGAAAAGACAGGCTACCAGCAGTGTCAGTAGAAAGGATACAAACTGCCTATTCATAATATACTTTACGCCATAAAAGACAATACTAATCGCTAGAAACTGCCGAACAACACAGAGCAGATTAAAATAATAATTGGGCAGTAAGATGAATAACATCAGTGCTAAATACGGGTTTTTGGCATAGGTGATGATGTTGTGAAACATGAGCAGCAACGTGATAGCCGCAAAGAGGAAAAACATACTTTGATAAGCAAATCCCAATTGATTGAGCGCATAACAAATAAGACCAAAGCCAGGCTCAACGTAAGTAGAAAAGGGACCAGTAGCAGCAATTTCTCCATATATTTGAACATAAGAGTCATAATCGTTACCAATCTGATAGCGAAAGCCTGCAAAAAAGAGCAGTACCAAATAAAATAGCGCAAGTATAGTGGTATGTTTAATAAGAGATGTTTGTGTCAGGTCTTTGATCATACCAAGCACATAGATAGCTGAACAGGTTAAAAACAAAATAATCCAAGCTACCATTTTTATAACCGCTGTTTAAATAAGGATAACCATATAGGCACTACCTGTTCTGGCCAATACTGTTGCACCGAATGAAAACCTGCTTGAACCAGCTTATCCTGCAAGGGCTTATCGTTCAATAAACACACAATGGTTTGTGCAAGTTGATGCACATCACCAGCTTGGACGAGTAGTCCATTTTCCTGATGGCGTATGATCGAAGCGGGACCTACGGGGCAATCAAAACTAATACACGGCAATCCATAGCTCATAGCTTCCAAAATAACCATACCAAACCCCTCCCTTCTAGAGGGCAATACATAGATGCTTGATTGAGCAAAAATCGAACCTAAGTTTTTTTGGTTAGGTAAAAATTCTACAAAAGATTGCAGTCCTTTTTCAGCGACCATATTTTGTAAAAAAGACGCTTCGCTACCCTCTCCAACGAGGAGCAAGCTCCAATCAGCAGCCTGTTTTTTTACAAATGAAAAAGCCTCAATAAGCAAATCAAATCCCTTTTCTTTTTCTAAAGCACCTATAGCTAATACCTGTTTTTTCTTATGCGTGTCCGGAATTGAGGTAACTGGTTCTATAACATTTGGAATAAAAACGACACGTTTAAATTTTCGCTGGTATAGCTCAGCGTCGGCTTGGGTAATACAAACTACGCCCGTCAGTTTTTTATAGGCAACTAGACGAAGGTACCGCCATATGCTGGAAAGAGCAAAATAATTGGAATGTTCCCAAGCCCAATAGGAAACTGCTGAGGGATACCATCGGCGAAGAATCCCTAATAATGTAGAAGGATAGCTGCCAACCCCAATACAACAAGCTAGATCAAGCGATTTCAACACCCCTTTCAAGCGATATAGTTCCGTCCATTTTCGTTTCAATTTGGCAAAAAAGTTTGGATTGATGTTACGATCTGCATGAAGTACATGGATATGTATATCGGAGTGGAATGAAAAAAAAGGTGTAGGTTGTCCTTGATATAAACTGATGATATGCACCTCATCTTTTTCACTTAAACAATTGGCTAAAGTGGCTGTAACACGTTCCCCCCCTCGGGGTAGTGTATAATCGACCATCAAAAAAGCTATCCTCATGTATTCCTTTTCACAATACGCGTATATGTATTTATTTAATTTTTTTAGTAAATAACGTATAATTTAGATACCAATAAGCCAATAGGAACATTCGCCGAAGCTTACTTATGTAACCATACCGATAGCGCAAATTTATCGTTTCTAATGAAGACTGCCAAGATACGGAAAGGCCACCTTTCCTAAAATTGGCCAAAATAACAGGCAAGAACCAAAATGTGGCTCCAGCCTTTCTGATGCGTAACATCAATTCATAATCGCCCGCACGGCTATAGGCCAAATCAAAACCACCCATTTGTTCATAAATACTTTTCTTGACGAAACAAGTGGGATGCTCAATCATTCCAAAATTAAGAAAATTAGCAGCATGTCCAACAATCGTATCTGGCTCATCCTGCGCATCAAGAATCCGGAGCAATCCATGGACAACATGTATTTGGCTATTCGCCTGAAAAGCTTGTACAACAGTACGTACAGCAGAAAGTTCATAAAAATCATCTGCATTGAGGATACCCACGAAGGCTCCAGTAGCCTGTTGCAAACCTTTATTCATAGCATCGTAAATTCCTTGATCAGGTTCACTACAGTAATAGGCAATACGACTTCGATATTTTTCGACAATAGCCAAACTACCGTCCGTAGATCCCCCGTCAATAATGATATATTCTATAGAAGAATAGTCTTGATTCAGCACAGATAAGATCGTCTGCTCCAACGTACGCACCGCGTTATACACAACGGTTATAATGCTAACTAATGGTTGCTGGACTTGATTCATAGTAGATTAGAAATATGTTGTTTTATCCAAATAAAGAAAGTATACCCCATGCGTTTCATGCCAACGATGTTGACATATGGTTCAGCGGTCGACCCTGAATACCCTTTGATGATCGGAATAGGCAAAAAATACGTGAATCTAACCTGTCGAAGCACGTCATAGTATACATTTTCTAAATAATATCCCTGAGGGTCATTTACTTGACAATAGGCATCCATGAAATGGGATAAAAAGTCATCTTTCCTACAGTAATAAAAACGGGTATCGATCCTTCTTTTCATCAATAACTCAACATCATTACAAAATAAACGGGGTTTAAGTAGAGCCGGCATGAAATAATTGGTGCGGGGATTGAATCTTCGCAGTATACGCTGAATATTAGGCACTTGTAAACGACCCGTAATTTTAAAAAAGCCTTGGCATGACTGAAACAATATACTATGACGGGCTACATATTCCAATATTCCACCTTCACCATACCCTTTTCCAAAGGTAGCAATAGCATCAGCGTTTCCGGAAAAAGATAATATTTCCAGTTTCTTTCCTTTATTTTTAGCCCTTTCAACAAAGAATGCTGCATACGGATACGATGAATTATCACAGATAATAATATTTACAAAGGGGCTATGATCGATCCAAAAGCGTAAGCTTTCTTCATATTGTTTAAGTCGTTTATCGATATTATCTAACAAGGTAAAATTTGCCATCGGTGTAACGGTTGAGGTAACCAGCAAACAAATATTTTTCAACTTTTCTTGTAGCATGGCTCCTAGTTTAACGTTTACCTAGTTTTAATTTTCTACTTTGCTCATGAATCAATTCCATGAAAATAGTGTCTTTTTCAATATAATAACAATAAATGACGTAAACAAAAGCGCAACTGGGTACCGCAACAGCAAGAATTAGGGCATCACGGGTAAAAAGTTGAACCGTTAATTGATGTATCAGCCCAAATAATACGAAACAAGCTATACATTTAACTATTGCCTGTTTCCAAGGAAAATGGAATGCAAAAAAACGCTTGATATAGTAATAGGAGAAAAAAGTAATCAAAAATTCTGTTACCATATTGGCGATGGCCGCACCAATTGCCCCACACATAGGAACAAGAATAAAATTTAGACTTACACAAAGCAATCCTCCTAAAAGAACGATGCGTAAATAGTACTTCTCTTTTCCTGCAGGAAGAAGAATTTGGGTAGCAAACAGATTGGCATATCCTACCGCCACCACCAATGGAGACAAGATTTGCATAGGGAATATAGCAGGAGCAAAGTCACTTCCTGCAAATAATAAAAGGAATTGTGGAGCAAAAAATGCTAGTCCGACCATGGATGGAATAGCCAGAAAGCTGATAAACCAAAAGGATCTTCCACTCAAATTGGCAACTTCTGCAGTATTTTCCTGATTGATGGCTACTGTTAAACGGGGTACTAAAACAACACCTAAGGCCGTGATAACCGGAATAACCATGCGATTCAATTTTACCGCGGCAGCATAATAACCTACCTGTGATTCATTACTTAACAATCCTAACAACACGGTATCAAAGACCAAATATAAACTACCAGCCAATAATATACCAAAGGTAACAAATATAGGCTTCCAGTGCTTACCGAGTATGATTCGTTCTTTAGGAAACTGGATAAAACGTGGTAACAAGCATACATTCCACACTTGGTTTGCTAAAAAGGAAAAGACTAAAATCAACAAATAAACATTCAAATCAGTCGCCTTTTTGATAAACACAAAAATTGCCAGTAGACTTAACAATTTGATTACCACAGAACGAAGCGCTATCTGTTTGAATTGTTCCAAGCCGGTATAAAACCAATCGATATTGAAAAAACTAAAAAAAACCAATATACCAACCAATAAATAACTTGGTTTAAAGTGCTGAAAAAAAACAAAATTATGAATACAATAAATATAAATGACGCTAATTATGAGTGTCGAAATGATGTTAATGCTAAGGATCTCAAAAAATGTCTGGGATAGCAACACTTTTTCGTGCCTCACTTTTGCGATCTCGCGCACGCCATAGATGGGTATACCTAAACAAGACAGCACCACAAAATACTGGGCAAAACTTAACATAAATTGCGCTCGCCCAATTCCCTCAGCCAACAAAATACGCGAAACATAAGGAAAGCTAATAATCGGTACCAACAGGTTAAAAACCGTTAATACTACATTATAAAAAAAGCTCTTCCGAATACGTGGTGCCAATACTTTTGATTTATTATAATCGTATATTTCCTCTATAAAAACAAGCCCATGATGGCAGAGGAGCGATCGATAACGGCTTTAGCCCTCATGAACGCCTTATGGAGGTGTTCGCGTGTGAATAAATCGCTTTGATATGCAACGCGATTATATTTGCATATAAAAACAGTTTATCTACGTTTAAATAATAATCAGCAACAAATGTAATGATTTGCCCTAAAATCATGCGATAGCATCTGCAGATTATCAAAATATAATTTTTTGGCAGTATTGTTGTAGCATGCATAGGAATAATAACGTTCATTAAAAAACCTTTTTATTAGTTTATATGTTTCTCTTATCGGAGAAATAAATTTACCGCTGGTCTATAAACATTTTGGGGCTTAGGTGATTTACATTATATTTGAACGGAATATTAATTTAAAGCGAATTATATGCCGATAACATTACTACCTTTTATCATTGCATTTTTGATTTCCCTGATAGCAGTACCAACGATTATCAAGGTAGCTTATTCTAAACGCTTGTTAGACGATCCATCTCGTGAGTCTCGAAAAGTGCATCGATATTCTGTACCGAATTTAGGCGGCGTAGCGGTGTTCAGCACATTTGCTTTGGTCAGTTGTTTATTTATTCACGGAGATATGTTAGCTAAAGCGAATTTTATCTTAGCGGCAGGCATTATCATATTTACCGTGGGTTTAAAAGATGATCTCTTGGCACTAGATCCGTATAAAAAATTTGCCGCCCAGTTTTTTACCGCCTTTATTGTCGTTTATTTTGCGGATATCCGTTTTACGAATTTTTTTGGCGTAATGGGCATTGAGGAAATTGGCCCCATTTTGAGCTATACATTTACTAGCTTTGTCATTGTGTTTGTCATCAATGCGTTTAACTTAATTGATGGCATAAACGGATTATTAGGTTCAATTACCTTACTCGTATCACTAATTTATGGAACACTGTTCTATTTAATGGACGAAAAAGGGTTGTGTGTACTTAGTTTTAGCATGGCTGGATCAGTGTTGGGTTTCCTGAAATACAATCTGAGAAAAAGAGCGCATATTTTTATGGGCGATGCTGGTGCCTACTCTATTGGTTTCATCTTAGCTATATTGAGTATTAAGTTTGTTGAGCTGAATCAAGCAACCACGCATCATACCCAACCGATCATTAACGCCGCACCAGGGGTCGCTATCGCTTTGCTCATTATGCCTGTCTTTGACACTTTTCGTGTATTTACCTTACGGATTCTGAGAGGAAGATCGCCTTTTATGGCTGACAGAAACCATCTACACCATCGCTTACTGGATTTAGGATTGAATCATTTACAGGCTTCTAGCATCATTTTGGCGACTAATATCAGTGTTATTCTATTAGCCATTGGCATACATCAACAAGTGCAAACGTCAGAATTATTAGTCATCCTTACCTTGACTATGCTATTTTTCAATATGTTGCTTTGGATTTACGAAGTGCGTAATGCAGACAAAATACAAGCCATTAAATTTCGTAGAACTCCAGCCGTTCCAAAAGAAGGTCCTTTAGCAACTGCTACTTTGGAGAAAACAAAGAATACAACTATCGATTCCAGTTTACCGGAAGTACAAACATTAGCTGCCAAAGAATATTTTGGAATAAACAATCCAAACGATACAGAAGCAGCTAAGCGCTTTACCCAAGAAGTGCTGGACAATTTGGAAAAAAGCAAAAACTAATAGAAGACGATTGATTGAAACGAAAAAGCAGACGATTAAGCTTGCTTGATTACACCTACCTCTTGCATCGGTGTATAGGACGAAACGGTCAATTGTTCATCTAATTCTATTTCCTCTTCGATTGAAATGTGACCTGAATGTTGAAATTCATAAGCCAACCACGCCCATAGCGCTAAGAAGAGTACGATGGCTAAAATTACTAAAGAAATCATGTGAATGGTTTGTTTTAAATTGATTGAACCCCTTTTATTTAATATTATAATGGTAGCGGTTAGCTAATAAAAATCCTCTTTTATTTACATAGGTTATATCAAACACAAAACGCCCTTCTCGATAAACAATGCTGCCTCACTCAACCCTACTGATTATATTTAATGAATGCGCTATTGGTTTATATAAGCCCCTATGTTGAAAACAAACCTAATTTTTTGTTTTGATTTTTGCAAGTTTATTTTTTTATTTTTTTTTCAACAATTCCACAATAACCCTAGAAAACGCGCTACAAAAACTTCTCTATCGGTTCACAAACACTTATCTTATCCTAAGGCATTGGAACGATACCTAGCGAAAGGCAGAAAGATACCTAGCGAACTCTTCCCACCTCCTATCCTCCTATTCCCACACCATCTATGTACTGAAAAAAGCAGGAAACACGAAGGGAAAGAAAGGGGAAGGAGAAGGATAGGTGGACTTGACGTGGATAAAAGGTGGACTTGACGTGGATTTCACGCGGATTTGATACAGGATTCTAGCTAGGAAATGGTTCGGATTTTTGCTGTTTGTAACACAGCTGAAGGAGATTAATAGTATTGATGACAAAGGTAGCAAAAAATTTTATTTTGCAAAAAAAGACAGGTTGCCTAAGTTTGTGCTATTAAAGCTATGGCTAACCATGCACGCCTACGGAACGAAGACTGATCAGGAATTGGCTTTTTTACTAATGGCCGATGACCCGGAAGCATTAAATGCCTGCTACGTTAGGTATATGCAGTCCTTACACTACTTTGTGATCCGGATGGCCAAATCGCCAACACTAACCGAAGATGTATTGCAAGAAACTTTTGTTCGGTTGTGGCAACATCGTAAACAGCTCAATCCCTCCCAAAACCTTAAAGCCTACCTCTTCACCATTGCACACCACTGCCTCCTTAATTTATTGAAACGCGCCCAGCATGAATTTTTTATTCTCGAAGAGCTAAAACATTATAGCAGTCCCGTAGAAAACACTACAGACCGTTGGCTAGACTATACAGTAAAGCGAAAGGGTATTACAGGAGGCCATTAATGCATTACCCAAACAACAACGGGAGGTGTTCATTCGCTGTAAATTGCAGGGATTATCTTATAAAAAAGCTGCTGCTATTTTTGGAATCAGCGAAGGGACAGTAAATAGCCATATGGTGAAAGCGCTTAAATCCGTCAAGCGATTTATGCTGTTGAAAGGTCTGGAACTATGCTTTTTCCTGTTTATTTTTTTTCGAAGATAAGGGATCTTTAGTAGCGCGTTATGCGTTTTGAAAAGTAAAGTCGATTGGTTAATTTTGCTTAAATGGAAAAAGAATGGGTATATGGCTACGATAGATAAAAACATAACGGGATTAAATGATGTGCAGTTGAGCTTGCTGCGCATGTTCAACAGGAGTATGAGCTATGAAGAAACCGTAGAGATACGTGACTTGCTTACAAGACATCATTCCCAAAAACTGAAAGACGAGGTGGACCGCGTGATCAATGAAAAGAAGATTACGAACAAGGACTACGATAAACTTCGTGGTTGATCACGATGGAAGGCATTACATACAAACCAAGACTTATCGTTGATACAAACGTAATTATAACGACGATAAATCGTAAGAATCCTGAATTTACCATTTATAAAGCTTTTGAGAGAAAAGCTTTCGATTGGATAGTCAGTACCGAAATATTGGCAGAATATGCAGAGCAACTGACTAGTTTCTATTCGGAGGTTACGGCAAATCTAGTGCTTGACATATTATGTACTGCAACAAACGTGATTTTTGCCGAACCCTTTTACCGTTGGGGCATCATACAGGAAGATCCGGACGACAACAAATTTGCAGATGTTGCAATTTCTGCCTCTGCCGATGCCCTTATTACATTTGACAAGCATTTCCAAGTGTTCAAAGACTTGAAATTTCCTACGCTGAATATACTGCATCCTAAAGAGTTTGAGATATTTATGGCAAACTGGTCTTAGACATATCGTTTTAGCCAATTGAAGGAAATGAAACCCAAAAACATTTCCCTGGCATCTGTATATAAGCAAAAGATTCTTCACAAATTCAATATAACACATAACGCACAATTTTTTTTCAATTCGTGTATATGTTTTCTGTCTGCCAATGGTATTAACTAAAACCAGAAACATGGACCAACAGATTAGAAAGCTTTTTACGAAGTACCTGCATAACCGTTGTACACCCGATGAGCTCCAACAGCTATTTCAGTACCTCGAACAGGGCCAGTACTGGCAAGAGTGGGATGCAGCACTGGAAAAAGAGAAGCAGCTGCTGTTGAAGATTGATCGGAAATCGGATGTTAATCCATTCCAGATGCAGCAATTGCAAGAACGGGTAATGCAGCAAATCCGACAACAACATGCCGTTGAACATCAGGAAACAAGCTATCGGAGAACACCCGGTTTTTCCTTTCGCGGTATCGCGGCAAGCATAAGTTTATTGCTCCTTGGTTTGCTGGCCTATTGGTACTTACCCGCTCCTACGCTATGGATACAGTCGGATATCCGCGCAGCAACAGCGCAGCAGGTAAAGCCTGGAGGAAATCATGCGATCCTGAAGCTGGCCGATGGAAAAGAGATCAGCCTAACGGAAGCTGCCCTAGGTAAACTAAGTGAGAGCCATGGAATCACTGCAACCAAAACTGCCGATGGATTACTTACCTTTCAGGTGAATGCAAGCCAATCCACCTCACTAGACAAGGAAAGCTACCAAACAATCCGTACACCTCGTGGTGGACAATACCAAATCGTATTGCCTGACGGATCACATGTTTGGTTGAATGCACAATCGTCATTGCGCTTCCCAACCGATTTTTCGGCACAAAAACGTGAGGTAAGCTTAAGCGGTGAAGCCTACTTTGCCGTTGCACCAGATAAACAGGCGGTTCCTTTTAGTGTAAAGACGGATAAACAAGCGGTGCAGGTATTGGGTACTGAGTTTAATGTGACGGCGTATCCGGACGAAATGGCGAACAACGTGTGTCTGGTAAACGGTGCGGTGGTGGTCATGAATGGCGTACAATCCACACAACTTAAACCCGGACAGCTAGCCTCCGTAAACGATGCACAACAACCTATCGTCGTCAAAACAGTCGACCCCACCAATTACATCGCCTGGAAACAGGGTCTTTTCTCTTTTCAGGAAGAGCATATCTATAGTTTAATGAAAAAAATTGCCCGCTGGTATAATGTGGAAGTGGATTATCAAGGAAATATGGAGGGTAAAGTGTTTTCGGGAACTTTTTCTCGATTCGCTGATGTGCAGGATGTACTGAATGTGCTCCAGGCGACGGGAACGATTCAGTTAAGCTTAAAAGAAAGGAGGATTATGGTAAGGCCTTAGACCCAATAACCAATCCTAAACCAACGCTAATTTTTTATTAACCAACATTATTAACAATTTATTATGCAACTCGATGTCTACGATGGTTACAGACAACCACGCACGCATGGGATACAGCAGCTTATCCTTAAATTGCTGGTACTTGTACTATTGATCTGGAACCCGGTAGCGGCACTTGCTTTTGCGCAAGGAATAACGCTAACCGAAAAAGACGCTTCCCTGAAAAGTGTATTGGAAGCCATAAAAAAACAAAGCGGATATCAGCTTTTTTATAATGACCCGATGATGCGGGAAGCCAAACCGGTTACCTTAACGGTACAGGAAGCACCCCTGAAAGCGGTATTGGATCTATGCTTTGCCGAACAACCGCTGGATTATACCATTCAAAAGAACGTGATCGTGGTCAAACGGAAGGCACGCTCGGTCGTGAAGCCACCACAAGACCTTCAGGTGAATGGTGTGGTAAGCGACGACAATTATGATGAGCCCGAAGAAACCCTATATGGGCAGGTGAGTGATGCGGCCGGTCATCCGATCCAAACTGAAGCGGGGGGGCAATGGTACCCGCGTAAAATTGGAAGAGCTAAGCTGGAGCGATTCGCCTACGCCCTATTATTTTTATTCGAAACAAGATGGTTCATTTGAGAATACCAAGATCTTTAAGGGAAACTACCGCATATCGGTTGAAGGACCTTTTGTGCCCCTAGTACAGTACGATGCATCGGGCAAGGTATCAGTAGACCATAGCGTGACGACCGATATTGTCGGTAAAAAGGAAATTAACTTTACAGTAGAACCTTTTTTAAACGTAACTTGGGTGGGTGAACCGGTATATGACGCCGATAGTAAAACCATTTCGGTACAGGTTAAACTGGAAAGGGGTACCAGTAATCCTGACTTTCAGCAGAACATCACGGATGTATACTTGTTTGTGAATGCCTTACCTTATGTAGGAAACAATAATTACGACAGTAGGTATTCTTTTCAATTATCCTTTGATGGCGATGCGGCAAATGCCGAATTGGGAAAAACCATCACCCTTACAACAAAGTCGGATACCGCCATTCCGGGCAACCGCACGTATTATCTACGCGTGGGCGCCCGTACGGATTATGGGTTGAAGTATTACAATTATACGGATATTAAAACGATTGATATACCATAGGAGTTATGAGTTGTGAGTTGTGCGTTACGAGTGGAGTCATCGATTACGATTATTTAAAAATGTCTTGATACTTGTGTCTTACGTCTTGATACTAAAAACGGATTACTGATCACTTGGTAAACCATACAGGACGCATAACGCACAACTTTACTGATCACTTAATTTATATTAAGAAAATGCAGACTAAAACAACATTACTATTTCTTATAGCCTGCCTGGCCGCCCTAGGGGTGGCCAGGGCTCAGGAAAAAAAGGAAAAGACAGCGTTCCAAACCAGCAGTCCGTGGATACCGCAAATTGATGTGCGTTCGGACATAGCTATCGTTTACGGAGCGAATGATCACCGCGATATGACTTTTGAAGAAAGGGTAGCAAGCTGGCGGAAACGTGGCTATATTACCCACTTTATGACCGGCATTGCCTGGGGACAATACCAAGATTACTTTCTAGGAAAATGGGATGGAAAAAACCACCTCTCGGAAGGACAGGTACAACAAAACGGCGATACCATCTGGCATGGGAAGTATGTGCCCTATATCGTTCCAGTGAAGTCCTATCTGGAGTACATGAAAACCGCGGTGATTAAGCGCGTAATTGATGTCGGTATTACGTCTATTTATTTGGAAGAACCGGAATTTTGGGCACGGGCGGGCTATAGTGATGCGTTTAAGCAGGAATGGCAAGCTTATTATGGCTTTCCTTGGCGGCCGCAACATGAATCGCCGGAGAACACCTATCTTTCAAGCAAGTTGAAATACCAACTGTATTACCGTGCTATTAAAGAGGTTTCGGAATATGCAAAGGCTTATGGCAAACAAAAAGGCTTGGACGTAAAAGTCTTTATCCCCACACATTCGTTGGTCAATTATTCTTCCTGGAAGATCGTCAGTCCGGAAGCCAGCCTAGCGTCCTTGCCCAGCATTGACGGTTATATTGCTCAAGTGTGGACGGGCACCTCGCGCGAGCCGACCTATTTTAACGGAGCAGAAAAAGAACGGGTATTTGAAAACGCTTTTCTGGAATATGGTTCCATGGTTTCGATGACCGCCCCTACCGGCCGAAAAGTATTTTTCTTAACCGACCCCATTGAAGACTGGCCGCGCGACTGGGCAGACTACAAAAAGAATTACCAAGCTACCTTTACGGCAAAACTGCTTTACCCGATGGTAAACAATTACGAAGTGATGCCTTGGCCGGAGCGAATTTATACCCGCCCTTATAAATTGGCCAATAGCGACAGTGCGGTACTCATTCCCGATTATTATGCTACGCAAATGCAGGTGATGGTGAATGCGCTGAATAATATGCCACTCAGCTCGAATAAGGTATCTGGTGATAACGGTATTGGTGTATTGATGGGCAATTCGCTCATGTTTCAGCGTTTTCCTACCCATAATGGCTTTGATGACCCGCAATTCTCTAATTTTTACGGACAAACCTTACCGCTACTAAAAAGAGGCGTACCGGTACAAACGGTGCACCTGGAGAACTTAGGCTATAACCAAACCCTGCAACACATCCAGGTGCTGGTGATGAGTTACAGCAATATGAAACCCATGGAGCCGACTGTGCATGAACAGTTGGCACAATGGGTCAAAAAGGGAGGGGTACTGGTATATGTAGGCAAAGATGATGATCCGTACCAAGGAGTCATGGAATGGTGGAATAGCAACGGGAATACCTATAAAACACCAGCTCAACACTTGTTTAAGCTTTTGGGTGTGAAGGATCCGGTAAAGGATTCGAAAATGAAGGTGGGTAAGGGAACCGTGTATGTTGTGCGGCAGAACCCTAAAGATTTTGTTTTGCAAGCCAATCAGGATAAAGCCTATGTACAGCTTATGGAACAGGCCTTTGCTACGGCAAACCCAGGGAAGACGCTGACCTTTAAAAACAACTTCTACCTGGAAAGGGGGCCTTATGATCTTGTTTCGGTGCTCGATGAAAGTGTAAGCGAGGAACCTTATGTGGTAAAGAATCGGGTAATCGACTTGTTTGATCCGAAACTACCGGTACTGACTGGCAAGGTGGTGAACCCGGGCGAGCAGGCCTTTTTGTACGATTTAACGCGGGTTGAAAACCCAACTAAACCACAGGTATTGGCTTCAGCCTCGCGCATTTATGATGAGCAAGTGCGTTCGACGAGTTATCAATTCATCAGTAAAAGTCCGGTGAATACGATAAACAGCCTGCGCATGTGGTTACCGGCAAAACCCAAAGCTGTTTCACTGGCAGATACAGCAGGAAAAGCCGTGGAAATCCTAGAACAAAGCTGGGATGATGCATCAAAAACATACTACCTACGCTTTAAGAATGATCCAGATGGAACGCAGGTATCGGTTGAGTTATGAGTTATGCGTTGTGAGTTATGCGTTATGCGTTGTGAGTTGAGTGTTGTGGGTCCGATATAGTTTCATAAAGGGATTTGTAAGCAGTGAACAGCAAGCAGTAATCAGGTGTTACTGATCACTGCTTACAAATAATAAACTACAAATTTCCGTTTTGCTGGCTTTCCGTTTCTGGAATAGCAAACAGATAATAGGTACTATTCGCACTGAATGGTTGTTTATTCGGTAGTACCAAGGTAGAATGTCCCCTTGCGGCTACCTTTTTTGTTTTACCTTCACTATCGGTGACCGTAACCATGATGGGATCGCCATTGGCATCAACATAGGCTTTACGTTCTACCTTGCCTTGGGTACGCAGAATATCCCCTAAAGCGAAACCTTCGCCCCACAGTTCTTTCCGGCGTTCGAGTAAAATCGCTTCAACTAAGGCATCACCACCGGCACCGCTATAGGCTTTGGCATTCCTAGCTTCGCGCAAGGCATTCAATGCCTGAACAGCCTGAGCGGTTTGTCCATTACGGGCATAGGCCTCGGCTTCAATCAGTGCCATCTCTGCTGAGCGCATATACACGATATCGCCAATTAAATTCGACTTAAACTTAAATTTTTGGTAACGTAATAAGCCTTCGCGACCTTCCAATCCGTCCCACGCAAACAATTTGCTGCGGATATCCTGATCATCAAAATAAGTTTTAAAATAAGGATCGGCCATAAAACTGTAATAATAAGACCCGGGAGAAGAGACATCCAGGAAGTGGAACGTATAGCTGGCGGTACTTTGTTCGGAAGTTTGGCCGTGCCCCCAGATCCATTCTACGTTTTGGATATCGTTAAATCCGTCGGCATAATTTGCTGATGGCATAAAAGGATAGCCTTCCCGCGCCTGATGGGCGGCTTGAGCGGCTTGGGCCCACTCGCCCATATTTAAGTAGGTGCGCGCTAGCAGTCCGCTCACAACTTGAGCATCGATTTTGTCTTTATCGGGGCGTTCATAGTCGGCTAATAATGTCGCTGCGCTCGTCAGGTCGTTTACAATAAGCGCATAAACGTCCTTAACACTTGAACGTGGATTTCCTTTGGTCTCAATCGTCGTCGGTTCCGTATATACCGGCACCAGTGGCGCATCGGGATCTTTCAGATAAGAGAACTGGTAATAGGTGGCCAAATTAAGGTAACAGAAAGCCCGCAATGCTTGCGCTTGGCCTTTAACCTGTGCCTTTTTCTCTTCGCTACCTTCGGAAGCATCAACACGGGTAATGACATTATTGCAGTTATCAATAACTTTATACAACATTTGCCAAAAATAGCCTGCCCTTGCGGCCGTCGGGTCATATAGTTCGCTGAGTTTATAGGCATTGGGATATCCGTACTTCGAGGTGACTACCGCCACATCGCTTCCCATAGCGTCTGCCGTACGCTGTATGGCGGTATAACCCGGATTGGCATACGTAAAGTACGTATCATTGAGATAGGCCCATGCCCCGGTCACCACCGTTTCAATATTATCCGCTGTTTTATACAGCTCGCTGTCTTCTACTGCATCGGTAGGTGCTGTATTCAGGTCCTTTTTACAACTGGCCACCAACAGTACCAGTATAGCTAAGGTATATGTTATTTTTGTTTTCATTTGCTTTATTTTATTAGTATCAAGACATAAGACGTAAGTATCAAGACTTTTTTGTAAGTTTTATTTGTACATTATACGTACACGCTTAACTTGCATTACGCTTTAGGCTTTAAGCAATAAGCATTCGCCCATTTTTATGGTCTCTTGTTGAATTTGACTTAAAACGTATCACTCATTACTACAACGTCAGCTGTATTCCTGCAGAGACCGTCCGCATAGCAGGATAACGATAATAGGTAGCACCATTAACCGTTTGCTCAGGATCCATTCCTTTATGTTTGTAGAAGGTGAGTAAGTTCTCGCCTTGTAAAAAGATACGTAGCTGCTCGATACCTACCCTGCCCAATAAGGTTTTAGGAAAAGTATAGCCCAAACTTACATTTTTCAACCGTGCAAAGCTCGCCGAATACAGAAAACGGGATGATGCTTGTGTCCATGATGATGCAGGACTGGTTGTTAGGCGAGGTACATCCGTATCGGTATGTTCCGGTGTCCAACGTTCGAGCATTTCGGTCGACCATGCTCTACCTGGACTGCTTCCCTGATGTAATAATGGCAGGTAATCGCCATCGAATACTTTGCCACCCAAACTGAAGCTGAGCAAAGCCGAGAGGTCAAATTGTTTGTAAGTAAAGCTGTTGCTTAAGCCTCCCACCACATCAGGCAAGGCGCTACCTAAAACAAATCGATCTGCCTCTCCATAGACATTTGTCGTTTCGTTCGTACGATGACCATTTTCATCAGCTTTGTACCACAATGGATCGCCATTTTCCGGGTCGACACCCGCCCACTCACGCAAATAAAAATCGTAAATAGACCCACCCACCGTTAGGAGTTTATTACCATTTTCGATGCGATCTTTGGGTAATTCGGTAATCTTATTTGTAAAATGACTTAAATTCAGGTCCAAATTCCAACGGAATTGTTCATTGCGCACCGGAACGGTTTGCAAGGTAAAGTCAAATCCGGTGTTCTTGACCGCCCCGATATTGGAGTCATAGCCGGAATAACCCGTTGATGGGGCCATGGGTTGGGTATAGAGCAGGTCTTTACTCTTCCGGTTAAAGTACTCTATGGTAGCGGCCACACGTTGATCGAGAATAGCGATATCCAATCCCAGGTTCAAATTTAAATTCGTTTCCCATTTGAGATCAGGGGTAGGTAAACGCCGGGTTACGGCTCCCGCTTCGCCTAGGTTATTGGAGAAAGCGTATAAGCCTTGATAGGCGTAGTAGATGCCTAAGTTATCATTTCCCTGTCCTCCGTAACTGGCGCGAAGGGTTAACTGATCGATCAGGTTATTGTCTTTCAAGAAGGCTTCTTCGGCCAATTTCCAGGAAGCTCCAACCGACCAAAAGGTGCCCCAGCGGGTTTCAGGGGCAAAGCGTGAAGAGCCATCGGTACGTAAAGAACCGGACAAGAAATAGCGGCCTTTATAATCGTATTCGGCCCTACCTAAAAAACTTAACAAACTATAATCGAGCGAGTAGCCATTGAAGCCATCCAATTGGGAGGCCGCATCGGGTTCATAAAAACCGGGAAAAGCAAAACGGGATCTGCTGCCGTCTATTGAGCTCCATTGGTATTTATAAAATTCCTGACCACCCAATACATGCACATGATGATCGCCAAAGGTTTTTTCATAGGTTAAAATATTGTTCCAGGTATACGATACCTTGCGGCTATTGGATTTATCCACAAAGCCACCGCTTTCTGCCGATTCGCCTTCGATGGGGTTACCATAATCGTGGGTATTCCGATTGACATAGTCGATACTGAAGGTACTTTTGAGTTTCAGTTCGGGCGTGAAAACCGCTTCCAGAAATCCACGACCGGAGAAGTTTTCATTACGGATATCGTTCTTATCTAAGGGCATTGACCCCGCTAGATTGTCATAAGGCATGGCACCATTGGGCCGCCAACCGCCATAATCCCACACCTTCTCCCCATTTACTTCAACGTAAGACCCGTCTGGGTTCCGCTGATAATACGGATAGAAGGAAGGCATTGCCCGGGTAAAATAGATGATGTTTAAAGTATTGCTATCTTCAGACTGCGGATACTTTTGCAAGGAACTGCTGGCCGCCACATTTAAGCCGGCATTGAGCCATTTTTTGGCTTGTGTGGTTACATTTAAACGGACATTGTAGCGTTTAAAGCCCGACTCAATGGCAATCCCCTGATCATTCAAATAACCTGCCGAAAAATAATAATTGCTTTTTTCATTACCGCCGCTGAAACTCAGATCGGCCTGGGTGCGATGCCCGGTACGTTGTAATACATCCCGCCAGTTATCATTCCATAAAGGATGTGCACCAGCGACCAACTTTCCGTCTAAACCGATGGGTTGAGGATAATCAGGTCCGTAGGGATTAATACCCAGATCAGTAACGACAGTATTGGTAGCGGTTTGTGCCGCCCGATCAGCATTTAACCCATTATCCAACGCGTTATTGCGTAACGCCTCCCAATAGAGTTCAAAATATTGATCCGTATTGACCGTTTCGTAATCGGATACTGCCCTGCTGGAAAAGCCTTGGGTGAGGTTGAAGTTGATGGTGGTTTTTCCATCCTTGAGGCCTTCTTTGGTGGTAATGATGATGACACCATTTGCTCCCCTAGAGCCATACAACGCACTAGACGCCGCATCCTTTAATACGCTGATGGATTTAATATCGTTGGGGTTAATTGCACTGATATCGCCACTATAGGGGTTACCATCAACCACATATAGGGGGGTACTGGATGCATTAATAGAGCCTATACCCCGAATACGAATATCGGCATCGGTACCCGGCTGGCCAGATGATGAAACCGACTGTAGACCGGCAACCTGTCCTTCCAGCGCCTTACTGACACTGGAAACTTGTCGGTTAGCAATTTTTTCTTGTGAAATAGAAGATACTGAACCGGTAAAACTGGAACGATTAGCCGTACCATAAGCGACGACAACCACCTCGTTCAGGTCATTGCTGGCCGGTTGGAGGGCCACGTCCAGACTTGCGGTAGCAGCATTAATTTCCTGCGGTTCGTAGCCCACATAACTAAAGCGAAGCTTTGCCGTGGTATTGGCAACTTGAATGGTGTACTGCCCATTAGCGTCGGTATGGGTGCTAGGGCCACCTCCTACAACGCTGATGTTTACACCAGGTAGCGGTTCGCGATGAAGTGCATCCGTTACGGTACCTTGTACCGTTGTTCCTTGCGCAAATGCCGGTATCTGTGTACCTAAAAAGAACACGAGTAGCAAGACGGCATAGACACAAGAGTTGTTTAGTAATAATTTTTTTTCCATAGTAAATTTTGATATAAATAACCAGGGCAATACGATACCTATACCGCAAAAAGTGGTTTGTTTGTTGCGAAGGGAGTCCTAGGATTTAGCACCTTGCCCTAGGGACTTACAGATTGCTAAAAGGCGGATAAGTAAAAACTATTGTCCGTGTTATAATGAGGCAAATATACAGATATTCTTTAAAGTATATATAAATAGTAGATTTTTTTCAGAAGATGACAAAGGGGCAACATTTTAGTTTGAACGCTGCAATTTTACGAGTAGGGAACTATGGGGTTTGAGGCGCTTTCTTATTTTATCCTGAACCAAAAAACGATCTTGCGTATTCCAGAGGTTGGTCGCCTGATATTTCCCTTGTAAACCGAGTGCATCCAGCGGTACATCTATAGCTACATTATCCGGCCCATCATTTAGGTTAAAGATGGCCAGATAGGTATCGCCGTTCCGTTTATTGGTGGAGGTAATCGCTACTTTTCCATCTTGGTTAAACAATTGTTTTACACCATCGCCCTCGCGGTGCATGGTTAACACTTCTTTGTTGGTTAGCAAGGATAACGTAAACGGATCATTGCTTGGAAGATCGCCCCCAAACATGAGCGGTGATTTAAAAATGCTAAACAAATTCATCAGCGAATACTGTTCTTCCGGTGAGAGCCGTGTCATGCGATCTGCTCCCCGCTCGCCCCGAATAGCAATCCGCCCCAGCGGAATCATGTCACAGTCTGGCCAAGTGCCCGGAGCGATGTAGGGATACCACTGCTGTGCAACGTCAAAGAGGTGCTTTACATGATCCCAAGTATCCCATACGTCGTCTACCATACGCCACATATTGGCGTGTTCGCGCACATGAGCGGCAGCACGAATGGGAGTCTCTCCCGGGGAAGTGCTGAATACCATGGGGCGGCCACATTGATCAATGGCCTTTCGGATCAAGGCTATTTCATCGGCATGATAGGGCCGCGACAGGTCATCAACTTTAATAAAATCGACCCTCCATGAGGCATATAAGTTGATAATCGAATTATAGTATGCTTGCGCGCCGGCTTGGTTAGCTACGATCGTATAATTATCTTTTAACCATTCGCATTGCAATGAATCGCTATAGATCTGATCTGCGGTGATGCCTGCAGCTCCTAATATAGGTGTCTTCTGCGCTACCGCTTCCTTAGGTATCCCTCGCATGATGTGGATACCAAATTTTAACCCTTTTTGATGGATATATTGCGCAAGTGCCTTAAATCCCTGACCATTTTTGGCCGAAGGAAAGCGGTTTTCGGCAGGCTGGTACCTGCCATAACGGTCCATCAGATAAATAGGATCTGTTTGATTATATCCTCCTGCTTTGTCATTGGCAACATACCAACGAATATCAACAACGACATACTCCCATCCGTATGGCTTTAAGTACTTTGCCATGTAGTCGGCATTTGCCTTTACTTCATGCTCTTCAACCGTTGGACCGTAACAGTCCCAACTGTTCCAACCCATGGGTGGTGTTTGCGCCCATTTTTTAAATTGCTTTTCCTGCATGCTTTGTTCAGGCTGTTGCCCAAATGCCAGTTGGCAACATAACCACAGTAAAAGTGCCGAGAATAATTTTTTTTGCATACGCTGATAAATGGTTAGTTACGCTAATTCAAACGACGTATCACGGACAAAGATATCGTTTAATTTATTAAATGTCTAAAAAACATTTATCTAATTAAAAAGGAAGGTTTTTATTATACTTTCTTTTCCGCAAAGAAAGTATCAAAGAACCGACCGTAGGAAGCTCATGAACACCTTAAAAAGGCAAAGACAATGTGAGTAAACTCTTCGCTTCAAAATTTACAGGAACGGCAGTGCCTCCCACTACAAGATGTAAATTTTGGAGGCGAATGAATGCGAAGGCCAACAGTAACTGCTTTAAACCAGGCGTGCCGTATGGGCTGTTTTTTTCAATCATGGAGGCTATATGTATACTTTCTACCTGCTTGGCAGGGAATCTCCGTTCCGCTTAAATATCGCCTAGGAAATTTGCTGTTGCAGGTTGATGCACTACCCTTGTAGCAAAGTTCCAAACGACGAGTTTTTGGTCACTTTTTGCGGACCTTGAAAAAGCTTGAGCTCCTTTGAAAAGAATTAATTAGCGAAAAAACCGCGAAGCAGCATGAGTGCCTTAAAAACAAATAATGAACGAATAAAAGTGACACATCATTAAAAAATATTATCTAAAACAAAAGTTCCTTTTCTATGCAAATAAAAGTTTAAACAAGCTCAAGGGTTTATGGCAAAATAGCCAAAAGGGGCTTAAACAGAAAAGGACACCTTATTTCAAGTAAAATCGTTGAAATGGTCTTTAATAAATACGGTTGGATTGATTCCTTTAATTGCTCTAAACTGTTTATTAAAATTGGATAAATTGCCAAAGCCACTTTCATAAGCTACCTGCGAAATACTAAGCTGGCCTTCTAACAATAAGCGACAAGCGTATCCAACGCGTATTTCGTTGAGGTAGCGGATAAAGGACTTGTGGGTACGATCTTTAAAGAAACGGCAAAAGGAAGTGGGTGTCATATTGATAACGGCAGCAACGTCGGCAATGGAGATGGCCTTGGTAAAATGCTTCATGACATAAGCATACACCTGATTGATGCGGTGATTATTACTTTGATCTATGCTATCGACAAAGCTATTGCTGGATAAATATTGACGGTCATTACAGACCGCCATGACATGTAGCACCTCCAACAGCTTATAAATCTTTGGGATACCGTCTGTATGGAGCAGCTCATCAAAGATTTGTTTTAAGGTCGCTTTAACCGCCTGATCGCTGATCTTTATCCCGCGCACAGACTGCGCTAGGAAATCCTTAAGTGCTGCCACTTCTGCCAATTGATAGAAGGCATCTCCCAGGAAAAACTGATTAAAATGAATAGAAACGCTTTCAGAATAGAGATCAGGCGTATTCATGACGTGGCGACTTCGCCATTCATGTGGTAAATTGGGGCCCATCATAACCAATTCATCATTGCCATATTCCATCATCTTATCCCCAACAAACAAAATTCCCCGTCCTTTAAAGATATAGGTAATCTCACACTCTGGATGATAATGCCAGGGGTTATGATGGTAAGGTTGAAAATTTCGCCAAATCTTGAAAGACTCGTTAATTGGTTCAGAATGGCGCATTAAGAGCGGTTTCATCTGTCAATAATTTTATCCATCGGTCAGATGGAGCTTACCATGGTTAAAATTTACATTCCTCTTGTGATGAAAATGAAATTTTAACCATGGACGGTTCATAAAATTGGTTCTATTTTACCGATAATTCCCCGTTGAGGATAACATAACATCAGTACCTGCAAAAATAGCATTTTATTTGCACACGCAAATACCGAATCTTTGTCTTAACCAATAGCCTTAATAAAAGATACGGCTAAATACGTGCGAAGCAAAACGCTTCGAATAAAGCGATAGTACCAAATAAATCTATATAAAGTTAACGTGATTTTATGAAAAGACGAAGTTTTATTAAAACGGCTGTTTTGGGATCTACGGTAGCGTTTGCGGGCATCTCTTGCTTCAGAAGCGAGGCGGCCTCCAAAATGAAGATAACCAAGATCAGGTATTATGGTGCGCCCGGCTATACTAAACCACTGTTTAATCAGGCTAGGGGAATTGTAGCGATTGAAACCGATGGAGGAATTATAGG
This sequence comes from Olivibacter ginsenosidimutans, assembly GCF_039542865.1. Lineage (NCBI taxonomy): Bacteria > Pseudomonadati > Bacteroidota > Sphingobacteriia > Sphingobacteriales > Sphingobacteriaceae > Olivibacter > Olivibacter ginsenosidimutans. The sequence goes on along the minus strand of NZ_BAABIQ010000005.1, from coordinate 516,241 downwards.
CATAGGGGAAGGAGGATCCAAAGACATGATCGAGCAATGCGCCAAATGATGATTGGGCAGGATCCCTTTCAGATTGAACGTATCTGGCAAAATGTATATCGTGGCATGTTCTATCCACCAGGCCGGGAGAAACTCCATGCATTGGGCGCACTGGAGATGGCGCTTTGGGATCTGAAAGGAAAAGCACTGGGCGTACCCGTATACGACTTGCTGGGAGGGGCTACCTGCGAATTCATCGACTGCTATGCCACCGGCTTCGCTGCCTCTAAAGCGAAAACGGAAGAAGAACGAGCACAGGATTGTATTGCCGCTGGATTAAGGGCATACCGTATAGGACCCACCGGCGGTGATGGAGAAAGCCGCTTTGACTTTTATGAAAATGCAAAAGACGATTGAATTCTGCAAAAGAATAGATCAGGCCGTAGGAGGTGGAGGGAAATGGGCTATCGACTTGCACACCCGTTTTGACACCATACAGACAATATATAACAAACAAATACTAAAACAAAAACTAAGGATGACTAAGAATTATTTATTTGGCTGTGATTGGGGGACATCATCTTTCCGCTTAAGATTAATGGATGTTAGCAAGCATACCATTATCGGAGAGGTGGTATCCAATGATGGGATTTCTACCATCTATAATGCTTGGAAAGCAAGAAATGAGGACGATGAGGTAGATCGACAGTACTTTTTTCGTGAGCAGCTGCAGAAACAGATTAACCGCATTTCAGAAAAAGTAGGCTTAACACTGGATGGGGTGCCGGTAATCATATCAGGGATGGCTTCCTCCTCCATAGGGATGGAAGAAATGCGCTATGCAGAGCTACCATTTTCTATCAATGGAAGTAAAACCCAGTTTCGCCATTATGCCTCCCATAAAAATTTTTCCCATCATATTATCCTGATTTCTGGTGTAAAAAGTGACTACGATGTTATGCGTGGGGAAGAGACAGAGCTAATTGGCCTTTTATCTTTACTTCATGCCCAAGGAAATAAGATTGATAAGGCCATCTTGATTTTTCCGGGTACCCATTCCAAACATCTATACGTAGCGCATCATCAGCTGATTAATTTTCACACGTACATGACCGGCGAAATCTTTCATGTGATGGGAAAGTACAGCATTTTACAAAATTCAGTCGACTTAAGCCACATGACTGAACTTTCTGGATCGAACCTATCGGCCTTTAGGCTTGGTGTCCATGAATCGCGTGCTTCCAACATTCTGAATAGCCTCTTTTCGGTACGGGTCAATCAACTCTTCCATAAGCTTAATAAAAAAGAAAACGCCTTTTATTTAAGTGGACTGTTGATTGGCAGTGAAATGAAAAGCTTATGTGAACAGCCCCATGAGCAATTGATTTTATGCAGTGGTAGTCATCTTTTTGAGCTGTACCAGCGTGCCATGGCTGAATTAGGTTTACTGGAACGCACCATGGTCATCCCGGCTCAGCTCATTGATCAGGCGGCTATGGCGGGACAATTAAAAATATTCCAACAAATCAAAAATTTAACCCTATGAACACCACACCTTTTTCCCATGAACGATTCGACCGTATTCCGTTGATCGGTATTATCAGGGATATTTCGTTTGACGATGTGCGTGCAATACTGCCCATTTACCAACAGGCCGGTTTAACCACCCTAGAGGTTACGATGAATACAACGGATGTGGAGCAGATCCTTCCGTATGCACGTGCGCATTTCCCCAGCCTAAATGTTGGGGCGGGAACAGTATGCACACCCGGTGATTTAAACAAGGCCTTGGACCTTGGTGCCCAATTTATTGTTACGCCGGTTGTGGTTAAAAAAATGATCAAATCCTGTAAAAAATTAGGAATTCCCATTTTCCCGGGAGCGTATACCCCCTCCGAAATCTATACCGCCTGGTCGCTCGGAGCTACGATGGTCAAGATCTATCCAGCAACCGCATTGGGCCCGGCCTATATTAAAGACTTAAGGGGGCCGCTGAAAAATATCCCGTTAATGCCCACTGGAGGTATTCAGTTGGATAACATCGGTGCTTTTCGGGATGCCGGCGCCAATGCTTTTGGCATAGGAAGTCAGCTTTTTAACCAAAAGTTGATCAAAGAAAAGGACTGGCAAGGTCTTGAAAAGCATTTTCAGGCATTTGTTGATAGGATAAAAGAGGCGTAAGGTGTATGGCGTAAAATGAAAAAACTGAAAGGCATTAATTTATTAACCGTTATGCGATCAAACTGATGACTTACCTTAAACATACCTACCGTTGGTTTATCGTTGTCTTATTATTCTGTGCAACGACCATAAATTATTTAGACCGTCAGATCATCGGCCTGCTAAAACCGTCATTGGAAACAACCTTTCATTGGACCGAAACGGATTTTGCCCACATCGTGATGGCTTTTACCGCTGCATATGCCATTGGATTACTGGTATCGGGCAAAGTTATCGACCGTATCGGAACCAAATTGGGCTATACCCTCACCGTCATTATCTGGAGTTTGGCGAGTATGCTTCATGCTATTGCCAGAAGTGCCTTTGGTGGTATTGGCCTTGCTTATTGTACCGCTGATTTTGAGCCAATACGGCTGGCAGGAAGTTTTTTGGATTACCGGAGCGCTCGCAGTCTAAAATCATCCAGATGGGTAAACTGCATAACAATAAAGACACCAATTAAAATAAATTTAATCAAATGAAACCTGCATAAATTACCATAAACAAAGTGATAAGTTGTGAGTGATGAGTGTCTGGCATAGTTTACCACTCATCACTCATCGTCCAACACTAGTTACCATTCACTATTTATTCTTCAGGCACAAATAAGATGCTATTGGCTGCTACGATGCCATCTGCTCCCTTGTTGTTAATCTCTACATAGCTTTTTCCATCTGCTTTAACCTCCAATTTACCTAATGGCAACCATTCGCCTGAGGTTTGCCCTTCGATTTTGACCGCCTTCAGATCTATATTTTTGGTATAGGCTTGTTTACCGTCAAAAAGCGTGAAGCTTGTATTAGCACTTTCACCGCTTAGCTTAGGGTAATACGAATATACTGCATAGCGACCTTTTTTTACCGTAGTGGCTAAGAAGCGGGCAGTGCTGAGCTGTTGTGGATTAGCCGCTACATTGAAGGCCGAACCATAACCTCCCTTTTTGGCTGCTTCCCATGAACCGGTATACTGCACCGTAGCATCGCGGCTATCGATCCATACGTCTGCCGGACGACCATCGCCTTTGGGGTTTTGAGCCAATATCGTTTTAATCTGCGCTGCGCTGATTTGCTGAACAGCTTTGTGTTGATCAATCGCCAGACGAGCAGCCACGGCAGCCGACTGCCCTAAAACCATAAATACCGGTTCCATACGGATAGATCCGTAGGCAATATGACTCGCCGATAGGCATACCGGTACCAATAGGTTGCTCACCTCTTCTTTTTTCGGAATAATGGCCCGATAGGAAATAGGAAAAGGCGGAAAACCACCTACTTCGACGTTCCCTTCGTTCTTAACCATACCGTTTACTACTAAACGATCACAATTGTGCGAATCCATGGTATAAGCAGCATAAGCAATATCGTCTTGCACGACTTCCCTGCCCTGACAATGGTTTTGTGTCATGACCAACTCGCCTATCAATCTGCGCGCTTCGCGGATATAGAGTTGTGGAGACCAATGGTTGTTATCTGGGTATTCGTCTTTGGGATAACCCCATTGCAGCATCTCGTTACGGATGCTTTCAGGAACCGACGGATCATGACCGACGAAATACAATAGGCCTTTGGTATACGCTTCATGTGCCTGAATGATTTCCTTTCGCTTTTGGTAATTAGCCTCGGGATAATCCCAATTCATACCAATCATATCGGTAGAGAAACCATTGCGGTTATTAATATCGGTTTTGCCATTGGGCATGCGGCTCCAGATAAATACATCCTGCAAGGTTTTCCACGGATATTTTTCTTTCCAGCGCTTGAGCAGTTCATACTTTTTGGGATCGTAATTCGCGGGTTTTTCAATCGGAATGCGATTTTCGGGCACATTGGTAAGGGTAATCCGATAGTTATAAGCCTGCACCTTTTTATCACCTGTGCCGTTAGGTTCGGGCTTATGATCACTGATACCCCAAAGCAATCCGCTCGTACTGTCGCCAGGCACGACATAAGGGTCTACCCCGTCCGGAAACTGATGCCCCTGCATGAGCTGAAAACCGTTGATGGTTTCGCCGTATTGCGTATTATCCTCCCGACCAACGGTATAAGAAGCGCCGGCCTTAGCCATTAAATCGCCTTCATAAGAGCAATCGATAAATACCTTCGCACTTACCATTGGCCTGCGAGCCGATGAGGTAAGTGCCGATTGGAGTTCAATGGCTTGAATTTCGGCACCTTCCTTACGTACCGCAGCCAGTTGCTGCCCGTACAATACCCGCGCACCGCAACGGGCGATATAGGATTTGAACAGGCTATCCGCCACACGGGGTTCAAATATCCACTGCTCCAGTTTACCATAATGTTGACCTAATTGGCGGTAAAAATCAAGTGCTAGCCCTTTAACCACATATTTATTGCCGATATCGGTCTGGCCGAGCCCGCCACTACTCATTCCGCCCAAGCGCATGCCGGGTTCTACCAAAAGAACAGATTTACCTGCTTTAGCAGCGGTATAGGCAGCAATGACACCTGCGGAAGTACCCCCATAAATACAGATGTCGGCCTGATAGGCGGCTTCCTGAGCGCGGATAGCCAGTGGAGAATACAGTGCGAGCAGTATGCCCAGACACCCTATTACTTGTTTTGGAACGAATCGGAACGTTTGCATATTAATAATTTGGATTTTGAACCAGTTGAGGATCAGTGATAATATCGACATTAGGTATCGGCCACAGGTAATCACGGGAAGCATTGAATTTACGGTTTTCAATGATCCGCATATCGGCCACATTAGGTACTTGGCTATAGTCTACCTTACCATCGGCATCGATCGTAGGTGCCGTTGCTAGTAAGCCACGGGGTATACGGCCATACAGTTTACTGTTCATGAATTTATCGGCCAATTGCCAGCGACGGAGATCAACCATGCGAAAACCTTCCATGGCCAATTCGTATAAGCGTTCTTTGCGCACCAATTGGCGGAGTTCTGACTGGCTCTTTCCCGACTCGATAGCAGGCATATCAACAGATGGCCTTTGCCGAATGGCATTCAGGGCTTCGTAGACACTGGCATCGATTTGGTTGGCTTCAATCTTGGCTTCAGCATAGATTAACAATACTTCAGCATAGCGAATTTGTGTCACGTTTAACTCCGATTTAGACGGTTGATCGGCATCTTGGATATCCACATACTTGCGCCACAAATAACCTGAAAAAGTGGCGTAGGCATTGGTTGCATCTTGATTCGGTATCCGGCGGGCAGGCGTAACGGTATAATCCCAGCATTGTACACTGTCTTTATGGGTTTCAAACTGGTAGCCGAAAAACTCAGAACCGGGTAAGGCAATGGTAAAGCCCAAACGGGGATCGCGGTTTTCAAAGGGCTTAGCAGGGTTGAATAACGGTGATTTATCGATTTCCTTTCCATCGGTACACAGGAAAGCATCTACGAGTGATTGCGACGGAATTTTATTACTCGTTCCCTTCCCGTTTCTCGAGATCAGGTTGGTTGCATTAAAGGTTTTGGTATCCGACTGCCGAAGGTATTGCAAGGCAAAGATGATTTCAGGTGAATTTTCACCAGCATAACTAAACAGTTCTCCAAAGTTGGGATGCAGCGAATAGGTCTGTAAATCCATCACCGCCTGGGCGGAAGCAATCGCCTCGTTCCATAGGCCGGCATGTAAAGCAGCACGTGCGCGGGTAGCCAAGGCAGCGCCTTTGGTGGCCCGACCGGTTTCGGCCTGCGTTACCGGTAAAATATCGGCGGCTTCCTGCAATTCTTGTAAAATGAAGGTTACCACTTCTGCTTTTGCCGTACGCGGAATTTGATTGTCTTCCAAGCTTAACCCGTGTTGCAACAGGGGCACATCGCCAAAATAGTCAACGAGGTATTGGTAGGTATAGGCCCGAACAAAACGTGCTTCGGCTTGATATTCCTGGTATTGGGTAGCATCCATTTGTCCATCTAACTTGTTCATGTTATCCAGGATAAAATTGCATTTACCAATTACCTTGAAGGCATTGGTCCAAACGTTGACCACATAACCATTGTTACTGTCGTGATCGCCACGGCCTAACGATTGCAGGTTGGAAACATTACGATCCCAACCAATATCGGTGGCATCATCAATGGTCAGGTTGTTGGGCATCCCGTCAATGGGTTGGTAGTTCAGGGCACTATACAAACCGTTAACGACCAATGTTAATTCATCTACATTATTGAAATAATTATCGTCAGACGGCCCTGAAAGCGGGTTTCGATCCAGGTAATCGCTACAAGACGTCAGGTATACGCCCAGTAGTAAACCTATTATATATATTGTTGTTCTTTTCATCATTTGATATTTTTATTAGTCGTAAGTTTCAAGTTCTAGGTTATACGTGCGCTCTTGCCCTTTACACGATTAAACATATGATATACAAACGTATAACTCAAAAGATTTTTGCTCTTACAACGTATGACTTATAACGTATAACTCAACACTTAAAAAGTTGCTTCCAAGCCAAAGGTATACACCTTCACTTGGGGATAATAATTACCCGCACCCACTGGTGCTTCCACGTCATAACCTTCTAAAAAGCTATCCGCCGTGAAGAGATTCGTACCGTTGGCAAAGATGCGTAGCCGTTGGATTTTATTGGTGTTTAACCATTGTTTAGGCACGGTATAACCTATTTGCACGTTCTTCAGACGCAGATAAGCCGCATTACGCATCCAGAAGGATGAGTTTTGTTGGTTATTATTTTGTCCGAATGCTAGCCGCGGATACTTGGCGTTCGGGTTATCGGGTGTCCAACGATCTTTATTATCTTCCCGTATGGTACCTCCAACTGCCCCGGTAGTGGTAAACGCCTGTATACCGGCTCCATACAGATAACCATCTACTTTACCCACTCCCTGTAAGAATAAACTTAAGTCGAACCCCTTATAAGCAAAAGCCGAATTTAGGGAGAAGGTGTATCGCGGTACGGTACTGCCAATAACCACCTTATCCGCTTCGGTAATTTGTCCGTCGTTATTCTGGTCTTGGTACTTGATATCGCCCGGAGCCAAGGTGCCAAATTGCGTAGCATGGTTATCAATTTCTTCTTGGTTCTGGAAATAGCCTTCGGCGATATAACCAAAAATAGACCCTATGGGATAACCCTCGTTATTTACAGTTAAACCGGTAGATCTTCTTCCTTTCATATCGACAACCTTATTATGCACATCTGACAGGTTGAGGTTCAAGCTATATTTAAATTCCCGTTGGGCATTGCTGTGGTAACTCAGGCCCAATTCCCATCCCTTATTCTCCACCACACCGGCATTTTGGTAGGGAGCCGCCAAACCAATAATCAATGGAACATCTAATTGCAATAGAATGTCGTCGGTACGGCGATGGTAATAATCGGCTGTTATGCCAAAACCATTGAACAAAGCCAGATCCAATCCGATATTTTTTTCTTCCGTACTTTCCCAGGTAATATTCGGATTAGAAAGGTTATTCAAGGCAGCGGTATTGACCACTCCTCCGCCAAGGGTGTAATACCCCAGATCCAGTGTGGAGACGGCAGGGTATGTTCCGATATTCTGGTTACCTAAGCGACCCCAGGATAAACGGAGCTTAGCTTCGTTAAAGATATCTTTTAAACCTTGCATAAAAGCCTCTTCGGAGAAGCGCCAACCGGCAGACACCGAAGGGAAGAAGCCATAGCGATTGCCGGGAAGAAAGCGTGAGGATCCATCGTAGCGTGCGTTGATTTCCAATAAGTACCGTTCTTTATAGTTGTAGTTTAAGCGAGAGAAAAAGGATTGCAACGCCCATTCTTCCGCGCTGCCATCATTTTTTTGGTTTTCGGCCGATCCGGTATGTAAAATGGGATAATCCGGTAGCGCATAACCATCTCGAAAAGCCGTAATATACTCATCTTTAAAATCTTCGCGCGATGCACCGAGCATCCATTTAAAGGCGTGGTCGCCAACGCTTTTATCTGCTGTTAAGGTTGCCCGCATATTATTGTACATATCCTGCCGGTTTTCGTGGCTGAGCGAAGAAACATTCGGCGTGAGGTAGCTTGGGGTTCCATCAGGCAAATACGATTGGATGGCCTTACTGAATTTTTTAGATACTACTGTAGCATATTTTGGGGCATAGTTGACATCGGCGGTAAGCCAGCTAAATGGCTTGTAGGTTAATGAAGCATTAATGCTGCCGAATGGTGCTTTATACGAGCTGAAACCACCATCTTGAGACGCAGAAATAGGATTGTTTCCATTCCAACCCACCCCCCAAGTACCATTGGAATTGATACCGATCTGATTCGCCGGAATGCCATTCATCCATTGAAAGATGTTCTCAACCCCTGTAGCAGGAGCTTCAGTTATAGGATTAACATATTGCAGATCTACCTTAGCGCTTAACTTATCAGAAAAGGTAATATCGATATTGTTACGGATGGTATAACGTTTAAAACTGGTATTTTCAATTAAACCTTTCTGATCAAAATAGCCAAAGGAGGCCAGCATTTTCACTTTTTTGGTACCACCGTTTACAGACAAAAAATGGCTTTGCTGAAAGCCCGAGCCGGTGAGGGTTTCTTTCTGCCAGTCGGTATTGGGGTATTCATCGCTACTGACCCCATTTTGTGCCCGGTAGGCTTCGATCAATTCGTCTGAATATAAGGGCGAGCTGCCGACGTTGGTATAAGCCTCATTAGTGAGCAACATATGGTCGAGGGCACTAGCGATTTTAGGCATATTAGTTGGATCCTGCCAACCAAAGTAGTTGTTATAACCGATGGAAATCCGATCACCTACCCCTCGTTTAGTGGTCACTAGGATTACTCCATTAGCGGCACGGGAACCATAGATGGAGGAAGATGCCGCATCTTTCAGGATAGATACCGACTCGATGAGGTTAGGATCGATATTATCCATCGAACCTTCAATACCATCGATCAAGACCATGGGTCCTGCGCCACTACTATTGGTTGTACCAATACCTCGTATACGGATATTACCACCATCTGCCCCAGGTTTTCCCGAACGCTGCGTAACGGTTACTCCCGGTGCCATCCCTTGCAAAGCCGCGGAGGTTTGCCCTGCGGGCCTTGCCGCGACATCTTCACCCGAAACGGTAGAAACTGCGCCGGTAACATTGACCTTTTTTTGCACGCCGTAACCAACAACGACCACTTCTGAAAGTAACGCATTATCTTCCCGAAGGGAAACGCTAATGTTTTGTCGACCGTTGAGCGCTACCTCTTGTTGGATGTATCCAACAGAGCTGAAGACGATAGCGGCTTGCGCCTGACTTACTTTTAGACTAAAGCGGCCCTGCTCATCGGTAATGGTACCGCGATCTTTGCCTTTCTCCCGGACAGTAATACTGGGCAATGCTTTCCCTGTGCTGTCCGTAACCGAGCCGGTAACCGTGATTTCATCCTGCTGTGCAGCCGTTACACGAATGGCAATGGTTTTATTCTGAATACGATACGTCATTCCCTGAACCGCTAGCGTTTGATCTAATACGGTTCGCAGTGGCGCATCTTTAACATTTAAGGTAACCGGTTTAGCACGGTCCAACACCTCTGATCCGTATAGAATATCATAACCGCTTTGCGCTTGGATAGCCGAAAAAACATCTTTCAGTGAAGCTTGGTCGACTTTTAGACTGACCCGCTGTGCGTAGGTTTTTGCGTGCAGTTGTATACAGGCCAAAAACAGGAGTATTCCGGTTAATTTCATCACGCGAATTGGAAATAGTAGCTTTCTACGCCAATCCCTCTGGATGGCGGTATTTTTTTTATACATTTGACAATTAGGTTTATCTGTTTATATCTTCTAGTTTATACAAGGTTAGACCTAATGCTTTGACCGGGGGCACCGCGAATGCTTCCGGTTTATTATATAGTAGGTCATTAGCGTAGGTGTTTTATGGCATAACGGTAACCCTCCTTCCTTCGACTTTAAAATGTACATTGCCCGAGAATTCCAACCCTTTTAGGAGGTCGAGAAAGTCTTTCGTACGGTTATAGGTGCCGCCAAATTTCTTTTGCTTGACATCGCCTATATAGGAAACCTCGATATTATACCACCGGGCAATTTTATCCATAATGACCGGCAAGGGATCGTTCTCAAAAATAAAGTAGCCGTTTTTCCAAGCTAAGATTTGTTGGATATTGGCATGGCTAAGCTTCATTTCACTGGTTTCACTATTGAGCTCACTCTGATCACCTGCCTGCAAGACACGTTTGACATTAGGCTTACCTTTTACGTGTACACTTACCGCTCCGGAGGCTACCACGGTTGTCGTGAATTGATCTTCTGCATAAGCCGTAATGTTAAATGTTGTACCCAAAACATTAACATTCTGTTGCACGGTAGATACCCGAAAAGATTGGTTCTTCCGTTTCGTTACCTCGAAATAGGCCTCACCGGTTAATTCAACCACTCTTTCTTTCCCAATAAAATTGGTGGGATAACGCAGCGATGATGCCGCATTAAGCCAAACCTTGGTACTGTCGGGCAAGAGGATCTGGTACTGCCCTCCTTTAGGTGTTTCAATGGTTTGGTAGCTTGGTGCTGCTGCTTGATCTTGCTGCTGAACCGTATACTGCCACTGTCCGTCGGCCGTTTTGGCAATATGCACACCTGCCTCTTTGACAATTTCGCCGATATGAGCCTCATCTAATCGAATCGATTTACCGTTAGCTAAGGTTAATGTAGCGGTATTCTTACCGGGCTTAATGGTGTGGTGGTTATCAGCGGTCTTTAGCGTTGTAGGAGTGGGATTGCCATACCAACGGAAGACCGTCCATACACCAATAAGTAAGGCAATGCTTGCTGCGATGGCTAACCATGGTTTAATGAGTGAACCTTGCTTTTTGCTAAGCTCTTGCCAGATTTCCTGATAAACATGATGTCCTATTTCTTCCTCTTCTGCCGAAACTTCTTCATCGGATGTTAGCTTAAATCGATCACGATAAGCATATAAAGCCTGAAGCTCTTCAGGAGAGCACATTCCTGCTTGATACTTCTCGTAAAGCGCTAGATATTCTTCTGGATTGAGCATCGTATAACCGGTTTATGATAAAGAGGCTTATGGTGCGAAGGCACACACATGAATGGTAAAAAAAATTTGTTTTCATTTGCTATCCTGTATTTTTTTGTAATATTGTGTAACCCTTAAATAGGGAGCTGACAACCCAATTAGTGCTTATAAATCCATGCAGGTGCAAACAGTTTCTGATGAACAACTATGGAACGCAGCTAGCCACGATGATGAGCGTGCCTTTAATGCATTGTACCAACGTTATTGGCTGAAGTTGTACCGCACTTTTTGCTATTACCTGCAGGATAAACAGCAGGCAGAACAAGCCTTGCAGGATGTATTTGTGGTCTTATGGCGCCGAAGAAAAGCGCTCAAAATAGACAGTTTTAAAAATTATATTTTTATAAGCGCTCGGTATCGTGTCTTTAAATTGCTAAAGGCCCGCAAAGTGGATATCGTACAATATGTAGAACAGTTGGGCGAAGGATATGGAGAAACCGTAGATAATGAGGTTTATCAAAAGGTGGAACAGGAAGATTTTGAACAACAGCTGGGTGTGGCCCTTCAGGATTTACCCAAACGCTGCCGGGAAATTTTTTGGATGAGCCGGGTGGAGCACCGCAGCAATGATGAAATAGCAGAAAATTTGGGTATTTCTAAACGAACGGTGGAAAACCAGTTAACCCATGCGTTGAAACAACTGCGGCTGGTTTACGGAAAAGTGCTTACGGAGTTGTTGGTGGTGGTGTTTTACTTGTGGTTGAGGGGATAATTTTGACAAGTTGACAAGAATTCCTTATTTTTGACAAAAAACAAGGTTATGAAAACACTCAGTGTAGGCGAATTTAAAACACACTTTTCTGATGTCATTGACGATGTAAAAAAGGGCGCTAAGATTGCAGTTACTTACGGAAAGAAGAAGCAAATTGTGGGTTATTTTATTCCGGCGCTTACTGACCAGCCTGCGAAAAGGCCATTGGGATTATTAGCCGGTAAAGCAGAGGTGATATTTAAGGATGACTTCGAAATGAGCGAAGAAGAGTTTTTGGGATAATGCCATATCTTATCGACACACATGTGCTCATTTGGTCTATCATTGATCAGAAAGCTTTCTCGAAGAAGGTGTTAAGCATCCTGCAAGACCCGGGGAACGTAATCTATGTTAGTGCCCTAAGTTTCTGGGAGATCTCATTGAAATTTGGTTTAGAAAAACTAGCTATAAAAGGTTTTCGTCCGGAAAACTTACCTGTGCTATGCAAAGAAATAGGATTTCAAGTACTTTCGCTTTCTCCCGATTTATGCGCTACCTATCATCAGCTCTCCGCAAGCTATCATAGGGATCCATTTGATAAAATGCTCATTTGGCAAGCCATACAGGGGAACTATACGTTATTAAGTAAAGACAAAAAAATGGAGCAGTATCGACCTGAAGGACTGCGGGTATTATGGTAAAGGGGCACAAGGCCCCAAATTTTACCTCGCCATTCGGCGGACAACCCCACTCCAATCACTCCTTCCTTTGCCATTGCGCGACCGCACTCTAGCGTAACAATAGTTACCCGGTATGAGTCCGCTGATGATATTATTCCGGGATGAAGTGGTGCTCATGGTTTCTCCCCATATGGGTTGTCCATCTTCATTTACAGCCGTAGTATAGCTGTACTCATACTCCCATGCGGCTTTGACAGCGATAAAATCCAAACGAAGTTGACCCGATTGCGGCGTATCACCTAGCCGAAGCCTTTCCGGTATTTCGGGAATTTCGCGCTGCGCAGCTAATGCACTTACAGGAAACCCGGAGCTTAAAATAATATGTATAGCTCCTTGTGCGATGTTGTTGACATAAAAGGCCAATTTTTTTAACTCGCCCTCCAGGAGTTTACGGCTATTGTTTTTCTCTGAAGTGTTGAGCGGACTTCCATTTAAAGCACTAGCAAGCTTGTTATTAAAGTCGGCTACCCTGGTACGAACTTCTTCTAAGGAAGGTTCGGGATTTTCGAAATTGGGATTATCCGTCATGGCCGATATAACGGTTAAGCCCAATGTGGCAAAAGTGCCGTCTGACATTTTACTGAAACCTGAATTTGCGTATCTATTTTGCATAATTGAAAAAATTAAAAATTAAAAATTAAAAAAGCATAAAGCATAAAGCATAAATCGAACCTAAAGGCTCTTGCCAGCGGCTGATAGCCGCCTGCTGATGTCCGAACTAAGTCGGTTTCTGTGGATATTTTCTTTTCGTAAACATGACTAACCTTTTTTAATCGTATATCATCCGTTGATGTACGTTACAAAGGTCAGCAGACTTGCCAAATGTGGTGTCCGATTTTGGCGCTTTTGGCGTTTTTGTCCGAATTTGGCGTTTTTGTCCGATTAAGTGTCCGTTTGGTACTTATAAAATGCCGGTTTTTCCATGGGGAGTTGTACGCATTCCATACGGAAATACACGTGTTTGCTTTCTGGATACGTCTGCTTACGTCTAATTGGTTTTATTAATCGTTTTCCATAAATTTGTATTATGGAACGTATTGTAATTGAAGTGGATGACAAGCTTGCCAAAGCATGGCGCAATGCTTCAGAACAGCAGAAGAAAACGATTAGTAACCGTGTAAATGTTTCTCTAGCGAAAGCTTTAGGAGAAGATAACACGGCTGAATATCTTATGTTTTTAAGTGATCTTAGAAAAGATATGTCGGCAAAAGGGCTTACAGAGGCCGAACTTAATGACATATTGAATGAAGAGTAGATCTTTTTTTGTCGTAGACACCAATTGTTTCATTAGCGCCAATTTACTCGAAACATCTGTGAGTGCACGCGCTTTTGATCATGCCTTACAATTAGGTCATCTTGCTATTTCAGAACCCCTTCTTTCCGAATATACCGAAGTCTTATACAGAAAAAAACTGGACAAATATCTATCCGAGCAAAAAAGAAAGCGTATACTTCAGAGGTTTATAAACCATTCTATCCGGTTTTTTCCTAGTGAGCTAGTAAATGATTGTAGGGATCCTAAGGATAATATGGTACTAGAGTTAGCTTTGGCCTGTAATGCTGCTTTTGTTTTATCTGGAGACAAAGATTTATTGGTGCTTCACCCCTATAGGAATATCCCTATTCTATCAGCATCCCAATTTTTGGAATCATCTGTTTAATAGGTTATTTAAGTGTCAGTTTAGTACTTATAAAATGATGGTTTTTCCATGGTGAGTTGTGTTCATTCCAAACGGAAATGCACCTATTTCCGTTTGGGGGAATGCTTATTCCATTTGGGAATGCATGCCTTCCGATCGACTTAAACCCTTCGGCAGATAGCGTTACTGCTTCAGCTGCCGACATTGCCATCATTCCATATGTCCATGAAGTAAATCCCTACGGGGAGCCGCTATTCCATATACGTTTACCTTATCCCCATATGGAGATGGAACATTTCCGTATGCCCTTGATCCATTTCCAATGGACGTTGAAGTATTTCCGTACGGCACTGCGATCAAGACCATCGGCACTGCACCATATCCGAATGGAAATGCCGTATCGGCATACAGCATTATCGCATCGCTGATGGGATATGTACAATCGACGATGGACGATGCCGCGAAGGTATATGGCGATACGCGAAAGTCGACCGCCGAAACGAAGATCCCCCCCGCCGATGCTTCATTGGCAGTGGGGAATTAGAGTGCATCCATATGGAAAAAAGATTCAGTCAACAAGAAAAGAAACTAAAGCAAATCAATTATGCTAAAAAGCTTACACCTCATTTCTTTAGGAAATTATGGATTGTTGGATTTGTATTTATAAAAAGAAGAATTATCTATTGAGCTTTTCGCTCGCTTCATCAATGCTTTCCAGTTTTTTATAATAGCGTAAGTTATAGATTGCCAAAACAATCTGTAAAAGTACAGAGAGGATAATTGCGCCAGTACCTAAAGAAAAGCCATTCGTATATACAAGGATGATGTCCATCAAAAATAAGAGACAAGATAAGGCGAGTAGGATATAGAATTTTTTTTGTTTCATACGCATAAGCAAGATAGTTACTCATCATTCAGTTTTGTTAGGTAGCGCCAATTCAACAACTTCGTTTCCGAGCATATAAATATATTTAAACAAGTTAAACATACAAGGAATAGCGCTATTTGCTACTCCTTGTATTGAGTTTTAATTGATAATGGGCGGTGGTTCTAGTTTTTTAATCGCCCTAATGACCCAGATGCAAAATCAGCGGTGTTTTTAGTTGTTACCAGCTGCACCTTTGATGGATTTGGGATACCTGGCCCCCATGAAAAATAAAAGGTATCTTTAACAAAATATTGCGTCAAAGGCATGGCCAATTGTTCATAGTACTGTGCATTTCCATATCCATATGTCTGATGAGAGTTTTTATACGGGCCGATATAAGTGAACTGAAGCTTGTCACTTACTTTTTCCAATTTATATTCAAAATCGGACAAATAGTACGATGAACCATCAGTAATTCTCGTCCTGAGAATTAACTTATTTTCTTCATCAAAATAAAGTTCCACGTATTCTAATGTTTCTCCACCTCGTTTAACATTATCCTCAAATTGATTATATGCTTTAAGAAAAGGAGCAGACCAAGCATCTTTACTTACTGCACTCGGCCCTATAGTAAGGCTGGTATATTGCAAATTTGGGCCAACCATAGCGCCAATATCCTGCATCGTAATCACCGGAGTGGTAGAAGTTTTAATTTCTCCAGTTTCATCATTTTGGAAAACCACCTCCATACCCGCTGTTTTTCCAGCATCACGAATCCATTGAATGGCTTTCACTTGTTGTCCGTTAAATTCAAAAGGCTCTTTAAGCAGTAATTCCGTTAACGTATAGGTATAGGCAATAGTAGAAGAAACATACTTTTCACCTTCATTCCAAGAAAAAGAAACGCTTCTTTGTAGCGTATCTATGTAAACAGACACTTTCTGTTCGTCATTTTCGTAATAGAGGTATTTATCAGCTGGAAGGTAATTAATAAAATCGGCCACTTGCTTTTCGTAAGTACCATCTGTGAATTGCTTCAATTCTTCAGCTTTTGCTTTCACTAACACTAACTTACTCTCCTGGAAGCTTCCTATCATGAAAATGGAATCGACATTTTGACGGATAAAATCGAACTCAAAATCGGAATAATATCCCCAGCCGGTAACACCTCCAAACACACTAGGATCTGGATCTGCCAATAAATGCAAATAACTGTACGTATCGAAGACTAAAGCAGGAGCACCGGTATTCTGTAAACGATAAGTGCTTTTATAGGCTTCTGATAGTGTACTATGTGCAAAATCTGCATAAGTGTTTACAGAGACACTATCCGAAAAATCAAAATGAAAGGTAAAACCAGGCCCTCCGGTATAGAGGTAACCAAACCAGCCACTTTCAGCATTTGTTAAGTCTTTCTGATATTGTGTTAAAAGCGCCGAAACACGTTGTTCGGGTAGGCTATCAAAAAAACGCTCGTCATCCTTTTTACAAGATGAGAGTAGGCCAAATAAAGCCAGATATAAGATGAATATTTTTTTCATGTTTATTTTCTTTTTCACGAATGGATTAACTAATTCGTTAGTTCTCCTAAAGAACCCAATACAAAATTGGTTTCATCGTCTACTACTACTAGTTTAGCCCTTGAGGAAGGATAACCCTGAGGCCATTCAAACTTAAATCGATGATTTTTAAAATAATTAATCAACTGCTGGGTAGAAGATTCAAACCCTCGTGCATTACTATAACCATATGTTGAATTTGAGTTTGCATAAGGTCCAATATAAGAGAATGTGATGATGCCATTATCTTTACTCATATTAAATTCAAAATCGGCGATATAATAACTGTTAGTAGAAGTATTATTTGTACGGGTACGCATTTTCATCTTTCCATCTTCATCAAAATATAGTTCTACATATCCTGCTCTATAATTTGAATTATAGCTATTGATTGTTTCATCATATTGATTGAAAACCTGTAAGAATGACGGTGACCAATTGTTAGTTGCCAACGTGCTGGGATCTGCGGTAAGGCTGGTATAAGAAAGTCCTTCGCCTATGTAATCATTCGGATCTGAGGGTACAATTTGATAGATTGCTTGCTGCACTAGATTTTGCAATTCTCTAAAATCGATATTCCAGTTCTTTTGATAATAGTTAACGACCATTTCTTCTTTTTTTCTTAAAATAGCCGCACCTTCTTCACTTGCCTGTTCTACTTGCGAATCAAAATATTCCTGCCCTTCTACCAATAGTGTTGAAATCATTTCAACGAAATCTTCCTGTATGGCAGACATGCTATATGGTGTAATAAAACCTCCGTTTAATGCGGTCTGTTGACTTTGAGAAGTCCAATCTCCATTGTATTTTCCAGCACTTAATTGTCCATATTCGGTGTCATATAATTTATTTTGATGCAAAATATGACCAAACTCATGGTGTATTGTATGTAACATCCGAAGAACACCAGGAAGATTACTGGGGTCATAATTATTTAAATCATACAAAATAATCGCTTTCCCACCTTCAGCAATCCCTAATTGTACGGAACCATTACTATTATAACGTACACTTCCTGCGAAGAAAAACTCTTTTGGAGGGTAGACCTTCATAAAAGAAGGTGCTGTAACTACTTCATAAGGCTTTAGATAAGCCTGTAAGATGGTATTTCCAACTGGCATAACCTGATCTTCTAATACCGGAACCACATCAGCTCCTATACTGATCTTAGCTCGATCCCATTTATACCGGATCTGTATATTGTAAGGATCAAGAAATTTGGTGTTAAGCCATTGATCTAATTCGGAATTCCCATCTTTACGCCAATTCAAATTTTCAACTTGGTCCGTTAAGTTTTCATCTTTGGAACAGTTGTTCATCAGCAAACAGCACCAAAGAAGACAAACGATGATTATGCTATTTTTCATATACTATGCTATTAATCGTTATTACCTAGGGTTTAGTTCAATACCTGCCAAAGCAGCCTCCTCTGGAAGCTGGAATTGGCGTCGCGGATCATCTGAAGCTACGGTAATTGTTTCTACGACATTTCCGTTAACACCGTCTAACACTTCATGCGTCACCGTTAGCCCATGGCGAAGAATATCGAACCATCGCATACCTTCTTGAAGAAATTCATAACGTTTCAAATCCAGTATTGCTTGAGTTACACTTTCTTTAGGATCTTGAATATCATAAAAACTTTGCACCTTAGTTAAGGTTACTGCATGCTGGCTGGCATTATACCCAGATACCCTCTTACTGGCAAATAACGTTAAGTCCGTTAATGCGGCATTGGTATTCCCTAGCGCTACGTTGGCTTCGGCACGATTAAATAAGGCCTCTTCTGCAGTTAGCGCTGGCCACATCAAGTGTCCCTGACCAATATTGTCTGCGATGGACGAATACACAAAATATTCGTCAAACTTTGTTGTTCCAATATTATCGGTATTTCCGCCGTAATAATACCACCCCAAGTTGAGTGTTCCTCCCGTTACATTAGATCCGTAAATACGGCTAATTTTACTATAAGTTACACCAAAGCGATAGGTACGATAGTAACGGGCATACCATGTCGTATTATCCAGCAGCAAAAGATTTGCTTTATCATTGGAGCTGGTGTACCGTAAGAACAATTGATCTAAACTCAGTTGGTTATATTCTGTACGCCAAGGCCTTAAATTAGGTCCGAAACCATCTGTGTAAACCAAGTTGGCATGATCTATTACCTGTTGATATTCCTGCTTAAATAAATAAAAACGGGTAGCAAATGCATGTGCCGCACCCTTTGTAAAATGATATTTCGGTACAGTATAAGCATCATCGCTGATAAGCGATAGGCCCTCGGTAAGATCTTGCTCTATCTTTTCATATACCGAAGCGACTGTACCCCGACTATAATTAGGCTGAACGGTTGTTTCAGGTTCGGTTACATATGGTACACCGATATCCGTCGCTGCTGTAGCAGGATTATAGGTTTTTGCATATAAGGCAACTAACATAAAGTGAGCATATGCACGGCATAACAACGCTTCACCTTTGTAGGGTAAATAAGGTGTCTGTTGGGATTTGGATAACCCGTCTATGTAATGAAGTGCAGTATTAGCTGCAGCAATAGCCGTGTAAGCATTGTTCCAATAAAAATTTGGATAATCTTGATCAGTGCCATTATTATCTTCAAATTTAAATATTGATTCGTTTTCTATACGATTAGCAATACCTTCTGCACCGGCCCCCTTATCTTCCACATTATCTGATGCTGTTTCCGTCATTGTTGCATAGCAACCTGAAGGATAAGCTGTAACAAGCAATGCCTTAATATCATCAACGCTGCTCAGTTCTGCACGCATATCCGGATTAACATCTAGATATTTACTACATGCAGATAACAGGAGGATGGAAAGGATGGCTCCTATATATTTTGTGATCTTTTTCATGCTTATATTATTTTATTTCCTTTTAAGAAAAACACCTACTGTGATCCATTAAAATCCTACACGAAGTGACAACGAAAATTGGCGTTGAACGGGATAGGCTACTCCACCCGATTGATAGAATTCTGGGTCTTGGCCATTCAATTTACTATCCGAATAGAATAAAAATAAATTGTTAGCCACTGCAGAGACAGAAGCATTACCTATACCTAGTGCTTTGACTATACGCTGCGGAAAGCCGTAAGTTAACATCACTTGCTTCATGCGAATAAAATCACCACTGGCGACTCGGGCATCAGAATAATTGTAGTTGTTATATGGATAGCCAGACAAACGATTTTCAGTGAAAGCACTTGCAATAGCGGGAACATTTGTCTTTAATTCATCGCCTGGAATCATCCAACGGTTCAGAAAGGATTTTGACGTGGCGTCTAAATCAGAATATTGCGCCTTAAATATCGGGTCCATACGAATCACGTTGCCAGCGCTGAAAGTTACCAATGCTGAAAGTGTAAGATTTTTATAGCTAACGGTATTGAAAAAGCCTCCGGTGAAAGTTGGATCAACCGATCCTTCATAAACCAAGTTGTCAATATCATTACTTTGCATATCTACAGCCGTTTGGTTGGTTTCACCATTCTCATCTGTAAATAAAGGGACACCATTTGACGGATCTAAACCGTCAAACTTAATCGAAAATAAACCTCTTACTGGATAACCTACTAATGTTCCCCCTTCCGCTTTAACTAAATTCCATATATCGGTTAAATTTTCCAACTTTGTGATTTTGGTTTTGTTATGAGCGAAATTAAACTGGCTATTCCATTTCCAGTCTTTCCCACGGATAATGGAACCATTAATAGTAAGTTCCTGTCCTCTGGATTGCATATCGGCATAGTTTGCCTGTTTTACAGATTCTCCACCTATACCCGCCGTCGTGATAGCACCAATTAGGTCAAATTGATTACGCCAATAAATATCAGCTGTTAGCTTAAGGCGATCGTTAAAAAAGCCCAAGTCGGCACCAATATTTGTTTCATACATTTTTTCCCAAGTTAATTCGGAATTTTCCAGATTTTGCAACTCAATACTATTCTCACGATCATCGGTAATTGGTCTTGTGGTTAACACATTGCGTAAAATCATGGATGAATTAGTAGCGCTTCCTAAACTCGCCGTTAAACCTCTGGTTGCCCGTAACCTCGCCTGACTCATGATGTTTTGTTTCCGAAAAAAGGCTTCTTGATCAATATTCCACGCACCACTGACATTCCATGTAGGTAACCATCGTGCTGTTGTTGAACGGCCCATTAAATTGGAACCATCGTAACGAATGGTACTGTTTATACTGTATTTTTCTTTATAGGAATAGGCACCTCGTAATGAATACGCTAGGTAACGTTCATGATCATAGCCCATTCCGTAGTACTGCAAATTAATTTGCGCCAAACGATCAAAGTAGTTCGGATCAACATAGGGTGTACCCCCTGCGTTATATTGGTAGCCGACACCATCAAAATATTTGTTTTGTCGATCGATATACCGCAATTCCGTTACGCCATAAAGATCAACCATGTGGTCTTCATTAAATGTTTGTGACCAATTTAAACTATTTCTGATGTAATAATTTTTAATGTTATTGTCGGTGGTATTGTAAAATCCCCCATATGGCAAAACCGATACTCCTTGGGCGTCCGGATTATCGTAATCAATATAAAGATAACGATTACCATCAATGATAACGCTGGTACCGACTGCCCGATAAGCCTGCGCCATATTGGAATTTTCGGTGACCTTGGTTTCTTGTTGTGTAGACACATACCGATAAGACCCGGCAAAGTCATATTTTAGATGATCGATGATCTTGTAGTGAAACTCACCTTGCATTTTAAAATCGATAACCTTTGTATTCAATTGGTTATTATCTAACTCATTGATGATATTAAAAGGAGCGTAATTATTTGTAAAATATTCCAGGTTACCATCGCTATCGTATGCCGTTAAAGCTCTACTCGTATTTAACGAATAGCTAAAAGGATTAATATCGAACTCCCTAGAATATTCACCGGTTACCACATTGGTAGAGCGGGTTTGAGATCCAGGTGAACGTTGATCACGAATCGAGCCCGTTGCAATTAAACCTATGTCAACTTTTGGAGAAAGCTTAAAGTTTCCCCGAACATTTCCAGTATATCGCTGAACATGATCAGCTATTGTCCATCCTCCATCATTTAAATAACTTGTAGAAAAATACAATTGTGAATTTTCTGTTCCTGAGGTGATATCTACAGAATGTTCTTGCAACAAGGAATTCTTAAACAATACATCAAACCAATTTGTATTGGCATTTGCATAGCGCGTAAGAAACTCCCGCTCGCTAACAGCATTATTTTTTAAAGCCCAAGTATTAGAGGTTTCATCGTAGTCATAAAGCGCATTATACATTTTGCCAAAGACTCCCGATGATCTGGCATTTGCTGTACCTGCTTGGTCTAGCCAACCTTTATCACGCATTTCTAAATATACGGCCATCTGATCCGCCGAATTCATAATATCATATTGGCTATAATCTGGCTTTAGAAAACTCGTAAAATTACCTGAGTACGATACTTTTGCCTTTCCACCTGTGTCTTTCCCTTTTTTCGTGGTAACCACAATAACACCATTCATAGCGCGAGCTCCATACATGGCCGTTGCCGCCGCATCCTTTAGAATTTGAAAGCTTTCGATATCATTAGGATTTAAACCTGCCAATGTCGAACCAACTAATGTATTTGGGTCTCCAGTTGTTAGCTGCTCGTTAGAAACATTAACCATATCTTCCATAATAATACCATCAATAACCCATAATGGCCTATTATCGCCCGAAAGAGAAGTTGCTCCCCTTACTCTAATTTTAGGTGCCGCTCCGAAGGAACCGGATACATTTTGAATGGAAAGGCCAGCCACTTTACCTTCTAGCATTCGGGTAGCATCAGGCACTCCAGGCCTTTCAGCATCAACCGCTTTTACTAAATCTGTTGACCCGGTAAATAATTTTCGATCAATAGATTGATAACCTGTGTTGACTACAACTTCGCTAAGCTCACTGATACTCTCTTGCAGAACAACATTAATAGTTGATTTTCCTGAAATTGGTATTTCCTGAACGATATAACCCAACATCCGGAAAACCAAAACGCCATTAGCAGAAGCGCTTATGGCGTAATTTCCGTCTATATTAGTAGTGACGGCTGTCTTTGTTCCTTTAATTGTAACATTTACTCCTGGAAGTGTTTCCCCATTTGTACTGGTTACCCGACCTCTGATCGGCTGCTGGCGAACTGTAGTAGATGTACCTTTTTTAATCACTACTTGATTACCAACAACTTCGTACCCTAAATCGGTATGATTTAGGAGAGACCGCAGTATCTGGGATAAGGCTTCATTGTTAGCACGAATACTAACTGCTTTATCCGTTTCGGCCATAGAACTATACACAAACTCAACATGCGTTTGCTTATTCAGTTCTTTTAATACATTGGACAGTGTCTGGTTAACCATCGCCAGACTGGCCCGTTTATTGAGTACTCCTTGGGCCCTGCTACCAGCCGAATAGGCTAACTGTAGCGTTGTGAGGAGTACAGCCGTTGTTATGGTGGTTAAACGCATAAGGGTGATGTATAGACTGTTTCTATCACAATTTATTTTCATACATTTATACGAGTTAAAGTTTAACTAAGCGGTTAAGCGGTTGCCGCCGCAATAACCAACAATTTCCTGGAAAGGTGCATTGCCGTGCACCTTTTCTTTTTTGAATTTCTTAAGGAATGCGTAAGGGAGGGGTTAAGTAAATTTTCTTCATGCTTTGCTATTAAATTAATTTTTAGGGTTTTATTAACATCCGTTAGATTGAAACCGCACCTCCTTTCCAGTTCGTTTATAAGTAGCCGATATGGAAATACTAATCGATTTTAATAACTCGTCGATAGGCTGACTAGAGCTGAACGAACCGGTTAGCCGACAATTTGCGGTGATGTTTTTATCATAACTAAAATGGACGCCATAGGCTTTGGAGATACGATATAATACTTCATGGAGCGGTGTTTGATTGAAAATTAAGTTACCTTCTTTAAGGTTTTGTGCCGTTAAAGTCGTTCCGGTAGCGACTTTCGTCAATTTATCGGTTGTCTTCTGATACCAAACAGCCTCTTGCGGAGCTAGCAAAATACCATCATCTTCTTTTCCGATGAGATAAACATTGACCGCTCCTTCTTGTAAAATAACTCCCGTTTCATCGCTTTCAGGATAGGCCGAAATATTAAAGCTCGTTCCTAAAACTTTTGTCAGCAAGTGAGGAGTGGATACGATAAAGGAATGATTGCTATCCTTGCTTACTTCAAAATAAGCTTCACCAGATAGCTCTACTAGGCGCTCTTTGCCTTTAAACTGTTTAGGATAACTGAGCGTAGACCCACCTTGTAACCAAACTTGAGTACCATCGCTTAGCATGAACTGTTTACGATGGCCAGGCGCTGTAGATATGCTGAGCATGGGCTCTGCCGTGCGTATTGTCGGGATTTGATTTTTCCAGAAGGCTAGGATACCTAGCACTAAAGCTACCGCTGCGGCGGCTACATATAGCCAAGAGAAACGCCTCAAATCCCGCGGTTTTTCTTCATTATATTTTTTCTGTTTGGTATCCTGTAAAATTTCATCGAATACTTGATCCAACCATATTTTTTGCGACCGTTCACTTAACGATTGCCATTGGTTGATGCTGGAATTGTTTTTTTCCAGCCATTTTTCAATTATAACACGCTCCTGCGGCGTACATTCGCCACGCGTATAACGATATAGCAGTTGTTCTGCTTCATTTAAGCCCATGCCTATACTTCTTTAATAAAAAAACCCTTGTTTAATTGGTCCGTTTAATGGTTATATAGACATGACGTATGAAACGCATTTTAGTACTATAAAAATTTTGTATTTTCCTCATTTTTTTTGATAATGGTTAAAAAAACAGTTTTTTTCAACCATTAAAACAAGAAAAGGTTCAACAGATAGATTTACGGTTATTTTTTATCAGGCAATCGAAAAAATTAGCTTCCTTTTATCAAGAAACCAGCCAATCCAGCAGCCATAAAACGGAAAAACTTTGGATCACGATAGACTTACGCAACAAATTCAATGCAGTATTTAACTGATTTTTAACCGTCTGCTCTGACAACTGAAGTTTTTGCGCAATTTCGGCAATACTGAGGTGCTCTTCCCGGCTAAGTTGATAAATCTCTCGCACACGTTTGGGCATTTCATCAACGGCAGAAGCAATAATTTGTTGCACATCTTTGGCCTCGAGTAATTGGTCTGGACTGTGATAAAGGACCGTTAATTGCTTTAATCGTTGTGCATAACTCTCTTGCGTACTATTTTTTCGGATATGATCAACAATACGGTTACGCGCTATCGTAAATAGTAGGGGCTCCAAGCCTTTGTTTGGCGTCATAGCCATTCGCTGTTCCCAAAGCTGAACAAAAATATCGTGGATAACATCACGGGCTTCTTCTAACGAATTTAATTTACTGCTGGCAAAGGCTGTGAGACGATGGGCATATAACCGATAGATATGGGTAAAAGCTTCGCTATCTCCCTGCTGGAGTTGAAGGACTAAATCGTGCTCATTCGCCTTTTTCACGATATACGCTATTTGGTTGATGATTTACCAAAGATATTACCTTGTGTGAAAAAACAAAATGTTTCTTTCAATTTTAACTAGTTAAATTTCCTTAACTTAGCGTATGTCTACGTTAAAAGCAAACGGGCCGGTGCCTACTGGGGATGTAAAAATCTCTCAAAAAAAACCTATTTTTCCTATTAAACCGGCTTTACATAAATACTTAAAGGAATATCAACGGGAGGTTAAACTACCCTTAAGCTATCGGGAATTATGCAATTTTAGTGATAGCGTACCGGTTTATGATAAAGAAGGTAAAGACACCCTATGGGAAACGCCACTTTACCCGCCAAATGAAATCGTTCATATCCACGAAGGGCTGAAACAGATCTATGCCTTATTAAAAGCTTCGGGCAATAACCGTATTGTAGAGCATAAGTTTATTGATCGTATTGATTATTGTGCATTTGGCAATACCCACCCTTTCCGCATTCGGATTGTGAACCGACTAAATGATGTTTATGATTATTTTTATGTCAAGCAGGCGGACGCTTCACGTGTGTATGGATTGGAGTTGGAGGAAATCATGTCGCCCAATCGGGTGAATTTTGTAGTAGATGAGCATACCTTGGTTGAAGAACATATTGTAGGTATACCGGGCGATGTTTTCAGCAAACGTCTCATGGAAAATCCGGATTATAATCCGATCAGAATTGCCAAGGAGTTTGTTAAGTTTAATGAACGGTGTTTTATTATGCTATTGGGTGACATGCGTTCTTATAACTACGTTATGCAAATAACGCCTGATTTCGATGATTTCCAATTTAGGATCAGGGCAATCGATTTTGATCAAGAGTTTTATGAAGGCAATATGAAAGTGTATATGCCTCAATTTTTTAAGGAAAACTTTGCCTATGTACTACTGGCGATGGAACACCTTACTGAAAAGACCGTACAACAATACCAGCAGGAAGAACGCTCTTCTATTGTACACCGCGTACGTATAGAACGACATCGATTGGCCGCTTTGCGGGATGTATCACAAAATGAACAACTTTCCCCTCCAGAAAATATTGCATTGTTGAAAACACAGCTGGCGGCACACTACCGTAATCAGGATTACCATCAATGTAAAAGTATGACGGATATTATCGAATTGAATATCAAGAATGTTATTAGGCAGGTGAAATTATAATGCGATCAGCTTTGGCCCAAAGGGGCGGCTAATTTGCTAATTTTTTTGTTACAGAAAAATAAAGTAAATGAAAATGGCATGATATTCGTTATAGTTTGTTCACGAAATTTAAATGTTTAACTAATAAATTCCTTGAACCATGAAGAAAATGAAAAAAAACGGAGCAACGGTACAAAAATTATCGGCTACAGCGAAAAGGATAGATAAACAATTAATGGATTTGTTGGTTAGCGAATTGGAAAATTTCAGAAGCAGTGCCCGCGCTGCTAATCCTATGAAAATCGCTTAAGGAGTATAAAAATTACATCTACCTACTTTATCACACACTCATTTACCTATGAGAAACGTCCCTAGGTCGGCAATATGCAGAGCTAGGGATTTTTTTTAGCAGCGCATCCCTATCCTTCGCTTTTATCGCTATTTTTATCGCATGAAAATTCCGCTGGTTTACCGAGATGCTTTAGATACCGACTTACCGATGATTGTGCGAATTTACAATAGTACAGTGGCTAGTCGGATGGTTACCGCGGATACGGAAGCTGTAAGTGTTGCCAGCAAAGAAGCTTGGTTTAAGGCACATCAAGCCCAAACACGTCCGCTGTGGATGGTGGAAACACCAATGGGTGAACCAGTGGGCTGGATGAGTTTTCAGGATTTTTACGGTCGACCAGCCTATAACGGTACGGCTGAAATCAGCATCTATTTGGATGAAAAACAACGGGGAAATGGTTACGGAAAGGCGATTCTTCGTTATGCGATAGCACAATCCCCACGATTGGGTATCCATACGCTATTGGCTTTTATATTTGCACACAATATGCCCAGCATTCACTTATTCTTGCAAGAGGGTTTTGCAGAATGGGGTAATTTTCCAGACATTGCTGTATTGGATGGTATACAACGGAGCTTGGTGGTTTTGGGACGAAAAGTTTGATCGCTGCTCGTTGTTCGTTATTGGTTGTTGGTTAATCGTTATTGGTTGTTGGTTAATCGTTATTGGTTGTTGGTTATTCATAAGCTAAAACCAACCTACAATGAAATAGCCGCTAACAAGGATCGAAGGGAAAACAATACGTTAGCTGTAGAGCAGCATCAAAAATCTTTGGTAAGCAAAGGCCATGTAAAAGAAGAAACCTTCAAAAAGATTTTTAAGCTGCGAGTTTTTGTTTCTTTTGGCGATCCAAAAGAAAAGATCAAAAGGTTAATGTTTGTTAAAATTTTGGTTATACTACGAGATGATATTACTTTGCGCCGCGCAAAAGCATTTGCTACATATTTTTAATTCACTTATCTTTGCAGAATGTTTAAAAACAAGCATTTAATAATTTGGGCTTCAGCACTGCTCTTTTCTTTGTGCATGGTTGGTTGCAAGAGTAAATTTGAAAAGCTTAAGGCAAGTAACGACAATGTCGCCAAATACCGTGAGGCAATCAGATTGTACAATAATAAAAAGTACTCCAAAGCGCTTGTTTTGTTCGAAGATTTATCTAATAAATATAGGGGGAGACCGGAGAATGAGGAGCTGATGTATTACTTTGCTTATACCAATTATCGGCTAAGAGATTATACCTCTGCGCGATTTCACTTCAAGAACTTTACCGATCAGTACCCGCAAAGTCAACGGGCAGAAGAGTGCCGTTTTATGTATGCTTACTGCTATTACTTGGAGTCGCCGGCCTATACACTAGACCAAGACAATACGTTAAAAGCTATTGAAGCATTACAACTGTTTATTAATCTGTACCCGAAAAGCGATCGGGCAGAAGAAGCGGCACAATTTATAGCTGATTTACGTGATAAATTAGAACATAAATCCTTTGCTAACGCTAAACTATACTTGGATGTTGGCGATTATAAATCAGCGGTAATTGCCTTTCAAAATTCATTACGGGACTATCCGGATACCAAGTACGGAGAACAAATGGAATTTCTGGCTATTAAAGCACAATACTTATATGCTAAAAACAGCATGTTAAATAGCCAAGAGGGGCGTTATCAGGATGCAATCGAGTTTTCTGACCATTTTATAGATAATTACCCCGAAAGCAAATACAAAAAAGATGCAGAGAATCTTAAAAAAGATTCGCAAAGAGATATTGCATCTGTTAAAAAATTAATTGCGTCTTTAACGCCCAACCAAAAGAAAAAGGAAGAAAAGCTGGAAGAAGAGCAAAAAAACACAAATCCTAAGGGAAGTTTACCTGAACAGACTTTACAATAAAACTTATGAGCAATACACAAAAGCATGTCATCCCCAATTCTACGGTAACACGTGATTTACGGGAACTGGATGAAAAAACGGACAATATTTACGAGTCAATTGTTATTATCGCACGCCGTGCGAATCAAATAGCGAGTAATGTGAAAGAAGAATTGCACAGCAAGTTGGCTGAATTTGCAACTTCTAACGACAATCTGGAAGAGGTTTTTGAAAACCGCGAGCAGATTGAAATATCAAAACATTATGAGCGGATGCCCAAACCGGTGCTAATCGCAGTTGACGAATTTTTGAACGATAAGGTTTACTTCAGAAATCCGTCCAAGGAACAAAAATAGTTGACCATCGGGAGCATTTAGCGAAGCATGCTAAAGGGCAAAAAAATTATACTGGGTATCTGTGGAAGCATTGCTGCTTATAAGGCTGCGGCTTTAACTAGGCTATTGGTAAAGGCCGGTGCTGAAGTACAAGTGATCATGACCCCCGATGCAACTGCTTTCATTACTCCGCTTACCTTAGCAACGCTTTCTAATCGCCCGGTATTAACGCGTTATTTCGACGAAACTACGGGTGAATGGACAAATCACGTGCACTTAGGCCTTTGGGCTGATGCATTAGTGATTGCCCCTGCAAGCGCAAATACGCTTGCCAAATTGGCTAATGGCCTTTGCGATAATTTACTTTGTGCGGTATATTTATCGGCTAAATGTCCGACTTTTTTAGCTCCGGCCATGGATTTGGATATGTGGGCCCACCCCGCTACCCGACAGAATATCCAACAATTGCAACTTTTCGGCAATACCCTAATCCCCCCAGAAAAAGGTGAATTAGCGAGTGGATTGATTGGTGAAGGTCGACTGGCAGAACCCGAACAAATTCTTGCTTTTCTGAAGAAAAGTCTTCCAGTAAATTCGGATAAAACAGCTACAGCCACAACCTCTTCCTTACCCTTTGCAGGAAAAAAAGTATTGGTTAGCGCTGGCCCTACCTATGAAGCAATAGATCCTGTACGTTTTATCGGTAACCATAGCAGTGGAAAGATGGGCTATGCCTTGGCAGAAGTACTGCAACAATTGGGCGCAAAGGTCGTTTTAGTGAGTGGCCCGACACACTTACCAGTACCCCAAGGCGTCTATACGATTGGTGTTACCTCGGCAAATGAAATGCTTGAAGCCTGCAAACAGGAGTTTGAAACAGCTGATATTACCATAATGAGTGCCGCGGTAGCTGACTATACACCCCAGCAAGTCGCCTCACAAAAGATTAAAAAAGACGAAGAGTCGCTTGTGTTGGCATTAACCAAAACAACGGACATACTGGCCACCCTCGGTAAACTCAAAAAACCACCGCAACTTTTAATCGGCTTCGCGCTTGAGACGAATAATGAGCAAGTAAATGCTCAACATAAATTGGAAAAGAAAAACCTGGATTTTATTGTGCTGAATTCGATGCAGGATAAAGGTGCTGGTTTTGCGGGCGATACGAACAAAATTACCATTATCGATCGCAATGGCGAACAACAGTCTTTTCCCCTGAAGACTAAAAAAGAAGTGGCACAGGATATTTGCGATTATATCGTCAAGAAACTCCATGATCAGTAAACAGTGATTCGTAATCGGTCCAGTATGGTTTGTTACCGCAGTCTCGATCGTAGTGAAGAAATCTCAACCTTATTAAACAGCGATGTTTATTCACTAGTATCAATCTAATGTCTCAGATCTCATAGCGTTTTGTTACTTGCGACTTAATCTTCAAATACCTACCTTTGATTAGCGTACGTTGTACACCGATTATTTAATATAACAATTCATAAACATAACATGTTCAAAAATCAATTATTCATTGCTGCACTCATCATGGGAACGGCAGCATCTACACTAGCACAGGAAAAAATGAAACCAGAAGATACGGAGGTTTGGGAACCTGTTCCACCAGTAGTGGAAACTCCGCCAAACCAAGCACCTTCCGATGCCGTGGTATTATTTGATGGTAAAGATCTGAGTGCCTGGGAATCACAAAGAAATCCTGGTCAGCCGGCTAATTGGACTGTTACAGACGGTGTCATTACTGTCAATAAAAAGGCTGGTAATATCTGGACCAAGCAAAAATTTGGAAGCTACCAATTACATTTAGAGTTCCGGATTCCAGAAGATATCCAAGGTGAAGGACAAGCCCGTGGTAATAGCGGTCTCTTTCTTGCAGCTATTGGCAATGGTGATGACGGTTATGAAATGCAAATTTTAGATTCATACCAAAATAAGACCTATGTAAATGGGCAATTAGGATCGGTATACAAACAAAAGATACCGCTAGCGAACCCGGCCAGAAAACCAGGAGAATGGCAAACCTATGATATCGTATGGACGGTTCCAACGTTTAATTCTGATGGATCGGTAGCTACTCCTGCCCGCGTAACCGCTTTCGTAAATGGTGTGCTGGTTCAAAACAATGTTGAACTGATTGGCGGTACCCAATATATTGGTAAACCAAGCTACAAAGCGCATGGCCCGGCACCAATCATGCTACAGGCCCACGGTGACCCAAGTAAACCGATTAGTTTTAAAAATATCTGGGTAAGACCTTTATAAGTTTTATACTAAAAAAACTAAAAAGCCCGATACCAAAGCAGGTATCGGGCTTTTTAGTTGGACTATGCTGAAAATTGCCCTTAGCCACTGTATACGTACCTACAAAAAATTATGTAATAAAAATAATATACGCACCTTCGATCAACTAATGGTGTTCTAATGATGGTAAAATGATATCTTTGTTAAACTCGATACCTACAAACTTCATCAATCGGCGGATTCCGTTAGCTTAGGCTCCTCCGTAATGTGGGTACATTAGGCCACTAAAACACTATAAATGAACGTTATAATTCGTTATCTAACCTCTTGTTTAATGATGACTGCGGTCATCTTACCAGTAATAGCCCAGCAACGCGATTGGGAGAATGAAAAGGTTTTTGAAATTAACCGGGAACCGGCGCACGCTACTGCCATCCCTTTTAGTAACGAGCAACAGGCTATAGCGGCTATCGACTCTAATTCTTCCTTCTATAAAAGTTTAAATGGATTGTGGAAATTCAACTGGGTAAAAAGCCCGAATGAACGGCCTAAAGATTTTTATAAAAAAGGATTTAATGATAGCAAATGGGTTGATTTTCCGGTACCTGCCACCTGGGAGGTCAATGGCTACGGCACCGCTATATATACCAATATTACCTATCCCTTTAAGGTAGATCCACCGAAAATTATGCAGCCCGTAGATGCTTCGTGGACCAAAAGTAAAGAGCCCAACCCTGTAGGTTCCTATAGACGCAAGATAACGATACCGAACGACTGGAGTGATAAACAGATTTTCTTAAACTTTGATGGCGTACAAAGTGCTTTTTACCTATGGGTAAATGGCGAAAAAGTAGGCTATAGCGAAGATAGTATGACCGGAGCGACTTTTGATATTACCGATTTTGTTGTTCCCGGGAAAAGTAATATTATCGCTATAGAAGTATACAAATGGAGCGATGGCAGTTACTTGGAAGACCAGGATATGTTCCGGGTGGCGGGCATACAGCGCAGCGTTTATTTAAGTGCTACACCCAAGCTACATGTTCGCGATTTCTTTTTAAAGGCTTCTTTTAACGATGACTTGACTACTGCCAATTTTATGGTGGATGCTTGGCTGCAAAACCATGGAAAAGGAGGAGATGCTACAGGTAGCCTTTCTATCAAATTGCTGGATGCTGAGGGTAAGGAGGTTATATCCGAAGGTGCCATGGAAGAAAAAATTAATCGGAAAATAAATCTTGGCGGTTTTTTCGGAAAGAAAGAAGAGGAAGATAAACGGCAGTTTCAAGCCACGGTACAACAACCACATCTATGGACTGCAGAAACTCCTTATTTGTATACCGTCTTAATTACGTTAAAAGACAAAAATGACCAGATAACCGAAGTATTATCTAGCAAATTTGGTTTCCGAAAGGTCGAAATTAAAGACAGCAGGTTATGGGTAAATGGTAAACCTGTTTTACTCAAAGGTGTGAACAGACATGAAACCCATCCCAAATTTGGCAAGGCTGTACCTTATGAAAGCATGGTAGAGGATATTCAGTTGATGAAACAGCATAATATCAACACGGTACGTACTTCGCATTACCCAAATGATCCGAGATGGTATAAATTATGTGACGAATACGGACTATATGTTATTGATGAGGCTAATTTGGAAACGCATGGGGCGAAGGAAAATCTAGGGAACAGTGAAAGTTGGAGAGCGGCTTATCTGGCCCGCCATACGCGTATGGTGCAACGGGACAAAAATCATCCTTCTATTATTATATGGTCATTAGGTAATGAATCTTGGGGCCATGAAAATTTTAAAGCTGCACGTCAGGCCGTATTAGCATTAGATACATCACGCCCGATCCATTTTGAGAGTTATAATGAAGTAGCTGATATCGAATCGACCATGTATCCCTCCGTTGCTAATTTGTTGAAAAGTGGCCAAACGACTAGCAGCAAGCCTTTTATTATGTGTGAATATGGACACGCCATGGGGAATGCCATTGGCAACCTGAAAGAATACTGGGATGTTATTGAAAATCATCCCCGCCTTATTGGTGGTTGTATCTGGGAGTGGGTTGATCATGGTCTAGAAACACCCATTCCGGCAGGAGCTTCTGGCCAAACGTATTTTGCTTATGGTGGCGACTTTGGAGATAAGCCTAATGACGGAAATTTTTGCATGGATGGCATTCTGACACCCGATAGAAAGCCAACAGCTAAGCTTGAAGAGGTAAAAAAGATCTATCAATATGTCGGAATAAAGCCCGCAAACCTACTACAGGGAACATTATCGATCAAAAATAAATACGCCTTTTTAAACCTCCATGATTTTGTGATGGATTGGGTACTTACGGAAGATGGAAAAGAAATACAACAAGGAACCTTACCGACGCTAGATTTGGCTGCAGGCGATAGCACCTTGGTTACCGTACCTTTACAGCAACCTACTTTACTTTCTGGGGCTACGTATTATTTGCAATTGAATGTGCGCTCGACCAAAGATGAACCGTGGGCGCCAAAAGGTTTGATCGTGGCTACTGAACAATTTCAGTTACCCTTCCGTCAACCTAAACGCATCAATTACTTAGACAGCGTACCCTCTTTGGCGGATATCGTTGTACTACGTAAGGAAGATGAAGTAACCTTAATCGGCAAGGACTTTCACGTAGCCTTTAACCGCAATACGGGCAATATATCTTCTTTGGCTTATCGAAATAATCAACTGATTGAGGGAGATGACAATGGCCCCAAATTGAATATCTATCGAGCTAGCCTAGATAATGATCACGACAAAGATTGGGGACAGGCTATTCCTTGGGAAAAAGAGGGCTACGATTCGTTATCGTATACCGTAGAACGTTTTGATATTAATCAATCGGATCAGAAATCTGTTCAGGTTACAGCAGCAACTATAGCTAGCACACCATCAGGGTATCAGGTGCATCTAAACTTGATCTATACCGTTTATGGAAATGGTGTCATCCATGTAGCTTCTTATATTAATCCGGGTAAGGATGGCCTACCATTAGCACGCTTGGGTTTCACGATGGCTTTAACTGCTGGAAATACACAAGTAGAATGGCTGGGCAGAGGTCCTTTTGAGAATTATTCCGATCGCAAGCAAGCGGCTGCTTTTGGTCGCTATCAAAATGAGGTGGCAAATATGTATACGCATTATATGCGGCCACAAAGTATGGGCAATCGGGAAGATACCAAATGGCTAAAAATTACAAACGCTGCAAACCAAGGCTTGGTGATCGTTGCCGATGATAAAATGGGTTTCAGCACCTTGCCTTATACGGAACAGGATATCCGTCGGGCGAAACATCCCTTTGAACTACAAAAAAGACCGGAAACCATCGTCAACTTTGATTATGCACAACGAGGATTAGGCAATGGAAGTTGCGGTCCTATTACTTTACCTCAATATGAGGTTAAAAAAGAGCCGGTTAATTTTGGTTATACCATTTTACCGTATACATTAGATAAAGGTGATGCAGCAGCATACGTAAGGCAGTATTAGTGACGGATGAGTTACGGTTTACTCAAAATAATTAAGGGTATTAAATCCACCTTTACGTAGGTATTCTTCTTTGCGCATTAATTGAAGATCTGCTATAACCATATCAGCCACTAAAGCGGCCAAGTCATATTTCGGTTTCCAACCCAATTGCTGCTGCGCTTTGGTTGCGTCGCCGATGAGCAAATCTACCTCTGTAGGCCTAAAATAGGCAGCATCAACGTTGACTACCGTTTGTCCAAATTTTATTACTGCAGGGTCAAGACCTAAAGCGGAAAGCCGATCTTCATCTACATCAATGATCACTCCTTTTTCTTGTTCGTGCTTTCCACTAAATTCGACTTCAATGCCAACCTGAGCAAAACTCATCCGAACAAATTCTCTTACAGTAGTGGTCACTCCCGTAGCAATCACGTAATCCTCTGGTTGCTCTTGCTGCAAGATCAACCACATGGCTTCGACGTAATCTTTGGCATGTCCCCAATCTCGCTGGGCAGAAAGGTTGCCTAAATAGAGTTTATCTTGTAAGCCCAGCGCAATCCGCGAAACAGCACGGGTAATTTTGCGGGTTACGAAGGTTTCACCCCGAATGGGACTCTCATGATTAAACAAGATGCCGTTACAGGCATACATTTGATAGGCCTCACGGTAGTTTACGGTAATCCAATATGCGTATAATTTGGCCACGGCATAAGGCGAACGTGGATAAAAAGGTGTTGTTTCATTTTGTGGTACGGCTTGAACCATACCATATAATTCAGAAGTCGACGCCTGATAAATTCGGCATTTCGTGGATAATCCCAATAAGCGGACAGCCTCTAGGATACGTAACATACCCAATCCGTCAGCGTTAGCCGTATATTCTGGTGTATCAAAGCTAACCTTTACATGGCTCTGCGCTGCCAAATTATAAATTTCGTCAGGCTGTGTTTCTTGGATTAACCGGATAAGATTGGTCGAATCCGTTAAATCGCCATAATGTAAGGTAAACCTTTGGTGCGCTTCATGCGGATCTTGATATAAATGATCAATACGATCGGTATTGAATAATGAGCTTCGCCTCTTTACTCCATGGACACGATATCCCTTTTTTAATAAGAATTCGGCTAGATAAGCTCCATCTTGTCCGGTTATTCCCGTTATTAATGCTGTTTTCATTTTTTCCTTAGCATTAGGCCACCTGCATAGCCATTACGCTCAATTTATGCTTTATGCTTTATGCTTTTTTAACTTTTTACTTCACTAATCGCAACAAATACGCTCCGTAACCACTTTTAATTAATGGTTCTGCTAATTTTCGTAACTGATCGGCAGTAATGAACTTCATTCGGTAGGCAACTTCTTCAATACAGCCGATTTTTAATCCCTGACGTTCTTCGATGACCTGCACAAATTGTCCGGCTTGCATTAAAGATTCGATCGTCCCTGTATCGAGCCAGGCCGTACCTCTACTAAAAACGCCGACTTTTAATTTTCCCTGTTCTAAGTATTTTTTGTTAACATCCGTTATCTCGTATTCCCCTCTTGCCGAAGGCTGGATTTGCTTGGCTATTGATACAACTGAATTATCGTAAAAATAGATACCAGGAACGGCGTAATTGGATTTAGGGTTCTCGGGTTTTTCTTCAATAGATAATACATTTCTATCTTCATCAAATGTAACTACCCCATACCTTTCGGGATCTGATACGGGGTAAGCAAATACGACTCCGCCATCTGGTTCTACACTTTGTTGTAAGAGCTTGGATAGGCCATCGCTATAAAAAATATTATCACCAAGTATCAATGCAACCTTATCTGTCCCTATAAACGACTCGCCTATGATAAATGCCTGAGCCAAACCATTAGGTTCTTCTTGTACAGCATATGAAAATTTACAGCCTATTTGCGAGCCATCGCCTAATAATTTCTCAAAATTAGGTAAATCGTGCGGTGTGGATATAATCAAAATTTCATTAATACCAGCCAACATTAAGGTAGATAAAGGGTAGTAAATCATAGGCTTGTCGTATACAGGCATTAACTGCTTGCTTACGGCAAGTGTTAATGGATGTAAACGTGTACCTGATCCTCCCGCTAGAATGATGCCTTTCATCGAAAATTTTTTACTACGTGTTTAACTATTTATACGAGCACCATAGGTCAACAACTATTCCAGTTTGGTCAGATGCTGTGTTTTTATGCGTAAAAGTATTAATTTTTTAGCAGTTCGCAACTATGCCGCCGGCCTTAACCACTTTATGCAGCTATTATTCATCACCTGTTTACCTTCAATTGGTGTTCATGAGT
Source organism: Olivibacter ginsenosidimutans (assembly GCF_039542865.1). NCBI lineage: Bacteria > Pseudomonadati > Bacteroidota > Sphingobacteriia > Sphingobacteriales > Sphingobacteriaceae > Olivibacter > Olivibacter ginsenosidimutans. Next base: position 479,198 of record NZ_BAABIQ010000005.1, on the reverse strand, counting down.
CCTTCGGGGTTTAAACATACTAAACTCCATCCAACCGATGGGAAAAAACCGCTTTGCGGTTTATGAGTGCCAATCGTAAACATCACATTAGACGAATAATTATTTATGGATGAAATAGTATATTTATGGCTGTTAAGACATGCATAGATGACAAAAAATATCATTTTTGATTTTGGTGGCGTGTTAGTCGATTGGGATCCACGCTACCTATACCGTAAATTATTTACCAATGAACTGGAAATGGAAGATTTCTTAGCTTCGATCTGTACGTCAGACTGGAATGAGCAACAAGATGAGGGAAGATCCTTGGCCGACGGTACTGCAGTACTTGCAGCTGCTTATCCCGAAAAAATGGCGCTCATTGAGGCTTATTACGGTAGATGGGAAGAGATGCTTGGCGGAGCTATAGAAGAAACTGTTGACCTACTCCGTACACTTAAAAATAGTGGGAAATATGCGTTATATGGTTTAACCAATTGGTCGGCCGAAACATTTCCAATTGCCTTGCAAAAATTTGATTTCTTTACCCTCTTTGATGGTATATTGGTATCCGGTACGGAGAAGATGCGTAAACCCAATCCGGCTTTCTTTCAGCTATTATTAGATCGTTATCAGCTAAAGGCCAATGAAAGCTTGTTCATCGACGATAATCAACGGAATATCGCTGCTGCAAAAGCATTTGGCATTCCAAGTATTTTATTTGAAAATGCAAGTGCGCTGAAAAAGGATTTGAGGTTGAAAGGCTTGTTATAATCAACAAGCCTTATTTTCCTATACGGGTTACCAGCCAGATAATAATTGCTAAAACCAGCAAAACCAAAAAAACGCCAACGTACACGCCGCCTTTAAAAACACCCGCGATAAAATCACAGCTGCTACTACACGTCAGCAATACAATAGCTGCTGACCAGATAAGGTATGTTACTCGATTCATGATAGATTTTTATAAAGAAACCATCGAATGAGAGAAAAGGTTTGAAAAACAGATCAATTTTGCCTTATTTCTGCTTGGCTGCACGACAAAAACCACGAAGTGCTCGTACTTCTTCGCAATGACGACAAACGTCTAAACGGAAATCTACCGTGTACTCTTTCTACTTTTGTATATCATAGGCTTTTTATCTAAGTTTGTTTAATGGAGTGCTATACACAAAAAATAGCGTTAACGAACGCTCGTTTTTTCGCCTACCATGGCTATTATCCCGAAGAACAGCTAATCGGTAACGAGTTTTTTTTAGACATTACGTGTACAATTCACCATCTCGCAGGTGAGGATGATGACTTAGCCAATACCATCAATTATGAATTACTCTACCAGTTAGCTAAAGAAGAGATGGCGGTTCCACGAAAATTGTTGGAATCGGTTATTAAAAGTATAGTCGATAGCATACGAAAACGCACAGATAAAATAGATGAAATAACCGTAAACCTCAGAAAAAACAACCCCCCTTTCGGCGGGGATCGGGTTATGGCCGAAGTAAGCCTATGTTGGCAGCGAAATAGCAGCTTTTAATGTTTAATTTGGATTGAAGCTAAGGGTTAAAAATTCATGTATAATAAAATCACGATCGATATATTGAACCTATTTAAACAGGTTATTGATAGTAATCGACTTCTAGTGGATACTAATCAGCTGGCAGATTATGCGCATGATGAAACGGAAGATTTTCACTTTTTCCCTGAGGCCGTTGCTCTACCTGAATCTCCAGATGAAATTGCAGCGCTAATCAAAATCTGTCATACCCATCGTATTCCGGTAACACCACGAGGTGCAGGTACTGGCCTATCGGGCGGTTCATTGGCTGTCCACGGTGGCTTGATGATAGGCATGGAACGTATGAACCAGATTCTGGAAATTGACGAACAAAATTTACAAGCGACCGTTGAGCCGGGGGTTATTACAGAAGTACTGATGCAGGCGGTTGCAGAAAAAGGTCTACTTTATCCAGTAGACCCTGCCAGCAAAGGTTCCTGTTTTATCGGAGGCAATATTTCCTATGGTAGTGGTGGCCCTCGAGTAGTAAAATATGGTACCATAAGAGAATATATATTGAATTTACAGGTCGTTCTTCCCAATGGCGAAATCATATGGACAGGAGCTAATACGTTAAAATATGCATCAGGATATAATTTAACACAGCTGTTTATTGGTGCTGAAGGCACATTAGGTATCATATGTAAAGCAGTGGTGAAGTTAATCCCAAAACCAGCTGAAAATCTACTCCTATTCGCATCTTTTCGAAGCAATGAGCTGGCTTGTGAAGCGGTAAGTGCTATTTTTAGGAAGGGTATTGTCCCTTCTGCCCTCGAATTCATGGAACGAAAGGGAGTCGCCTGGGTGATAGAACATGAACACCTCACCTTTAACTTAATGCCAGAAGCGGAAGCTTTTTTATTAATCGAAGTAGATGGTAATCAATTAGATGAACTGATGCGCGTATGTGAGCAAATCAACGATACACTGGAACACTATCACTGTTTGGATGTATTATTTGCAGAATCGGCAAGCCAGAAAGAATCACTTTGGCATTTAAGACGCATAATGGGCGTTTCCGTTAAGTCGAAAGCTATTTACAAAGAGGAAGATACGGTAGTACCTCGCGCGGCTTTACCAACACTAATTCGTGGGATAAAAGATATTGGCCAACGTTATGGATTTGAATCTGTATGTTATGGACATGCAGGCGATGGAAATTTACATGTCAATATCCTTAAAGGAGAGATGAGTGCTGACGACTGGAATAACCGATTAAAAGAAGGTATTCGTGAGCTATTTGAATTAACCATAAAATTAGGTGGTACCATCTCTGGTGAACATGGCATTGGTCTAGTACAACGGGAATATATGCCCCTAAAATACACGCCCCTACATCTGGAATTAATGCAAGGCATTAAAAAAGTATTCGACCCACACCAGATTCTTAATCCAGGAAAAATATTTTAATAGGCCGCAAGGTAAGATGTAAGGAGTAAGGTTTAATGAGCAAAATGTAATATAGGTGGATACCGTAGCCTTTTCCTTTTGAATTATTGATATCTTGTTTATTTTTAAAGGTATCAATAAACTTGCCAGCTGGTGAGTTTTGAATTTTTTACATACATGAAAAAAACCCTAATTCTAGCAACAATCCTAGCTGCCGGAACGGCAAAGGCGCAGCAGTTATTAACCCCCGAACTACTCTGGAAATTGGGCAGGGTATCTGCCGAAACGATTACACCGGACGGAAAATATGCAGTATATGGTGTAACAAACTATAATTTAACTAAAAATAGTAGTGAACGGAATCTTTATCAAATACCGTTGGTCGGAGGTAAAGCCGAACAGCTTACCCATATATCGGGTAGCGAATCGGTAGTACACATCGATCCTGCTACTGGTAACCTGATTTATCTACATCAGGGGCAATTATGGCTATTGGAAGCGAATACCAAAAATCCTAAACAATTGACAGCAGTAGATGGCGGTTTAAGCAATGTTAAATTTTCTCCCAATGGAAAATACCTTCTTTTTTCAAAAGAAGTACCCTTAAAGCCGGTATTAAGCACTGATAAATATAAAGACTTGGATAAATCTACTGCTTATATCATTGACGATTTAAACTACAGGCATTGGGATACCTGGTTTGACGGAAAGTTTTCGCATGTGTTTTATGCGCCATATGCCAATGGTGTAATCGGAGAACCGATTGATATCATGCAAAATGAACCTTATTTTACGCCGCAACAACCTTTCGGTGGTGCCGAGGATATGATCTGGAGCCCGGACAGTAAACAGATTATCTATGTTTGTAAAAAGAAATATGGCGCTGCTTACGCTGTAAGTACGAACACTGATCTCTATGCTTACAATCTTAGCACCCAAAAAACGAGTAACCTTACCGAAGGGAGAATGGGCTATGACGTTGCTCCTACCTACAGCGGCGACTCGCGTTTTTTAGCTTGGTTGAGTATGGCAGAAGATGGTTATGAATCGGATAAAAATGACCTAATTGTCCGGGATCTCGGGGCTGATCAAACGTATAATTTAACTAAAGATTGGGATGAGACCGTGTTAAGCTATCAATGGAGTGAAGATGGTTCGTGTATTTGGTTTACTGCCGCGAAAGGTGGCAGTATACACCTTTTTTCCATCAAACTTCAAAAAGCGCTCGAGCATGTGAGTGCAAAACAAATTGAACAAGTTACTACGGGAGATTTTGACATTACAGGCATTAATGGCCAGCGAGGGAACTTGTTACTCCTTTCCAAAACAGACATGAATCATGCCGCTGAGCTCTATACGTTTGATATTAAAACGCGTGCACTAAAACAATTAACCCATGTCAATGATGATCTCAATGGAACGCTGGCCCAGAGTAAAGTGGTAGGTCGGACAACGAAAGCTACCGATGGAAAAGATCTATTTTCCTGGGTGATTTATCCCCCAGATTTTGATCCAGCAAAGAAATATCCTACCTTGTTATATTGCCAAGGCGGCCCACAGTCTCCTTTAACGCAATTCTATTCTTTTCGTTGGAATATGCAATTAATCGCTGCACAAGGTTATATCATTTTAGCGCCTAACAGGCGAGGCATGCCCGGACATGGTGTGGAATGGAACCAAGCGATCAGTGGTGATTGGGGTGGGCAAGCCATTCAAGATTATCTAAGCGCTATTGACGACTTGGCGAAAGAATCTTATGTAGATCAAGATCGCTTGGGCGCAATCGGTGCTAGCTATGGTGGTTATTCCGTTTATATGCTTGCTGGAGTACATGAAAATCGATTTAAAACCTTTATAGCACACGACGGCTTATTTGATACACGAAGTTGGTACGGAACTACTGAAGAGTTGTTTTTCGCCAATAAAGAACTTGGTGGTGCCTATTGGGATAAGGCCGCTACAAATGCTTACACGCAGTTTAACCCTATCAATTATGCTGATAAATGGCATACCCCTATTTTAATTGTGCAGGGAGGCAGGGATTTCAGAGTAGGTATTGAACAAGGTCTAGGAGCTTTTCAGCTGGCACAACTAAAAGGCATAAAAAGCCGGCTACTCTATTTACCCGATGAAAACCATTGGGTATTGCAGCCCCAAAATGCACTAGTATGGCAAAGGGAATTTTTCAATTGGCTGAGAGAAACCCTATAGGAGGTATAAGGTAAGAGGTGTAAGGTATAAAGTGAGAGGCCTTATACCTTATCCTCCTTACGCCTTTCTTCATCTCAACTAAAACAACTTCTCTGGATAAACTCCTTTTTCCACCAATGCAGATATGTTTGCTTGAACGATTGGCTTATCTTCTTTATACGTTACACCAAACCATTCTTCGGAAGTTGGGATTACCTTGAAGGTAGCCTTACCCAATTTAATAAGTTCATCCGCCACTAACGGAATAAAAAACTCTGCCTTAGGGTTGTGTTGATTTGCTTCAACAAAATCAACAAAAAGTTTTTTGCTTTCTTCAAAAACCGCAGGTGTAAAGCCCCAAAAATTCATAGAAACACGGGTGTCGTTTGGAATTTCTACTTCCTCTTCATTTTCCTGATAAAAAACCCTTTTCTGACCGTCAACTTCTTTAAAATATACCTGTGTACGTTCATTAATTGCCGTCATATTCCCTTGACTATCCACCTCGCAAACACCTCTGGAAACAGTACCATGCTCGGATAAGGTTTTGTCAACCTGATAACCCATTAACGAAAAAGTCTGATCATTCACTTCGGAAGTTAAAAATTTAGCCATCTTATCAAAAGCTTCATAACCGTAAAAATCATCGGCATTGATCACACAGAATGGTTCATTAATCTGCGCATGAGCTTCTAACACTGCATGGGCTGTTCCCCAAGGTTTAGCCCGCTCAATCTCTTTATCTATGCCATATTTTTTTAAATCGTAACTTTGGAAAACATAATCCGTTGCTATTTTACCTTGCAACTTGGGTTCAAATATTGATTTAAAAGAATCTGCAAATTCTTCACGGATAATAAAGCTCACTTTACCGAACCCTGCTTTAATTGCATCATAAATGGAATAATCAATAATAGTTTCGCCATTCGGACCGAAGGCATCTATCTGTTTCATACTTCCGTAACGGCTAGCCATACCTGCTGCTAGAATTAGTAAGGTGGGTTTCATTCTTCTCTGTAATTTTATTTTTATATTAATGATTTGTTAATTCTTTCTCTTTTTGCTAACTAACGCTGCAATAATGGCCGTTCCTAGTTTAGCCAAAAACTTCACACCCTCGCGACCGAGGGTTCGGGTTGCGCTCTTTGTCATTGCCTCCATAGGGGTTTCCCTTGTACTCGTTCTGGCGTTTTTCCGGAAGGACTGATCTTGCTGGATTGTCTGCTGTTGTGCTATCCGTTCTTCCAAGACTTCATTAGCACTGCGACTATCTATTGGATTTTTGTATTTCGCATATATTTCAGATTGCTGTACTAACGTTTGGTATGTCGTTTGATCTAGCGGTCCCATAAGCGCTCTTGGCGGTGTAAGATGTGTAGCTACGACCTCTGTGGGAATTCCTTTATCATTAAGCACTGTGATCATCGCTTGGCCTGTACCTAAACTGGTTAACGCTTGGTCAATTGTGTAGAAATCTGAATGGGGATAGGTTTTCGCGGTTTTCCGTAAAGCCTCTACGTCATTTGGCGTGAAAGCACGTAAAGCATGTTGAATACGATTACCTAATTGGCCGAGTACCGTATCCGGTACATCCGTGGCCGCTTGAGTGCAAAAAAACACACCGACTCCTTTTGATCGTATCAGTCGAACAATCTGTTCTATCTTATTTAAAAAGGGTTTAGAAGCTCCATTAAAAAGTAGATGTGCTTCATCAAAAAAGAAGATCAGTTTAGGTTTATCCAAATCGCCAACTTCTGGCAAATTATTGAACAACTGTGATAGTAAGCTCAAAAGAAATGTCGAAAACAACATTGGTTGATCTTGCACATCGGCGATATTAAGCAAACTAATAACACCTTTACCGTCGATCCGCTCGAAAAGATCATCGAGCGCTAATGCTGGCTCACCAAAAATAGGACCAATACCTTGTTGCTCCAAAGCAACTACTTTACGTAAAATGGTGGTTGACGTAGCAGTACTGATCTTTCCATAACTATCTTTTATTTCTTTCGCACCTTCCTCAGTTGTCAAATAACTAAGGACCTTTTTAAGATCATCCAGATTAATAATGGGGAGATCTTGGTCTGCCGCATATTTAAATAACACTGAAAGTACTCCTGTCTGCGTTTCATTTAAATCCAGCACCCGTCCCAAGAGAATAGGGCCAAAATCACTTACCTTAACGCGCATGGGCGCACCAAGTTGACCGGAAAGAGAGTAAAGAGCGATAGGAAATCCTGCTGGTGTAAATGGTCTTCCTAGTGCTTGTCCTCTTTCTTCTAAGGCTGCATTTGGTTTTCCTGGTTCATGTAGTCCGGAGAGATCTCCTTTTACATCAAGCATAAAAACAGGCACATTAGCATCAGAAAGCTGCTCTGCAATTAGCTGAAGTGTACGCGTCTTTCCTGTCCCTGTTGCCCCAGCGATAAGACCATGTCTATTCATCATCTTTAAGGCCAGATTCACCTCAGCTTGTGCGATAACCTCTCCATCCAAAATTCCAGCCCCTAAATAAATAGATTCGCCCTTTGGTTTATAGGAAGCACTTATCTGCGCTATAAATTGATCTTTTTCAGCCATGTGTATTTGTTTAAGCTGATGCAAATTACGTAATTAACCTCTACCTGCAAAATAGACATAAAAAAAGCCGCAATATGGTATTTATTGCGGCTTTTTTATCCTAATTCGTCAACTATTTCTTGTCGTCGTCTTTCACTTCTTCAAAATCTACATCCGTCACTTCATCTGCAGCGTTGCTCGCTTGTTGTGACGTGTCTCCTTGCGGAGCGCCCTGAGCCTGAGCACCTGCCTCTTGCGAAGCCTTATACATTTCTTCTGATGCCGCATTCCAAGCGGCTTGTAGTTCAGCTTGTGCAGTATCCAAGGAAGCAAAGTCTTTCGCAGCATGTGCTTCTTTCAATTTCGTTAATCCGCTTTCAATCGGTGCTTTTTTATCTGCACTGATTTTATCTCCATATTCTTTTAATTGTTTTTCTGTAGAAAAGATCAGTGCATCAGCAGCATTTAACTTTTCAACTTCTTCTTTAGCTCTTCTATCAGCATCAGCATTTGCTTCAGCATCTGCCTTCATCTTTTTAATTTCTTCATCACTTAAGCCGGAAGAAGCCTCTATACGGATTTTTTGCTCTTTACCAGTTGCTTTATCTTTTGCAGATACATGTAAGATACCGTTTGCATCGATATCAAACGTCACTTCAATTTGTGGTACACCACGTGGCGCGGCAGGAATTCCATCTAAGTGGAAACGGCCAATCGTACGGTTTTGTGCAGCCATTGGACGTTCTCCTTGTAAAATATGAATTTCAACAGAAGGCTGGTTATCTGAGGCCGTAGAGAAAGTTTCCGATTTTTTAGTTGGAATAGTGGTATTAGCCTCGATCAATTTAGTCATTACACCTCCCATCGTTTCAATACCTAACGATAACGGAGTCACATCTAATAAAAGTACATCTTTTACTTCACCTGTCAATACCCCTCCTTGAATAGCAGCACCCAAGGCTACCACTTCGTCCGGATTTACGCCTTTTGACGGTTCTTTACCGAAGAAATTCTTAACTGCTTCTTGGATAGCCGGAATACGGGTTGAACCACCTACCAATATAATCTCATCAATATCACTGGTAGATAAACCTGCATTTTTAAGCGCAGATTTACAAGGATCGATAGTACGTTTGATTAAATCAGAAGCCAAAGACTCAAATTTTGCACGGCTCAAATTACGCACTAAGTGTTTAGGTCCAGTTGCATCCGCAGTAATATAAGGTAAATTAATTTCAGTGGAAGAAGTGCTCGAAAGCTCAATTTTTGCTTTTTCGGCAGCTTCCTTCAAACGTTGCAATGCCATTGCATCCTTGCTTAAGTCTAATCCACCGTTGTCCTTCTTAAATTCCTCAACTAACCAATCAATAATCACTTGATCAAAATCATCACCACCAAGGTGTGTATCCCCATCTGTAGATTTAACCTCGAACACGCCATCACCTAATTCAAGAACAGACACATCGTGTGTACCACCACCACAGTCGAATACAACGATTTTCATATCCTTGTGGGCTTTATCCAAACCATACGCTAACGCTGCGGCTGTTGGCTCATTGATGATACGCTTAACATTTAAACCTGCGATTTCGCCTGCTTCTTTAGTGGCCTGACGTTCTGCGTCGTTAAAATAAGCCGGAACCGTTATAACAGCTTCAGTTACTTCTTGGCCTAAAAAATCTTCAGCAGTTTTTTTCATTTTCTGCAGAATCATTGCAGAAAGTTCCTGAGGTGTATATTTACGATCACCGATCTCTACTCGAGGTGTATTATTGTCACCTTTCACAACTTTATACGGTACACGTGCAGCTTCACTGGTTACTTCATCATACGTTCTTCCCATGAACCGCTTGATAGAATAAACGGTTTTTTGAGGATTAGTAATCGCTTGACGTTTTGCAGGATCACCCACCTTACGTTCACCATTATCTACAAATCCTATAATAGAAGGAGTGGTACGTTTTCCTTCATTGTTTGCTATAACTACCGGCTCATTACCTTCCATTACAGCAACGCAAGAGTTGGTAGTACCTAAATCAATTCCAATAATTTTAGACATATCTTATTTGTTTATTTTTTTACTAAATTCGCTTGTATCTTTTATTCATCAAGGCTTGTGCCAAGCTGGCTTTTAAGACAGAATGTCAGGCTAAAACAATAAACAGATATCTTTATTGTTTTGGACAAACATTTAACCTCAACAGGACTCAAACTATTAAATAAGCAGCAAAATTAATGGATATATGCTGGTTTAATAAGCCAAGACCTTACGTTAACGTATATCCAAGAGTTCTTCCAGATAATGCTGTTTTATCCCAAAATATTGTTTTGTTTGCCGCATCTGCTCAAGCAACGCTGATTGTCGTTGTGGATTGGGGATTTTTGACTTTAACCCTGTAATTAATACATTTTTTGGCGTATGGGCATCCGATATAAATTCGAATACATTGGTTTTATAACCAAAATATTCTAAGATTAACGCACGTAGACCATCTGTCAACATTTCAGCCTGCCGTTCTAAAAAAATGCCAAAACGTGTAAGTACGCTTAGCGTGTTGACTGCTTTCCCTGTTTCCATTTGGCGTCTAATCTGTTTATGGCAACAGGGAGCAACGACGATAAGCTTGGCTCCTCCACGGATACCTTGGTAAATAGCATCATCCGTAGCCGTATCGCACGCATGTAAGGCAATCAGCGCATCCAAGGGTTTGATTGGGTAGTCTCTAATTGCCCCCTGTTCAAAATGTAGTTGATCAAAACCTGCGTTCTGGGCAACTTTATTACATAAATCAACTAAGTCTTTTCGAAACTCGACGCCAATTATGCTCACTTCTGGCTGTCCTAGTTCATGATACAGATAATCATATAATGCAAAGGTAAGATACCCTTTACCAGACCCCATATCAACCACACGGTGTATTGAAGCGATACCTATTTCTTCGATTAATGGACGCAATAACTCAATATAATGGTTAATTTGCTTGTATTTGTTCTGGGCGTTTTTGTAAACTTGACCCTTCTCGTCTGTAATCTGAAGTTCATGCAAATAGCGCTTAGAAAGGGAGGCAGGAATAATTCTTTTCTTTTGCTTATCGTGCGAGGTATCAGGAACTGACGTAACACTAGGTTTCATGCGTTTGAGTGTCCAATGCTTATTATGTTTCGCAAGTTGCGCATCAAACACCGTTGTAAGTAATGTTGCTTGTCGAAAGGCTTGATTTAGATACGCACGAATATGGTTTATAGCTTCATGAAAGGTATAATTTTTAACCATATCATTTGTTTGATAACGAAAGGTAAAGGCCAGTTTACGTTCTCTTTTTATATGAACTTCCCGAATATAGATATTCTTTAAGGCTTTTTCTTCGCCACTGTAATTACTAAGCGAAAGTTTCACAAAACGTAAATCATCCAAGCTTTGAATGAGTAAGTTTAAAAATTCTTCAACTGCTGCCATAGCATAAAAATAAGCATAAAATAATTAATGAAATAGGCCATAAATCCCCATTCAAAAAAAGGAATAACTTATGCACGTTCAACGCCACCAAAGACAATTGGCCTGATGAAGAAAACCCCTTCCTAATCTACTATTGAACCCTATAAAACTAAAATAAAAAATCCCCTACTTTTAGTAGAGGATTTTCCTAAGCTTATTAAAAAGGTTTAACCTTCTTTAGTCTCGCCATCGGTCTCTTTTCCACCGTTAAGCTCGTCTTGCCATTTTTTTAGCTCTTCGAATTTACCATCTGCTGCTAATTTCGCCTGCTCGGGCCATGTGTCTGTTACAGCAGTATTAAATTGATCACCAGCCTCTGTAAGTATTGCCTTTAATTCGTCAGCCGTTTTCGCCGCTATGGCATCGTAACTTTCCAAACCAGCGGTTGTAAACACTTCAGCAATTTTGGGCCCAATACCTTCAATGATCGTTAAATCATCAGCTTTTGCTGCCTTCTTTTCCTTAGTACTTCCTTTTGCTTTCTTCTCTGTTGCTTCTGCTACTGGTTGTTCCGAAGCTTCTTCAACAGGTGTTTGACCAGCTGCTTTCTTTTTGCCACCGCGGCGACGGGTAGCTTTTTTCTCTACCTTAGCGTCTCCTTTTGTATAGACTTCATTATAGTCTACTAATTCGATCAAAGCAACCTCAGCGTTGTCTCCAGGACGATTAGCTAATTTGATAATCCGAGTATACCCACCAGGACGGTTAGCTACTTTTTCCGAAATTTCACGGAATAAAATCGTTACCGCTTCTTTATCTTTTACATAGCTAAATACTGTACGGCGAGAGTGCGTAGTGTCTTGTTTTGATTTAGTAATCAAAGGCTCAACATACGTACGTAAAGCCTTAGCTTTAGCCAAAGTGGTAGTAATACGTTTATGTTTAATAAGCGATACAGCCATATTGGACAATAAGGCCTTGCGATGGCTATCTGTGCGGCCTAAGTGATTAATTTTTTTTCCGTGTCTCATTTTATTTTGTTTTGTGCATACCGTTCTTAATTCAAAAGTCAAAAGCCAAAACTAAAAAGCCATTATAGCAGCACCTTTCGTGCGGCACCAAGCGTATCTTTTTAATTTTTACTTCTTAATTTTTACTTTGCAAGAGGAATTATGCAACAGGTCGCTAAATTATTATACTCTTATTCTTCGTCTAACTTATATTTAGATAGGTTCATACCAAAAGATAAACCTTTAGACTTTACTAGTTCTTGAATCTCCGTTAATGACTTTTTACCGAAGTTTCTGAATTTAAGCATATCGGCTACATCATAAGAAACCAATTCTGCCAAACTACGGATATCGGCTGCTTTTAAACAGTTCAATGCACGCACAGAAAGATCAAGATCTACCAATTCTGTTTTCAGAATTTTACGCATATGTAAAATCTCTTCATCAACTTCTTTCGTTTCCTCTTTTGTTTGTGACTCTAATAAAATATTTTCATCAGAGAACAACATAAAGTGATGAATTAAGATTTTAGCAGCTTCTTTTAAGGCATCTTCAGGATGGATAGAACCATCTGTAGAAATATCCAATAGAAGTTTTTCGTAATCGGTTTTCTGCTCTACACGGAAGTTTTCAATCGTGTATTTTACATTCTTGATAGGCGTATAGATGGAATCAATTGCGATGACTCCTACTGCTGCATCGGCAACTTTGTTCTCTTCAGCATTAACATAACCACGGCCTTTGCTCACAGTAAGCTCTACCTCTAAGGTAACCGAGTTTTCCATGTTACAAATAACCAATTCTGGGTTAAGCACGGTAAAATTGCTCGAATGGTTAGTAATGTCGCCAGCCTTAAACTGATCTTGTCCATTGATAACGACGAAAATCTTTTCGGAATCCCCTGACTCACCTGTCTTTTTAAACCGAACTTGCTTAAGGTTCAAAATAATCTCCGTTACATCTTCTACTACACCAGTGATGGTAGAAAATTCATGAGACACACCGGAAAAACGAACAGAAGTAATTGCATAACCTTCTAGCGAAGACAACAAAATACGGCGTAGAGCATTACCTATGGTTACACCGAAACCCGGCTCTAACGGACGAAATTCGAACGTTCCGTCAAAATCCGTGGACTTTTGCATGATAACTTTATCCGGTTTCTGAAATGCTAAGATTGCCATTTATTTCTAATTAATTGTTTGTTTGAAATGATTGTTGTATAAGCACAGATAAGTAGCTCTTTTGATGAACAGCCACTTATCTGCTAAAAACCTATTTAGAATACAACTCTACGATTAATTGTTCCTTAATATTTTCAGGAATTTCATCGCGGTTAGGATAGTTCAAGAACTTACCTGTTAGCTCATTGGCATCCCATTCTAACCAGCTATATTTATTTTGTTTTCTACCAGCAACGGAGTTGGTAACGGCTTCCAATGTTTTAGAGCGTTCGCGAACAGCGATAATATCGCCAGGGCGTACACTATAAGAAGGAATATTTACCACTTGACCATTTACGGTGATATGTTTGTGTCCTACTAATTGACGGGCTCCTGCACGTGTAGGTGCTATACCTAAACGATATACGGCATTGTCTAAACGAGCCTCTAAGAATTTGAGCAAGTTCTCACCAGTAATCCCCTCTTTTGAAGCGGCTTTATCGAAAAGGTTTGCGAACTGACGCTCTAATACACCATAAGTATATTTTGCTTTTTGTTTTTCTTGCAGCTGAACAGCATATTCTGACTGCTTACCACGACGCTTGGAAACGCCATGCATGCCCGGAGGGTAATTTTTACGCTCTAACGCTTTATCAGGGCCAAAAATAGGCTCTCTAAATTTACGGGCGATTTTGGACTTAGGTCCGGTATATCTTGCCATTTTTTTTCTCTTTTAAAGTATCTTCTAACCCGAGGCTAGAGAATCTTAGCTTTAAAAATCCGTTAATTATTAAACTCTTCTCCTTTTTGGTGGACGACAACCATTGTGCGGAAGTGGAGTGATATCTTTGATTGAAGTTACCTCAATACCCTGAGTTTGCAAAGTACGAATGGCAGACTCACGTCCGGCACCTGGTCCTTTAACAAAAACTTCAACTTTACGCAAACCTAAATCATGCGCCACTTTACCACAATCACTAGCGGCTTGTGAAGCAGCATAAGGCGTGTTCTTCTTTGAACCTTTAAAGCCCATTTTACCAGCAGATGACCAAGAAATAGTTTGACCTTGGTTGTTGGTAATGGTTACAATAATATTATTAAAGGTTGCATTGATATGAGCTTGCCCTACGGGTTCTATCACCACAATACGCTTCTTGGTTACTTTTTTACTTTTAGCCATTGTATTGTATCAATTATTATTTAGTAGCTTTTTTCTTGTTAGCAACAGTCTTACGTTTTCCTTTACGAGTACGCGAGTTATTTTTTGTACGTTGCCCACGAAGCGGTAAACCTTTACGATGACGTAAACCACGATAACAACCGATATCCATTAAACGCTTAATGTTAAGCTGAACTTCGGAACGTAATGCACCCTCTACCTTAACGCGATCGTTAATGATGGTACGAATTGCGGTTAACTGATCATCAGTCCATTCCTGTACCTTAGTATCTTCGCCAATACCAGCCTCAGCCAAAATGCTCTTAGCTGTTGAGAGCCCAATACCATAGATATAAGTAAGCCCGATTACTCCTCTTTTGTTTCTTGGTAAATCTATACCTGCTATCCTTGCCATATTACATATTACAGTTAAAAGGTTTAAGGTGTAAGGTGTAAGCAACAGAAAAACCTCCCGCCTTTTACCTTATACCTATTACCTCTAAATTTCTATCCCTGACGTTGTTTAAACTTAGGATTCTTTTTGTTAATTACAAACACTTTACCTTTACGGCGAATGATTTTACAATCAGCGCTACGCTTCTTGATAGATGCTCTTACTTTCATCTTTTATAATTTATTCGTTTCAAATCTATTCTAAACAGCCTTCCTTTAAAAATACATCCCTCAAATCAATCGGAAATTTCCTAACCCTTAATTCACCTCTCTCTATTACTTATACCGATAGGTAATTCTACCCTTGGTTAAGTCATAAGGAGACATTTCCAATTTTACGCGATCTCCGGGAAGAATTTTAATATAATGCATACGCATCTTACCTGATATATGAGCAATTATTTCATGTCCATTCTCTAATTCTACACGAAACATGGCGTTTGATAACGCTTCTTTAATGATGCCGTCTTGTTCAATAGAGGCCTGTTTAGCCATATGTTATTGATTATTATCTATTTATAAACCCTGCACAAACAGGGTTGCAAAGTTAAAAATAAAAATACTGATTATCAACCTTTTTTATTTAAAACTTCTTCGATATAAGAAAATGTCGTTAAAACATCAGGTATACCTTTATTAATAGCCACCGTATGTTCAAAGTGAGCAGAAGGTTGCGCATCAATAGTACTTACGGTCCAACCGTCTTCCCAAAATCGAACGCCTGCCTTTCCTAAATTAATCATGGGCTCAATCGCAATGACCATACCACGCTCCAATTTGGTCCCTTTCCCACGATGCCCGTAATTTGGTACTTCTGGTTTCTCATGCAAGTTAATGCCAACACCGTGTCCAACCAACTCCTTCACAATTCCATATCCAAAAGGCCGCACGTGCTCTTGTACTGCATAAGAAATATCCCCAACCCGTCTGCCAACAACGGCCTGTTCAACACCTTTATCTAGGCTTTCTTTAGTAATCCGCAAGAGTTGCTCTACCTCCGGAGCGATTTCTCCAACAGCAAATGTATACGCGGAATCACTTATAAAACCATTTAAAACAACTCCTCCATCTACACTGATGATATCGCCTTCTTTTAATGTATAGTCACCCGGAAAACCATGAACAATTTGATCGTTTACAGAAATGCATAAAGAATAAGGAAATCCATTATAGTTAAGGAACGCAGGAGTACCCCCATTATCCTGGATAAAGGTAAACGCTAATTTATCTAAAGCGATGGTTTTTACTCCTGGTTTAATAGCCTTCGCTATCTCGGCTAAAGTTCTGGATAGAACGTCAGCACTTTTGCGAATTTGAGCGATTTCTTCCTCTGACTTATAAATCAATTTCGACATGCTATCCTTATATTGTTGGATCGGCTACCCCGCTTGGTATGGAGGCCGTGCGCCCTTTAACGCGGCCAGTCTTCATTAGACCATCATAATGACGCATCAATAAATGACTTTCAATTTGCTGCAAGGTATCTAACACTACACCCACCAAAATTAATAGAGAAGTCCCCCCATAAAAATGAGCAAATTGACTGTTCACGCCCAACAAACTTGCAATGGCTGGCAATATCGCGATAATAGCTAAGAAAACGGAGCCAGGAAGCGTAATTTTAGAGATTACATTATCAATATATCCGCTTGTAGCAAAGCCAGGTTTCACACCGGGTATAAAGCCTCCGTTCTTTTTCATATCATCTGCCATTTGCTGAGGGTTAACCATGATAGCCGTATAGAAAAACGTAAATGCAATAATTAAGATAGCGAAAGTTACATTATAGGCTACTGAGGTAAAATTACTCAACGAGGTTAAAAAAGAGGATTGAAGATTCGGAAAGAATTGGGCCAACGTTGTAGGAACAAACATAATAGCCTGTGCAAAAATGATCGGCATTACACCTGCAGAATTTACCTTTAATGGAATATACTGCCGTACCCCTCCATATTGTTTGTTACCAACGATTTTTTTCGCGTACTGAACCGGTATCTTCCGCACACCTTGAACGATAAGAATGGTAAAGATCACGACAAAGAACAAGGCTGCCACCTCAATAATAAAAGGAATCAGCCCCCCATGTCCGTCCATTCTGGAAGCCCATTCACTCAACATACCACTAGGCAACTGAGCGATAATCCCAACCATGATGATTAAAGAAATACCGTTACCGATACCTTTATCGGTAATTTTTTCACCTAACCACATTACAAACATAGTCCCAGCAGTAAGGATGAACGTGCCCAAAATGGTAAAATAAGGCTCCCCCAACGATGGTAATCTAACATCCGGACTAATCTGCGACCTTAAATAAGCAACGGCTTGAACAAGTGTAATTGCTAATGTCAAATAACGGGTAATTTGCGTCATTTTTTTTCTGCCGCTTTCCCCTTCTTTCTGTAATTTTTGAAAATAAGGGATCGCAATACCTAAAAGCTGCACCACAATAGATGCAGAGATATAAGGCATTACTCCCAATGCAAATATAGCTGATCTGGAAAACGAGCCGCCCGCAAACATATTCAGCAAGCCTAATAGGCCTTCCTTTGCTTCCTGATGAAGCGCATTTGGATTTACGCCAGGTAATACGATATGCGAACCCACCCGGTAAATCAAGAGAAATAGAAGCGTATTCAAGATACGCGTTCTCAAATCCTCAATCTTCCAGATATTGGTTAAGGTTGTGATTAGCTTCTTCATTTAATTAAAGTTTTACGATCGATCCGCCTGCTGCCTCAATTTGTTTTTGGGCAGTAGCAGAGAATGCATGTGCTTTAACTTCTAATTTTGATTTCAGTTCACCGCGGCCTAATATTTTTACCACATCTTTTTTAGAAACTAAGCCATGAGCTCTTAAAGCGTCGAAATCAATAGTCGTCAATTGATGTTTTTCTGCCAAACTTTGCAATACATCTAAATTGATCCCAACGTATTCTACACGATTAGGATTTTTAAACCCAACTTTAGGGAGACGTCTTTGAAGTGGCATTTGCCCACCCTCAAAACCTATTTTTGTACTGGTTCCTGAACGTGAGCCAGCACCTTTATGTCCGCGAGTTGAAGTACCACCACGGCCAGAACCAGTTCCACGGCCAATACGCTTTTTACTTTTAACTGAACCTGCAGCAGGTTTAAGATTTGATAAGTTCATGATATAAACTCTTGGTTATGTTCCCCTTCGCTTTCACTAATCAGGGAGAACGATTAAAAAATTAAAATTATTTCGATAAAACAATGGACATCCCTTAAGCAGTGAGGCAAAAGGGATGACAAGCTATAAAAATAATTTCAAACTATAAACTCTCTACAGCAACTAAATGGTTCACTTTTCTAACCATCCCGATAATTGCCGGTGTAGCCTCAACTTCTACAGACTTATTGATTTTAGTTAAACCAAGAGCCTGCATGGTTTTCTTTTGGCGCTCGCTTCTGTCGATTACGCTTTTAATCTGTGTGATTTTTATCTTCGCCATAATGTGCTTATCCATTAAATACTTTATTCAAATCAACACCACGGTTTTGGGCAACAGTGTAAGCATCACGCATTTTCGTTAACGCATCGATAGTTGCCTTAACCACATTGTGTGGGTTTGAAGATCCAGTTGATTTAGCCAATACATCCGTGATGCCGGCGCTTTCCAAAACTGCACGCATGGCACCACCTGCCAATACTCCTGTACCGTGGACGGCTGGCTTAATTAAAACAGAACCGCCAGAAAATTTTCCCAACTGCGCATGCGGAACGGTACCTTTGATTACTGGAACCTTTACCAAGTTCTTCTTTGCATCATCAACACCTTTAGCAATAGCCTCGGTTACTTCCTTAGCTTTACCTAAACCATAACCAACCACTCCATTTTCGTCTCCTACTACAACAATAGCTGAAAAACTGAAGGTACGACCACCCTTAGTAACTTTAGCAACGCGTTGAATACTAACCAAGCGATCTTTTAATTCAATTTCACTTGATTTTACTCTTTTTATATTATTTACTGCCATCTCTCTGTTTAATTAAAAGTCTAAACCGCCTTCACGCGCACCATCCGCCAATGATTTTACACGGCCGTGGTACAAATATCCATTACGGTCAAAAACTACTTGGTTAATTCCTGCTGCTTTAGCCTTTTCAGCAAGTAACTTGCCTACTGCTTTAGACTGCTCAACTTTAGTACCTGTAGCACTAAAATCTTTAGATAAAGAGGATGCAGAAGCAAGGGTCTTACCCGTAACATCATCGATAACCTGTGCATAGATGCCTTTATTGCTTCTATATACAGAAAGACGAGGACGCTCTGCAGAACCGGATAAATGCTTTCTGATTCCTTTTTTAATTCGCTCTCTGCGAGATAATTTACTTCCTGCCATGATGATTATTTTTTAGCTGATTTACCTGCTTTTCTTCTTAATACTTCCCCAGCAAACTTGATACCTTTACCTTTATATGGTTCAGGTGCACGTAACGAACGGATCTTAGCCGCTACTTGACCGATCAATTGCTTGTCTATTGATTCTAATGTGATCGTAGGATTTTTTCCCTTTTCGGAAGTTGTGGTTACTTTAACTTCTTTAGGCAGTACCATCACAATATGGTGAGAATAACCTAAAACAAGATCCAACGTACTTCCTTGATGGGTGGCGCGGTAACCTACCCCAACTAATTCCTGAGTTGTCTTATATCCTTCTGTAACGCCAACAACCATATTATTGATTAACGCCCGGTACAAACCATGTAATGACTTATGGTTCTTGTTATCTGTGGGGCGTTTTACTACGATGTTGCCGTTTTCTTGAGCAACGGTTATGGCCGTATCTACTTGCTGTGTTAATTCACCTTTAGGCCCTTTAACCGTAACTAAATTCTTGTCAGAAACCGTTACAGTAACCCCAGCAGGGATGGCAATCGGTGCTTTTCCAATTCTTGACATGGTGTGTTTTCCTCCTGATTAATAAACGTAACATAAAACTTCGCCACCAATGTTTAGGTTCTTCGCTTCCTTATCTGTCATCACTCCTTTAGAAGTGGATAAGATTGCTATACCTAATCCATTTAAAACACGCGGCATGGTTTCAACACCTGCATACTTTCTCAAACCTGGTTTACTCACACGGGTCAATGTGCGAATAGCAGGAACTTTCGTTATTGGATGGTATTTCAAAGCAATTTTAATAGTACCTTGAACATCTTTATCCTCAAACTTATAGTTCGCAATGTAACCTTTGTCAAAAAGAACCTTCGTAATTTCTTTTTTTAGGTTCGATGCAGGAATTTCAACAACCCTGTGGTTGGCCTTAATGGCATTCCTTACTCGTGTAAGGTAATCTGCTATTGTATCTGTATTCATTTGATATAAATTTGATAGTGGTTTCCATGGCCTCCATGGCCCCAGACCTGCTATCGGTTAATATTCGAGCTATAAAGCACAAAGCGTAAAGCAAGAGCTCACGCGAATATGCAAAACAGAAAGCTTTCAGCTTTTGGCTTTAGGCTTTCCGCTTAAACTACCAAGAAGCTTTCTTCACTCCCGGAATCTTGCCAGCTAAAGCCATTTCACGGAAGGTAACCCGCGAAATACCAAACTGACGCATATATCCTTTAGGACGTCCCGTTAATTTGCAACGGTTATGCAAACGAACAGGAGATGCGTTCTTAGGTAATTTATCTAATGCTGCATAATCACCTTCTGCTTTTAGAGCAGCACGCTTCTCAGCGTATTTGGCAACCAGTCTGGCACGTTTAACTTCACGTGCTTTAATTCCTTCTTTAGCCATTAGTTGTATTTTGATTTTTAAATGGTAAACCGAATTGTTTAAGCAACTCTAAGGCTTCAACATCTGTTTGAGCCGAAGTTACAAAGGTAATATCCATACCCATAATTTTACTGATCTTATCAATATTTATTTCTGGGAAGATAATCTGTTCCGTTACACCTAAGGTATAATTACCACGGCCATCGAAACCTTTATCGTTGACACCTTTAAAATCGCGGATCCGCGGTAATGCGATTGCTATTAAACGATCTAAAAATTCATACATTTTACTATCACGCAAGGTTACATGAACGCCAACAGGCATGCCTTTACGTAACTTAAAATTTGAAATATCTTTCTTAGATTTTGCTGCAATAGCCTGCTGACCTGTAATAATAGTCATTTCGTTGATAGCTGTTTCAATTAACTTCTTGTCTGTGGTTGCACCACCAACACCCTGATTAACTGAAATTTTCACCAACTTAGGCACTTGCATCACACTTTTATACTGAAATTTCTCTTTCAGTGCGCTACGAATCTCTTCGTTGTATTTACTTTTTAATCTTGGTACGTAAGCCATTACTTAATTTCCTCCCCTGATTTTTTAGCCACACGAACTAACTTGCCATCGCTATTTTTCTGACGACCTACGCGAGTTGTTTTACCCGTCTTAGGGTCGATGAGCGCTAAGTTAGAAATGTGAATTGGTGCTTCCTTTTTAATAATACCACCGTTAGGGTTGGCTGCATTAGGTTTTGTGTGTTTAGATACTAAGTTAGCACCTTCAACAACCGCACGATTCTTATCAACGATTACTTCTAAAACCTTACCTTGTGTTCCTTTAGAATCACCGGCAATCACCTGTACCAAATCGCCTTTACGGATTTTTAATTTAATCTTTCCCATGTTATAAAACCTCCGGTGCTAATGATACAATTTTCATGAACTGTTTTTCACGAAGCTCTCTGGCAACCGGGCCAAAGATACGTGTACCACGTGGTTCATCCTGATTATTTAACAATACAGCCGCATTGTCGTCAAAACGGATATAAGACCCGTCTTTGCGACGTACTTCTTTTTTTGTTCGAACAACAACAGCTTTTGAAACTGTTCCTTTTTTGATATTTCCGGAAGGGATCGCACTTTTAACGGTTACAACAATCTTGTCGCCTAATGATGCATAACGCTTACCGGTACCGCCTAACACACGGATCACTAAAACCTCTTTAGCTCCACTGTTGTCGGCCACTGTTAGTCTTGATTCCTGTTGTACCATGTTACTTAGCCCTTTCTAAAATTTCAACTAATCTCCAATTTTTAGTTTTACTCAGCGGACGAGTTTCCATAATTAACACCGTATCGCCGATACCGCAGGTGTTTTGTTCGTCATGAGCCTTAAATTTGGTAGTTTTTTTAACGAATTTACCATAAATAGGGTGTTTTACCTTACGTTCAACAGCCACTACAATGGATTTATCCATTTTATTGCTTACTACCAAGCCGATTCTTGTTTTTCTTAAATTTCTTTCCATTTTCGACTTAAATTATTGTGCTTCAGCGGCTGCTTCCTGTGCTTGTTTAGCTTCTGCATTTTTTAGGGCAGAAAGTGCTGTATTTAAACGAGCAATTAATTTTCTAGATGTTTTAATCCGAAGCGGATTTTCTATAGCAGAAACAGCATGAGCAAATTTCAACTTGTTGAGGGCAGCCTTTTCTTCTGCGATACGAGCTACGAGTTCCTCTTTTGACAATTCTAAGATTTCTGAATTTTTCATTTGAATAATTCGTTTTACAGTAATGGATCCAACCTTTATAGGGATTGTTCCACCTTCTTATTTGTTGTTGTGTCTATTAACCAATCTGTTTTATGGCTTTATGGGCCAATTACACGGGCCTGGTAACGGCAGGCCCGCCAACAAATGGCGGGCTAGACGATTTATGCTTCTACGTAATCCCTACGTATAACGAACTTGGTTTGTACCGGAAGCTTTTGTGCAGCTAAGCGCAATGCCTCTTTAGCAACGGCTAAAGGAACGCCTTCTGCTTCAAATAACATACGACCTGGACGTACAACTGCAACCCAGTATTCGGGAGCACCCTTACCCTTACCCATACGAACCTCTGCAGGCTTTTTCGTAACCGGTTTGTCTGGGAAAATACGGATCCAAACTTGACCTTCACGTTTCATATAACGGGTTACCGCAATACGAGCCGCTTCAATCTGGCGGCTGGTAATCCATGCCGGCTCTAATGATTTTATTCCGAAAGATCCGAAAGCTAACTCAGCACCGCGTCCGGCATTACCCTTCATGCGGCCTTTCTGCATCTTTCTGAACTTCGTTCTTTTTGGCTGTAACATTGTATTAATATGATTAAACAAACTGCCCAACGGACAGTACTTTCATGATACCTAATTTTAGTTCTTACCCCTAGCTGGTGCGCCACCACGATTTCCGGTGCGGCCTCCACGGCGATCTCCTGCGCTACCACGGCGGTCATTTCTACCACCACCACGACGGTCATTTCCACCTCGGTTACGGTCACCTCCACCAAAGTTACTTGGCCCTTCACCCCCTCTACCTTTTACATTTCCTTGGCCCACATTTGGAGAAAGATCACGCTTGCCATAAACCTCCCCCTTACAAATCCACACTTTAACCCCTATTTTACCATATGTAGTGTGGGCTTCAGCCAATGCATAATCGATATCCGCACGGAAGGTATGCAACGGGATTCTGCCTTCTTTATACTGTTCGGTACGAGCCATTTCGGCTCCACCTAAGCGGCCAGAACACATAATCTTAATCCCTTCTGCACCCATACGCATAGTCGATGCAATGGTTGTTTTCATCGCACGACGGAAAGATATACGCGCTTCTAATTGCTTGGCTACGCCATCAGCAACTAATTGTGCATCTAACTCTGGACGCTTGATTTCGAAGATGTTAATTTGAACATCTTTCTTGGTAAGCTTTTTAAGCTCTTCTTTAATCTTATCAACTTCCTGTCCGCCTTTACCGATGACAATACCTGGCCGAGCAGTATGAATCGTCACGGTAAGACGCTTTAATGTACGCTCGATAACAACTTTAGCTACGCCACCTTTAGCGATACGAACAGAAAGATATTTTCTGATCTTCTCGTCTTCAACTAATTTATCGGAGTAGTTGTTGCCACCGAACCAGTTAGAATCCCAACCTTTGATGATTCCTAATCTGTTACCTATTGGATGTGCTTTTTGTCCCATTTCTCCTAATTAGTTTTGTGGTTCAGTAGTTTTGCTGTCAACAACAAGGGTTACGTGGTTAGAACGCTTGCGAATTCTGTATCCACGGCCTTGCGGTGCAGGTCTTAATCTTTTTAATTGACGGCCGCCTCCAACAGATATCTCTTTTACATAGAGCTCACTGTCTTCAACACGCTTATCTTCATTTTTGGCTTCCCAGTTTTTAATCGCTGATAATAATAATTTCTCAACTCTACCAGCGGCCTCTTTATTTGTATATTTTAGAATATACAATGCTTTCTCTACTTTTTCACCTCTGATAAGATCGACTACTAAACGCATCTTACGTGGAGACGTAGGGCAGTTCAATAATTTGGCAGTAGAAGCACCACCCTTCTGTGCCTGCTCTTTTCTTTCTCTTATCAGTACAGATTTTTTCTTCTTTACGTTATTTGTTGCTTCCATTGCCTATTATTTTTTCTTTTCAGCGTGACCTCTAAATGTTCTGGTTGGAGCAAACTCTCCTAACTTATGGCCAACCATGTTCTCGGTTACATACACCGGAATGAATTTATTTCCGTTATGAACTGCGAAGGTATGACCAACGAAATCAGGGGAAATCATGGATCTACGTGACCAAGTTTTAATTACTGATTTCTTGTTGGTTTCATTCATAGAAAGAACTTTTCTCTCTAAGTTATGATCGATATAAGGACCTTTTTTAATTGAACGAGCCATTATTTTTTCCTTCTCTCAATGATGTAACGATTCGATGTTTTCTTCTTATAACGGGTTTTGAAGCCTTTAGCTAATAACCCTTTGCGCGAGCGCGGATGACCTCCGGATGCCCTACCTTCACCACCACCCATTGGGTGATCTACCGGGTTCATAGCGACACCACGAACGCGAGGACGACGACCTAACCAACGTTTTCTACCTGCTTTACCTAACACTTGGTTAGCTTTTTCAGCATTTGAAACCGCACCAATGGTAGCAACACAGGTTGCTAAAATCATTCTGGTTTCGCTAGAAGGTAATTTAATAATCGCATATTTACCATCACGGGCTGAAAGTTGCGCATAGGTGCCTGCACTACGTGCGATTGAACCACCCTGCCCTGGATTCAATTCAATATTATGAATGATCGAACCAAGCGGAATATTCTTTAATGGTAACGTATTTCCTACCTCAGGAGCTACTTGCTCGCCAGCAATAATGGTCTGACCAACTTGTAAACCTTCTGGCGCAATGATATAACGTTTTTCACCATCTACATAATGCAATAATGCAATACGAGCCGTACGATTGGGATCGTATTCGATAGTAGCTACTTTCGCGGGGATATCTTTTTTATCGCGTTTAAAATCTATCAATCGGTATGCTTTTTTATGTCCCCCACCGAGATAACGCATAGTCATTTTACCGGTATTATTTCTACCTCCAGACTTCTTGATTTTTACAACTAATGACTTTTCAGGCACATTGGTTGTAACATCACTATAGTCGGCCCCCACTCTAAAGCGAGTACCTGGAGTAACCGGTTTGAATCTTTTAACTGCCATTTCTAATTATATAGTACTGTAAAAGTCAATAGTTTCACCATCTTTCAATGTAATGATGGCCTTCTTATATTTAGGAGCACGACCAGTAATATTTCCAGCTTTTGTATAACGACTTTTTGTCTTTCCACAAACAACCATGGTATTTACCGATTCAACATTAACGCCGAACATCTGCTCAACTGCAGCCTTAATTTGTATTTTATTGGCTCTGTGATCCACTTTAAATGCATAACGATTTGACTTCTCTGTTAAAATCGCTGCTTTTTCCGTCAATACGGGTTTGTTTAAAATTTCCATGTTACTTGGCAAATGCCTCCTCCAATGTTTTAACAGTCTCCGTTGTTAACAAAAGTTTGGTAGCATTTAATACATCATATGTATTGATGTCTGATGCTGTAACCACTTTTGCTTTCTTCAGATTTCTGCTTGATAAATAAACATTTTTGTTCAACGCCGGTAAAACTAATAACGTCTTCTCGTCCGCTACATTTAAGTCGTTCACAAGCTTTACGTAGTTTTTAGTTTTGATAGAATCGAAATTCACTTCATCCAAAACAACGATATTATTTTCTTGCGCTTTGTAACTTAAAGCTGATTTACGTGCTAAAGCTTTTAACTTTTTGTTCAATTTAAAACTGTAGTCACGAGGTTGAGGACCAAAAACACGACCACCACCATTAAACAAAGGTGATTTAATACTACCAGCACGGGCTCCACCAGTACCTTTTTGTTTGTGTAATTTGCGGGTAGAACCGGCAATCTCATTACGTTGTTTAGATTTATGTGTACCTTGACGTTGGTTAGCCAAGTACTGCTTTACATCTAAATAAATTGCGTGATCGTTAGGCGTTACACCGAATACCGCTTCAGGAAGTTGCACCTTGGCACCTGTTTCTTTACCTGAAATGTTTAAAACTTGTACTTCCATCTTCTTATTTGTCTACGATTACGTAAGAACCCTTTGCTCCGGGAACCGAACCGCTAACGACTAGCAAATTCTGCTCTGGATACACTTTCAACACTTGTAAGTTTTGAACCTTAACGCGGTCGCCACCTGTGCGGCCAGCCATACGCGTACCTTTGAATACACGAGAAGGCCAAGATGAAGCACCTAATGAACCCGGTGCACGCATACGGTTGTGCTGACCATGGGTCTGGCCACCAACACCACCGAAACCGTGACGTTTCACAACGCCCTGGAAACCTTTACCTTTAGAAGTACCTACCACATCGATATAATCGCCTTCGGCAAAAATATCAACAGTAACGACATCTCCAAGGTTCTTTTCTTCAGGGAAAACCTCAAATTCTACCAACTTACGCTTAGGCGTTGTTTTTGCTTTCGCAAAATGCCCTTTCAATGATGCGGTTGTGTTCTTTTCTTTCTTTTCGTCGAAAGCCAGCTGGATTGCTGCGTAACCGTCATTCTCTTCCGTGCGTATCTGCGTTACCACGCACGGGCCAGCTTCAATCACTGTACAGGGAATATTCTTTCCCTCAGCGTCAAAAATGCTGGTCATTCCTACTTTTTTTCCAATAATTCCTGACATTTTATTTAATTTCTGTTGTTGTCCATCGAAGCAGTAGGGCTTCGCTCAAGACATAGTAATCCCACAAAGGGAGGGCAAAGATAGAAAACTTCCTTTAACTATCAAATACTTAGCGGATTATTTTTTTTTATTTTAATGATGTAGGTAACACTTCTCGCCCTGTAATTCTTCTTTACATCGAAAGCGTTATGGCTTAATCAGGCTTATCCACCTTTTTTTGACCGCTTTTTCCTCTGATCATCTCGAATAAAGGGGGTAAAAGGGAAAGTAAAATAATAGCAAAGATGACGTAGGTAAAATTATCCTTGATGATAGGTCTACCGCCAACATAATACCCCAAAAACAGAAAGGCAGCGACCCACAAACAGCCGCCGATAATATTGAATGACGCAAACTTCGAATAGCTCATGGTACCAACACCAGCGACAAAAGGAGCAAATGTTCGGACAATCGGAACAAATCGAGCATATATTATGGTCTTGCCACCATGTTTTAGATAAAAACGTTGCGTTTTTTCTAAATATTCTTTTTTAAGCAACCTATACTTCCCGCTAAAGGCTACCGGACCAATATATTTCCCGACATGATAGTTAACCAAATCACCCAAAACGGCAGCTAAGATAAGTAGCCCACATAGCAGCACAATATTAAGATCTGTGTCTGGCTTAGCCACTATAGCACCCGCAGCAAATAAAAGAGAATCTCCCGGTAAGAAAGGGGTAACTACCAAGCCTGTTTCCGCAAAAATGATTAAAAATAAAATAAGATAAGTCCACGCTTGATAGGTATTAACAATATCTACCAGATGCTTATCAATGTGTAAGATAAAATCAATGATCGTCGTGATTACTTCCACAGGCTTGTCGTCTATTGAATACGGCTAATTTTATCCTTGATTATTTAGCATAACGGGCATTACCAACATCAAGATATTTTCGTGCTCTTCTGCTATCGCCGGAAGTAAAAGACCAGCTCTATTCGGTGTACTCATCTCAAGCACTACTTCTTCACATTCCAAGTTGCTTAACATTTCAATCAAGAATTTTGCATTGAAACCAATTTCTGTATCCTCTCCTTCATATTGACAACTTAAGCGTTCATGTGCTTCATTGGCAAAATCTAAGTCTTCCGAAGAGATATGTAATTCGCTACCAGTAATTTTCAAACGGACTTGATGTGTTGTTTTATTGGCAAAAATGACTACCCTTCTTAGGGAATTCAACAACAATACACGGTCAATCGTTAATTTATTTGGATTTACCTGTGGGATAACCGCCTCGTAATCAGGGTAGCGCTCATCAATTAGTCGACAAATCAAATGAATATTACCAAACTTGAAAAAAGCACTGGTATTATTGTATTCTACGGCCACATCCACGTCTTCAGACGGTAAGGAACTTTTAAGCAACGTTAATGCTTTCTTTGGCAAAATCATCGAAGCTGCGCTTTCAGACTTTACATCAGCCCTACGATAGCGCACTAATTTATGTGCATCCGTAGAAACAAAAGTAGTATTTTGAGGTGTTAATTGGCAAAGTACGCCGGTCATCGCTGGCCTAAGTTCGTCATTGCTTACCGCAAAAATAGTTTTATTGATAGCCTCTGATAAAACAGATGCTGGAATGTGTACCGTAGAAGGGTTTTCTACAACAGGAATTTTAGGAAAATCCTCCGCATTTTCACCACTCAGCTTATATTTTCCATCCCCTGCGCTTATTTCTATAGCATACGTTTGTATATCTACGGAAAATGCAATGGGTTGATCAGGTAATGTTTTTAACGTTTCTATTAAGATCTTAGCGGGAACGGCAACCTTACCATCTTCTTTTGACTCTACCTGCAAAGAAGTAATCATGCTTGTTTGCAGATCAGTAGCAGAAATCGTCAGTAAATTATCTTTTATCTCAAACAAAAAATTCTCTAAAATCGGCAATACGGTACTGCTGCTGGAAGCACCATTTACGGCTTGTAATTGCTTAAGTAAAGTTGAAGTTGAAACTATGAATCTCATATCTGTCAAATATAACCGCAATGATAATAAAAAGAATGGAGAAAGTTAAAAAATTTATGCTTTATGATGGCGTATGGTATTCATTTTAATATACTCACTTGGCCGAATACCAATCATTTTATAAAAGGTATTGCTAAACGTAGGTAAACTACTGTAACCTACTTGCGCGGCCACTTCATTTACGGTCAATGATTTCTCTAGCAATAGCTGTAGAGACTTCAACATCCGTAAGGCTGTTAGGTATTGTACGAAGGACATACCTAAGTCTTTTTGAAACAAGCGGGAAAGTGAACGCGGACTGAATCCAAAATCAATTGCTAGATCATTAAACAAAAAATCATTACCTAAATTGTTTTCTACATGAGCAATTAATTGTTTTAATCGTTGATCTTTAGCAAGCGGCAATGCCAAGGGTAGGGAAAAATTACTAATTTGAGGAAGGAGAACTTTAATGGCCTCAACCACTGGATAAGCAGCTTTATCTTCTGGTGCAATATGTCCTGTCCAACGCGTCGTAAACAACATCAATTCCAAAAGCAAATCGTTCACAGGGTGAATGCTCGTATGATAATAAAAGGCATCATCTTTTGTCGCAATAGGAAAATAAAGATTGCGCATAATCACTTCAGGAGAACTGGGATGAATACTGTGTTCTATTTCTGGTGCAATCCACATATAGTGCCTCGCGGGTAAAAAATAAGACTTCTCCTTTGTTTTAACGAATACGATTCCTCCCTCTGTATATAAAAACTGTCCTTTTTTATGGCGATGGCTAGGGATGAATTTCTCACCCATTTGATTGTGGTAACAATAAATAGTATCTTCCTTTCTATCTACATCAACAATATAATATTTTTCAGTTGTCATACCTGCATGTAAAGATACAGATTTATGCATTTTTCGGAATGAATTGAAATAAAATAAAAAGCGAGATACGGATGGTTTTCCGTATCTCGCTGATTTTCTAATACTGCTATACTAAAAATTATTTATTGCCCTGTCCAGGTAAATAAATCTGGAAACCAAGGCTAAAGCCTAAACCATTTTGAGCAGAAGCACTTGCAGTTGCAGCCTTAGAATAATCATAACCAACCATGGCTTCCAATGCAACACTGCGCGTAATAAAATGTGCATACCCAAGGCCTAAACCAGCAGCAAAGGTTACATCACTCCCCCCACTTGCGCCAGCAATCCCCACTTTTCCCTGTCCGAAGAAACGTCCTGTTGAAGAAGAACCCTCAGGGAAAAAGTAACGAACAAACGGTGCAATTCCATAAGTCCATAAATCTTTTTTATCTTTCTCTGATTGGTAGCCTCCTTTAAGAGACAAACCTATGGCTACTCCATCAGACACAAAATAACCGGCTTGCGGATTGACATTAATATTGAAAGATTTACCTTCAAAACTGTATCCCATGGAGCCCAGACTTCCACCAACCATCCAGTTTCCCTTTTTGATTGGTGTTAAGCCCACATCCTCTGACAGCTGTGGTTTATTGACATCTACATTTTGGGCCTTTAAGCCAAAAAAACTACCTAATACTAATGCTGAAAATAAAAATACACGTTTCATAAGTTTCAATGTTAATTATTAATTTGTTAATTACTCTTACCTAAGTAACATAAAGTATGCCATAATGTTCAGTAAAGCGATGAAACGGTTAATAACTATTGGGTTAATGCAATAAAAAACACAGATTTTCCGAAACACTATTTCAATGATTAACTAAGAGGCTTATTAAATTTGTGACCATATGGAAGTTCACCTAAAAACGATAATACTTCTCGTTATATTTTTATTTTTCTAAGGAATTAAATAAGGTGAATAGCATTGATGATCCTTCGTATAACGCATCAATTGGACTCCCGCCTCACGGTGCCGATCTGTAGAAAGTATATCTGCACCCCTTTCAATCAACTGATAATATAATTTATCTCCCTTTGCTTTGGCCCTGTTGTCCAAGTTACCCATAGTACCCAAGATACACATAATACCATGCTCATGAAGCTGTTTATAAAGTAAGGGCTTAGGTTCACTTACCCCTACAAAAGCAACTAATCGATTATCAGGTATACCATAGTCATTGAGCCGCAAAAAATCATCCCATTTTTGTATGCTTGCTGAAATCATCAAATCAGGAGCCAACTGATGTACTTCTAAAGCTTGTGTAGCATTATAGGTAATCATAATGACATAGGCAGCCGCATCATTTCGTTTAACGGCTTCAACAACTTTCTCCATGGGAACGCCTCGCTTCACATCCAATGTAAAAATCACCTTATCCTTTCCCCACTTTAAAACTTCGTCTAAGGTAGGTATGCGATATGCCGTTTGTTTTCCATCATTATCTTTTAACATCAATTGTTTCAATTCAGCTAATGTATAGTGTTTTAACAAGCCCTTCCCAGATGTCGTCCGATCCAATTGGTCGTCGTGCATCATAACCAAGGCCGAATCTTTCGTTAAAGCAATGTCACATTCTATAATTAACGGTTGTTGCTTGATACTATGCTGAAAAGTTTCAATAGCATTTTCCGGATAACCTGGTTCTGGGCCACCCCTATGTGCGCTGATGAGAGGCACTCGACGTTCACGGTAGGTTAAAAATGTATAGAGATCATCTACCGTTTTTAGTGCTAAACTAGCGGGGGTTTCAAGATCGTCACTGTTCGCTGCCTTTGGAGAGCAGCTGCAAACCATACACGACAGTACCAATAAACCAACATAAAAGAATCTATTCATAGAAAAGAATATGGATCATGAACATTATTCTATGCTACAAAGCTAGGTAAACCAACGGTAAACCAAAACAGTTTTATACTTTTGACGTGATCGGTATCCCGACAACAATGTTCATTCATGTAAACAGTAGTTAGCCATCTGCTGATTTTGCCATAATAAGCAAAAAATGTAAGAATTTTATATTAGGTTTGTCCTGCCTGTTATCTGCTGCTAGTGGATAGAACGTTTACAACAATACAATAATTTTTTTGATGAAAACCAACGACGAACTTTTTAAAAATGTTATAGCGCATGCGAAGGAATATGGTTTTGTTTTTCCTTCAAGTGAAATTTACGATGGCTTGAGTGCCGTTTATGATTACGGCCAATTAGGTGCAGAATTAAAAAACAACATTAAAACCTACTGGTGGAAAGCCATGGTACAACTCCATGAAAATATTGTTGGCATTGATTCCGCTATATTTATGCATCCTAAGATATGGAAAGCTTCCGGACATGTAGATGGCTTCAATGATCCGATGATCGACAATAAGGACTCAAAAAAACGTTACAGAGCTGACCAGTTAATAGAAGATAAAATAGCACGTTACGAAAAAGATGGTAAAACCGATAAAGCATCTAAACTACAAACTGCTTTAGATGATGCGCTTAATGCGGATGATCTAGGTCGCTTAAAGCTAATTATTGAAGAGCACGATATTGTCTGCCCCATTTCTGGCACCAAAAACTGGACAGAAGTCCGACAGTTTAACCTGATGTTTAGCACGCAGATGGGTGCAATGGCCGACGGATCGGAAGAAGTTTACTTACGCCCAGAAACCGCTCAAGGTATTTTTGTTAATTTCCTGAATGTGCAGAAAACAGGTCGTATGAAAATTCCTTTTGGTATCGCGCAAATTGGCAAAGCTTTCCGAAATGAGGTCATAGCCCGACAATTTATTATGCGTATGCGCGAGTTTGAGCAAATGGAAATGCAATTTTTTGTTCGACCTGGCACCGAATTAGAATGGTATAAGCGGTGGAAAGAGACGCGTTTAAAATGGCACTTAGCACTGAAACCCGATCCAGCAAAATACCGGTACCATGATCATGTGAAATTAGCGCATTATGCCAATGCTGCCGTTGATATTGAATATGAATTTCCGTTTGGTTTCAAAGAAGTTGAAGGTATTCATTCGAGAACGGATTTTGATTTAAGCCAGCATCAGCAATTCTCAGGAAAGAAGATGCAATATTTTGATCCGGAAATAAATCAAAATTATATTCCATATGTCATAGAGACATCGATTGGCTTAGACCGGATGTTTTTGACTACCTTGTGCAATGCTTACGAAGAAGAAGATTTAAGTACAGCTGAAAAGCAGGACTCCAGATCAGTACTTCGCCTTCATCCGGTATTGGCCCCCATTAAAGCTGCCATATTTCCGTTAACTAAAAAAGATGGATTACCTGAAAAAGCAAGAGAAGTTATGCAGCTATTAAAAATGGATTACAACCTTATTTATGAAGAAAAGGATGCCATTGGTAAACGTTATCGTAGGCAAGATGCCGTTGGTACCCCCATTTGTATTACCGTAGATCATCAAAGTTTACAGGACGATACGGTTACGATAAGGCATCGCGATACGATGGAACAAGAGCGGATTGCCATTCACGATTTAGCCTCCTTTCTTGAGGGTATTGTCGGTTGGAAATCCCTGCTGAAAGAACTCTTATAAACAATAAAGGTTGGGTCGAAAACCCAACCTTTATTGTTTTATACCCTACGCAGATTTATTATCTCCTTGAGTATTAGGTCTGATAATCAAACGTAGACTTGGGTTATTGGTTAAAAATGACCAAAACCAACCCGTAACCAGTTTAATTTTATTTCTAAAGCCGGCAATAGGTATAATATGAATAAATAACCATGTTAACCATGCAAACCAGCCCGTAAACGTAAATTTAGGCAAATCAACCACAGCCTTGTTCTTGGTTATAATAGCCATACTTCCTTTATCATTATATTTAAATGCTTCTAACGGCCGCTTTTCTAGGATATTGTCTAAATTTTTCGCTAATAATTTTCCTTGTTGTATGGCTACCTGGGCTAATTGAGGATGACCATTAGGGAATGCCGTATCACTGGTTTGCAAACAAATATCTCCGATAGCGAACACATCATCTACTCCCTGTACTTTATTATAAGCATCCACTAAAATTCGCCGTCCTCTGCCAATAGATTCCTTTGGTAAACCAGGAGCTTCTTTTGCAATAACTCCAGACGACCAGATTAAGGTATCTGTTGCAATGGTAGATCCATCTGCAAAAATAACCTTACCATCAACATAATCCTTCACGCCTGTGTTCAACTTCACCTCTACCCCCATATCCTGCAAAACCTCATAGGCTTCTTGTTGTGATTTTTTACTCATTGGCCCTAACAGGCTAGGTGCCATATCTACCAAGACAATTCGCATTCTACCATTAGGAGAGAACTCAGGATATTCCTTTGCTAATATCTTTTTGTTCATATAGGCTAACATTCCTGCCAATTCTACACCTGTTGGTCCGCCTCCTGATATGACAATGGTTGAAAACCGTTCACGATCGGCATCGCTATGGCCCTGTGCCGCACGTTCACCATTGCGAAGAATGTGATTCCTCAAATTAATGGCATCGTCTATCGTTTTCATAGGCACAGCATACTTTTCTACGTTTTCCATACCAAAGTAATTTGTTTCCGTGCCCATGGCCAAAACTAAATAATCATACGACACCTCTCCTGAACTTGTAGACACGACTTTTTCGGAAACATCGATAGCTTTCAATTCTCCATAATGAAACCTGAAATTAGCCGCCTTACTAAACATCTTACGAAAAGGATACGTAATAATAGATGTTTCTATAAAAGCTGTAGCTACCTGATAAATTAACGGAGGGAAAAAATGATAGTTATTTTTATCTATCAAGGTAATATTCAGGCTTTTGTTTTTTGACAGTTGTTTGGCTAAATTCATCCCTGCAAAACCGCCACCAACTATAACAATATTCATAAGTATATACGTTTTTCTTTAACGACCATTGAAATATTCACGTAAGGCATTATTTAGTTTATTGCCGAATGAGCATTTCATTACAATAATTTAAAAGACTCCAAAATGATGCGCAAAGGTGACAATTTTTACAATCCTACGCAACCTTTCCTGATTATTCTTCTCCATTATTAAAGTACGGACAAATATAAAACTAAATTCGCAAAATAGTGTACAAAAAACACTAAGTATAAACACGCTGAATTCGTTTAACAGTGCCTTGACATTTTCACTGCCCATTATCTAACAATCCGCATTTTGTATTGTTTATGAAACGTGTGGTAATTGCGTTGTTAGATGCGGAAAGAAATGAGGATAAGAAGCGCATTTTTCAAAACTATTTTTCCATCTGAAAATGAGAAATATACTGCCAAAATCAATCGCAGGTGCTACAAAAAACAAAAAATCATTTGACAATTTAAAACATTAGCCTATATTTGCATCGCAGTTCGGAAAAAGAATATTTAGAAGAATTGACATAACCAGAAAACACTCCTGAATAGCTCAGCTGGTTAGAGCATCTGACTGTTAATCAGAGGGTCGCTGGTTCGAGCCCAGCTTCAGGAGCGAACTAAAAGCCTTTTCCAGTACTGGAAAAGGCTTTTTTTATGCATTAAAGCCTGATTAATTGGTTATTACCATAAATTTTCTCCTTGAAACTTTCATGATCCTCATTTTATAACCACAACCGGCAATTGCCCTACTCCCAACCATTCTCGAACTGTCTTCTCTAAAAAAGGTATAAAAAAATTAGAAAAATACTATTTAGAATATAAAAAAATATATACTTCTATCGTAAATAGATCATAAACTCACCGTA
Organism: Olivibacter ginsenosidimutans; assembly: GCF_039542865.1. NCBI lineage: Bacteria > Pseudomonadati > Bacteroidota > Sphingobacteriia > Sphingobacteriales > Sphingobacteriaceae > Olivibacter > Olivibacter ginsenosidimutans. The sequence goes on along the minus strand of NZ_BAABIQ010000005.1, from coordinate 443,568 downwards.
AATTTACCGTAAATAATACGGTAAATTTACGGTGAGTTTACGGTTAAAAAACGATAACATTGAGAATTTATATTCTATTTTTCTATTTTCTATTTGATTTCTTTTTACTTTTTGGGATTACGTTAGGGATAAGAATGGATAACGTTAACTCAAAAGAGCTTATAAATTGGACGGGTTTCGACCTGTTGCATATGCATCGCTTTTTAGCTATGTTTGCGGCGCATATTTGCTTAAATACACTATTTCTTTCTATTATTATGAGTTTAATCATTCTCGGTTCGGTTGCTTTTGATGCCTTGGAAACACCTTTTGGTAAAACCGATAAAATAGTTGGCGGTGCTGCCAGTTACGCTGCTCTCGCTGCATCATATTGTTATGATCAAGTAAAAATTATTGGCGTGGTAGGAGAAGACTTCGGAGAAAACAATCTTTCTAAATTTTCAAAACACCATATTGATATTACTGGTATTCAAATCAAGCAAGGAGAAAAATCTTTTTTTTGGTCTGGCAAATACCACAACGATATGAATAGCCGGGACACCCTGATTACTGAGCTGAATGTTTTGGCCGACTTTGATCCGATCATTCCTCCATCATACCAAGATGCTAATTATATCCTATTGGGAAATCTCAGTCCGCAAGTGCAGCTAAAAGCACTTGAACGGTTAGACAAAAGGCCTCAATTAGTTGTGCTGGATACAATGAATTTTTGGATGGATATCGCACTTGATGATTTAAAAAATATACTTAAGCAAGTGGATGTATTGACGATTAATGACGAAGAGGCCCGTCAACTATCCGGTCAATATTCATTAGTCAAAGCGGCGGAAGTTATTTTACGATTAGGCCCATCATACCTAATTATTAAAAAGGGGGAACATGGTGCCCTTCTGTTTGGTGAAAATCGTATTTTTTCAGCTCCTGCCTTACCTTTAGCAGAAGTATTTGACCCAACAGGAGCGGGTGATACTTTTGCTGGTGGATTTATTGGTTATTTAGCCCACGTCAACGCAACCGATTTTGACTCCATGAAAGCTGCTGTAATTTATGGCTCTGCGCTCGCTTCATTCTGTGTAGAAAAGTTTGGTACGGAGCGACTGGAAAATTTGACGAAACAAGAAATCAACGAAAGGATTGAATCATTCAGTCAATTAACCGCATTTACTATATAAGTCAAGCAACAGGCACCCCTATCAGGTACGACGGTTAGGTTTGTAATAAACCAACCGTCTTAAAGCGCTTAAATACTTCCGCAGTATGAGGAGCATCTGCAAGTTCCAGCGTCAGGTCTTGACCAGCCCAATGCTCATAATGCACCCCTTTCTGCCATAATCGACTTGTCGTTACATCATAAATGATCCCTTGGTAGGCCACCCAGATTTCATTTCTATCTTGGCCATTCCTTAGCGCTAATTGTTGTAAGCTATAATATACTTCCATCACTCCAATTGCAAAAATTCCTGGCGAGAATTCTTTCCGTTTAGACTTATCGCCTTGCTAAAACCTTTCAGAAGTTAGTTTTTTTTATAAAAATTAAACTAAAAAGAAATTTAAAAAAAATCGGATAGCTGTAAACTATCCGATTCCGTACTGATATCGCTTCTCTTTTCCTTAAATCGCAGCGGCTACGTAAGCATATGATTTTGACCTTAATTGATAAGGTTTCAATGATTTCTTTAGTGTTTTACGAGCCACGTGTATGCGTGTCTTTACTGTACCGATTGGAATATCCAAGTGATCTGCGATTTCATGATATTTATATCCTTCAAAATACATGGTAAAGGGTACATAATAATCATCCGATAAGTTAGCCATGGCGTGTTTAATATCATCCATAACAAATTTGTTTTCTCCATTATTACCGGTAGCGCTATACGATAAATTCGCGGACGAAATTTCATCAGATTTGGTAACAAAAGAGCTTATTTTCACAAAGCGACGGTAATTATTAATAAAGGTATTTTTCATGATGGTATATAGCCACCCTTTTAAATTCGTTCCTTCTTTAAACTTCTCATAATAGGTAATTGCCTTGAGCACAGTATCCTGAACCAAATCATTTGCATCCTCGTCATCATGTGTAAAATGTAAGGCATACAGTTTCAACGAGTCCGATTGCTTTGTTACCATGGTGTTAAATTCTAGCTTTGTCATACTGTTTAGGGGTTTGTGGAAACAAGGCATTTCCTTGTTACCGAGTTTAATACAATCGCATTTTAAATAGCTTAATTATTTATAAAATACATTCACTATTAAAGCTATGCAACTATCTAGCCAAACCCGCTAACAGCTTTCAAAAAAAAATAATTTTTAATGAATAGTTAATTTTCGTTTAACTAAGCAATAACATTTACTTCCCGCTCCAAGGTTATACCAAATCGTTCTTGGACACTCTCTATGATTTTTTCTGACAACTCATAAATCTCTAATCCAGTGGAATTTCCATGATTCACTAAAACCAAGGCTTGATTCTTCCATGTTCCAGTATTCCCCACGGTCTTTCCCTTCCAACCGCATTTTTCAATTAACCATCCCGCTGCCAACTTGAATTGATTCTGCCCAAAAGGAAAATATACAATGTCTACAAAATTAGACACCAATCGATTAAAGGTGTCTACTGATACAATTGGATTCTTAAAAAAGGAACCCGCGTTACCTATCGTTGATGGGTCTGGAAGTTTTTCTACCCGAATGGCGGAAACAACCTCAGCTACATCTCTAATCGTAGGAGATGTAATTCTCCTTCGTTCCAATTCTTCTTGTATCGCTCCATATCTTGTATTAACTTCAGACTGCCGAGATAATAAAAGGTTTATTTCGGTAATTAAATATCTCCCTTTATACTTTCCTTTAAAAATGCTTTCCCGATAACCAAAAGCACAATCGTTTTTATCAAAAGTGGTAAAGATCCCATTGGCTATATCAAAGGCCTTACAACTTTGGAACACATCCTTTAACTCAACACCGTATGCTCCAATATTCTGCACAGGTGCTGCACCAGCTGTCCCGGGAATTAGACTCAGGTTTTCAATTCCGCCAAAACCATGTGCTACGCAATAATTAACCACGTCATTCCATAATTCCCCAGCTTTCGCTAAAACCACTACACCATCCTCTTTTATTTCATGCGTTATCCCGCGCATGTTCATATGAACGACCAAACCCTCATAATCATGGACAAAAAGCATGTTGCTGCCACCGCCTAAAAACAACAATTGCTCCTTTTCAAATACTTGTTGTGCAAACAGTTCTTCTAAATCCTGTTCTTGCCGAATTTGAACAAATTGCCGAGCAATTGCCTCTATACCGAATGTATTATAGTCCTTTAATGAAACCCGTTGTGCTATTTTCATCAGATGCGTTTACTTTTTGAATGCTAACATTTACCTGAGCCTTTATACCTATTCTTTCACAGTGATGCTCCTGACCAGTTCTCGCTTGTTTATTTTATCCATTTGCCCTTCCTACTACGTAGACTTGTTTACCATCCCATTCATTGACTTTTTTTTTCAAATTTTCAATTTTTACGTATATTTATGAGATACTTAAAAATGAGGCCCAAACTTAGACAAACTTGCATGGATGTGCAAGTATATAGAAAGGACGTATAATATAAACTATTTTTAAGCATGATCTGTTGGAATAAAATTGGATAAATGGTTAATCACGACAAAAAACGAACGCTGATTATAGAAACGGCAACGAAGCGTTTTGCACATTTTGGTATTGCAAAAACAACCATGACTGAAATTGCTAAAGACCTATCCCTGTCAAAAGCGTTGTTATATTACTATTTTCCGGACAAAATTAGCCTTTTTGCAGCAGTACTGGAGAACATTGCAAAAAAAATGATTGCGAAAATTCAAGTAGGACTACAAGGCATTGACAATTGCGAAGATGCTGTATTGTACCTTATTGATATGCGTTTAGCTTTTGCTATGAAGTATTACAACCTGTTCGATCCAAGCTTAAATTCTATGACCGAAATGCCAGCGGAATTGGCCCGTGCTATTCAACTGGCGGCAGATCTCGAAATAAAAATTATCGCTGATATTTTTAATAAAGCCAATAAAAATGAAGAAATGAACATCGAAGAACCTACGCATATTGCAGAAATTTTCCTTAATGCAATGATAGGTATGCGTTTTTGTGTACTAAAAGACAAAAAAGCAATGTTTATTCCTACTAAAGAAGAATTTGATGAGATCTCTCAAATGCAAAAAAAACTGGCCGTAATTTTCCTAAATGGTCTTCGACACCAAAAGTCAGAATAATGTCATTTTAATCTTTTCATAATTATTTGCTTGTCTTTGACATACTTACGCGTTATTTTTGACCAAAATTTATTAAAAGTCAAAAAGTATAATAGTTGAAAAGTAAAGAAATTAATATAGAAACCAATGAAGTAAAAAAGCAGCAGATTGTACAGGTGGCTTTAAAGCGGTTTTCGCACTTTGGGATAAACAAGACAACCATGAGCGAAATTGCTGAAGACATCTCCGTGTCTAAAGCGAATCTTTATTATTATTTCCCTGATAAAACCGCTTTAGTGATTGGTGTAATTATGCAGTTAATTACTGAAGGGAAGGAAGCACTTAATCAAATCCTTCATCAGTCAGATCATATCTTGGATACCCTAATCGGTTTTCTTAAACTCAAAACAGATTTTTTTGAGAAGCATTACTTATTGCATGTCACTATGGGACATGCGGATAGTAACTTAAATATGGCTGAAATCAATACATTAGGCAAATATGCTGAAGAAATGGAATTGGAAGCACTCCAACAAGCCTTTACTAAAGCGATTGCCAACAACCAACTTGTAACATTTGATGTTACACAAACGTCTCAAATATACTTTACCATATTAAAAGGCATAGCGATGGTTGCTATCGCCAAAATAGCAAATAAGGATATCCCTGAAAATTCCATTTTCAGAGAGATTTTTGAAAAACAGAAAATAGCCACCACCATATTTATCAATGGATTAAGGCATCATAAGTAGTTAATGGAACATAAGGAAGCGTATAGAACGTCATACGTATTAAATTATAATTGAAACATAAGAAATGGGAATAAAAAAAACCTTCACGGTGTTCGGCTTCTTGCTCATTAATTTTTTTCATCTACAAGCACAAGACTCCCTGACGCTGAAACAAGCTTTGGATTATGCTTTAAAGAACAGTGAAGTTGTAGAAAAAGCTAAACTGGACATTATTAATGGTCAGCATAAAGTAACTGAGGTCAGGGCAGGAGCTTTACCTCAAATCGATGTAACAAGCACACTTACCTATAACCTGCTGGTCCAACAATTTATTTTACCAGCAGAATTTATGGGTGGCAATCCTGGAGAGTTTATCTCGGTAAAGGCAGGGCAATCTTGGGGAGCAATGACACAGGTTCAATTGAACCAACAACTTTTCAACCAATCCGTGTTTACCGGATTAAAAGCCGCAAAAAGCTCTGAAGAATATTATCGTTTGGCAGCAGAGCTCAGTGAGGAAAATGTATTGCAACAAGTAGCAGCCAACTACTATCAAGTTATTATCAATCGAGAACAACTCAACGTAATCGATGCTAATTTGGATCGCACAGAAAAACTGCTAACGATGGTATCTAGCCAGTTTGAACTGGGCTTAGCCAAAAAAATCGATCTCGATCGTATGAAAGTTAATAAAAGCAATCTATTGGCTCAAAAGCAAGAATTACAGACTACTATTACCCAGCAAAAGAATTTGTTAAAGTATTATATGGGTATGCCCGTTACCGAAGAGATTAATCTTCCTTATCAAGCTGTAAAAGAACTGGAACAAGAGGCGCTTCAATTGAACAATGACGGATTTAATTTAGAACGTATGGTACAGTTTAAGGTACTGAAAAGTCAGGAAACCTTACTACAACATCAACGCAAAGCATATATTGCCGAATATTATCCTAATTTATCCCTAGGTGCCAATTATATGCTTAATAGCCAAAGTAATCGTTTCGACTTATATAGTAGTAAAGCGTTAAACTATGATATGTCGGCATTAACGCTAACCTTGAAAGTGCCCATCTTCGATGGTTTTGCCAGGAGATCCCGTGTTAGGCAATCCGAAGTAGAGCTACAAAAAATTAATCAGGATATTCGTAACACATCCAATTCCTTAAAAATGGCTTATGATAATGCTACGAACCAATTAAAAAATAGCTTAACGACTATTAAAACGCAAGAAGAAAACAAGCAGCTGGCTGAAGAAGTTTTTAACAGTACCCAAAATAACTACCAAAATGGATTAGCGAGCTTAACGGATTTATTGACCTCAGAAACAGATCTGGTAGCTGCACAAAATAGTTATAACGAAGCGCTTCTAAAATATAAAGTGGCGCAAATTGAATTAATAAAATCCAACGGAAACATCAAGTCCTTGCTAACAGAGTAGCTCGATAGACCCACCAAAAACAAGAAAAATAATCGATAGAAATGAAGAGAACAATTTTTACCATAGTTATTGTCGTTGGCATTCTGGCCTTGATTGGTTGGATTCTCATTAATAACAAAAAAGAGAACCAGGCAAAGACCGATATCGTGGCTAAAGGTACAGGAGCCGTCATCGTCCGGACAGCTACCGTAAGCAAATCACCGCTTAATTTAGACTTTAGCGCTAACGGTAATTTCGCTGCATGGCAGGATTTGAGTCTATTGGCTGAAAACAGTGGGCGCATTACCCAAATACTGGTCGATGAGGGAGCGCATGTTAATAAAGGCCAAGTTCTCGCACGCATTGATGATAAGTATCTAAGTTTAGCCCTGCAAACAGCAAAAGATAATTTAAGCAAACTAAAAACAGATCAGCAACGTTACGAAAGCTCGTTTAAAACCGGGGGTGTCACGAAAGCACAATTAGATGAAATTAACTTAAATGTGCGCAATGCAGAAAACCAATTTCAGGAAGCACAACGTCGTTTGGCAGATTCCTATGTAAAAGCACCTATTGCTGGAATCATTAATAAACGGAATATTGAAGTGGGTGCCTATGTGTCTCCTGGAACAGCGCTTTTCGATATTGTTGATGTTTCCCGGTTGAAACTCTTGGTAAATGCAAATGAACTACAGGTTGTAAACTTGAAATTAGGAGATCAAGTAAAAATTACCTCCACCGTGTTTCCTGATAACGTATTTAGTGGAAAAATTTCTTTTATAGCGGCTAAGTCAGACAACACGCTTAATTATCCTGTAGAAATTCGGGTTGAGAATTCTTCAAATCAACAGCTCAAAGCAGGTATGTATGGCACAGCAACGTTTGAATTACCCAAACAAGAACCCACCATTATTATTCCGCGAGGTGCCTTTGTAGGTAGTGTAAGCAGTAACGAGGTATTCATCCTTGAAAATGGAAATACTGCTAAATTACGGAAGGTAACTGCTGGTAGAAATTTAGGCGAACAAGTAGAAATTTTAAGTGGCTTAAAAGAAGGAGAAGTTATCATTACTAGTGGTCAAATCAATTTAGTTGATGGTACAGAGGTAAAACCTCAGGCGCTGGATAGTACAAAACAGCATAAGGTATCTAATCAAGTTGCAGATAGTACTAATAAAAATTAGCAACGTATCGTCTGGGATAAATCTGTATCGCTATGGCTACTTAAAGATAGCATAACGCACATAAAACGTTTATCCTCATAAAAATGAGTTGACTTGATGAAACACGTTAAAAAACGATTATTTCAATGAACCCTGCATGAATTGCCGTCAACAAAAGGATATGAATCATTTATGCAAGCTTCATTGCCAAAAAGAACAAATTGCAAAGCATTCATTGATGCCAATCAGAACAAACAATGAATCAATAATTTAATTAGATGAAAATAGCCGAAATATCCATAAAACGCCCTTCCATCGTTATTGTAGTCTTTACCGCACTAACGCTCTTAGGAATCATCAGTTACCTCTCGTTGAATTATGAGATGCTTCCGAAATTTAGTCCGGGCGTCGTTTCTATTTCTACGATTTACCCTGGAGCATCTCCAAACGAGGTTGAAAATACCGTCACTAAGAAACTGGAAGATGCCGTTTCCTCCATGGAAAATATTAAAAAACTGGAGGCTACTTCCTTTGAAGGACTTTCCGTAATTACCATTACACTTACCAGTGAAGCCGATGTAGATTATGCAATAAATGACGCGCAACGAAAGGTAAACGCAGTTTTGTCAGATTTGCCGGATGATGCTAAAACACCTTCTTTAGCCAAATTTTCACTAGACGATTTACCAATCGTCACCTTATCTGCAACGGCGAATATGGATGACGCCCAATTCTTTGACCTCATTGATAAGCGTATTCAACCCATTGTCTCACGCGTAAATGGCGTTGCACAGGTTAACCTCGTTGGCGGTCAAGAGCGTGAGATACAGGTGAATCTAAATGCCGCCAAATTGGAAGCGTATGGTTTATCGGCCTTAGATGTACAGCAAATCATATTAACTTCCAACCTCGATTTCCCAACGGGAAGTGTAAAGACAAAAAACCAGGATATCCTGATTCGTTTGGCAGGAAAATATAAGTCGGTGAGCGAGTTACGGAATTTGGTTGTAAGCACAAAAAATGGTGTTCCTATTCGGTTACAGGATTTAGCCGATGTTCAGGATGCGCAAAAAGATGTTGAAAAAATTGCCCGTTTAGATCGGAGTAATTCCATCATTTTGCAAATTCTTAAGACGTCTGACGCTAATGCCGTAAAAGTGAGTGAGGGTGTCCGTGCCATTATTGAGCAATTACAAGTAGACTATCAAAAAGATAATCTTCAAATAAAAATTGCGAACGACTCTTCAGAATATACGCTGGAATCGGCTGATGCCGTTGTACACGATTTATTCTTAGCGGTTATCTTGGTTGCTGTCGTAATGCTCTTCTTCTTGCATAGCCTTCGTAATGCTGTCATTGTAATGGTTTCTATACCGGCATCACTTATCGCCACCTTTATTGGAATGGAACTTTTTGGTTTTACACTTAACTTAATGTCCCTATTAGGCCTTTCCTTGGTGGTTGGAATTCTGGTAGATGACGCTATTGTGGTTATCGAAAACATTTACCGGCACATGGAAATGGGGAAAAATCGTGTCCGTGCGTCTTACGATGCGACAAAAGAAATTGGATTTACCGTGGTTTCTATCACCATGGTAATCGTTGTGGTGTTTTTACCCATCTCAATTAGCACGGGCCTAGTCTCTGACATTTTAAGGGAATTCTGTGTTGTGGTCATGATCTCCACTCTTCTCAGTTTATTGGCCTCCTTCTCTATCGTACCTTTGCTTACCTCTAGATTTGGTAAATTGGAGCGAATTTCCAATCGTACCTTTATCGGCCGTTTTGTGTTGTGGTTTGAAAAGCAATTACATCGTTTCACCAATTGGGTAACTAGCGTACTAACGTGGGCACTTGACCATAAAACCATTACCTTAGTTACGGTTTCTTTATTATTGGTCTCTTCTTGCGGATTAACCTTTGGTGGTTTTATTGGTGCAGAATTTTTTGCTCAGGGTGACCGCGGAGAATTTCTTGTCCAAATAGAATTACCCAAAGATGCTTCCATAGAACAAACCAATCAAATGGCGAGGCAGGCGGAAGACTACCTCAGCAAGAAAAAAGAAATTGTATCCTTAATTACCACTGTTGGCCAATCCAGCGATAATCTAGGAGCCGATCAATCAACGGCCTACAAGGCTGAAATTACCGTAAAGCTTGTTCCCAAAAACCAGCGGGAAGATGCTTCAAATATATACGCCGCAAAATTGAAAGGTGAGATAGAACATTTATTGGTGCGTGCAAAAGTCAAAACGGTGCCCATTAGTATTTTGGGTATGGCTGAACAGGCCCCTATCGAAATGGTCGTAACCGGATCTGATCTCGACAGCGTATTGGCTTATGCTGAGCAGGCAAGGGGTATATTGGCCAAGGTCCCGGGGGCTGCAGAAACCAAATTGTCTGTAGAAAGTGGTAATCCTGAAATTGCAGTAGAAGTAGATCGTGATAAAATGGCCGCTTTGGGATTATCTCTCCAAACCGTAGGAAGCACCATGCAGACCGCATTTAACGGAAATACGGATGGTAAATTCCGACAAGGCGAATATGAATACGATATTAATATTCGCTTTGAAGACTATGACCGAAAAAATGTAGACGATGTTAAAAACCTTTATTTTACCAATAACGATGGTAAATTGATTAAACTTTCCCAATTCGCAGATGTACGGGAAGGATCTGGCCCTAGCCAGTTAGAACGACGGGATAAAAGTACTTCCGTTAAAGTACAGTCTCAGGCAGTAGGCCGACCATCGGGCAGCATTATTCAGGATTTTGAGAAAAAAGTTGCACAGTTGCGTAAACCTACAGGCGTTAACTATGTCTGGGGTGGCGACATGGAAAACCAATCCGAAGGTTTTGGATCACTAGGGACTGCCTTACTGGTGTCCATCGTATTGGTATACCTCATCATGGTAGCATTGTATGACAGCTTTGTTTATCCATTTGTGGTCATGTTTTCTATACCACTCTCGGTAATCGGTGCGCTACTAGCCTTAGCATTAACCAATAATTCGCTCAACATTTTCACTATCCTTGGACTGATTATGCTGATTGGCTTGGTAGCGAAGAATGCGATTATATTGGTTGACTTTACCAATCAAATGAAAGCCGAGGGTAACAGTACACGCCAAGCGCTTATTTACGCCAATCACGCCCGTTTACGCCCAATCTTAATGACCACCATAGCCATGGTTATCGGCATGATGCCCATAGCCTTAGCGTCCAGTGCTGGTTCCGAATGGAAAAACGGTCTGGCATGGGTAATTATCGGTGGGTTGATCAGCTCACTTTTCCTGACCTTGATTATTGTTCCTGTAGTTTATCAAGTTGTGGATAATATTTTGCATCGATTTGGCTTAGACAAAAAGGGAAGGCCTATTGAGGAACTTATGGTTGAAGATTACGAACATAAAGAAGTCAAAGAGTATGAAAGCACACATTAGCTTGATTACAAGACAAACATAATACTAAATAAAGCGCCTTAACTATAAATTTGGGCGCTTTATTTGCTTCTCTGCTATTCAGCATCGTCACCTTCACGTCAAACCTGATAAATCCAACAGAAGCAATTCCTAAATCTTGTACCTTTACCACACTTAACATACGTTTAACTTTGGTAACAATTTGATAATGAGCACTGGAACATCAATCTCCAATAGCACGCTGCATCGATTTGAAAAAATAGCCTTACTGGAAGGTATTTCTTTTCTTTTATTGGTATGTATAGCAATGCCCTTGAAATATTGGGCTGACTTTCCAATTGCTGTTAAATATGCCGGTTGGCTGCACGGCGTATTATTCATTGCCTACTTCTTTACCCTAATCCAATGCTGGATTGCCTATGATTGGAAATTTGGAAGAGTCATTTTATTTTTCATCGCTTCGTTAATACCCTTTGCCCCATTTTTCGTAGAGAAAAAACTCAAAAAAGAAGAAACCCGCGCATAAGATATTCTAATGATGAAATCTGGTCAACTAAAAACACCTATTATAGGAGCTTTATTGCTACGATTTACATTCCTATTAGTTGTTTATGCCCTTCTACGATTAGGTTTCTACCTCTATAATATCAGTTTGTTCCCTGGTATTAACGGTAAACAGCTCCTCACCATTTTTACTGGTGGTCTCAAATTTGATATTTCGGCACTCCTTTATATTAATGCACTGTATATTTTATTAGTGGCGATCCCCCTCCCTTACCGGTATCATCCCCGTTATCAAGGTATCTGTAAATGGATCTTCATCGTGACCAACAGCATCGGGATTATGGCTAACCTAATCGACTTTGCTTACTACAGATTTACGTTAAAACGTACAACTGGGACGGTATTCGATCAATTTTCCCATGAACAAAATAGGCTGCAATTAACGTTTGATTTTTTAGTGGACTATTGGTTCTTAGTAATCCTATTGCTCTTATTTATCTTGCTGCTCACAAAAACCTACCCGTTGGTCAAGATAAAAAAACCTCAAAAAACTACTGGTTTCCGCTATTATAGTATACAAAGCATTTATTTTTTGCTCATCGCTTGGCTGACTGTAGTGGGTATGCGCGGTGGTTGGCGACATAGTACACGCCCCATTACGTTAAGTAATGCCGGAGAGTTTGTACAATCGCCTAACCAAATGAGTTTGGTGCTCAACACTCCCTTTTCGATTTTACGCACCTTGAAATCGGTTAATTTAAAACCGGTACATTATTTTCAGGACAACGAACTTAACCAAATTTACGCTCCTATCCATGTCCCTGCAGATACTGCTCAGTTTAAACCGCTCAACGTTGTCTTTCTGATCATCGAAAGCTTAGGAAAAGAACTTGTTGGCAGCTTGAACCAAGATTTAGAACATGGACAATATAAAGGTTATACGCCATTTTTAGATTCGTTAATCGGACAAAGCATGACGTTCACTCAGAGTTATGCAAATGGAAGAAAATCAATCGATGCTTTACCTTCTATTATATCGGGGATTCCATCTATCCGTGAACCTTTTGTGCTATCTGTGTATTCTAGTAATAAAACAACCAGTATTGCTAAATTGCTTGGAGACAAGGGCTATGAAACCGCATTTTTTCATGGTGCCCCTAATGGATCTATGGGCTTTTCTTCCTATACTAAATTAGCGGGCATACAGCATTATTACGGCAAAACGGAATATCATAATGATGCCGATTTTGATGGTACATGGGGCATTTGGGATGAGCCCTTCATGCAATTTATGGCACAAACCATCAACGGTTTCCACCAACCTTTTTTCTCTGCTTTCTTTTCCGTTTCATCCCATCATCCATTCAAAATTCCAACGCAATATACCGGAAAGTTCCCTAAGGGCCCTTTACCAGTACAAGAACCTATGGGGTACACCGATATGGCTATACGGAAATTTTTTGATACCGCCAGCAAAATGCCTTGGTTTAAAAACACCTTATTTGTACTTTGTGCAGATCATGCTACGGTAACGTACCATCCCGAGTATCAAACCATTCCCGGTGCATTTTCCATTCCTATTGTGTTTTATTATCCTGGAGGCCATTTAAAAGGGAAAACGGATAAGTTGATTCAGCAAATCGATATTATGCCTACCGTGTTGAATTACCTCCATTACGATAAACCTTATTTCGCTTTTGGTTTTGATGCCTTTTCTTCACAAACAAACAATTTCGTTATCAACAACAACGATGGCACGTTTAGTTTGTATCAAGGAGATTATCTATTATTAAACGATGGGCAGCAAAGCACGGCTCTATATAATCTAAAGAACGACCGTTTAACCCAGCATAACTTGATTGACCAGGAGATAGGTATTGTGCAACAGCTAGAAACAACCCTCAAAGCATTTATACAACAATACAATAACCGTATGATTAATGATCAATTGCTTAACTAAAAGATAGAGTAACTGCATTTAACATGCTTTGATGGTCCGTTTTAAAAGAATCAATAAGTTAAATATTGTTGATATACCGCTTGCATATACGCCTGACCAGATTTAAAAAGCGGACTCTTTTCATCACAGGCCTGTTCACCCGACGTATACGTTAATACTTTACCGACATTATCAAAACCTAAAGCGCAAGCAGTATCAACCACTCCCCAACCATTGGCCCAAGTAAAAAAGGCAAAAGGTTTAGTCGTGGGATTTAACAAGTCCCGACTCCAAACGTAAGCATCACTACTAAGCCCCGCTTGATGGCACAGGGTAGAAGCAATATCTACTTGGCTACCTAATTGATCAATACGCTTACCCCGGTAGGCGGTTCCAATAACATCCCCATAGAATAACAAAGGAATATGGTATCGCTTCGGATGGTTGCTATCCCATTTTTCTAAAGGCAATCGATGTCCGTGATCTGCTACTATCACAAAAAGTGTATGTTTATACCAAGGCATCGCTTTTGCCCGATGGAGATAATCATAAAGCACAGAATCTGTATAGTATGCAGTGCTTCTGAAAAGATCGGGTAAATTATCTTTTCCGAATTTATGCGCACCAGGGAGATCAAAAGGCTCATGGTTATTTAAGGAAAGGATGGTTGAAAAGAAAGGCTCTTTTTCTTTACTTAAATCCTGTAGTTGTCTATTAAAAGTCAGCTCATCAAAAACACCCCATTTTGATTTTACCTCTCGAGCAGCAAAACTATACTGGTCTACTACCCGGTCACAGGCATGACTGAGCATATACCCCTTAAAATTATAGAACTCGCTTTCGCCTCCGTAATAAAAAGACGTATGATAACCCTTTTGCGCAAAATCTTTCACCAAGGAAGGCAAACCCTCTTGCTTATGGATACTTTTGATAATACTCTGTGACGATTGCGAAGGAAAAGCACTTAAAGCAGCAATAATTCCCTTATCCGTTCGGTCGCCTGAAGCATAAATTTGATCAAACAGTATCCCCTCTTTTATCAACTGCTCAAAACGCGGAGCGACACCCTTTTCTCCTCCTAGGGCCTCTATAAGATCTGCTGTGAAACTTTCCAATAAGATAAATACAATATTTGGACGATCATTGGTTAATATACGTGGGCTTTTTCCCTCGGTAGTTAATAAGGGTTTTAGTATTTCCGTTGTGCGCCTATCATCCATCACACGGTAAGGATTCGTCGCTTGTCCTTTGGCATGTACCACATCATTCATTAAATACCAGACAACATTGGTAGCAGCATGGTTGGGAAAAGCCTCAGTTGTAAAATAAACCATAGATGAATTTAAGGGCGTTAAGCCCCAACCACCCCGAATAAAAAGGAATACTATTACGAGTACTCCAAATGATGTGATCGCTTTTATAGGCCAGGCAGCTGTTACAGGCCAGGCAAAAGTATAAATACCTAAACCTTTTGCCAACAATAAGCCAATGACAATTAACATCACCAATAAACTTAACGAAAGCCAAATAGGAGAAGAAGATGCTGAAGCAAAAGCCAGTTGTGGTGCATCTAAGAAAATGTCGATGGCTTTATAAGAGAATAATGTATCCCATTCCCGATAAATATTCAAATTAATAATCGTTATCAAGGAGGAAATTCCGATCACCACCCAAACATACACCTGAGCCGCCCGCTTGGGAATAATCGGTCTTTTTAACCAAAGCTGCGTTGCCACAGTCAAGGCTGGAAGGGCACAAATATAAGCCGCCATAGAGGCATCCATACGTAAACCATAGGCAAATGTCTTAAAGATGGTCGACCAATCCAACGTGCTAAGCTGCTCGTAAAAGTACAACAGGAATATCCCGCGGCAAACAAATGCAAAAAGTAGCCAAAAAATAAAATACCGTAAAAGAAGACCAACTAATGTTTTCATCAGTATAAATTAACCCGCTATGGTCGGTCTCCAGCGAAGGCATAAGTAATCTCTGTTTTTCCATGTGGAGTAGGATTACCCGCTTCATCTAGGTTAACAAATACTAACTTATCGATGGTTAAGATACTTTTACGTGTAATTTTATTCCGCACCTCACAGGTTAAGGTAATCGATGTTGTTCCAAAATGCGTAGCTTGAATACCCAATTCAATAATATCTCCTGCCTTAGCTGAGCTCACAAAATTGATTTCCGAAATAAACTTGGTAACAATCTTAGAATTTCCCAATTGCACAATTGCATAAATCACCGCTTCCTCATCTATCCAGCGCAATAAAGTTCCACCAAATAAAGTACCATTAGGATTTAGGTCTTCGGGTTTTACCCATTTCCGCGTATGAAAATTCATGTATATAAAGGTATTAAGGTCGAGTTATAAGGTGCAGGTTAGCTTAAACCAAACACCTTATACCTTAGACCTCGTTAAATGTGTATCGCTCTATTCCCTGTAGCTGCCAACGCAGCTTCCTTAAATGCTTCTGTGTAGGTTGGATGCGCATGGCATATCCGGGCGATATCTTCCGCAGAAGCGCGATACTCCATTCCTACCACGGCCTCTGCAATAATATCAGCCACTCGGGGGCCAATCATATGCACCCCTAGGATTTCATCGGTACTGGCGTCTGCCAAAACTTTAATAAACCCTTCCGTATCCATACTAGCCCGTGCTCTTCCACTAGCCTTAAAAGGAAAAGAACCTACCTTATATTTTACGCCATCTTTCTTCAGCTCCTCCTCTGTAGCACCTACACTAGCCACCTCAGGCCATGTATATACCACTCCAGGAATCAACTTATAGTTGATATGCGGTTTTTGTCCAGCAATTAGCTCAGCAACGTAAACAGCTTCTTCTTCAGCTTTATGTGCTAACATGGCTCCTTTGATCACATCGCCAATAGCATAAATCCCTTTAACCGGTGTTTCCAAATGTTCATCAACGGGAACTTTCTTTCCTCTTTCTTCTAAACTGATGCCAACCGCTTCTATGTTTAAGCCTTCAGTATAAGCAGTTCTTCCCACAGCAACTAAACAATAATCGCCTTCCACTTTCACCGGATTACCTTTTGCATCTTCAGCAGTTACCGTGACGGTTTTTCCTTTTACGGTAGCTCCTGTCACTTTATGACTCAACAAGAATTCAAAGCCCAATCCTTTTAAAGACTTTTGCAGTTCTTTTCCCAAGCCCCTGTCCATGGTAGGAATAATGGCGTCTAAGTATTCAATAACAGTTACTTTCGCACCTAAACGGGCATATACAGACCCCAACTCCAACCCAATCACTCCACCACCAATCAGCACTAAATGCTTTGGAACTTCAGTTAGATTCAATGCTTCCGTCGAAGTAATAATCCGTTTCTTATCGATCTTCAAGAATGGTAAAGAAGCAGGTTTGGAACCTGTAGCAATGATGACATTTTTAGTCGTAATCTCTTCACTACTTTTGTCGTCCTTCGTTATTTTAATGGTATTTTTATCCACAAAAGAACCTATCCCCTGATAAACAGTCACTTTATTTTTTTTCATCAAATAGGCAATACCAGATGTATTTTGGTTAACAACTTCTTGCTTCCGCTTGATCATCTGCTTCAAATCAACTTTTAAATTACTTAAATTGATTCCATGTTCAGCAAAATGTTTCTCCGCATTATAATAATGCTCGCTAGAATCAAGTAAAGCTTTTGATGGGATACAGCCGACATTTAAACAAGTTCCGCCCAACGTATCGTATTTCTCTATAATAGCGGTTTTTAGTCCTAATTGGCCACAACGGACGGCGGCTACATAGCCGCCGGGTCCACTGCCTATGATTACTACATCGTATTGCATGTATGTTTTATTTATTTTCGATGAACAGATTATGGGGCAAAGTTACAAAAATCCTGAGCCCATTTATTAAAAATACTAGGCTTTAGTAACAGTATAAAGTAAAAAAAGCCCCATAGGTTTCTTATCCCAAGGAGCTTTTTCTACTGCCGCATAAGCACTTATTCGGCAACAATCTTTCCACGCATGGTTCCCCAATGGCCGGGGAAACTACAGATAAACTCGTATACTCCGGCTTTCGGTAAAGTAAATTCAATTTCATCAGTTTCGCCAGGACCTAATAATTTAGTATGCGCAATAATAGAAGAAGCAAAAGTTGAAGGAATATATTCATCATCTTTCGCTTTAAATGCTTCACCACCAAAAGCTGCCACGTCAGTACCCTGATCTAAAATAACAGCATTATGCCCCATTGACTCTATAGGTTGCGTCCCTACATTTTTCAAAGTCAGCTTTACTTTTCCGCCAGCTTTTACTTTAAACAAATCCTTATCAAAACGCATATCATCTGATGCTTGAAGCTCAATATGATCTGTCGTTTGTACATTTTCCAATCCTGGAACTGCTGCGGATGTTTCTGTTCCAGCAGAAGCCGCCGTACTGTCATGCTCATGGCCTGCCTCTGAATTACTATTACCTCCACCACAAGCTGCGATGAAAAAAGCTGCAGCTAAAGCTGGTACGATAAAAAATTTTTTCATTTCCTATTTTTCTTTAAAATTCACGTATGACAAACTTATTAATAATTTACGAAAATAGCCGACTTTCATTTGAAATTATACAACAATAAGGTTTATGCCTTAAGCTTTAGATCTTAGGCTTTAAGCTTTCCGGCTTTCTGTATGCCAATCTCATTACGTATCAAGACGTAAGGATCAAGCATCAAGATTTCATTTAGCACGAGCGGTTGCAGTAGCAGGGTTATTATTTTCGTCAGGTGTAACCTGCTATTGCCAGTGCCACTCTTGAAATTTTTCTTATGTCTTGCTACTTATGTCTTATGTCCTTAATTTAGCTTTCTGCTCTCTAAAGCATCGGATGCCGTTCAAAAGGTTCATTACGATCAAAAAGGTAACGGTAGGTATGGTGCGTTTTATAAATAGTCGCCCCAATCTGTTGAGCAAGGTTCATCATTTTTGGATTAAAATCTCCTATCCAATTCATTTGTAGCTCTTCATAGCCTGTTTTATCCTTTTTATTCACCAATAGCTTCGCCGCTTCCAAAATTAGGGCCACCTCAACACCTTTACGTTGATGCGCAGGAACAACACCAAACACAATACCAAAAAGCGTCTTACAGCGTTTGAACCACTTATTCCATAAGAGCATCAATAGACCTTTAATGCCAATTTTACCCTTTACATATTTTACAACGAGCTGATTTACGTCGGGAATACTGATAAAGAAACCTACCGGTTTACCTTCGAAATAGGCAAACCAAAGTCCGATGGGATCTATAATAGGTCTTAAACTTTTCATGATTTTATTGGCCTGCTCGCTTGTCATCTCGCCAACGCCATCGTGTTTAATCCACGCTTGATTGTAAACTTCCCGAAAATGCTGTGCTGCCCGATCCAGTTGATTGCGTCTCGCATAATCAAACGTATACCCTTTCATCTCTAGTATTCGACGGGCTTTATGAGCATACCGTTCACTGAGCGCTAAATCAGTAAGCCTTCGATAAGTGTATTGTTTGAAATAAACCTGAAATCCATAGGCTTCAAAAAGTGCTTGATAATACGGTGGATTGTAATTACTGCAATAACAGGGAGGTACAAAACCATCGACCAATAGGCCCCACCAGCGCTCTCGGCTTCCGAAATTTATAGGTCCGTCCATAGCTTTCATACCTTGATCGGCTAACCAATGTTTAGCCGTATCAAATAGCAAAAAGGCAGCCGAATGATCATTAATACATTCAAAAAAACCACATCCTCCAGTGGGTTGTGTATAGTTGTAGGCACTTACCTGATCGTAAAAAGCGGCAATGCGTCCTATGCATGTGCCTGCGTCGTCAAACAATATCCAACGACAACAATTACCTATAGCAAACAAGTTATTTTTTTCTGGATCAAAGACGTGCTGGATATCTTGATTTAAGGGCTTAATATAATTTTTATCGGTTGCATACAATGTTCTTGGCATCTCTAAAAACAATCGGTCAAGTGCTGGCGTATCTACCTGTTTAACTTTCATGCAAATTAGCTCAATTTAAATAAATGCATTTCCCCTGTTGGCATTATGAATAAAGCGATTTCTCGAAGAAAAAACTAAAGATATGCAACATTTACCGATATTAGGCGTCATATTAAAAAAATTCACGTATATCGATAAAATTGACTACAACAATATTAACATGAAACAGAAAATAAGTTCAATCGGATGGCTTATGCTCCTACTTCCTTTTTTATGCATAGGCATCTCACAGGCAACTGTTCTCCACGGCAAATCTTATGATGAAACCCGCCAGGTTTCAGGTTTCCATGCCATAGAAAACGTAGGTAGTATCGATGTGGAAATCACTATCGGTAATCAGGAATCATTGAAGATCATTGGAAATAAAGAAGCTATTGATCTAGTAGAGACACAAGTTAAAAATGGTATATTGGTTATCCGTATCAAAAATAATCATGAAAAGTTATTTAACAATTGGAAAGTTCAGAAGAATTTACGTATTCAACTAACCGCTAAATCATTAGACGGCATCAAACAAAGCGGTTCTGGAAACATAAAGGTTAATAATACGGTAAAGGGTGATCAATTGCGGGTGGCCGTATCCGGTTCAGGCGATATGGTCGTTCCAGTAGCGGTTACTCATCTTTCAGCAGCTATCACCGGTTCAGGCGATATGGATATTCAAGGTTCAGCGCAAACAGCCGATATACGCGTCACAGGTTCGGGCGACTTTGAAGGAAATGCTCTAAAAACGAAAGAGGCCAATGTGACAGTAACCGGTTCAGGAGATCTCGACATTTTCGTAAGCGATACCCTGAATGCCCAATTATCTGGTTCGGGCGATATCACCTATGATGGAAATCCAAAACAAGTTAATAAGCACAAATCTGGCTCTGGGGATATTTCTGCGAAATAGGGTAAAAAAAAGCATAAGGCATTAAGCTGTAAGCTATAGACCAGCTAATCATCAGTTTAAGCGCTATATTTCAACGCACAAAGGCAACGCGTAACTATAAAGTTTAACGCTTTATACGAACATGTCCATCCAAGTTGTAACGCAACTGAAATACTTGTTGATTGCTCATTTCACCGGGCGTAAAATGTAAGCTAAGCATAAAATATCCTTCAACATTTCCGGTCCGAAACGGACGCCACCCCAAATCTAGGCGATTATAGGTGTCTTTGGTATAAAATCGGTCGCCGAAAAGAATATCGTGTGCTTGTCCTTTATAAAAAGTATCGTGTAAAACCCAAGCCTTATAAGCAGCATGTATATCCGCAATAAAGCCTTTTGGCGTACGGCTTCCATAAACACTTCTTATTCTATCAAGGGAAGCCAATCCTCCTGCGGCGATCGTAAGCGAATCCAATCGCCATCGTTCACTTAAATCAACGCCAACCTGCATCAGTAAGGACGCGTTATCTCGTACAGGATAATCGCCATTTAGCGTATTTGCTGTGTGCAGCATGGTGGCATAATGCGTAAAAAAGAAAATACCTGTCTTTACTTTTCCAGATAGGCCCACCATAAATTGCTCCCGGTCCACCGCTGTTTGCCGACTTGTCCAATCTATCCAAATCTGCTGACTAACTGTGGCATTCCGATACCGGAAGAATAAGCCTTCTATATTTGGTCTGTAGTAATTTAACGTGTCATTTAAAATAGATCTTGGATAAGTATCTAGGAGATCTTGCCGTGGAAAAGCGCCTAAATAGAACGATAGGCCGCTATGTTCATAATTATAATATATGGTTGGATATACCTTATCGACAAAAGGTTTAGCACCAAATTCTTGTAAAAAGTTAACGCCAAAACGGATGCGATGCGTACTGTCTAGGCTAAAACCAACCTCCGGTGCTAAGCGTATGCCTAAAATAGATTGCGAATATAAGCCCGCCTTAACATACTCCCTATTATCCGCAAAACCAAAAGCACGCATTTGCCATTCAAACAGTTGCTGAGCTTTCACGACATAACCTATCAAGCAGCAGCATAATAACAAAAAGCTTTTTTTCATACCATGGTACACTTCACAAAAAAAGGTGCCTAAAAGGTCATCATATGACGGAGATAACCTTTTTAGACACCCTTATTTTAATCTTAATTCCGATTATATTTTTAACAATAGTCTAGCAGGATCTTCCAACAATTCTTTCACCCGCACCAAGAAACTTACCGATTCCCGGCCATCAACAATGCGGTGATCGTAAGATAACGCTACATACATCATCGGACGGATAACCACTTCACCATTAATCGCTACTGGTCGCTCCACGATATTGTGCATACCTAAAATGGCCGACTGTGGTGCATTGATAATCGGTGTAGACATCATCGACCCAAAGACACCGCCATTGGTAATGGTAAACGTACCTCCCGTCATTTCCTCAATCGTGAGCTTATTGTCGCGTGCTTTAAGCGCAAGATCACGCACCGCTTTTTCTATTTCATCTAATGTCATAGACTCGGCGTTGCGAATCACCGGAACTACTAAGCCCTTTGGCGCAGACACCGCAATAGAAACATCAGCAAAGTTACTGTATACAATTTCGTTGTCCTCTATCCGCGCGTTTACTGCTGGCCACTCAGCCAAGGCAGTAGTTACGGCTTTGGTAAAGAAAGACATGAATCCTAGGCCTATACCATATTTTTCTTTAAATTTATCTTTATACTTCGCCCGTAAATCCATTATTGGTTTCATGTCTACCTCATTAAAGGTGGTTAACATGGCCGTTTCATTTTTCACGCTAACCAGGCGTTTAGCAATGGTTTTTCGTAACGAAGTCATCTTTTCCCTTCGCTCTTCCCTCGATCCAGCTGTCGGCTTAGAAGCGCTTGCAGGTGCTGACTCGGTTTTGTTTAAAGGAGGAGGTGCTATTAGAACAGTCTCTTTTTCGACCACCGTATTCGCATTTGCTTTTAACGCATCCTCCTTGGTAATACGCCCGTCTTTACCGGTACCTTTAATGGTATTAGGATCGATTCCTTTTTCTTTTAAAATTTTAGCAGCCGCAGGAGATGGTGTTCCGGCAGCGTAATTTTGCTCTTTTTCTTCTTCTACTTCCTTAGAAGCTGAGGTGCTTGCTGTCGCTATGCTAGCAGCTCCCTTTCCTGACGGAATAATTTTAGCCACTACAGCACCAATCGCTAACGTGTCTCCCTCTTTTGCAACAATCTGTAATGTCCCGGCCACTTCTGCAGGCAACTCAAACGTTGCCTTATCTGATTCAAGCTCTGCTAAATCCTCATCCATAGCCACCTCATCTCCATCATTTTTTAACCATTTAGATAACGTAACCTCGGTGATTGACTCACCAACCGTTGGAACTTTTATCTCTACTGGTGCACTACTTGCTGTTGCCTGGTTAGTAGTCGCTGATTGAGCTGATTGCTCCTCGGGTGAAGCTTTTCCTGCTGGGTCCGCTGGGGTGCTAGCTCCTTTTTTATCAGCTGTTTCTTCAATAGTACATACCACTGCACCAATCTCGAGTGTGTCCCCTTCTTGGGCAATGATGTGTAGGATACCAGCTTTCTCAGCAGGTAATTCAAATGTTGCTTTATCCGATTCCAACTCGGCTAGATTCTCATCCATTTCTACGTAATCGCCGTCTTTCTTTAGCCATTGCGACAGCGTAACTTCAGTTATCGATTCGCCAACCGTTGGAACTTTTATTTCTATCGCCATATCGTTTATGTTAATCTACTTTTGCTGCTTGTCTAGTTGTTTTCTTTACCTGTTTTTTTGCCTCTGTACCGGCGCTATCGTCTGCGAAGGCCCTGCTAATGAGCGAAAGCTGTTGCGCATTATGCTGCTTAGAATAGCCCGTTGCAGTACTGCCGCTTTCCTTACGGGAAATCACATCTAATTCTACGCTCGTTTTACGATATTTCCGACAGATGTGTGGCCAAGCGCCCATATTTTCGGGTTCTTCCTGTACCCAATAAAAATGCGTTGCATTTTTATATTTATTACGAATGCCCCGAATTTTATCTGTTGGCGTAGGGTATAACTGTTCTACACGCACAATTGCCACATCCTTACGCTCATCATCCTGTTGTTTTTGCAGTAAATCATAATAGATTTTACCCGTACAGAATAGCACTCGTTTTACATCTGCATTTTTCACATAAGTATCGTCTATAATTTCCTGAAATTGACCTTCGGTAAAATCGGTCAATTTGCTGACCACCTTCGGATGCCGAAGCAAGCTCTTTGGAGTGAACACAACTAAAGGCTTTCTAAAATCGCGTTGTAGCTGGCGACGCAGCAAATGAAAGAAATTGGCAGGCGTAGTACAATTTGCTACCTGAATATTATTTTCCGCGCAAGCTTCCAAGAAACGCTCAACCCGTCCAGAAGAGTGTTCTGGCCCTTGGCCTTCATAACCATGAGGTAATAACATCACCAAACCATTGGAACGTTTCCACTTCGTTTCCGCACTAACCAGATATTGATCGACAATAATTTGGGCCCCATTAAAGAAGTCACCAAATTGTGCTTCCCAAACCGTTAAACACTGCGGATTAGCTAGCGCGTAACCATATTCAAATCCCAACACACCATATTCAGAAAGCAAGGAATTGTAGATATCAAATTTAACATCCCCTCCGTTAATCTGCCGTAAAGGGATATATTCCTCTTCTGAATCTTCTAAGGTAATTACCGCGTGCCGATGGGAAAATGTTCCGCGTTCTACATCTTGCCCCGAGATGCGCACCCTGGAACCTTCAGCAAGCAAGGTACCATAAGCCATTAATTCGCCCATAGCCCAATCATAACTATCGTCCTCAATCATTTTATACCGAGCTTCAAATAAGCGGGCTGTCTTGTTGAAGAATTTTTTATCCTTGGGTAATACCGTAATTGTCTTTGCGATAGCTAAAAACTGCTTCTTATCAACGCCTGTTTTAACAGGTTTAAAGATATCTTCGTATTTAGCTGGTTTTAGTCCTTTCCAAGCGCCCGAAAACATGGGGTTGGATTCACTGAGGTTTTCTTCTTCCTTAGATTCATCTAACCGTTGCTGCAACAAAGCCTTGAAATCTTTCTCCATTTCCTTAGCCAGGTTAGCATCAACGCTTCCTTGCTCCATTAGTTTTTTATTATAGATTTCCCTCGGATCGGGATGGGAGGCAATAGCCTTATATAATTTAGGTTGGGTAAATTTCGGTTCGTCTGCTTCGTTGTGCCCGTATCTCCGATAACACAACAGATCAATATACACATCTGTATGGTAACGTTGACGATATTCTACAGCCATATTAATCGCAAACACAACAGCCTCTACATCATCTCCATTAACATGGAATACTGGCGACAGTGTAACTTTCGCCAAATCTGTACAATAGGTAGATGAGCGGGCATCTTTATAATTCGTGGTAAAACCGATTTGATTATTGATGACAACATGGATGGTCCCTCCAGTAGAATACCCGTCCAATTTGGACATCTGTGCCACCTCGTAAACAATACCTTGTCCGGCAATAGCGGCATCACCATGAATTAAAATAGGAGCAATTTTTAACTTATCCCCATCATATTTCATGTCAATTTTAGAGCGCACTAAACCTTCAACTACTGGATCTACCGTTTCCAAATGTGATGGATTGGGACATAAGCTCAAATGAACATCTTTACCACTATGGGTCTTAATATCTGTTGAAAAACCTAAATGGTATTTTACATCTCCACCAAAATCAGGATCGGCTAACTGAGTTGCATAGGTTTTTCCTTCAAATTCGGAAAAGATATCTTTATAGGTCTTACCCATGATATTGGCCAGCACATTCAACCGACCGCGATGGGCCATCCCAATAACAAACTCCTGAATGCCGAGATCGGCTCCTATTTCAATAACAGAATCTAAGGCTGGAATAACGGTTTCAGCGCCTTCTAGTGAGAAGCGCCTCTGTCCTAAAAACTTTGTACCTAAAAAGTTTTCAAAGACCACGGCTTCATTCAACTTTTGAAGAATACGCTTTTTCTTTTCTAACGGAAAATCAGGTTTATTCCGTGTACCTTCCATGTGCTGGAGCAGCCATTTGATCTTTTCCGGATGACGGATATAAGTAAATTCAGCACCAATCGATTGGCAATAGGTCTCTTCTATTAATTGTCGAATATCCCTTAATTTAGCGGGGCCCAAGCCTACTTCCACCCCTGCATTAAACACGGTATCCATATCGGCCTCAGAAAGGCCAAATGTTTCCAGTTCTTTACCGGGATAATAAGGCCTACGTTCACGAACAGGATTGGTTTTTGTAAATAGATGCCCACGATCCCGATAACCGTTAATCATATTGAGGACACGAATTTCTTTTAAGGCATGCTCAGAAACATCTCCACCCCCAACCGGTCGCCCACCACCTTCGATTTGCTCACCGAATTCAAATCCTTCAAAAAATTTTTGCCATCCAAAATCGACCGAATCAGGGTCTTCTTTATACGCTTTATACAGCGCCTCTATGTAACTTGAGTCTGCGTTACTAAGATATGAAAGTCTGTCCATTTACTTTATAATACGATGTGCTGACAAAGTTATAAAATATCTGACATAATGTGCATTAAATCAAACTTAATTATATTATCAACACAAAAAATTTTGCTGTTTTTAAAATGCTTTTGCTTTTTGGGAACTAACAAATAAGTCGCCTAAATGTTTAATCCCGTTGGCGCTGTTTTGATATTCCCCCAGCGTTCCACATAAGCTCCATCTGGATCCAATAACGCCTGGATTTTTTTGATGTCTTTAACGCCATTATCTTTTACGCTGCTTCCAACTCCGGCCACATGTGCCCAATTGCCATAATTGGAGGCCGGACTGTAGTCGATCAGCTTGTCCTCAAAATAAGCCGCACCGAATAAATGGTTTATACCCAAGTCGTTAACCAGGTAATGCGCCGCTAGTATACGAGCAGGATAAGGTATAAAACCTATCGTATTTAACTGATGCATAATAGCATTAACCGTAGCATCTGTTGTCTTACCATTTTTCCAATGATCAAATTTACTTGCTGAAAACTTTTCTGTAGCTACGAAATTGTTTGAAAAACCATTCGCCAGGAAAAATTTATTACCATGTTTTTTGAACATAAACCTAAAATAATCTCTCCATAGCAGACCGAAAACGATAGTTTGTACAATTTTTTTTGACAATCCATCAGCCTCAGCAGCTTTTACAGTATGGTATACAGTATGGGGCGACAAGCAGCCTAAAGCGATCCATGGTGATAGCAATGTTCCGTCATTTGCGGGGAATTCATCTATTAAATGGTTGCTGGTATCACTTAGTACAGCATCCAACTGCTTCAGTCCTTCGTGTTCCCCTCCTTTAAAGGGGGAAGCTTGTGCCAATGCAATCTGCTGATCCGTATAGCCTAACGCTGTTAACGTTGGTATCGTACTCCGTTCCAACTCCTCTGGAACATCAATCGTCGTAGGCGTTGCTACCATTGGCCTAATAGCCGTTTCCCGTTCAATCTTTTTCCTAAACGTCGCAAAGGCATCGGGTATATCCTTTATCGGGAAAGGGAGATCCTCTTTATGGTATAAGGTGTGCCCTATAAAATGCCTTAAATTTAATCGTTTTTTCCATAGGGCTTCTTCCACTAAAGAGGAAACATCAGTTTCTTCTTTAGCCACCTCCCGATGGTGGTAAACCTCTTTCACTTGATAACGCTCTGCCAAGGTTGGCAGAATTTCTTCAGGATAACCAGATGCGACCAGCAAATCAGCCCCCAGCTGTTGTAAAGAATGCTTTAAATCGTGTACGCTTTCTACAATAAATTTTGCCCGGATAACACCCGTTTTTTGCGTTTTATCGGAAAGTGCGATAAATTGCCGGGGATCAAACACGTACACCGGCACTACCTTGTCTGCCTTAGCCAATGCTTGCCATAAAATTTCGTTATCACGTACACGCAAGTCATTTCGGAACCAAACAAGGATTGTGTCTTTATTCATACTTATGCAAGGGAAGTCTTTTAAGCTCAAATATACTGGTTTTTAAATTCATAAAACAAACTTTAGCGTTTTGTGCCCAAGCTTTGACATGATATTAACAAATTGGTCGTACCAAGTATCAAGATGCGCGGTCAGCTTTCAGAAATCAGCTTTCTGCTATAAAGCGTTTTGCTATTTACAACGCGTTACTGATCAATGAAAACGTAAAAGCTTTCCCCTAAAAAATAATCTTGTGTCTTGCTACCTCGTATCATATGTCTAGAAGAAAGTTTTTTCTTTTTAAACAGAAAGAACAATATAATTGTAATATTAAAAGAAAGACATAGGCCTAACGGAAAATGAATATATTAATTACCGGACTAAATAATTATCTAGGAAAGCGACTGGCATTACACCTTGCAGACGAGGGCTATAGGCTTTCTTGCCTAGTACGGAATGAAAAATACTTTTTAGAAACGACAGAAAATCATCCAAATTTATCCATTATTACCGGTGATTTGGTTCGTGAGCGATATACCCCAACGATAGCAGACGACATCGATGTGGCCGTTTACCTCAGCCAAGATTCTGCCGAATGGGGAGAGCAATATAAAAATCTAGAATTGCTTTCTTTAATCAATTTCATTAAACAGGCAAGGAAAAGCAATAGTCAACAATTGATCTATATTACTCGTTTACGTGCCCCATTTATACCGGAAGTACAGCAGATCTTAATTGATAGTTATATGACCTATACCATTGTGCGCATTAGTAACATTATTGGTAAAGGATCTATTTTGATGGAAATGATGAAAAAAATAAGCACTCGTTTATTCATTTTTGCCAATCAGCGCTTGGTCAAAATGCGTGCGCAGCCCATAGCCTTACAAGATTTATTAACGTATTTAAATTTTATCATATTAAATCCTGCGGCGTTTAATCAGCACTTTGATATCGGAGGCCCCGACATATTAAGTTATAAAGAGATGTTAAAAGCGTATATGAAATTGCAAAAAATACATCGTCCTATCATTGCATTGCCTAGCTTGAGCAACCGCTTATCGGCTATTTTTATCAGCCTGTCTACAGGTGTAAGTGTACCAACCGCACGTGCTTTCGGGGAAAATATCAACGAAGATCTGCTCTGTGAAGATAACCATATCCACGACCTTTTCCCTCATGAGTGTCTAACGTTCGAGCAAGCTGTCCAAGTTGCCTTAACCTAAATGCCATATGCCTATATCAACTCAGCATACCGTATTGATCACCGGCGCATCAGGGATGGTTGGACAGGCCTTAATCCGTACACTTGTAGAGAAAGGTTATCGCGTACATGCCCTCGTTCGAACAAGTATACCCGATACGCAGCATATTCGCTATTTCTTTTGGGATGTAGAAAAAAACATTATCGATCAAACGTGCATCGCCAATGTCGAAACGATTATACATCTCGCCGGAGCGCCTATTGGAAAGTTGCCTTGGAGCAGCAACATAAGAAAACAAATTTTGAATAGCAGAATAGACAGTTTAGCATTGGTATATAAATTACTTTCGACTACCGAACATGACCTAAAAACACTCATTTCTGCATCCGCAACCGGCTATTATGGTCATCGTGGAAACGAATGGTTGACAGAAGATCAAGCACCTGCAGATGATTTTTTGGGACAGACCTGCTTAGCTTGGGAACAGTTGGTAGCGCAAGGAAAATTATATGGTTTAAGAACGGTATCGCTACGGACGGGTATTGTTTTAGCGAAAGACAAAGGCGCACTTCCTTTAATAGCCTCCTCCATAAAAAAAGGTTTTGGTGCTGCATTAGGAACCGGTAATCAGTACCTTCCATGGATACACTTGGAAGATGTCGTTCAAGCCTATCTATTTGCCTTAGAACACGATGATTTACAGGGGGCCTATAATTTAACAGCTCCTGAAGCGGTGACCAATAAGCAATTTACCAAGGCGATAGCTGATCTATTTCAAAAGCCGCTATGGCTTCCATCCATTCCTGCTTTTCTGTTAAGAATGGTATTGGGAAAAATGAGTGAATTGTTATTGGATAGCGCACGGATTTCACCACAAAAAATTATCCAAGCTGGCTTTCAATTTAAATACTCTACACTGGAAGCAGCTTTGCATAATATTCTTGGCAAAGCGTAGCAGGATGAATAGAGCGAAATTGGATTCACAAGCGTTATGAACTCTGAAACTTATCGTCCATTGAAGCATCTACAAAAAATGTAGCAACAATAGTATTGAATTGTTAGTTGTCTTTTACAGACACTTTGAATTCCATTGCACTAAAGGGCACTCCACCTCCCGCATATCCGTAGGCTAAGTTTGACGGAGTAAAGAAATGAACATCCCCTCCTTTATTGATTTTTGGAATAATTTCTTGCCATGCCTTCACAAGATTTTTCGGTACAAGGTTAGTTGAATCCGATGTTTCAATNCGGCAGTTATCGTTGAGTCCACGCCTATTTCTTTCCCTTCTCCTTGTTTACCAATATGATAATAAATACCATTTTCCGTTTTTTCAAAATCGGCTAATTTCAAGCCCAAAGCTTCTATCCTTTTCCGAATAGATACATCCTCATACGCCGGCATACTGGCACTATCAATCACCCGGATTACAAAATCCATAGAAGCAATTGCCATTTTATAGCAATCCAAAAGCCCGATAACGGGTTTTTGGGAATTGTATGGGAGAATTAAATAGTTGTCGGATTGTTAGGAACACCCTGACTCCAAATTCTAAAAGAAGATGCAAATCTCTTAGGATTTCGACCAAAAACATTAATGAGAGTAAAGGTATAGGGGCCTTTTGTACTACCTTTTTGCCAATCTAACTCAGAACCACCTAGAAGCGTATATCCTGGCTGAAGTGGTGGTACGTTTTCTTCGAAAACATCGTATTTTATTTTAACATCAAACGCTGTCTTGTTTGCACCCCAACCAAATATCTTTTTTGATTCTTGATTGACATACAAACTATATATTGATGATGATTTATTATACGCATCGCTTGGATATAAATCATGAATCAACTTAATAATCAATCGCCTATCGTTGTCGTCATTGTAATAAGTTTCATTGAAAAAGACTCCTCCATTAAATGAGCCATTCCATTGAAAATTATAACCAGATGACGCTGCGACGTTTGTCGATAAACTACTTCTCTGTGAAGCAGGAACAAGAATTGCATCTTGGGTTTTTAAATCCACCATTCTTATAAGACCGAACAAAAACACCTTTTATCGAATCCGTTCTTTCGAATGATTTGGCATAATCTATCCGATTATTATTATCCGGTGAAACTAAAATCCATCGATCCTCCGTAAGAATATTTAATGAATCCCCCACCTTAAACTGACCGTCTTTATTTACAAAATTACTTATTACAGGGGAAGCAAAGACTTCTGTTATACTGGTATCCTTAGTTATTAAAACGACTTCATGATATTTGGTTTCAAACTCAGACAATTTCTCAATAGTGTTAACTGAATCAAAAGCATCCTGAGCTCTTTAAAATACCACTTTATATGAATCAAAACCTGGATGCGATTTCACCCATTGCTTATATTGCTCAGGAGAAAAACTTGATATTTGTCGAATGGTAGATTTAAGGACATCTGAATTTTTGAATACCAACATTCCATTGCTAACAGTAATGTCCTCATTTAATTCATCAAGGTCATTTGCTTCTAAACTCTGATTCTTTTTACAAGAGAAACAAAAGGCTGCAATTACAAGAATAAAAACAAGCTTAAAGTTTAAAAATTTCATATCATTTGAATTTAGTTTCTGCCAAAGTACTAATCTATATAGCCTTCACAAAGAAATTTACACATACAATACTCTAGCTTACACCAAAAACGTTTTGGCTACACATAAAAAAACAGCATATTGACCCTTAGGATTACCAAAACATATTGGTTTTGGAACCAGCTTGCATGTAACAAGAAAAAATGATTCTCTGTTGATTGACTTTTAGTTCATAATCATAGTAAATGGAAGATAGTAATGGAATAAAAACGATTTTAAACCTCAATTGATATTGAGGTTACAAGAATCCACATTTTCCCGTGTTATAGAATACAAAAAGCCCAATAATGGGCTTTGAAAACGTATAAAAAGCTTGAGTTGCTAATTATCTTTTATCGAGAACTTGTACTCCATTGTGCAAAAAGGCGTAGGACCATTGGTATATCCGTACCCTTCTTTTGAGGGTGCAAAAAAATGAACATCACCGCCTTTATTAATCTTAGGAATGATCTCCTGCCAGGCTTTTGGCTGATCTTTTAAAACAAGTCTGGTAGAATCAGATTGAGCAGCTTCTGTTCCATTAAATAGCGTAAGACTATAAGCGGCAGTTATCGTTGAGTCCACGCCTATTTCTTTCCCTTCTCCTTGTTTACCAATATGATAATAAATACCATTTTCCGTTTTTTCAAAATCGGCTAATTTCAAGCCCAAAGCTTCTATCCTCTTCCGAATAGATACATCCTCATACGCCGGCATACTGGCACTATCAATCACCCGGATTACAAAATCCATAGAAGCATTGGGAGGAATGCCCAAATCACTATCGCCATTACGTCCATAACTTAATAAACGCGACGGAACCAATACCCTGATTTTCCCGTCTGTTTTTTTCAGTGCCTGACGAAGCACCATTTTCAACCCTTCGTCTTTCTCTAAAGAGCCTTGATAATTTGGGTTGTTAGCAATAGTAGAACCTTGGGGTGATTGCCCTAAGAAATAACCCAAATAATCCATATATCGGCTAGCAGAAGCAAAGGTATCGGTTACACTGTATGTACCATCGAATGATCGTACGGTATAGACTAAAGGATACCTTCCGGTATAGGACAAGTCATTCCCTTTTCCTTCCTCTAAAACCTGGTAAAACATCCCAGTATTTCCCAAAGCTTCCACCTGTAGGTTATTTTCCCGAATATATGCCTCCATATTCTGCGTATCCAATTCTTCTATACTGGTATATTCTTGCTTCTTACAAGCGCTAAAAACAACCAACCCCAACAAACTCCATAAGGACATTCTTTTTATCGAAAGGTTCATATAATTTATTCTCGTTTTTTATCGACGCTGTTGCGTATTATTCTGTCTTTGTAGGTTCTTTAACTTCTTTAATATCCAAAATCTCCATCTCATAATCCAATGGAGAATTTTCTTTCACCAAGCCATGGCTTTGATTTTGATACCCAAATACTGAAGGCGTAATGACCCTAATCTTGGCACCCTTTTTTAATCCACCTTCGAATAAACCGCCTACCGCTTTCGGATAGAAAGCCAGTTGCCACGCTTGCACCTGTCCAGGCCCGGTTTCAGAAGGTAAAAGAGATACATAAGGAATAGAATCGGCATCGGTATTCTGCTCAAATAAGGTACTGTCTAATAGCCTTCCGGTATACTTTACCTTAACTTGCATATTTTTTAAACGCACTTCACCGGGCATAGATAATGTATCTAAATAATCTACGGCAGTCTTGCCAGAATCGAGGAGCGCATACCAAATACCTGTTTCCTGGTTCAGCCGAATAGAATCATCTGATAACGCTTGTCTGGTAACATAGGCAGACAACAAAGGAGCTTCGCGTTCCAAAACCGATTGCCTATCATATACGTCGACCTCCTCCTTATCGCAAGAAGCTGCCATAAGTCCGACAACGAGGGTCAGAAAGAGCAAGTAAAGTTTACGCATATTAACCAATTAATTCCGTACAGATGCTTCTTGCAAAGGTATTGAATTAATTGGTTAAATGCACAACTTAACATTTTTTAACACTGATTAATGTGCAGCGGCCATATCTACTTTTCCACTTGCATTTTTTAACATTAAGATGAACGGTACGCAAATCAAAAACATAACGCCGATGTATAGAAAAACATCCATATAGGAGAGCACCGATACTTGTCCCATAACGGATCCGTCCATTGCTTGCAACGCTGCAGCTTTGGCTGTATTAGGCGCCATGCCGTGATGCATAAAATTAGCGACCAATCCCTGGTATTTCTGTTGGAAAAGCGGATTGTTCGGATCGATATGTCGAATCATATCGCTTCGATGCAAGGCATTTTGCCGGGTCATAAAGGTCGTAATTAATGCGATACCGAATGACCCTCCCAACTGACGCATCATTCCGGTAAAAGCTGCTCCTTGTCCGATCTCCTGCCCTCTCAAGGTTGAAAGCGACAATGTCGTTACAGGAATAAATAGCATACTCATAGCCAGTCCACGTAACATTAACATCCAAAAGAAAGCATCAGCACCTGTGTCTGGCGTAATAATCCTGTATCCCCAGAAACAGAAGGCAAAGAACAAGAACATACCCAATGCCGCCAAATATTTTTGTTTGACACCTCTTTGCAAAATCTGTCCAATAATAGGCATCATAAAGGCAGTGGTTAATGAGGATGGCACCATAAGCAACCCAGCTTGATAGGCCGTCCAACCCAAGTTATTTTGGGTGTATAAGGGGATGATAAAAGTCGATCCATATAAACCGAAACCCATAATAAAGGAAAGGATCGTACCAACCCGTAAATTCGCATTCCGTAGTACTTTCAGTTCGACAATTGGATTCTTAATCGTCCACTCTCGCCATATAAATAAATACAGAAAGAGCACACAACAAACCGTAAAGGCTAGGATCATGCTACTATTAAACCAATCTTCTTCTTGTCCACGCTCCAATACAAATTGTAAGGAGCCAACAGCAGCAGCTAAGAAAACGATACCCCACCAATCAATTTCGCTAGCTGATTTTTTCTCGCCGTATTTTGGACTTTTTACGAACCGCAAGGTCAACATAGCCGCAATGACACCAATGGGGATGTTGATATAAAAAATATAAGGCCAACTGTAGTTTTCTACGATATATCCTCCTAGGGGCGGACCAAGGGTTGGCCCGACAATTACTCCCAATCCATAAATCGCTTGCGCCATCCCTCTTTTTTCGATGGGATAAACTTCAGTAATAATCGTTTGAGAGGTTACCAATAGTGCTCCACCGCCAACACCTTGCAAAAAGCGGAAAAGTACCAATTCCCATAAAGACGTTGCATTACCACAAAGAAATGAACAAACGGTAAATAAGATAATTGACGCAGCAAAATAGTTCCGTCGGCCAAACTGCTGGGAAAAAAAACTGGTTAAAGGAACCACAATAACGTTACCGATAGCATAGGCCGTAATTACCCAACCAATTTCGCTCAAGGTAGCCCCCATATTACCACGCATATCGTTCAAGGCCACATTGATAATGGTCGTATCTACAATCTCCAATAAGGCACATAACACCGCCGTAATGGTGATAATTACCCGCCGCCAACCGTACTCTACTAATGAATTTTGTTCCATTATTTAATTTTTTGTTATCTGTTGCAGCAGGTTGTGATCAGTAACGCGTGATCAATACCTGCATAGCTTATTATTTTCACGCATCACTCAATGCTATTTACCACTGTCCAAATGCACATCTACCACAACGTTCATCCCTGCACGGATTTTTTCCATAAGAGCAGAACTTTGGTTATCATTAAAATCAATCCGCACCGGTACCCGTTGCACCACCTTCACAAAGTTACCCGAAGCATTATCCGGAGGCAATAAGGCTTGCGCTGCTCCAGTAGCTGGAGAGAAAGAACCTATGGTGCCTTCTAACGTAGAATCAGGATAGGCATCCACTTTGATCGCTACTTTTTGGCCTACCTTCATTTTGGTTAACTGTGTTTCTTTAAAATTCGCTATGACCCATTTATCATTCACGGGTACAATGTTAAACAATGACTGTCCGGCCGACAAAAATTGCCCTGGTTGTAAGTTGACTTTCCCAACTTGTCCGTCAATAGCAGCTGTAATAACCGTATACGATAAATTTAGTTCAGCGGTTTCTACTCCTGCTTCGCTTTGCTTAATAGCTGCCGCCGCTACGGATGCCTGACTGTTGCTCACCGATTTTTGGCGGCCCACCGCAGCAGCCTGCCTTGCCGCAGATTGCTTCTGTGTTTCCAATACATCCAATTGGCGTTGGGCCAACTGCTTAGTAGCTAAAGCCTGCTCATATTGCTGTTGGGTAATGCTATGATCCTTAATTAGGTTTTCGTAGCGTTCAAAATCTCTTTCTGCTCGCCAAAGGTTCACCTTAGCGGATTCGATTTGTGCCTGCACCGTATTGACGTTTACTTCAGAAGCGCTGATGTTCGCTTGTGCCACTTCGATACCAGCCCCTGCAACATGAGCGTTACTTTTAGCGGATGCCAAAGCTGCCTCGGCTTGGTCCAAAGCAACCCGATAATCACGATCGTCCAAAATCACCAAGGTATCTCCCTTGTGAACAACGTAGTTATCTTTTACCCTTACTTCTTTAATGTATCCCGCAACTCTTGGGATAACGGGACTGATGGTGGATACAATTTGCGCATCATCCGTCTCTTCATGCTTTTGTGCGTGCAGGTATTTTATTACACCATAGGTGCCGCCTACCAGAATTAAAACAATAAAAACAATGGCGAAGCCTTTATTTCCTGATTTTTTTTCAGGTGCTTGATCTTTATTTTGATTATTGGTTTCCATGCTTCTTATGATAAAAATATTTCAATGATTCACTTGATTAATTATTGGCCTTACTCGCCCACATTCACGCCAGCACTTTCGTATAATTTATGATAAGCGACAACCGCATCTGCCTTGGCATATTCATAGTCAATACCTGCCTGTAATCGAGCTACGTCAGCATCCAATAAATCAGTTGTAGTGGCTAAGCTATTGTCATATTTATTTTTAGTAATGCGATAATTCTCATTGGCCTGCTCAACTGCCTTTTCATAAACTTGAATTTTTTTCAAGGTCTGGTTATAATCTTGAAAAGCTTTATGGATCTCACTTCTGATATCATCACTTAATTGCTCATGGCTCCATGTTAATTGCTCTTCTCTTTCTTGGGCTTGTTTTACCTTTGCCCCAGCTTTATATAACGCTCCCAAATTGTAGGATAGACCAACCCCTGCATTAACGGCATTTGTTACTGTAAGCGCATGCGGAATATTCGCTGCTACGTATCCAGCACTTAAGGCCAACGAAGGATAATAAGCGCCTTTGGCAATTTTCACCCCTGCACCAGCCGCTTCCTGACGTTGGCTCAACGCTTTGTAATCTGCACGGTTGCTTAAGGCTAAGGTTTCCCAGTCACTCAACCCCCGTGTCAACTCCTGCGCCTTCAACCCTGTGCTATCCAATACCAATACAGTTGACTCATCCAGCCCTAGTAACAGGTTAAAATTGTAATTAGCAATTTTTTCGTTATTTTCTGCAGTTAGCAACGACAATTCCAGATTGCTCTCCTGCAGTTGTACCTTTAATAGATCATTTCGGGCCACTAAACCATTGGCTTCCATGTTGGTGAAATCTTTTACACGTTGTTGAGAGGATTTCAAGTTCTCTTTTACCAGTTTTACGGCGGCTTGTGACTTATACAGATTATAATACGCTTCAACCGTATTTTGAATCACTTTTTGCCGATCACGTTCTGCATCTAACGTTGTTGCCTTTTCCAAAAACTTTGCGGATGCTATCCCATTGCTTATCGTACCTCCTGCAAAAATGGGTAACGATGCGCTTGCCATTCCAAACATAACCTGATTAACCTCCGGTGTACTCCCTTCTTCGTCACTACTTCCATCACCAGAATCACTGTTGTCTCCAAACTTAATATCTAAATTAGGTTTGTTCACCCGCAGATACTGACCAGAAACGTCAATATCTGGCAAACGATTGTCTTTTGCTTCCCGAACTGCCGCTATAGCCTCTCGCACTTTGCTATCCGATATTTTCAGTTCTTTGCTATGGGTTAGCCCTAAGGCAATAGCCGAATCTAAACCAAGCGCTCGGTGTTCTTGTGCCCATATCGTATTAGGCCCCATGGCTACTAATAAGCAAAAACTCCATACGAAATAATTCACTCGTTTTATTATGTTATCCATTTGAATCCTTTTTATGCGTTATCTGTAGAATTACTGTGTGTTAAATAAGCCGTAAACATCTGTTTAAGGTGCTTACGCAAGATTTCAATATTCTTCTTTTTAAATGCTTCCCGCTCTTCATCGTTTAACTTGGCATGTTTTGCTTCATATCTACAATTCGCCAGCAACTGGTTTACACTACCAATTAATACGGAAGAAAGAAAGAATACATTTACATCTTTACGAAAAACCCCAATGCGTTGTCCGCTTTTTACCGCCCGTTCAACCAATTTCCTATTCTTGGTTTTCATGTCTAAAATCATATCAAACAGCGGCCCATCATGAATAATACTAGCCTCGCGTGTCATCAAGCGATTGAATAATTGCCTACTGTACAAGGTGTCAATAAAAACGTCGATGATCCGATCTACTTTTTCGAAAGCTGAACTTTCCTTTTCATACAAAATATTCTCTAACATATTCGTGATGAAAGTGAAATGTTTCGAAAAAAGCGCTTCCAATAACTTATCTTTGGAACCAAAGTAATAGGAAACCATGGCAACATTAACGTCCGCAGCAAAGGCAATATCCCGTATAGACGTTTTATCATAACCTTTCTCCGCAAACAGCTTTAGGGCGGTATCCATAATCAAAAGCTGCTTCTCACTATATTCATTCATTGCCCATCAAAAATTTTGATCGTGCAAAATTAAACAAACGTTTAATTCAAACAAGCGTTTAATTAATAGTAACTCACAACAAGAAGTAACATACTGATTACTAAGTATTTACAATTGTCAACTTTTTGTAAATTAAAGAATATTCAAGAAACCCATGATCGGACTAGATTAATCTGCCTTTGATCACTAAGGTTTTCGCTAGTTTGTCGTGAAAACATTGTTGTTTCCGGTCAAGAAAACCGGCAAGATATCCAACGCCTAGGGTGAGTATGCAAGTAAGTTTGGCTACATTTCGCCATAAGGCCCTACCAAAGCCTATCGGATTGCCTCTCGTATCAGTCACTTTAATTTGGAGTAACAGCTTCCCCGGTGAAGCATTTTTTGCCGAACCTTC
Source organism: Olivibacter ginsenosidimutans (assembly GCF_039542865.1). Lineage (NCBI taxonomy): Bacteria > Pseudomonadati > Bacteroidota > Sphingobacteriia > Sphingobacteriales > Sphingobacteriaceae > Olivibacter > Olivibacter ginsenosidimutans. The sequence goes on along the minus strand of NZ_BAABIQ010000005.1, from coordinate 405,144 downwards.
ACCTAGGACATTCAGCATAAATTTGAGAACGGGCACAAGGATTAAACCAAAAAGCAACAGCTGTCCTTGTTCCAGTTTTTCACTAGCTAGCATCAGATAAGCAAAGGCGATCATACAATAGATCGCAAAAGCAAAAAAATAGTCAATCGCCGCCGCTAACAGGCGTATATCCAGCGTAGCATAATATTGAGGCAAGGTGCGCTCGTAGAGCACGCCAAGCTCCACACTAAGATCGGGAATCTCCCGTAACTCTTTATAATCATCCCAGCCTTCTTCTTTTATGAAGTCGGTACCTGTTAAATGCATCTCCTTTAGCTGTGTTAAACTAAATGGTCCGGACGGTTTGCCCTGCTGTATGATATAGTATGCTGTCAACGTAGAAAGTAAAAATTTAAAAGTAAAAAAGTTTTAAGTAGTACGTTTTAAGCCAAATTCAGCAATAAGCTATACACCGTATGCTTTAAGCGATCTATATAGCCAGCAAGACCATAAAATCGGCAAATGCTTATTGCTTAAAGCCTAAAGCGTAATGCGGGGTTAAGCGCATACTGATAACGTAGAACTTAATACTTACAAAAAAAGTCTTGATACTTGATACTGATGTCTTGATACGAATAACTAACAACTAATACCTTCTTACCGTAAAAGAGCTTAAACCACCTTTCAGGTTGATTAAGAATTTTTCTGTTGCCTGATTAACGTTTTCGGTTACATAGGTATCGTCATCTTCCTTTATAAAACCGGGAAATTCTTTGGAAGATAAACCCGACTTAATAAAAATTCGTGCAGCTGCCGTTTTAGGGATTTCGATCTCTACATTCGCTACACCCGATTCCGCGTCAACAACCGTTTCACCAATGGGCATACCCAGCCTCGTTTCAAAGGAAGCCGCTCCTCCTTTTAATGTTAGGTGTTTAACCTTATACGGGCTTAAATCAAACTCCACAGCTCCTGCGCCCACATCTATGCGTATATCCCAAAGGGGATGTTCATTTAAGGCCATCAGCACCTCATTATTGTCATCTTTTAAATCCCATGATTTCTTTTTTTTGGTATTTTTCATTTGAAAATTGACCGTTGCCACGGAATCACTTTTTGTTGTTTGCAGGAAATGCTTTGAAAAACGTCCTTTCGTTTCAGCACTAAAAAGATCCGTAGTAAGACCTTTCATTTTGTATGCTACGGCTCCCCCTTTAATTTCTAGATTAGCTTGTTTAATAGTGGGGTCATAAGGACTAGCAAAATTGGCCGTCTTACTCCCTCCTGTGGTATCCTCATCCATAGTGTCCGCATCATCATCTTGATAGGATACATGCATCCCGGGTATAGGCAACCAACTATTGCTTGGTTTAGACGCCTGATAACCGATAAAAGCTAACGCAGCAATGGTGATCACCACCGAAATCACATTACCTATTCTTTGTCGCGGGAGCATGAGGTTGACCCCTAGTATAATCAGGAACACCGGCCAAAAACGCCAAAGACTAAACCAGTGAAAAGAAATTGTCCCTGTATTACTTAACAGCCACATGATACCTATAAACAACAGTACCAGGCCCCAATTCAATCTGTCTCTATTCATTTCAATAATATTATCAGCCTTCGGCTATCTTTATCAGTGGCTATAAGCCTAAGCTTCCAAGCTTAAGCTCATTCTTTTCAGGTGTTATTTTCCAATGCGTCGTGAATCACCTTGTTAGGTGATTACATTGGCTAATCATCACATTGACTAATAAACCCCTCAACTATTCAACAATATAACAACTCAACTACTAAACATCCAAATCAAGTGGTCTAATGACGAGTTCATCCACATTTGCTCCTCCGCTTATGGTTAAACACATTAACACAGCTTGGGCAATATCATCGGCAGCAACAAATTTCGCTTCCGGAATATCAACCCCTTCCCATGATGCAGTATAAGTCGAGCCTGGAATAATCTCGGTTACTTTAACGCCATGAACCCCAAACTCTTGCCTTAACACAGCTGTTAGACCATGAACGGCATACTTTGTTACACTATAGGATGCCGCCTTTGCAAAAGGTTGTTTTCCGGCAATGGAGCCTATATTAAAAATATGGCCACTTCCTTTCGCACACATACGCCTTCCAAAAAAGACCGAAAGATAATGTGTACAGAGTACATTAATCGCTAAATGTTCGGAGAGATTTTGCTCATCTTCATCCAAAAATTTTCCCGGTTTGAACAGGCCTACATTGTTGACTAAAATACCTATGTATGGAAATACGCGAATAGTATCATTGGCCAAAGCTTTTACCTGCAATTGATCACGACAATCTACCACCCGATAGGCTACCTGTACATTGGGGTTCAGCCATCGTAATTCTTCTGTTAATGCCTGAAGGTCCTTCGCTGTCCGTGCAACAAGCATTAAATGGCACCCCTCTTGTGCCAATGCAAAAGCAATACGTTTACCAATACCCTTTGTCGCTCCGGTAATAAGTGCATAATTTCCTTTAATCATGTCGTTGTTCTTCGCTATTGGTTGATTTATTGATCCGCTATTCTAAAGGCAAACTTACCATTTATACCTGAAATGTAAGCTAACTTAGCAGACTGTTCACGTATGGCTATTTACGAGCCTTCATTATTGCGATATTGCCACACAAACAAACTTAGGTAATCAGCGTTTTATATGCAAGTTACAAAAACGACATAGCTGAATTGGATATCAAAGCAATTTTATATAAGTTTGGTGAGGTTATGTTTTTTTCCAGATTATAATTTTTATGTTTTTTACAAGCTTTGGTCAATACCTTTTACTCTTAAAAGCGGTTTTTAAAAAACCCGAAAAAGGCAGCATTTATTGGAAAGAGATTATGCATGAGATGAATAGCATCGGCGTAGGCTCTCTTGGACTTGTGGGTATCATTTCCACCTTTATTGGCGCTGTCATGACGATGCAAATTGCCTTCCAGCTTGTATCAGATCTGATTCCCAATTCCATTATCGGACAGATCAATCGGGATTCCAGCATACTAGAACTCAGTCCAACGATTTCTGCTTTAGTACTGGCAGGCAAAGTTGGTTCCTCCATTTCCTCTCAAATTGGTTCGATGCGGGTTACAGAACAAATAGACGCCTTGGAAATTATGGGAATTAATGCCCCGGGTTACCTTATTCTTCCTAAAATTATCGCTGGCATCACGATGGTGCCTATATTGGTTATTCTTTCCATTTTTCTGGCCTTAACGGGTGGATTAATTGGCGGAGCACTCTCTGGCGCGGTAACACCAGCCGACTATATCTTGGGCATTACCGGCGAGTTTAACGGTTATACGGTATCGGTGGCATTAGTTAAGGCTTTTGTCTTTGGTTTTGTCATTACCTCTATCGCTGCTTACCATGGTTTTTATGTTAAAGGAGGAGCCTTAGAGGTAGGACAAGCAAGCACCAAAAGTGTCGTTATCAGCTGTATTACCATTTTAGCGGCCGATTACGTCATTACGGCCTTGATGCTTTAGTGCAGAAAGCCAAGTTTAAAGATATAAGACATAAGTAGCAAGACCCAAGACCACTTTAGCGAAATTAATAAAGCAAAAAGTATAAAGCCAAGAGCTTTTAGAAATTACTTGATACTTGATACTTGATACTTGATACTTGATACTTGATACTTAAAAAAATGATTGAAATACACGATATTTATAAATCTTTTGGGAGTAACGATGTGCTGAAAGGTATATCGGCCAATTTTGAGCCTGGAAAAATTAGTTTAATTATTGGAGGATCTGGTTCGGGCAAAAGTACCTTATTAAAATGTATGGTCGGACTACATGAACCAGATAAGGGCAAAGTATTGTATCAAGAACAAGACTTCACGCGGATGAATACAGAAGAACGTATCCCCATTCGCAAAGAGATCGGTATGCTTTTCCAAAACTCGGCTTTATTCGACTCGATGACCGTTGAGGAGAACATCACCTTTCCGCTGCAGATGTTCAGCGATATGAGCAAAAAAGAGCGAGTTGAACGGGCTAATTTCTGTTTAGAAAGAGTAAACTTGGAAGGGCGTAACAACTTATTCCCAGCAGAACTCTCTGGAGGGATGAAGAAACGGGTGGGTATTGCGCGGGCGATAGCCATGACACCTAAGTATTTATTTTGTGATGAACCCAATTCGGGATTAGATCCCAGAACCTCCATTGTGATTGATGAACTTATCCAAGATATTACCGAAGAATATAAGACGACTACGGTTGTTGTAACCCATGATATGAACTCGGTGATGGGTATCGGTCAATATATTCTCTTCCTTTACCAAGGAGAAAAAAGGTGGGAAGGTTCTAATAAGGAGATTGCCCATTCTGACGTGGAAGAACTAAACGACTTTGTTTTCGCAAGTCCGTTTATGAAGATTGCCAAAGAGAAGTTTTAGTGAAGGAATAGTGAACAAGTTAACAAGTGAGAGAAAATCTGGAAACCAGTTAACCTGTCAAACTACCTATTCCCAAGTTCCCTGCTAACTCTTAAATTTATTTATCTTTGCCAAAAAAACAACGTTTTGGCAAAGACATCCAGCATACAGCTTCTAACACCTCAGTATTGGAAAGACTATGAATTGATCGATTCAGGTTATTTTGAAAAATTGGAACGGTTTGGCGATTTAGTGTTGATTCGTCCGGAGCCACAAGCCGTTTGGTCAAAAGCTTTACCCGAAAGCGAGTGGAATAAACGACACCATATCCGCTTCAAGGGGCGCTCTGCTACTACGGGCGATTGGTTAAAAAAGAATCCCAAAACGGCCGACAGATGGCATATTACCTATAAGAATCCAGAGGTAGAAATTAAATTCAGGCTCGGCCTTACCTCTTTTAAACATGTCGGTATATTTCCCGAACAGGCTGTTAACTGGGACTACATCTCTTCCACTATTAAATCTTTTCGCACGCCGCAACCCAAAGTATTGAATTTATTTGCTTATACAGGAGGCGCTTCTTTAATCGCCAAAGCCGCTGGTGCAGATACAACCCATGTAGATTCGATTAAACAGGTGGTAACCTGGGCCAATGAAAATCAGGAACTATCTGGATTAAATAATATCCGTTGGGTGGTAGAAGATGCCTTAAAATTCGTCAAACGGGAATTGAAAAGAGGCAATACCTACCACGGCATTATCCTCGATCCACCTGCCTATGGCCATGGCCCTAAAGGAGAAAAGTGGAAATTAGAAGATCATATCTCAGAAATGATGCAGGATGTCGTGCAATTATTGGATCCCAAAGAACACTTTTTAATCTTAAACACCTATTCCTTAGGCTTTTCCTCCGTAATTGTCGAGAATTTAATCCGCAGTGCCTTCCCTGCAGTTCGGAATTTAGAAACCGGCGAATTGTATCTTCAAGCTACTTCCGGGAATAAACTACCTTTGGGTGTGTTTGGAAAGTTTAGAACTTAACCCGGCAGTTTTCATCTTACGATCGGCGCAAAGGAAATTGGAAGCATATCAACGCTACAAGCCCCAACAACGCCATGTTGGTTAATGTTGTGGTACCGTATGCCTTCTCGTAAGATGCTTCAGACACATCATAACCCAATGTACTAAAGAATATTCCACCGATAATTCCTACCCCTAAAGCAATTGAAATTTGTTGAACGGTTAAATACAAACCAGATGCAGCGCCGGCCGAATTGGGCGCAATGCCCTTCAGTGAAATGGTAAACATGGTGGGGAGCACGGAACCGCACCCTAAGCCATAAACAAATAATATAGGCAGTACCAAACCTGTCTGTACATAACCTATTCGTAAAACAAATATATGTAGCAAAAGCGAAGCAATCATCAAGGACAAGCCCCCTATCAGCACCCATTTGCCAAAACGAATCACCAACTTTATGGCAAGAAAAGAAGCCACAACATAACCTAGTCCTTGAAATACAAAATAAATTCCGGTAATTGATGAATTCATGTGAAGTCCATTTTGGAGGTGCATGGCATTGATCAAGAAGTAAGAATCCTGTACCATATAATAGAAAACGGCTGCGCATAAACCGATAGTAAAGTATCGGTTTTTAAATAAGTTAAAATTTATAAGCGGTTCTTTTCCTAATGACAAACAGCTACGCTGGTTCCAAATAAACGCCAAGAAAAGCGGTATCGATAAGGCTAATAAAAAAATCGTCCATTTAGGCCAGTTGAGCTCTCGCCCTTGAATCAATGGGTAGATAAAGGTTATCAACGCCAACATAAGAAGTATCACCCCTGCGCTATTAAATGATGATTTCTTTGCCTCCTTTTCTAAGTTAATGTGGTGGTCTTGGTGCAAAAAGCGATAAGCTAACCAGGAAGCAAGTAAACCAATCGGCAGATTAATTAAGAATATCAGTCGCCAACCCGCAATAAACCAATGTGTATCCGGTAGTACACCTCCCAAAAATTGTCCGATAACAGAGGCTGTTCCCGCAATGCTTCCGTAAATCCCCAGCGCCTTTTCCCGTTCTTTAATATCCGTGAAAATCTGGGGGATAAATGCAATGCCTTGGGGAACCATAAAAGCTGCACTCATTCCCTGTATCAACCTGCTAACATTGAGTTGCCAAGCATTTTGGGCAAAGCCACATGCACAGGAAGCAATCGTGAAAATGAGGATGCCAACAATAAAGACCCTTTTCTTTCCAAAATAATCACCAGCCCTTCCTCCCATCACCAGAAATGAAGCATAGCCAATAACATACAATACAATGACTAGCTGAATATCGCCATCTGATCCTTGAATTCCCTCTTTGATAGCGGGTATAGCCACATTTACAATAAAGAGATCGATAACGGATAAGAAAATGGCAGACGAAACGATGAAAAGGAGAAACCACTTATAACGTATGTTATTCATATAATCTGTTTTTACACTATTGCACTTATTTATTTACCTTTATCCATCGAATGTGAGGTATTTCAAAAGATTACACAAGTAGTTTGCTAAACAATACTAGGTATGGAAAAGAATACTATTATTGATAATGAGGGTCTTGAAAAGGAGAAAAAAAAGAATTTTAAAGAAAATAACTGTGTTGTGACAAATGTTTTTAAGGTGATTGGCGGAAAATGGAAAGTATTGCTCATCAACGCGATTTATAATGACTGTCCAAAACGATTTGGAGAGTTACGTCGGGAAATGGAGGATGTTGCCCAAGCAACGCTAACCTCACAATTGCGTGAACTAGAGCGTGATGGCATTATCTGTAGAAAGGCTTATGCAGAGTCTCCCCCTCGTGTGGAATATAAATTAACGGACTTCGGGAAAACACTTATTCCTGTTATTCGCTCGCTGGAAAATTGGTGGCATAATTATGCTGAATATCGAAATACATTGTAAGAGTAGTTTTATAGCTACCTTGCATGCTTAGCTAGTAGAACACTACCGGATCGTAAACGTATATTTTAACACCGCCATTCTACCTCGTAAAATATATCGATTGTACCAGAATTGATTAGCAGTTAGGCTATAAGCTTCGTATGTCTTTATATCAGCCAAGTTTGTCAGGTTCAATTCGATATCCGAATGCCATTTATTTACCGTATAACGAAGGTGTGCATCTATAAAAAAATAACGAATCGTTTGTGCGTGTTTTTGTAGCGTAAGTAAATGTCTTCCATTGACACCAACCAGCCACCTTTTATTCGGCGTTAGATTGAGCATAAGCGACTGATCATACAACTGTATTGCTTGCTCTGGGAGAGACAATTGTAATTTTCCATCGGCAAGCTTACTTGCTGTCCATGTTGCAGTTGCCTGATAGGATAGGGAAAATAACTCCCATAGGCGTGCTTCTATGCTGGGGCTCAGCGAAAAGATCGTGTTAGAATAGGGTAGAAGCTGTTCATTAAGCAATTGATTAAAACGAGAGGTACTCCAAGAGGCCTTCAGCGCAGTCGTAGCGCCTAGTCCAAAGATATATTTACTAATGCCTCCATAAGCAGAAAACGTACTGACATTATTCGATAAGGGTACTAGTATGGTTTGTGTCAATTGGTTGGTAACTCGACTGGAGAGGATGGCATCAGCTGTCGCTCTACTCCAATCGAGACCGGTATTGACAAACAACAAGTCTACCGAGCGTTGAAAGTTATACCGTAATCTTACCCGATGACTTTTTTCTTCCCGTAATCCCGCACGATTTGCCATTAAACTTCTATAGTTAACCAAAACAGCCCCACGATACACTTGGCTAATATCGCCAAGCTGATTAGCATATGCATAGTTCAATGCGATAAAATCTTCCGCCCCAACCCTAATCTGCATGCGAAAAGAGGGATTGAAAAGCCACTGCCGTTTCGCGGTATCCAAATTAAAAGATCGATCACGGTAATTAACCGTTTGCCAAGCGAAGGGAAGGGCCAATGTGGCATTTATCCTATCTTTTTTAAATCCGTAGGTGGCATCCACATAAAAACGATTTCGGTTCCAGTGCAAGCGATTAGTGCCTTCTAGGCTATAGCGATGCTCACTTCCATCAAGCTGCATGAAGTGTAAATCCGACTGCATTTGTTGCTGCTCATGAATCAAACCTACCCCATACTGTTGCTTCAGAAAGCCTTTCACTAAGCCATAGGCCAAAGAAGCTTTATTGAACCAAGAAGGTATCTCAACGAATTGCTTGGTACTAGCGTAGGTTGAGCTATCATAAAGCACATTAGGGTTAACGCCAGGAGAGATGGACAATGTTTGGGGTCGATTATAATAATTAGTATACCACGCCACGGTGATGATATTCTTATTCCGTAATTGTGGTACATATTGAAAATGGTTAGAAAAATCGCTAATACGTTCTTTCAATTGTTGGTTCATAACTAAATTGTCCCTGCTTAAAGCGGAAGGCATAGCACTACCCGAATAGGAAAACCGTAGCTCATCTTTAATATAGTGATTTTCCTTATTGTCTTCGGCAGTTAGCATAACATCTGTTAAAAAAGGTTTTCTGGTAATTACTTGTTGTTCTGTATAACGAATCGTATCATGTTCCAAGTATAGCTCATTCAATCCACGATAATCTAAACGGTTTTTATCCAGCAACAAATTAATATTGCTTTTCAACAGTAAGCCCTTTTTCAGATGTGTTAGGTTATTGGCATTCAGTGAAGCAGAATTATTCAGGTAGAACCTGTTTTTTGGCAGCGCGGGCAAACCTGCTGTTCCAGACGACAATAAAGAGCCGGGATGCTCGTTTCCTATGTCAGCAAGGAAAGAAGAACGATTAAATGCAGTAAAGTCGGCCGATAGATCCTCTCCCACATTATTTCCCTTCAGCACATTCAATAACTTATATTTCTTGTTAAACAATAGGGCGTTCAGCTCCTCATCGTATTGATCGGGCAGACCTGCCCCAACCTTTGCCTGTCCGGTAAGCTTCAATTTTGCTTCTTCTTTAATCACTAAATTAATCGCTACATCGTCGCTATAACGCTTATTTTGCAAGACTTTGATCGGTTGATGATTTTGTAAAACTTCCACGCCTTTTACCATACCATGGGGAATGGTCTTCGATCCAATAGCATATTTGTCGTCCAGCAGATTATCGCCATCGATGTAAAAATTAGCTATACTTTTGCCATTATATTTTATCTCTCCATTATCACCTACCTCCATCCCTGGCATCCGTCGAATAACATCGCCAATGGAACGGTCTTCGTTTTTTGCAAAGGACTGTACCTGATATATCAAGGTGTCACCCCGTTTGTCTATATGTGGCCGACTTTTTACCTCGACCTCCGAAAGATCGATCGCTTCCTCTTCCATAAGTAATGCATAGTAGTTTTTGGGTATAGTCATCGCTATGCTAACGGTTTTATAGCCCAAATGCTTGACTTCCAATAGTAAGGTCTTCACCTTTATGGAATCTGGTAGCAAAATTGCAAAATACCCTTCACTATCGCTCGCCTTGAAAGCCACTATTTGCCCTATTGGATTTTTAATCACCACATTGGCATAGGGAATCGGCTTCCCCTCTTTTGTTTGAAGTTTTCCCTGAACCTGTTTTTTTTTGGGCAAAGGCAAGATGAGCTCCTACCGCAATGAGTAGACAGCATAAAAAGTACTTCATGATAGATCAATAACTTATCAGTCTGTTAACTCTATTGGATTATTCGTAACATTAGAAACTCGTTCAGGATCGGTTTTAAGAATGTTAATGCTTTTGATTTTGGAAGGATCGATCACTTGGTTGATCTGCGTTGACATATCATCCCGTTTACCCTTGACCAATGGTGTCGATGCGGTTTTTCCTTCGGTTCCAGCCTTCAACACCGCTTGTGGATTCTTTTTAAAGGCCTCTTGCAAATTCAGGAAAGCCGACTTTTCGGTTACTATAAGGTCACTAGGAAGTCCGAATACCAGCTCACCTCCGCTTACTTTGTCAAATCCCACATAATGGAATACAACTTCATTTCGACTGTCGCTCGCTTCCAGAATTAGGCCTGGTAGTCCCGATAATTTCCACGGTCCATAGGAAAAGGGGAGGTCGGGAGTAAACCAAGCAGTATAATCACGACCTCTGAAATGCATATCTGCCCGTTGACAGGTATAGCCACCAATTGTCTTCGTTTCCTGGCCGATCTTCCAATTTATTTCCGGATAGTTTTCATCCAATAGGTATTGCCTACCTCCAAGTTTATGCACTACTTTAAAAATTTTTTCGGCTGGCCGTACAAAATACGATTCATTGGTAGACCCTCGTCCCACGATCGTAATATTACCGTCAAAGGCAGGATCTTTAGCTTGTTTCAATAGTTGTTCATTGACCTGTTTTCCCGCATTAGATTCATAAAGAGAGGCATCCTTAGCGATGTACAAGATCATCTCCTCTTCATGATATTTGCTTCGCTGGGTGGTATCATTAACATAAATAAAATTGTAATGGGCTGTAGCTAATACAGGCATATCTTCTTGCGCCCGCAAAATTGAAACGGACACAACACCCATTGCCAACAAAAAGCAGCTTTTTAGTTTATTCATAATTATTTCGTTTTTGTTTTACGAATATATCGAATATTTACGAATATTTCGTAGATTAATTAAAAAATGATCCCTCCTCCGCGACATGCAACAGTCCAGATCATTTCAGTAATTGTCTAATCCTTTAGGGATTTGTTTGGGGCTATTCAACCAAGAGTAGTATGTGATCCATTTGGTAAAAATTTTTCCTCAATGGTTTCCTTTCCTCAATAGTTTCCTTTATTAAATATAAAACTAGCGTATTACTTATCTTTAAATTATATACTAAATAGGGTTTTAATCGGATTTAATTCGGACCTTGTTCGGACGTTATTCGGATAAAAGCGAATAATATCCTATTTATTTGCCTATATATATCCTATTACTTCAATCTTAATAGTTTACTTGATTCCCACTTGTCTATAGGTTGGTATCTTAAAATATCGCAAGCCGCGACTCCGCAGGTTAAGCGAATAGTACCTATGGTGGGTGCTGTAGAATACCGTAATTTTCTTACCTTTACCTTAAAAAGGTTCGTGCTCCTTTTCGGACACATTATTCTGCAAGTCGATGCTCTTTTATTACTATTCACGGTAACAAAACTACGCCTTCCTGCGTCTTAAAGTTATGGAACAAAACGAAAGCCCTAAAAAAAATAAATTTATGGTTTGGCTCAAGCGCCTTGGCTTTTGGGGTTTTCTCTTTTTTCTATTAAAGGGTATTCTTTGGCTTGTATTAGGTTATTGGGTACTCAAATAAAAACACCACTTATTTTCCACCTGAACATCCTGCTCTTTTCGACTGAACACACTATTTGGAAAGACTTATCGAAAAACGGACATCTTAGATCAGAGTATACCACAAAAAAATAAAGCGGGTGATTCATATCAGCCGCTTTACACTAACTAAACTAAACAACTATATAAACAATCGATATATAGGGATCTTTATGTCTGTTGGCTAAAGAGCAAGGTATTACCAAAAGGGTCAATAATGCTCATCGTTTTTGCTCCCCATGGAGCATCTTCCAAGCCAGGACGATAATATTTATATTGAGCGGCCAGCAATTGTTGCTGCCAATTTTCTAAGTTATCCGTATAGTCAATAAACACCTTAGTACCCGGAGTCCCATCGCCATAATGTTCACTTAAATGGATTTTTAATGGTCCTTTTGAGATCTGCAAATACAATGGAAAATTATCGCCATAACGATGTTCCCAGTCTACCTGAAACCCCAACCATTGTACATAAAATTCTTTGGCTTTTTCAACATCAAAAATCCGTAAGATGGGTATAATGTTCATGATTATTTCATTAAAAACAATTGATATTACGTAAAATCAGCAATCACTTGGCGCCAATCTTCGCGTTCCGGGATACCGGGTTTACGCTTCCCAAAAAATTGTACAATAAGATCTCCTGCGGCATCATATACTTCGATGCTGGTTACCAAACCTTCAGCTGTTGGTTTTTTAACCACCCAAATCTTTTCAATAGCATCTTCGCGTAGATGCATATTAAATTCGGGGTCGAGCACATTAAACCAGGGTCCTGTTTGTACTAATTTTTTCATTTGGCCGGTATGGATCTGAATACACCCACGGTTACCGATAAACACCATAATTTCCAAATTCCGTTCCGATATCTGCGTTAAAATCGTCTTCAATACCGGTAATTCCATCCGATAAGCGTGTCCTCCAGGCGCCAAACGTAATGCTTGCGTACGAGTAATACCATAGGTACGCAACAGTCCGTGAAAATCGTGCGTATCTTGAAGTGCAAGCCAAGCTTCTTGAAACGCTTTCGCATTAATTTCGCTATCGGGCTTTTCTTCTGGTTTAGCTGGGCTATCTTCTATCGACAACGGCTTATCTGTCTCTTCCGCTTTAAAGGTACGAATGAGTTGTTCATATGCTGCAACATTACTGTTCTCTTGTATATAAATTTTATGTATCGCTTCGCCGTCTCCACCAAAAAATTGTATACTTCTTCGTTCTCCTTCTTCTACTGCAAAAGCAAATTTCCACTGATGTAAAAAAAGCCTTAAATCAATGTCCGGATTAACGACTAGCCCTATGTGTCCATTGACACCTACTTTACGGTATTCTCCCTTTCGCTCATGTACGGCAAAATCATTTCTGGTTAAAGCCATCACGTAGCCTAAGGTGGGTACCGCCTTCAATATTTCCTGAATGTGATCGCCTTTTAAGGGTATCGTTTGAGGAGATACAGCAACTAATTCTGCTTCACTCACACCCAATTGCTTAGCAGCATCCCGGATTCTCACTCTTGGATTTGCTGCCTTAAATGACTCATACTGCTCTTTTAAAGCTATTGTTGTGTTTTCCATGTTGTTTAATTGATGATGACATTGGGTAAAATTAATGGACATTTGAAATTTTCCCCTTCCATTAAGGTTACATTTATTCCAAAGGCTTCGTGAATATGATCGCAGGTAACCACTTCCGTAGGTGTGCCAAAAGCTACCACCTTTCCCTCTTTTAACAAAAGTACCTTATCTGCGTATCGCGAAGCAAAATTTACATCGTGCAAAATGCTGATCACGCTAAATCCTCGATCGGCTAAGGAACGTGCCAACAACAGCACTTGCTGCTGATACAGCATATCCAATCCGTTCGTTGGCTCGTCTAAAAATAGGAGTCCCCCCGGTTGATCGTAGATTTGGGCGATCACCCTAGCCAATTGTACCCGTTGCTGCTCACCACCGGAAAGCGTATGGTAATGCCGATTACTAAAATCGATAACCCCTGTTTCTTCCATTGCCGCTTTTATAATAGTTAAATCATGTGCAGAGGGCTGTTGTTCAAAATGAGGGTATCTCCCCATTAGGACAATTTCCTGTACGGTAAACGATACGGCTAAGGTATGCTGTTGACTAAGTACAGCGCGAAAGGTAGCCAGCTCCTTTAACGAAAAGGCTGTTATCGGTCTACCGGCCAATAAAATTTCTCCTTCTTTACTCGTCATTTCTTTACAAAGAAGCTTTAGCAAGGTACTTTTACCGGCACCATTGGCCCCAATAATAGCCAAGTGTTCTCCACCGCCAAGCGTAAAACTGACGTTATCCAGCAATTTCTTCTGTCCTACTTTATAGGATAATTGACGTACCTGAATCATTCTTCAAATTCTTTATTCCTTATATAGTGTTAACGCTCCGCTCCCGCAAAATAATATAAATAAAAATCGGTGTCCCTATTAATGCTGTTAAAATACCAATGGGCAATTCTGCCGGTGCCAATAGGGTTCTGGACAATAAATCGGCTAAGACCAGCACAATGGCACCTAATAGCGCAGAGCCTGGAATAACCAAACGATTATCAGCGGAAAATGCCATACGTAAAATATGTGGCACAACCAATCCGACAAAGCCAATGACGCCTGATACTGCAACTGATGCACCGACTCCCAATGTTGCCAATACGATCGTTACTTTTTTAAGCATATCTACATTGACCCCCATATAGCCAGCCTGTGATTCACCTAGCGCTAAAGCATTCAATGATTTGGCCAGAAACGGTAAAACGATCAAGGGGATAAGCACAAAAGGCAAAATGGCTGTCACTGTTTTCCAGCTAGCTCCTCCTAGGCTTCCCAAGCTCCAAAAGGTGATATTACGCAATTGCTCATCGGTTGAGGTATAAGTCAATAAACCTGTAAACGAACCAGCAAGTGCATTAATGGCTATTCCTACTAGCAGCAAGGTCGTAATGTTTGCTTTTCCACCAACAACAGATACCCGGTACACCATAAAGGTTGCTAAACAAGCGCCCACAAATGCAGCAATTGCCAGCGCGTGGTAACCAAAAATAGCCGTTAAAAACTTGAGCTCCATGACAATTGCTAATACTGCAAAAAGTGACGCACCGGAAGAAATACCAATTAAACCTGGTTCTGCCAAAGGGTTTCGGAATAAACCTTGCATCGCGGCACCAGATATAGCCAAGCTCGAACCAACCAGTATTCCCAAAAATACGCGTGGTAAGCGAAGACCGAATAATACGGATTCTTGCTGACGACTAAAATGAATTTCATCGCTCCAATTCATCCGATAGGCCAAAATAGACCGTAACTCGCCGGCACTGATTTTTACAGCTCCAATACAAATCGATAGCGCCATAGCACCTAGTAATAAAATACCTAATCCGATCAATATGATGCTGTAGTTTTTCACTTGTTTTTGTTCGTTATCAGTCTTACGTTGTACGTTTTAAGTTCTAAGTTATAAATACGCGCTTAACTCGCATTACGCTTTAAGCTTATGGCTTATGCCTATTGCTGAATTTCTAATTAACCTCATCGTATTTTCTCCGACAGCTCTTTAATCGCCTGTCCTAGTCGCTGACTGAACCCCGTTAGTAACTGACCATCCATTTCGACGAACTTGTTATTTTTTCCGGCATTTGTTTCTTTAACCCCTTGTACTTCTAAGAGCCCTTTTGGTCCACCCAAGCTCTCCAAACCAGAAGTAAATAACAGAATGACGTCAGGATTAGCCGCTACGAGTGCCTCAGATGTCAAAGGCTTAAAATCTTGGAAGCCACTTACTGCGTTTTGGCCATCAGCTAGTTCAATGATTTTAGCGGGCTGGGTATTTTCACCAGCAACCATCATCGTACCTGCACCTCTTGCATAAATAAATAGCACTTTAGGCTTTTCTGTGTTTGCCGGCAAGCTATCCAATGCCGTGAGATCCTGATCCAACTTAGCTAAAATTGAATCGCCTTTTTGCTTCAGTCCCAAACTATCACTCACGGCCAAGATTAATTGTTTTGTACCATCAATGGAATACTCCTGATGAAACAACAACACTTTTACCCCAGCCGCCTTTAATTGATCTTCCAATTCGCCCTTCACTTCTTCACGTACGCCAATTACCCAGTCCGGCTTTAAAGCTAGAATTCCTTCAGCGGCCATTTGACGATTATGCCCTACCTTTGGCTTTTGCAATAAGGATTTTGGATAAGTACTAGCCACATCTACCCCAACGATATGGTTTTCCAAACCAATACCCGATAAGATTTCGCTGATCGTTCCATTGATCGAAACAATACGCGTTGAGTCGTTGACAATGCTTTCATCTGCAGCTCGATCGCTATTTCTGCAGGAAACTATAATTAAGGCTAGGCCTATTATGAAAACACTCAGCTTTTTATTCATTTTAATCTTTTACGGTTAACAATATAGATAAGCGAAAAAAGCTCCGACCCCAACCATCCCAACACAGCAGGGCCGGAAACTTCTAACCAAACTAAACATGAACATATTTTTCATACCAAATAGCTCTACAAGAGTTCTTGGTTATGGTTATTTAAGGTTCGTAGAACCATCCGGTTGCACAACGTAGTTAAACGTGTAAAAACGCGCCGCCGGTCTGGTCGACAAATCAGCAAACGCTGCAGTTGTCGTATCCGGATTACCTTTATAATAACTAATAATTTCTACCTTAACGTATTTGCCATCATGCGTTTTCAAGACAATGATTGTACCCGGCTTTGGAAGAATTGCGTGTTGCGGCTCTGTCATATTGGTATAATTGTACCAGGTTTTGATCGCTTCTGTGCTGTATCCATCACTAGGTGCAGTAACTAATTCGCTGAACACTCCGGAGACAAGTTGTGCCGTAGCGCCATTTCCCAGCTCTAAATTCGTACTATTGAATTTTATATCCCACGTTGTGCTGGTGGAATCAACCTCTTTTCCCGCTGAAAAATCATAATATACCGAAGCGGCTACTTCAACATCATTACCATCTTTATCTTTAACTACTTGTTTTTTGGTACCATCCAGATCCTTCACTTGAACAACTTCCAGTTCGGATTCAGGTGCGGGGCCATTGTCATCGTCTTTACTGCAAGAAGTGGCAAAAGCAGCAAATCCGATTAAGGCTAACAACATCATTTTCATTTTAAAAGTCAACGTTTTCATCATTATTTATTTTTAAAATTTATTTATTAAATGCATATGAAACGCCAATATAGAATAATCTGCCCGGGATGGAACTGATATAATCCTTATTGGTGAAATCCAGTATATTATCTACCGTTCCTTGTAATCTCAGCCGCTGATCCAAGATAGCTTTAGATACAGAAGCATTGAACAAAGAATAGCCCTTCACATATTCTTCTGGGCGATTTAAAATACCATTACCATCTACATCACGGATACCATATTTTCCCCGATAAATCCATCTGATCGATCCCGTAATTCCTTGTTTGGCATTGGTATAGCTAACGCTTGCATTTGCCATATATTTAGATCGGTTAAGCAGCCCTCCGTATTCAGATGACATCACTCTTTTGGTCGAGCCTGTTGCATCGCGCGTATAAACCGTTCCTGCTTTTATCTGGTCAATTACATCATTATCTTTTGCTTCTAGATACTGTAGTCCGCCACCAAATTCCCACTGCTGATTTAGCATATAAGTGCCTTCTAACTCTAGTCCTTGTGTATAAACACTGTTCAGATTAAAATAAGAGTACACCGATTGACTATTCGTTTTGATAGCAACCCCTTGTGTTTCAATTAAATTGCTGATGTTATTCCTAAATCCGTTTAAACGGATAGCCAACCCATCGAACGGTTTAACTTTTAGTCCGAGATTATAAGCCCACGAGCTTTCCGCTTTCAATGGCACCAGATTAGTCGTATCAATCAGTATTTCCCGTATTTGCCCCTCTTCTTCCAGACGATGCAGGTAATAAGATAAACTTTCGTAACCAAATACACTATATCCCACTACGGCATTCGTAAAATTTAAATAGAGCTGCCGGAATTCGGGTGCTTTATATCCTCTACTTACCGAAGCCAACACGATAAACTTATCGGAGAATTTATAATTGGCGGCAAGTTTCGGACTAAATTGCGACTGGTAGACATTGTGGGCATCGTACCGACCACCGGCAATCACGTTAATTTTATTTCGCCATTTCCAATCAGCTTGAATATAACCATATCCCGATTTGAAACTTTCGAGATTATCGTAGCGCGTTGCCTCTACTGTTTCATGTTGCAGGCCTATCCCACCAGTTAAGGTTAATGTCGAATCTACGCGGTAATCGTGTTGAAATTCTCCACGGGTAAAGGCCTGATCAAAAAAGGTGTCATCATAAAGCTCTTGATTGTCTGTATAATATAAAGCAGATTGGGTTTTGTAGGTCGTACGATAAAATCTTAAGGAAGAAAAATGATGATCTGAAAAGCGATGGGTTATCGAAGGAAATATGCTCAGATCCTTTACCGTCCCGTCACCACTTACTGCACGATCATCCACTGCATAGTGATCATGCTGCGTATTGTCAAAATAGCGCATAGAAAAGACCACATTGGTTTTGTCTGACAGTGCTGCGCCAACCTTTCCCGTAAACGTATAGGATTTATAGGGAGATACGGTTTGAAAACCCGATTCAGGCGCTAAACTATAACCGTCGCTACTATAGCGATTTACCATAGCCGAAAGATTTAATCGATCGTTTCGATACCCCCCATCTGCAGTTAAATCGGTGTTATTATTCGTACCATATCTGCCGGATAGGCCTAGATTTGCCCCCTTCTTCGGATTATAGGTAATGATATTGATTACTCCAGCCATCGCCTCACTACCGTATAAGGAAGAAGCCGGACCTTTTAATATTTCTATTCGATCGATATTCGCGGTAGTTAATCGGGAAAGTTCTAATGTGCCCGAAGTACGACCGATCACGGGTTCCCCATCAATCATGATCAGGGTATATTGCGGATCGAATCCTTGCATCTGTATGCCTATGCCATGATCAGATACGATAGCCAGTCCGGTTTGTTCTGCTAAAATTTCATCTAAGCGCACCATCCCTCTTCGCTTAATCTCCTCACTACTGATGACGGTCATCGGCTGTGGAACATCATCCACTTGCTTGGCCGTTCTTGTGGCAGTTACCACCACCTCCTTTAATGTATCCTTTTTAATAATAGACGTATCTTGAGCGTCTGTTATGCCCGAAAATTGCTGGCCTTTTGCAGCCCCACCAATCAGTACATATAAACCCATTAGAAGCGTCCTTTTGTCCATTTGTTATTTAGAATGATTACAAACAATGCAAGTATAAAGCTTATTTAGATCAAGTACAAATAATATTTAAAATAAGTGGGCCGTAGAGTAGAAGAGTAGCGGAATAGGGAATTAGCTCATGTGACAATTAGCTAACATGATCATTAGTCAATAGGCCAATTAGCCAATTTGAATAATTAATTTGATTGGCTAATTCATTAATTGGCTAATTTTAAAGGCTTCGCAGGAATTTTTGCAGTTTAGGTTGTATAACGGCTGCGCAATAAGGGTTATCTGGATTATTGTTAAAATAATCGTGATGGTAATCTTCCGCTTCGTAAAATGCTTGAGCTGGAACAACTTCTGTGACGATAGGGGCATCGTAAACTTCTTCCTCTACAAGTTTATTGATCCATGTTTCTGCTTCAAACTTTTGCTCTGGATCGTGGTAAAAGATTACGGAACGATACTGGGGGCCTACATCATTTCCCTGTCGATTTAACGTTGTGGGGTCATGTGTCTTAAAGAAAACACCCAACAGTTTCTTATACGAAATTTGGTTGGGATCATATTCCAATTGCACCACTTCAGCGTGTCCGGTATCACCACTACACACTTCTTTATAGGTAGGATTTACTGTATGTCCGCCCATGTAACCGGGCTTAATTGATGTTACACCCTCGAGTTGTTGAAAAATAATTTCTGTACACCAGAAACAGCCTCCTCCAAATGTTGCTTTCATAATTTATGGTATTTAGTATTTAGATACAACGTAATAACTTATAACGCGCAACTCGCAACGCACAACTAAAAAAGTGATTGCTGCCCGCCTTCCTCCAGATCAATATCGTCTGGATTAGTAATTTCAAAATCAATTTTTGGTTTAGGCTTTTCAGCTACTTCCTCTATTTGATCTGCATTCCCTCCATTAGTCTCTTTTGTATCTTCTTCTCCATGCTGTCCATCTAATGTCGTCTCTATAGGCTTTTTTTCCTGTTCCTCAACCTTGTCAGGTGATTTTTCCGTTACTTCCTCTTCGGTAGTTAATAAGCTTATTTTTCGAATATCGTGTTGACTTAAACGATTCCCTTGTGCCTTCATACCTTTCACATCAACAATGGTATTAAGCGGTTGCTCCAAGACCTCAAAAAGTTGGTTTTTCCCTTTCAAAATTTCCAGTTTAACAATGGGGTCTTTGCTATTGGTTAATAAAATAAGTTTAGAGCCCGGCTCATCATTAATAATACTGGTGCTTCTTCCTAAAGGGGTGTTTTCAAAAGAAAAACGTTTCACCAAGTAATTGCCTGATTTACCATCAATATGAACCGCTGTATACACTTGCTCTGGCTTATATTTTTCAATGCGTAATAATTTAGGATCAAAGTGATTGGTCAATTCAAAGCTATTCAAACTATATGTTCCGTCTGGCATAACGGTTAAGATACGGTCGTCACCATCAAATTCCCCTAAATATTTACCTCTTCCATCGACATTTAAGCGATGTAAGATCTCATCATACCAGATTTTTCGTCCCGAAAGAGTCGACACACCCTTTGATTTTAAGACAATCTTCTTAATGGGATATTTACTGACAATGTTTCCTTGCGAGCCCCGTCCTTTAATGGCTATTTCAGCAAAATCTAGATCGAACTGTAATTTCCGCAACTTAGAGTGCGGCTTCAACTGCACATTAACCACCTCTGCTTCACCATTTGGATTAGCCGTGAAATAAAGAACTTTTGATCCTTTATTTCCCTTGGTTAAGTCGTACACTTTGTCTCGTGTAACGCCCAAAATGGAAAAACGTTTGATGTACGAAACACCGGTTTTCGCATCGCGATAAACCATATTGTAAACCGTACGTTCATCACCCTTTTTAAACACTCCTACATGGATGATATCTTTACCAACAAATACTTTGTCTTGAACCTTCGTTACTAAACAGGTACCGTTTTCCAAAAAAGTAATGATATCATCGATGTCCGAACAATCGCCCACATATTCATCTTTCTTCAGTCCGGTACCAATAAAACCATCTGCACGATTAACATAAAGCTTTACATTTGCTAAAGCAACCTGCGCTGCTTCCACCTTTTCAAATACCCGTATTTCCGTCTTTCGCTCCCTTCCCTTCCCATATTTATCCTTTAACATCTGAAACCAAGCGATGGCATAGTCCGTTAAATGCCGCAAATGGTGGCGAACTTCTTTGATTCCCTCTTCTAGTGCTTTCATTTGCTCATCGGCCTTTTTAACATCAAAACGGGTGATGCTACTCATGGGCTTATCGATCAACTTTTTGTAGTCTTCGGGCAAAATCTCGCGATAAAATTGATCAAAGAAAGGGGTAAATAAACTATCTAATACCTGTACTACGACCTCGAATGTTCCAGAATTTTCATACTCCGGATGCTTATACATTCCTTCCTGAATAAATATTTTCAACAGTGAGCTAAAGAAAATTTTCTCCTGCAGTTCATTCAGACGGATTTCCAGTTCGCTCTTGAGTAGTGCTTTCGTTTGTTTTGTGTTTTCGATCAGCACATCATTTACGCTCATGAAGTGTGGCTTCTCGTTACGAATAACACAGGTGTTGGGCGATATCGACACTTCACAATCGGTGAAGGCATACAACGCGTCAATGGTAACATCGGGAGAAATACCCGGCGCTAAATGAACAATAATCTCTACTGAAGCAGCGGTATTGTCCTCTATTTTCTTAATCTTAATCTTCCCTTTATCATTGGCCGCGATCACGCTATCGATCAAACCACTGGTGGTTGTGCCAAAAGGGATTTCTGTGATGGCTAAGGTTTTTTTATCGCGTTCTTCAATACGTGCCCTTATTTTGACCTTTCCACCACGCAAACCTTCGTTATATGCGGTTACATCGGCCATTCCTCCTGTCGGAAAATCAGGGTATAGATTCGGTCTACCTCCACGAAGCACCTCTATCGAGCTATCGATTAATTCGACAAAATTATGGGGCATAATCTTCGTTGCCAAACCAACGGCAATGCCCTCTGCGCCCTGCGCCAATAGCAAGGGAAACTTTACCGGCAAGGTTACCGGTTCCTTATTTCTTCCATCATAACTCAGTTGCCACTCGGTAGTATCTGGGTTAAATACCACGTCATTGGCAAACTTACTCAAGCGACCTTCAATATAACGGGGTGCAGCAGCCGAATCGCCCGTGATAGGATCACCCCAGTTTCCTTGGCAGTCGATCAGCAAATTTTTCTGCCCAATTTGCACCATGGCATCACCAATTGATGCGTCTCCATGGGGATGGTATTTCATTGTATTTCCAATAACGTTGGCGGCCTTATTGAATCGGCCATCGTCCATTTCTTTCAGCGAATGGAGAATCCGCCGTTGTACCGGCTTTAGCCCATCGTTAATATGCGGTACAGCGCGATCTAATATTACATAAGAGGCATAATCCAAAAACCAATTTTCATATAAACCTGATAAAGGAATGGTTTGGTTATGCTTTAAATCCTCATCTTCATTTTTTCCTGGAATTTCATTATTATCTAATATCTCACTCATGTTATAGTATTTAGTACGGTGTACCTCGTATTTAGATAAGCTATTGGCAGGTAAAAATACTAAACAATTTGGGATTTTAATAAGCAATTGTTTCCGGACAAAATAAAGGTATGTAACTTATCACTACCATTAATAGCTGTCTAAGGCAATTTTTAAACAAAATGGAGATTCCCTGCCAAGTAAGTCTTTGGTACTTTCTTCGGAAAGAAAAGTACACAAATTTTCATAATTTCAACGATTCGATTAAATTTAAGCACGATTTTAACAACATGAGAAAAACGATTTACCTTTTACCGCTTATACTTTCAAGCCTTTGGTCTTGTAATCAAGGGGAAAAACACAATACAGCTACAGATTCTACAGCCTTTGACCAAATTACCGAAACAAGTTTAGCAACAGCGATTAAAACCCTAGCTGCAGATAGTATGGAAGGCAGGAAGCCTTTTACGCCAGGCGAAGAAAAAACCATTCGTTACTTGCAGCAGGCTTTCACATCTGTAGGCTTAGATCCGGGGAATGGAACCAATTTTTTTCAAGAGGTGCCAATGGTAGAAATAAGATCTACACCCAATTCTACCTTATCGTTTAAAAATAATAAAGGAAGCCTTGATTTTAAATTACTGGATGAATTTGTCTTGGGAAGCCGTCGGATTCAACCAACAATTGACGTTAATCAATCGGATGTCGTATTTGCCGGTTTTGGCATTGTGGCACCAGAATTCCATTGGAATGATTATGAAGGCTTGGATGTAAAAGGGAAAACCGTTATCGTTTTAGTAAATGACCCCGGCTTTTATGATCAACAACTATTTAAAGGAAAAACAATGACCTATTATGGCCGATGGACCTACAAATATGAAGAGGCTGCCCGCCAGGGTGCTGCCGGGGTTCTCATCGTTCACGATACCGATGCTGCCAGTTATGGTTGGAATGTCGTAAGAAGCGGTTGGAGCGGACCGCAACTGAATTTACAAACCGATGATAATGGCGCCTCACGTTGTGCTTTTGAAGGATGGTTGAGCGCCGAAAGTGCAAGAAAATTGTTTGATTTTGCAGGCATCTCATCCGATAGGGTCGCGCAAGCCAAGAAGCCGGGTTTTAAAGCCATCGACTTAAACGTAACAACGGGTACACACATCAAACAGGAAACAAAGAAATCAACTTCGCATAATGTAGTAGCCAAGATAAGCGGAAGTAAAAGACCGGATGAATGTATCATTTATTCGGCCCACTGGGACCACCTTGGTGTTGGCGAAGCCATAGCTGGCGATTCTATCTATAATGGCGCGGCGGATAATGCTACCGGAGTTGCCGGTCTGCTCGAAATAGCGAAAGCCTTTAAAGCGGCAAAAACTCCACCCGAGCGTTCCATTCTTTTCTTAGCGCTAACCGGTGAGGAGGAGGGCCTTCTAGGATCAGAATATTATGCCTCTCATCCGATTTTCCCTCTTGCAAAAACGGTAGCGGATATTAACGTGGACATGCTTTACCCCATTGGCCGTACTAAAGATATCATTGTCACCGGATTAGGGCAATCCGAAATGGACGATTATGCACAACGTGCAGCTAAAAAACAGGGACGGATCATAAAACCGGACTCTAATCCTGCTGCAGGGCATTTTTTCCGCTCGGATCATTTCAATTTTGCCAAAGTAGGTATTCCTGCACTATATCCAAGCACTGGAGATGACGTTATCGGACAAGGAGAAGCCTACGGTATAGCGCAAAAAGAAGACTTCAATGAACACCGCTATCACCAACCGGCTGATGAGTTCAGCGATACCTGGAAACTAGATGGTATGGTAGAAGATCTACGTTTGTTTTTCGATATCGGCTATACATTAAGTAGGGAAACCAACTTTCCTAAATGGAAAGAAGGGTCAGAATTTAAGACGATTGGGGAGAAGCGGTGATTTAGCGTAAAGCCTAAAGCGTAAAGCAGGTTTAAGCGGGCACTTAGAACTTAAGACTAAAAAGTCTTGCTACTTGTGTCTTATGTCCTGATACTTAAAAACACAACTAACAATTCGCAACGCATCTAAGCCCCTTTCTTTCGCTTCATTTCTTTCAGTAGATTATTCGACATCCATAAAAGCAACGTCAATACCAGTACTAAACCTGCCCAGAACCAGTAGACCGTCTTAAATACCCGCGGTTCTTCAGTTGTTGGTTGCTTTAAGCGCTGAAACGTTTCTAACGTAAGGGGAGGTGTTTGGTCTTGAATCGTATGAGCAAAATAGGAAAGATCGTAATGAGGAGCTGCAATTGTCGGGTTTCCAAACACAAAACGATACTCCTTTCCCATTTCTAAATAAGTAATGAGATCATATCGTCGTTGCCATCCTGTTATTTTCTGGAAGTTTAACGGTACATTATCCTCATCATTAACTTCAATATACAGTTGCTTTGCTTTCACCTCATTATCCAAGGTTAGCACCGACTGATCAGGCAGCAGGACACCTCGTCCAACAACCACATAATCTTCTTTATTCCTACCTCGTCTATCCCGATAAACCTCCTTCGACAATACGGTTATTTCTCGTCTGAACAATTTAGGAGAGGAAACCTCCAGATTCAATTGTTGGATGAGCATGGCCTGATCATAGCTAAGCTGCCATAGACTCGTTGATGCTTGTCGGGCTTTTACTTGCTTTAGTCGCGCCTCGGGTAATTGATCCAAGTAAGGATTTTCTTTTTTGGAAGGTAGCGTATCTAAACCGACCTTCGTGATGTAAAGCGGTGCTGATAAGGAATCTGAAATGCTTAACTTATAATAGGCATAAGATGTGGCAGGTAGTTGAAGTAAAGCAACCATCTCGGTTCCGGTACTTCGCACGATCGTGTTACTTAATGGAAATGTCTCCCTCACTGCATACCATTTCTTTTGATCGTAGCTTCCGCTAAGCTGCATATCTTTATCCGTTGAGGCATTGTTCATAAATACCAACAGTTGGTTCAGTTGTTTTTTGTTGGTATTTCCAACAATCAGCTCGGAATGCTTTGGGTGATCGTATTGTCTGTAAGAGAGCACGGTTAGCGTATCAAAAGACGAGGCAGCCTGTGGTTCGTTTTCCCGGATAAAATAGGGAATTTCCTGCTGATCTTGAAAAATCCGAATGTCTCCCATTTGTGGCTGTGCCGAAAGTCCGATAATTGATGGAGACAAGGATAGGTGATAAAAACCATTCTGAGGAACAGGTTTTATCGTTGCCTGCCACTCAAAATTTCCTTTTTGCGCATACGCTTTTACAAACAGTAATGCTACAGCACAAAAAAAACAGACAATAAAAATCTTGTACAATTTAGTTGTCCTCATCATCTTCTTCAGTTGTAAGTGGCCCAACCTCCTGATCCGAAGCTGGTAATGGAGCGGGTTCATCTTTCAAAAGTAATACTTTTAATCGCTGATACATAAAAGAGATCACCAATAAGAGTACTCCTAATGACAAAAAGGCTGCAATCTTACCACCTTCAGATAATCCGCGTAAATCGATCAAAAACAATTTCAGCAATGTAATACCGAATAAGGATAAGGAAATAATACGCACAGTTCTCGACTTCCACAGCATCCCGAAGTACATGAGCAAGAAAGAGCTGACGCCCCACAAAATGGCGTATCCTACCCCATGGCTTTCATTGACAATAGGCCATAGATCTTGTGCCTGATGAAACCTGGCTAACACCAAGATATGATCAAGCTCTGTACTGCAAAGGTATACCAACAATATACAAGCGCCCCATGCAAAATAGGTCTTCCCCTGTTTAAAACCCGTCAATCGTAATTGATTCCGTACCCCTAACAAGCTACTGATGAAGCTTGCTATCAACACATAATGTAACATAAAATAACCTATGCCCATCTGATGCGTCAAATATTGCATCCGAACAGCAATTATTTCATGATTATATAGCATTGGATACAATAGTAGCATAAAAGCACCAATCATCACCAAAATAGGAGCCATGAATTTGGTTTGCCGTTTTATTCGGAACGATAGTGCGGTTAGCCATAAATAATGGTAGATTCCGTTGGCTATCGTTTGAACCTGCGGCATATAAAAAGCTAGTTGATTGTTTAATTCAAGTAATAAGCCTACATATAACACGAACAGGAGTAATACCTGCAAGGGTAATTGTAACTGTTGGGCATTGATTCCCCAATCGTGAGGCAATTGACGATCAACAGCCTCTGTAGCGTTATACTGCATCTGTTTATTATAAAGATAGCGGAAGGCACCGATAGAAGCTACTGCAAAAGCAGAGGTAATGAAAGCCCGATTCAGGATTGGGAAGCGGTGCTCCAGATTATATCCCAGATGGTAGTAGTTTTGCCAATCCATTATTAAGCTAATCAGCATTAAACCTAGCACCAGAAAGGCGGTTTTCCGCAAGATATTCAATTCCGACTTTTCTGCGAGCCATAACAATAATACCGTCTCAGAAGCCCAAAACAAGGTAATATAATGTCCTTTTAGTTGAATTGGGGCTACCAAACTCACAAAGGTAAGTACCAATCCGATAAACAAGTAAACCAAGATTTTATCTGCCCGGCCGTTCTTATAGAGGGTATAAGCAAACACAAAATTGAGTACACCCATAAGGGCTACAAAAAGCCCCCTGAATTGCCCTTCATGGATATAAGAAAGCAACAACAACCCTGCACCCAAGTATAGAAACGTATTGGCCAGCAACAGACTGATTTCTGCTGCATTAAACTTCGTTCTTGCTTTGAGGTTGTTTACTACCGTCATGGCTAAAAACACGAGATAGAACAGGCTTGCAAACACCAACGCTCCTCCATAGGGAGCTCCAGGCTCGCCAATAACCTTTCCAGCTAACCAAGAACCGAACAAAATAGCCGTCGCCACAAAGGAAACGATGGTAACCAGATTCCATTTTTTAAAATAGGCCAATACCAGCATACCCGTATCCAGTAGGAGAATATAGGTAAACAATACCTTATAGCTACCACCTCCGGTACTAATCATTAATGGAGAGCTAAATCCACCGAGAATAGCTAATATAGCAAGCTCCTTGCGATCATAGCGTATAGCAAGTAAGACGGTGAATGCCGTAATAAGGATCAGCAGGACAAAAGCTATCGATTGATTGATTAAATGATACTCTTGAAAACTGATGGTAATGGTATAATAAAGGATGGCTATACCGCCACCGATAAGTACCGAGCTAAAGGCTGAAAAAGTATTTCGTAGGCGATGTGCAAGTGCAATAAGAGCAGCCCCACATAACAAACCAATAAATGCACGACCAATTTCATTGATCCATTCTTTATCAATGGCATATTTTAGGAAAAAACCCATCCCAATGACCAGAATGGCGATCCCGATTTTATTAAATAGGTTTTCTCCAATAAATTTTTCCAGATCGGGGTTGCGCTGCCAGAATGTTGGTCGAGGTTCTTTTAGTACCTTGGTTTTTGAGGTCGGTGTGCTGGAAGTGGTTTCTTGCAGTTCCTCTTCTGTTGGCCGAGTGTAGGCGAAAGCGGCTTGGCTTTCTTCCAGTGGTATTTCTGCTTGCTCTTCTGCTTGCGACTGGTCAATGTCTTCTGTAACATTCTCCCTTGGGGTAAGTGAAGTTTGTGGCGGTACTTCACGTCGTTCAGGTTTCGCCTCAGAAGGCGATGCTGACGTTAAATGTTCTTTCAACTCCGTAATTTCCTTATAAAGAAAGTCTAATTTTTGGTCAAGCACCTTCGTTTTTTTATCGATAACCCCCCTAATACCCGCTACAATAACAAAGGTTATTATGGTAAGTATCAGCAGCAGTGTTTCTTGCATCATAATGGATTCATTTAAACCGCAAGATAAAAAGAAATCTGTATATAAAAACTAATGGAAAATGGGGGTTTTGTTGGGATCCGATTTCGGGAATCAATTGACAAAACAAACCATTTTTTCTTTTAACAGATAGCGCAAACGTTTAACTTTACTATCTTCGATTTCGATCTGTAGCTAAAACATTCACCATAAAAACAAGCAAATTAACAAAGAGCACTACATTTCCGTAATATATACCATAGGAATCGACGATAAACAAGGAAAGAAGCATGCGTATCTCATTAAAGTTCCCGCTCCTGATTGTTGCCTTTCTCATAAGGCTTCAAATCCTTTTTGGCCAAACGTATTCATTCAATAGGCTCAATGTCAAGGATGGCCTTTCTCAAAGTTCTGTTTTGGATATTACCAAGGATAAACAAGGTTTTATGTGGATTGCTACCCGATACGGGCTCAATCGATACGATGGGATACGCTTTAAGATCTATGAAAACGATCCAAGGGATTCTAGTAGTCTCCGTAACAATTACATCAACCGCTTATTTCGGGATGCTAAGGATCAGATCTGGGTAGGAACCCAAGAGGGTTTAGATGCCTATGATGATGACAACGACGGTTTTATCCATTACCCATTCTTCAATAACAAGCGGGAAACCACCAATGTTTCTGTCTTAGCTCTTGCAGAGACCATCCATGGAGATCTTTGGGTCGGAACACATCGGGGACTTCTTGTGAAGCGTCAAGGAAAACATTTTTGTGAACAACCGGATGCTATTCCTCCTGTGCTACGCAACCAAACGATCATCGAAGTGTTTGTAGACAGTAAGGGATACCTCTGGGTAGCTACTTTAGGTCATATATACCTCTTAAAGCAGGAAGGTAAAGGGCTTGTTCTACAAAAACCTCGCTTGGACAGCTCTCAACTCCTAGGTGCTATCCGCAGCATAGCCGAAGATGCTGATCACCATATATGGTTCGGTTCGGAAACAGACGGATTATATTGCTTTGACAGAACCAAGAATGAGATCACCCACTTTAGTGCCAAATCCAACAACTCACTCATCCACAATTCCATAAGAAAGCTACTCGTTAGCAGGAACCAGCGTTTGCTGATCGGTACCCAAAACGGTGTAAGTGTGCTTGATTTAAAAACACATCGGTTTACCAATTATCAGAATGCAGCAGATAATCCCTATAGTTTGAGTCAAAATTCTATTTATTCGCTATACGAAGATCAACAGGGATCATTATGGGTCGGCACGTACTTTGGTGGAATAAGTCTTGCCTATGGGATCGACACAAAATTCAATACCCTCACGACGAACAGCGCTCCTGTTGCCATTCCCCATAATGTCATTCGGCCCATCGATCAAGATCAAAAAAAGAATCTGTGGTTTGGTACAGAGGGTGGTGGTGTTTTCTCTCTAGACTCATCGCTTACCGTCATCCGGAATTATTCCAACCCCACTCCCGGGTTTCTAGGTTCGCGTTCCAATTTTGTGAAGGCCATCCATGCCGATCGTTCTAATCATATCTGGGTAGGAACAAGTGGTGGCGGACTCTATCTCCTGAACCAATATAGCGGAAAATTTCAACAGGTTCCCTTAAATACAGAAAACATTCATATCAGAAATTCCAACATACTGGTCGTCTACCAGGATACCACCAATAACTATTGGATCTGTGGCGAGGGATACAATAAAGTGCTTTCAAAAGAAGGACAACGCATGGTCGATTGCACACCAGCTGTCATTGATAAAGCATTAGCTGATCAAGCGGTGGTGCAAATTGCAGAAGCATCCGATAAGTCGATCTGGATTTTAACTACCAACACCCTTTTTCATTATAATTTACATACAGGTATACTAAAAACACTGATTAAAGGACGTAAAAAGCCCTTGCATGCGTTTAACTGCTTGCTGGAAGATCATGCTGGAGCGTTATGGCTCGGCGTCGATTACGAAGGACTCATCCATATTGACCCAAAGAAAAAAAGGATTATACGCCGTTATACCAAGAAAGATGGCCTATGCAGTGAGAATGTGGTAGGCATCGTGGAGGATAAAAGTCGCAACCTTTGGATTACAACGACCACGGGCTTATCCAAACTGACAGCAGATCGAAGAACCATTCAAAATTATTTCCACCTTGACGGCATTGCCGACGATGAGTTCAATTACAATTCCACCTTCATTAAAGAAGATGGAAAAGTCATTCTCGGAAGTTTAGGCGGACTGACTTGGTTCTTGCCCAGAAACATTGAGGTCAATACGAACAAGCCATCCATTCATTTCACGGGACTGTTACTTTCGGGTCAACAACCCGTCGGCCCCAAGACACATCCTGACATCCTTTCCAAAAACATAGCCCAAGCACCACATCTAACTTTTCAGCACGACCAGAATACCTTTACCATTCAGTTTGCTTTGGATAATTACATCAAATCCGCACAGAATCGCTTTGCGTATACATTGGCAAACAAGCAAGCAGGCTGGACGACACTTGATAAAGCAGAAATCAGTTTTTCCAATCTTCCCCCAGGGCATTATGTATTGCTGGTAAGAGGGGCAAATAGTGATGGGATATGGAGCGACGAGGGTAAAATATCATTTACCATCCAACCACCGTTTTATTGGACATGGTGGGCGATAATGATTTATATCATGCTGATCGCTGTATTTGTCTTTTTCATCGTCCGCTATTTTTACCTGAAAAAGATTTTTGAAAAAGAAGAAGAATTACACCAAAACAAATTAAATTTCTTCAGCATGATTTCGCATGAAATCCGATCTCACCTGTCGCTTATTCTCGTACCTATTGAACAGGCACGTGAACAAGTTAAAGACGAACACATCGCACAACAGCTAAGCGATGCAACCAAAAATAGCGAGCGCCTTTTACGGCTGACATCCGAACTGATGGATTTCCGAAAGGTAGAAACGTCCAACATGATGCTCCATCTACAGCAAGGAGACATTATCCTATTCATAAACGAGATATTTGACGCTTTTAAGAAGGTTTATGAAAGTAAAGATATGGCCTTCGTGCAAGAATCTGAACTGCACACGTTTTCTATATTGTTTGATCCGCTTCAACTTGAAAAAGTACTTTTTAATCTGTTGAGCAATGCCGTTAAGCATGCTGCCGCCCATAGTACCATTCGTGTTCAAAGTCGACTGGAAAACAACACGTTTTTGGTTAGCGTCTCTAATTATGGTGAAGAAATACCACAGGCTTACTTGGAAAAGATATTCGATCGCTATTATCAGGTTAGCACCAAAGATCGGTTTACCGGATATGGTCTTGGACTTGCATTAAGCAAACGTATCATGGAATTGCACCAAGGAGACATCTATGTGGAAAGCAATAATGGTTTAACGATTTTTACCCTGAAACTTCCTTGCACAGCAAATACCAACGCACACGAAGCTTCAGTACCGCCCACTACCGTGCAGGAGTATACCTTAAAGGTCATGGACGAGGCGCTTTTCTACGAAACGGACGTTCAAAAAGCCACCTTGCTGCTTATAGAAGACGATCCTGACTTGATGCGTATGATCGAAACGCTTTTAAAAGAGCATTACATGCTGTTAAAAGCCTACAATGGCGAAGAAGGTCTAGAATTGGCCAGGGTGCATATGCCCGATCTCATCTTGTCTGATGTAATGATGCCGCTGAAAAACGGATTGGAAGTATGTAAAGAATTAAAAGAAGACATCCATACATCACATATTCCTATCCTTCTGCTAACCGCCATGAGTGCAGAAAATGATCGATTGAACGGTTTAACACATCGTGCCGATGCTTATCTGACGAAACCATTTAACAAACGAATTCTATTATTACACGTTCGGAACCTGTTACGCGCACATCGCATTTTACAGGAAAGGTATCGGCAAGAGTACGTCCTAGGCCCTACCCAAAAAATAGTAGATAGTACCGATGAGAGATTTTTAGCAAAGGTCATTGCTATTATTGAAAAAGGAATCGAACTTTCACAATACAGTGTTGAATTCATCGGGCAGGGTATAGGCATGAGCACCTCTGTACTTTATAAGAAAGTTAAATCGCTTACCGGCATGACCGTAAACGATTTCTCGAAAAGTATACGTTTGAAAAAGGCCGCTCAGCTGTTGCAGGAAACCGACTATTCCGTAACAGAAGTTGCAGCATACGTTGGGTTCGTTGACAGCAAATACTTTAGTCGCGAATTCAAAAAGCAATTTGGAACAAACCCGAGTCAGTACACAAAAGAAGACGCAGAACCCTAATTTTTTGTTGTCAAAAAAGATTTTCTACCAAAAAAAATAAAATTCTCCCCCCTCTTCCTCCGTACCTATATCCAAATTTGCTTGTCGGATATGATGCATATATCGGCCATTCGATAACTAGCCACCTAAACAGCAGGATAGCCTAGGGGAGAGGTAGCAGATTGGTCATGTCCATATATAAAAACTAACGCATTGTATTATTTTCTATAAACCAATACATTATGACAAAACCAATCATTTTACCCCTTTTTTTCACAACCATTCTCGGACTTCCCTTTCAGGGACAGGCATCTCCTCATAATATGCCCCGTCCGACATCAGAAACCCTGGTGAGGCAGGCCGCCATAAGCGGGAAGGTGCTTGACCAACAGGGAAATGGCATTGAAGCTGCCACAGTCCAGATCAAAGGAACCAACAACAAAACCTCCACTACGCCAAACGGGTCCTTTGAAATCAAAAATGGAAATTTTCCCATCACACTGGTGGTCAGCTGTGTAGGATACGACCCAAAAGAAGTCACCGTTAACAATAGCACACCCCTCACCATCACGCTGGAAAGCGAGCTCCAGGGATTGGACGAAGTAGTCGTTGTTGGATTTGGCACCCAGAAGAAAGAAAATTTAACCGGTTCTGTTTCTTCCATTCAAATGGGCGATGTAGTAGAGAACAGGCCCATTACCTCACTTTCTTCCGGACTTTCCGGGCAGGCCCCCGGCTTATATGTTAACCAAGGCTCTGGTCGACCCGGAGCCGATGGCGGAACCTTACGTGTGCGTGGGCAAGGGACATTGAACAATGCCAATCCGCTGGTTATTATCGATGGAGTCGCCGGTGATATGAACCTGCTCAACCCACAGGATGTGGAAAGTATCTCTGTCCTGAAGGATGCCGCATCTGCTTCTATTTACGGGTCAAGAGCGGCCAATGGCGTGATCCTCGTTACCACCAAACGTGGAAAAACCGATCAATTTAAGCTCAACTATAGCAATTATTTTTCTACACAACGCCCCTCAAATATAATCAACATGGTATCCAACTATGCCGATTATATGGAACTGGTTAACGAAGGGTATCATAATGGCGATCCCAATGCAACTCCTATATTCTCTCAAGAGAGCATCGACCTATGGAGGCAGAACTCGGGAACCGATCCGCTAAAATACCCCAATGTAGATTGGGTGGATGATGTATTGCAAAGCAAACTGAGCCAGAACCACAACGTATCGTTTACCGGAGGATCGGAGAAAATGAAAGTCTTTGGCTCATATGGTTTACTAAACAATCCCGGTATTATTGAAAAAGCCACCTATAAAAGGCATACTGGTCGTGTTAATGTCGAAGCCAATGTCAAGCCCTGGCTTACCCTGGGGGCCAATATTAGTGGCGTGGTGTCTAAGACCGACATCGGTACGGATCTGATTAATGATGTCTTTACCTATGCAGCCGCAAGTACCCCCGGTATGGTTTTACGGGCACCCGATGGCCGTTTCGGCGCACCGAACAATCCAGAAGACGACCCGCAATCCAACAACGTGCTCCATAGGCTAAACGCACGAAAAGGCGACCGGAATAAACAGCAATTGGTATCACGGTTCTATGGAAAAATGACTCCTGTGAAAGGGCTAAGTCTGGAGGGATCATACACCTATACTTATAATGACGACTATGTCTACTGGCAACCGGTATTCAATGATCGTTGGAATTTCCTCACCAATTCTGTGGCGATTTCCGGAACAGGGCGAACATCGGTAACCAATGAATCCATCAAGTCCCACCGCTATTATATGGATGGGATAGCACGTTATAAAAACCAAGCCGTAAATGACCGATTACAATACGAATTAATGGTTGGGGCTAGCCAAGAGTATCTGAAAGATGGCTGGTTTGCCGCCTCCAAGTTAGACCTAGTTGATCCCTCGCTCAGTGTACTGAATGCCGCCACGATGGATGCCTCGGCATTAGGAGACATGACCGACTGGGCCATGCGTTCGTTCTTTGGTCGGCTCAACCTGTCCTGGGATGATAAATACTTATTGGAAGTCAATCTCCGTACCGATGGCTCATCCCGTTTCATGTCGGGCAAAAACCGTTGGGGAACCTTCCCTTCGGCCTCATTTGGTTGGAAAATATCGTCCGAAGATTTTTACAGCATCTCCTGGATGCCCAACTTGAAATTCCGTGCTTCATACGGCTCTTTGGGGAATAATGGAACCTTGGATGATTCTTTCCGCTCCAACGCCAGCATCAACAATTACGAATACCAAACGCTTTACAATGCAGCAAACTATGTACTGAACAATCAGCTATTTGTTGGCTTTGCGCAAACCATGCTTAGCAATAGCCTGCTTACCTGGGAAAGTACCAATATTTTAAATGCGGGTTTGGATTTTGATCTCTTTAACTACAAACTGAGCGGATCGATCGATGTATTCAATAAAACAACCAAAAATATCCTGATTAACCTCCCTGCTCCACTCGTGGTAGGAAATGCGACCATTCCGCGCACGAATGCCGCAAAGGTGCGTAATAAGGGACTAGAGCTTGATTTAACTTATCGCGATAAAATCGGGGAAGATGTAAACTTTCATGTTGGAGGCAATTTCACTTTCATCGATAATAAGGTCATCACCTTCAAAGGAGGCGACCGTTCCATTTCAGGAGCTAATCTCCTCCAAGAAGGTTATGCCATCAATACGCAGTATATCCTACTCACCGATCGGATTATCCAAACGGATGAAGATCTTGCTTTAGTACAACAAATGATCGATAACGCACCCATCGATCCTGCTACCAATAACAAAGTCAACCCATTTGCAGCCTATGGGACACCCAAAAAAGGCGACTTACTTTATAAGGACAGCAACGGAGACGGCATCATCAATGACGAAGACCGCGTACCTGTAGGACATGGTACAGCCCCACGCATAAGTTATGGATTTAATGTAGGCTTTGATTATAAGGGATTCGATCTCTCTGTTTTTTTGCAGGGCAATGCCGGAAATGAATTGGTCTATACCGACGGTTATTATACACCTACTGTCCGTTGGGGTTATCAGATCAATCAGGACATTGCCGATGGCCGGTGGGTAGATGGGAAAACCGATGCCACCTATCCGCGTCTCCTTCCCTATACCAATACCATCAATACCCGTAATAGCGATTTCTGGTTACAGAACAAGTCGTTCCTTCGCGTCAAAAACATACAATTAGGGTATACACTGCCGAATGCCATTACCAAACGCTTTGCCGTAGAGAATTTGCGTGTGTTCGGTTCATTGGAAAATTACTGGACATTTACCAGCTACGATGGTTTCGACCCCGAAGTGAGCGGAAGCAATTATCCTACGTTGAAGCAAGCCGTTTTTGGTGTAAGTCTAACCTTTTAAATTAAACAGCATGAACAGATTTGCAATCCTTATATTACTAGCAGGAGTTTTAAGTTTAACCTCTTGTTATAAACTTGATACGGAACCTTACAGTCAGGTAAGTGCCAATACGTTTTGGCAAAATGAAGATCAGGCATTAGCCGGTGTTTTAGGTGTATACAATGATCTCAAAAAAGAAAACACCTTTGGCCTTCAATTTTCTTACGATTGTCTCACCGATATAGGCTTAGGATACGACCCTCCTGGCTTGGGAGATGTCATCAGCGGCACCTTCACCGACCGAACTGCTCTGGTAGTTGACCGTTGGCAGGCCGGTTACGATCTGATACAACGTAGCAATCATGCCATCGGACAGATACAACAGATGACAAGCATTGATGAGCAGACAAAGAATGTATTCATTGGTGAGCTGCGTTTTCTACGAGCGCTCATGTACTTCCAGCTGACGAACCTTTTCGGTGAACTACCCTTGTATGACGAAAGCGTAGACCTGAACAAGGATTTTAGTAATCTAGCGAATCCACGTTCCAGCTTGGCGGATGTGCAGCAATTTATTTTAGCTGACCTTGATTTTGCGATAGCGAACCTTCCGGTTTCCTATGATGATAAGCATTATGGACGTGTTACCAAAGGTGCTGCTTATGCCCTGCGCGGCAAAGTGTACCTATACGCCAAGGAATGGAAAAGTGCCATACAGGACTTTGAGGAGATTGTCTATAATAAAAGCAATAGTTATGGCTATACGTTGGCGACAAACTATGCCTCCCTCTTTACCATGGAAGACGACCAGAGTGCTGAGATGATTTTTGCGATACAAAACATGGGCGGCACGGGCTTTTCCTATGGTATGCCTATGGCTTTCTACATGGGCACACGATCGACTTTTGGAAGCGACTGGAACAATGTGTTGCCCAGTACGCGCTTTGCAGATAGCTACGAAAACAAAGACGGGTCGCCTTTCGATTGGGACGCCTATTTTCCAAACTATAATGAAGACAACGCCGTAAAAAAATCAGCCATGATGGCAACGCAAAACAATGGTACACTTACCCAAGTTCCAGACACGGCAAAACTCCGGCAGATCTATGCCAATAGAGACCCGCGCATGAACCAAACCCTTATTGTTCCTTACTCCTATTATCTGGGTTGGAATGCGAACGCTGAACGCGAGATGCAATTGGTTTTAGCTACCGGCGTTAACGAGAACTTTGGTCAAATCCGAAACAATCGGGGATGGTTAACCTATGTATGGCGTAAATTCGTTCCAGAAGGAAACCTCAAAGGAAGCCTTACCGATCGTGCCCATACGCCCATCAATTTTCCGCTTATACGCTTAGCCGATGTACTCTTGATGCTTTCTGAAGCCTATAATGAAGACGGCCAACTGACAAATGCCATCACCGAACTGAACAAAGTGCGGGCCCGCTCAAGCATGCCGGGACTAAATAGTGGCGCCCCTTTCCTAGCTGTAACAAGTAAAACGGAAATGCAAGAGCGGATAAGCCATGAGCGTAAGATCGAGTTGGCAGCCGAAGGTTGGCGTTATTTTGACCTAAAACGTTGGAATCAGCTGAGCGACGTATCAACAGGTTTTATTGAAAAGAGCATTATGGGCGACAATCTCGTTACCCGTGGCTACCAAAGCCGACACAAGCTATGGCCGATTCCGGGCGCAGAACGCGAACTAAATCCCAATCTAACACAAAACGAAGGATGGTAAAGACAAGCATATTATTTATTTTATCCCTGTTCCTGCTTATCGCAGGGGCAGGGAACCCTTTGCAGGCACAGGAGCGAAACCTTCTGGCCGGAAAATACAGTGAAGCCGACCTCAAAAAAAGCTTGGCACAGACCAAATTATGGGTTCCCTTTCCAGCATATAGCGACCGTCAAGCGTGGAGCAAACTATTTGCTCCTGTTGCAGAAACGGTTATCGAGGAAGGTAACCGCTATTTAGACTACCAATGGCAAGTTGTCAAAGCCACAGACTACCTGGCCTATGAACGCACAGGATCGCGCGTTATCATGGAAAAGCCCGCGAACGAAAATGCCACAGCTCTTAGCCGACTCTTCTTTGCAGAACTGGCAGAAGGGAAAGGACGATACCTCGATCAGATCATTAACGGGGTTTGGTATTTTACGGAAATGAGTACATGGTCGCTTTCTGCACATGTTCCCGCTTTCCAATCATCGAAACGTACCCTACCGCAAGAAGGCACCCATGTGGTAGACCTCATGGCGGGCGATTTAGGTTCCATGTTATCCTGGATATACTATTACATGAAACCCGCAATGGACGAGGTAAATCCGGAAATCAGTAGCCGTCTAAAAACGAACATTCAACAACGTATTATTAGTCCATACCTTGATCGAAACGACATGTGGTGGCAGGGTTTTCAGCGAAAGGGCGACCAAGTGGTCAATAATTGGAACCCGTGGTGTAATTTCAACGTACTGACTTGCCTATTGCTGGTAGAAGACCGTCCCGAAACACAATTAGCAGGCATCTATAAAACCATGCAATCTGTCGATAAGTTTATCAACTATATCAAAGCGGATGGAGCCTGTGAAGAAGGACCTTCTTATTGGGGACATGCTGCGGGGAAACTGTACGATTACCTACAACTCTTATCGATCGCTAGCAACAAACAGGTAACGATATTTGATCAAAAGCTTATACGCGACATGGGCGAATACATCGACCAATCTTATATTGGTGGCGATAATTGGGTGGTAAATTTTGCAGATGCTTCTGCCAAAGGAGGTGAGAATCCCTACCTGATCTATCGTTATGGAAAAGCCGTGAATAGCGAAGAGATGAAGCAGTTTGCAACATACCTTGTCAGCAAGAAAAAAGAACAATTCAAGGCAAGCAGAGACGTATTCCGTGGCTTGGAGGACTTACAGACCATGGCAGAGATTGATCACAGCAAGGCTTCCCTACCAAGCAATGCGTACAAATGGTATTCTGAGACAGAAGTGCTCTTTCTTAAACAACCGGGTAATTTTTTTGCCGCCAAGGGTGGCCATAACAATGAGAGCCATAATCACAACGACATTGGCAGCTTTATTTTCTATTGCGAGGAGCAGCCGCTATTTATTGATGCTGGCGTTGGAACCTATAACAAGAAAACATTCAGTGACGAGCGTTATGATATATGGACCATGCAGAGTGCTTATCACAATCTTCCACAGATCAATGGCACCGACCAACAGTTTGGCTCCAACTACCGTTCGCGAAACACTTCCTTTATACCAAAAAGCAAGCTTTTTGAATTGGATATCGCAGGCGCCTATCCGGTAAATGCCGGCGTGAAACAGTGGAAGCGTTGTTATCAATTGAAGAAGGGAGAACTACTCATTAAGGACACCTTTGACATCGAAAAACCAACAAAAGCCAATATTATCCATTTCTTACTGGCAAAAAAGCCACAAATAGGAAATGGCAGCATTCAGTTAAATGACGGTCGTTATACGCTAAGCTATGATGCCGCACAATTTGACGCTACCGTAGAAACGGTAACACAGGACGACCCCCGATTGAGCAACGTATGGGGCGATGCCATTTATCGTTTGTCGCTCACAGCAAAAAAAATAACATCCAAAGGACAATATGAATTTCGTGTAAAATAGCACATGGGTAATATAACACAACGCATCCTTACTCCTATATGGGGCATTAGTTTAGTAAGTTTACTATTTAGTTGCGCGCCGAGAGGGAAGTTCAACATCGAACAACAATTTTTGGCAGCAGAAAAGCAATACCAGCAATTGGCCACTGAAGCCGCAAAGACAAAACGTTGGCCACGGACGACTGATAAATCGAGAAAATTGGTTGGCACGGATGAGTGGGACTGGACAGGCGGCTTTTTCCCGGGCTCTTTATGGTATATTTACCATCAGACCCATAACCCACAAACCAAGAACGATGCTATACAATGGACAGAAACCTTAGAGGCTGCCAAAGATCTTGACCAACATCATGATATTGGCTTCGTCATGTATTGTTCCTACGGCAACGCCATCAAGTATTTGGATGATCCACAGAAAAAAGCCACTTACCAGCAACTCATTATCCATTCGGCCAATACCGCATTAAAACGTTATGATGCGAAGGTAGGCCTGATCAAGTCTTGGAACAGCAAGGAATCATGGGATGGAAAAACCATTTGGGAATACCCGGTTATCATCGATAATATGATGAATTTGGAAATGCTCTGCTATGCTTCCGACATAACAGGAGACCCGAAATACAAAGCGGCGGCGATAAGCCATGCCGACAAAACCATGGAAAACCATTTTCGGAAAGACTACAGTACCTACCATGTAGTAGATTACGACAGGGAGGGGCATGCCATTCACCAGCAAACCAATCAAGGCTATGCCGATAACTCTACATGGGCCAGAGGGCAGGCATGGGCCATTTACGGCTTTACGATGATGTATCAGGAAACGAAAAAACCCGCTTACCTTAAAACCGCGCAAGAAGCAGCGAAAT
This sequence comes from Olivibacter ginsenosidimutans, assembly GCF_039542865.1. Lineage (NCBI taxonomy): Bacteria > Pseudomonadati > Bacteroidota > Sphingobacteriia > Sphingobacteriales > Sphingobacteriaceae > Olivibacter > Olivibacter ginsenosidimutans. The sequence goes on along the minus strand of NZ_BAABIQ010000005.1, from coordinate 364,651 downwards.
TTTATATGAACCACCCCAATCTTCCAGATGATAACATTCCATATTGGGATTTCAACGCGGGCCAAAGCGGTTATACATCTGACGTTGATTTTTCCGGGCGGAAGCTAGATGATATTCCACGAGACGCATCAGCAGCCGCCATTACCGCATCCGCATTAATTGAATTGTCGACATTGACGAAAGGTAACGACAGCACGAAATACCTGGATTTTGCTATTGCTACGTTAAAAACACTTTCAGGCCCTGAGTATTTCGCAAGCGAGGATAATGGTGGCTTTCTGTTAAAACATTGCGTGGGCAGTCTTCCCCATGATTCCGAAGTTGACAAGCCGCTCGTATATGCCGATTATTATTATTTAGAAGGACTAACACGGTGGAAGGCGATAAAAGGATAACCCAACCGCTTTAGCAGTAGATTCCGAAGACGGGATAAGCATACGCTAATCAAAAAAAAGTATCCGAAAAGGTGACTTTTCGGATACTCACTTTTTAGCCGTTGCCTTTTTATTAGTTTTATCCCTCTTACAACGCCTGCCTGCGGCAGGTAAACTTATCCCTTAAAACTTAGCTTACAGCTTACAACCTAAAGCCTTAAACCCCTTAATCATAACCGGGGTTCTGCACCAGTTTAGTATTCCGGTTCATCTCATCACGGTTTATGGACATAAAGTACATTTTATCCAGCCAACGACGATCTTCAATGCCCGGATCCAGCTCAGATGTTGTGTAGGTGTACGTATAATTCTGTGGATCGTATTTATAAACCCGTATTTGTTTTCCCTCTTTCAGTGTACCGAAAATATTGACAATGCTGATTTTCTCTCCCAATGTCTCCTGAGCGATCATCCATCTTCTGGCGTCAAAAAATCGGTGTTCTTCGTAGGCCAACTCAATACGCCTTTCGTTACGGTAGCGTTGCCTTAATGCGTCGCCCGACTCATTTACTGCTGGCATCCCTGCACGGAAACGGATTTTATTTAACCAATTCCGTGCTTCGCCGTCTTCTCCAAGCTCAATACAGGCCTCTACATAGTTCAAAACCGCTTCCGTATATCTTAAAATGGGCCAAGGAATAAACTGACGTGTATTCTGATCCTCTACAGCAGGATCAGGATCCGTAAATTTTCTGAAATAATAACCTGTATGTGATCCGTTCCAATCTTCAACAGGACTGTTACGTGTATCCAAACCATACTGAGTAATCTTTTGTCCAGAAGAATTCGTCACCTGATACTGCCCTGTTTGAATCTGGTTATTCGGATCGCGTCCTTTCACATCGCCGGTGCGGGGTTTCCAATCAGATCCATCGTGTAAGATGGTGGCATACATCCGAGGGTCCCGATTCTGATAAGGCGCTGCCTTATGTGCTGGATTATTCCAGCTGAATTTGGAGCCATCAATCATTTCATAATCATCTACCAGGTTCTGGATAGGTGTATTCCCTGCCCAATTGTGATAGCCGTTAGGGCCATTATTTCTACCAAGCCAGGTACCTGCTTCATCTTTAAGATCGACAAAAAAGCGCCCCAATAACAACTCTTGTGCCCCATCACCAGCAACTGCCTTACTACCACCTGCTAGCGATAAAACCATGTAATTCTCTGTGCCTTCTTCCGGTATTACAGGACCACTTAAATCCAATTTATAACCAAAACCCTGCTGATCTACAACCGCTTTTGCTGCCTTCTTAGCCTTCTCCCAACGTTCCGTCCGGCTTCCCGACACATAACCTAAGTACTCTTTATTTTCATATCCAGCAATCGTAGCAGACTTACTGGAAGCCGTTGCCATATCATGCAAGTCGCTTGCCGCATACAACAGCACTCGTGCCTTTAAGGCCATAGCTGCAATATCAGTTGCCCTACCCGTACTTGGTGTAAGACCTTTTAATAAATTGGTAGCTGTATCGCAATCCGCTACGATAAAATCAACACATTCCTCATAGGTATTACGAGGAGCCATATAATCTGCCTCATTAAGTTCATAAGGCCGTGCAATAAGTGGAACCCCACCGTAGAACCGAAGCATTTGTTGGTAATAGTAAGCGCGTAAAAAGTGAGCCTCTCCTTTTAGTCGTTCTACCAAGTTGTTTGAATTCTCAAACTGTGGTGTTGCTAGATTTTTCAAGGCAATATTTGTAGCTCGGATACGCACATACAAAGAATCCCAAAGGTATGTTCTCTTAATCATTCCTTGGTCTGCCGGGTTTGATCGAGCTTCTGTAATAGTATTAATTCCACGGCCAGGGTGTGTAAACATGGCCTCGTCAGTCATAGACGCTTGCATTTCCTCCTCAAAGCCCCCCTGCCCCATGCCATTATAAATCTCCAACACAAAAGCTTCAGCCAAACCAGCATCGCTCCATACGACTTCCTGTGGCACTTCAGACATCGGTTCGGTATTTAGAAAATCAGTTTTACAGGATATAAATCCAACTAGAAACAAGGTTATCCAACCTAAAATGTTATATGAATTTTTCATTTTCAGCGTTCTTTAAAAGGTTACTGCCAAACCAGTATTGATAATACGTGATTGCGGGTAATATTGCCCTAACACATTAGTAGATTCAGGATCATAGGCTTTCATCTTACTGAATGTAAGCAAATTCAATCCACTCACATAAACCCGCAAATTGCTGATCCCCACTTTTTCGCCAATTTTTGCTGGAAGCGTATAGCCTAACTCCAAATTTTTCAGGCGAATATAATTCGTGCTTTGTAACCAATACGTATTATTATTAGAGTAGTATTGATCACTCCTATCGGTTATACGAGGATGTTCGCTACTTGGGTTATCAACAGTCCATCTATTCTCATAGAACTCCAGCAAGTAATTACCAATGGCACCCGATTCGTCAGTAGCAACACGAAGTTCTCCCCCTGCTGCACCTTGAAATAAGACGGTTAAATCAAAGTTCTTATATTGCAGGCCAAGATTCAAACCTCCCTGAAAAGTTGGTTCCCTATTTTTATCTCGGCGCACCCGATCATCAGGAGTAATTTTCCCGTCACCATCATAATCGAGGTACTTCATGTCCCCCGGCCTTAAATTATTCGTTACTGAACTGTAATCCAAAGTATTTGCTGCGATATCTGCTTCATCACGGAACACGCCATCATAGATGTAGTACAATTGGGCGTCGGTAACTTTACCAGTAGTACGTTGCCATGCTGGTGCTCCGGGTGCTTCATCCCAAAACTTGATCTTATTCTTGGTATAACCACCATTAACACTGACATTATATTTAAAGTCTCCTACACTACCATTATACCCTACATTAAATTCCCAACCTTTATTATCTACCTTTCCAATATTTTCTGCAGGCAGCATCATACCAGTACTTTGCGGAATAGATGCATTACGTTGCCATAAGATATTAGACCGCTTGTTCATAAATACATCAAACTCAAAATTGATCTTGCCATCCAGTAATTGTCCGTCTAAACCAATATTATAGTTATCGGCGACCTCCCAAGTAATCATAGTGTTTGGAACACGTGATTCGTAAAGCGATTTAACTAACTGGCCATCTACAATATAGGTACCAAAGCCGTACGTAGAGTAGTATTGATATTCTTGAAGTTTGGCATCATCTTCCAGATACTGTCCTTCTGCATAGTTATTTTTGAAATAAATATTATCATTACCCATTCTTCCCCACGAAGCCCGTAGTTTTAAATAATTGATAAACGAAACATTTTCCTTCCAGAAATTCTCTTCTGAAATACGCCATCCTGCAAGCACACCTGGAAAAAATCCAAAGCGGCTATCTTCCGGAAACATATAAGAGCCATCATACCGCCACAAAAATTCGGCTATATACTTCTCTTGGTAATTATAGCCTACCCGACCAAAATAATTGAGCCGTGCCCGCTTCCATGCGCTACCATTATTATTTTTCTCCCGCTCACCGCCTGCAATGAGTTGATCAATTGCTGTTGAAATAAAATAGCGTCTAAAAGCATTAAAATTATCATTATCAATAGTTTCCCGGTTTACTCCCGCCATTATATTAAACTGGTGCTCACCAAAAGAACGATCGTAATTCAAGACGCCTCCTAAAAGAACATTCAATTGATCTTCATTGGCTTGTGTTAAACGGGGATCTGCAGGTCCACGCTCTCCCCTTACCAGTTGAGGTGTCGTTCCATCGGCTTCATAGTCACCTTGCCAAGTATATAAATACCAAGGTGTTTCCCATTTCTTCGATTGCTTAACCCACTTATCGATGGCTGCCGTACCGGTAAACTTAAGTCCTTCTACGCCAGGTATGGTAATATCTACCTGACTATTTGTTTGGAAATAGTATTGCTTATTTTTATCATAACCCGTTTGATCAGTCGTGATAACCACCGGGTTTTCACCATTTTCTATATCAGGCCCCGGCATACCGTTTGGCCAAAATGCCGGTTCTGTAGGATTTCCACGCATCAGCATTCTAAAAATGGTGGCCGCTGATTTTGTAGGATAACTTCGATTTTCCTGCCGTCCAAGTACGCCTATCTTCGTACTCACATATTTACTAATCGTTGCATCCAAGTTAATCCTTAAATCATATTGCTTATAACCGGTAGCCGAATGTTTGTAATAACCGTCCTGATTTTGATAACCGATCGAGGTTAAATATTTAAATTTTTCTGACCCACCCGTTAGCTGCACATTATGTCTTGCTTGGGGTGACCATGTTTTCAAGGCGGCATCATACCAATCCGTATTGGGATGCCCCCAAGGATCAGATCCATCCCGAAATTGTTCGAAATCCGAAGGGAGGAAAGGCGCCGTAAGACTAGAACCATTGGGACGCGTGTAAGCTCCATCTGCCTTTAAGGCGGCATCGGCAGCGGCCCATTCACTTACCGGAAGTTTGAACACCTCTAATTCATTGCGCATTTCGGCGTATTGAACCGCATCTGCTAATGCCGGAATTACCGTAGGTTGTGAAAAACCCTGATTGTATGTATAGGATAAAAGCGGTCGACCCGTTTTTCCATGTTTTGTTGTCACTAAAATGACCCCATTGGCAGCGCGGGCACCATATATCGCAGCAGCAGCATCTTTTAAAACCGATATATTGTCAATATCCGCTGGATTTAGTCGTTCTATTCCTCCTGTTCTGGCGGGAATACCATCAATAACCACTAAGGGGCTGCTATTTCCTAAGGTGTTCGTACCACGGATTTTGATATTGGAACCATCTCCACCAGGTTCGCCACTTCGCTGAGTTGCGATAACCCCTGGCATCCGACCTGCCAATGAATTGGAAACGTTCAGTGAAGGAGATTTCACTAATTCTTCACTCTTAACCGTTGTCACGGAACCTGTAACTGTCTCCTTTTTCTGTGTACCATAACCAACTACCACCACTTCTTCCAAATTGGCTACATCCTCTTGCAGGGTAACTGTTATCGACTTACGGTTATTCACAGGTTCTTCTAACGAGCCGTATCCTACCGCAGTAAAGACCAGTGTCGCATTGGATGGCACTCCCTCCAGCCTAAACTGTCCATCAGCATCTGTGGTTGTTCCTTTTTGCGATCCTTTAACTAGGACGCTTACACCAGGAATTCCTTCATTACCTGTCATGCTATTGACCTTTCCAGTGACCGTAATTTGCTGCTGTTCAACGTTCACTGTTACCTCTTTCTGGCTTTCTTTTAACATTACCTTTGCTTGCCCTATATCCGGAAAGGTTAGCGCTAACGCAAGCATAGAATACAAAACTTGTTTCGTTTTGCCGTTTACTTTCATCATGATTGGTTTTTAAGTTTATATTAAACAGTTTGTAATTGTCATTTAAACATTTATGCTTCTATTCACAAAAACGTACTTGTCTTCAGTAACTAGCTTTATATTTCTTTACTTATTAAGTTATAAGAGGTTGGCGTAAACATAAGCAATGTGTGTTTACAAAACAAGAAAAAATAATAAATTGTCCTGAAGCTTTCAAAAAATAAAACAAAAGTTTTGCATACTTATGCACAGGCCTTTTTGAGGTTTAGGTAGGGTAGGGAAAGACCTGTTTGTTGAATAGATCTCGATCCCGAATACTTTGGATCGAGATGATATGGGGTAATTAGTCAAAAGACAGGTCGACCAGTTGAGATGATAGGGTTAACCCGTTAAGACGACTTTTCAGACACCTTCATCAAGATAAGGTTGTACTATTCTTTGCCAATGATCGTACCCCTTTGTATTTAGGTGTAGCCGATCCGGTCGGAAAAGCCCATCGTCAGGCTTTCCATCTGCTCCTAATAGCGAAGTGGCGACATCAATGTAGGTTCCATTCTTCTGATGCTTGAGAAATTTTGCGATCTTTGTATTAGTTTTCTTTACTGCATCCATTAAATTCGCACGACTATTGCAATATTTTATTGATAAAAAATAAATGGGTGTTTTGGGTTGTTTAGCCCGTATCATACGCCATAGTTTTTTAAAGCTTTCGAATACCTCGTCTGGCGTTTTTCCACTAGCAAGATCATTATCGCCCGCATAAATAAAAATTTTATCGGCCTCATACGGATAAACAATAGCGTCCATATAATAGGCCGGAAAATCAGCCAATTGGCAACCGCCAACACCTCTTTTAATAATCGGCTTATTCGGAAAACGTTGTTCTAAATCGTCCCACACACGGATGGAAGAGCTGCCTATAAACAAAATGCCATGCTTGGGTGGCATTTTCACTGAATCAGCTTTTTTAAAGGCTATGATTTCATTTTCAAAAGGATACGCTTCCTTCTGTTGCGCATGCAGTCCTAAGGTAAGGAAGAGAAACAACAACCCTAGTTTTATACGTAATTTTTTCATCTGTTCGGTTTTATTATTTGTCCGCGTTTATTTTTCAATTAGATCCTTTTAGTCAAACACTACGGTTTTATTTCCAGTGACAAAGACCCGATCTTCGATAACCAGCGCCAAAGCCTTACTTAGTACCGCTTTTTCGATTTCCTTTCCGGCCTTTCGCATATCTTCCGCTGTGTACGTGTGATTAACCGGTTTGATATCTTGTGCAATAATAGGTCCCTCATCCAGATCATCGGTAACAAAATGTGCGGTTGCTCCAATTAATTTAACGCCTCTTGTATACGCTTGCTGGTAAGGATTTGCGCCAATAAAGGCAGGAAGAAAGGAATGGTGAATATTGATTATTCGCCCTCGATAATGTGCAACGAAGGTAGGCGACAGGATACGCATGAATTTTGCCAAAACCACATAGTCTGGGTGATAATGATAAACGGTACGGTGCAATTCCTTCTCAAAATCATCTTTTGTTTTCCCTTCATGACTAATATAATGGAAGGGAACGTTAAATCGTTCGGTAAATTCCCGTAAGTTGTCGTAATTACCAATGACACAACAGACTTCTGCTCCTAACGTATGAAAGAAAAAGCGAACAAGGGTATCTCCTAAGCAATGGGGTTCTTTCGTAACCAAAATAGCCAGCTTTTTCTGTTCCTTTGGATTGACCGTCACCTGGGCCCCTTTGGGCAGTACACCCTCCAATTCTGTACGCACCTCATCGGGTAGAATAGATTTTCCGGTACAGATAATACGCGCAAAAAAGCGTTTGGTTGCTTCGTCAACATATTCCCGCATGGTAATAATATTCAACTGATGCGCAGCCAACACATGGGCAATAGAAGAAACCAAACCTACCGAATCTGTACAGTGGATGAGAATAAGCGTTTGTTCCATCAGCTTCTTACCTAAACAGCCTCCTTTAAATCTTTTTCGGCCACAACAGGCTCGTCTTCTGCAACATCTTGTTCTATGCGCAGGTTATTTACGATATGTTTTTGTCGATCAGGCGTATTTTTTCCCATATAATACTCTAGCAATTGCTGAATTTTATTTTCTTTTGATAAGATTACAGGGTCTAGGCGCATATCTTTACCGATAAACAAACCAAATTCGTCTGGTGAAATTTCACCGAGCCCCTTAAATCGGGTTATTTCCGGTTTTCCTCCCAATTTAATGATAGCGCGCTGCCTTTCTTCATCGCTGTAACAATAAATGGTTTCTTTTTTATTTCTGACACGGAACAGTGGTGTCTGTAAGATGGATACATGTCCTGCCTTTACCAACTCAGGAAAGAACTGCAAGAAAAAGGTCATCAAGAGTAGACGAATATGCATACCATCGACATCAGCATCTGTGGCTATAACAATATTATTGTAGCGAAGCCCGTCTAAACCATCTTCAATATTCAAGGCATGCTGTAGCAGATTAAATTCTTCATTTTCGTACACTACCTTTTTCGTCAACCCAAAGGCATTTAGTGGTTTACCTTTTAAACTGAACACGGCTTGTGTCTGTACATCCCTGGATTTGGTGATAGAACCACTAGCCGAATCTCCCTCCGTAATAAACAGCGTTGTTTCCTGATTCCGTTCATTTTTATCATCATAGTGTATTTTGCAGTCACGCAATTTACGGTTATGCAAAGACGCCTTTTTAGCCCGTTCATTAGCGAGTTTTTTGATACCAGCAATATCCTTACGTTCACGTTCAGACTGTAAAATTCGTTTTTGTAAAGCATCCGCTGTATCGGGGTGTTTATGCAAATAGTCATCCAGGGACTTTTTGACAAAATCATTGATAAAAGTCCGTACAGTTGGCCCATCCGGACCGATACTTTGTGAGCCCAATTTCGTTTTCGTCTGCGATTCGAATACCGGCTCTTGCACTTTAATGGCTATGGCACCAATAATAGAAGCACGGACGTCGGCTGCATCAAATTCCTTTTTATAAAACTCACGGATGGTTTTCACCAAAGCTTCTCGAAAAGCAGCTTGGTGTGTACCTCCCTGGGTGGTATGCTGGCCATTGACAAAAGAGTAGTATTCTTCACCATATTGCTGCCCATGGGTTAAGGCGATCTCGATATCCTCACCACGCAGGTGAATGATCGGATAACGCATCCCTTCGACCTCTATATTCCGCTCCAACAAGTCACGCAGTCCATGTTCAGAAAAAAACTTCTGCCCATTAAAATTGACGGTTAATCCTGCATTGAGAAAAACATAGTTCCAGATCATGTTTTCCACAAACTCCGGACGATATTTATAGTTACGGAAAATACTGTCGTCCGGAATAAAACTAACGGCTGTCCCGTTCCGTTGGGTAGTCTCTTTCTCTTCGTCCTTCAAGAGTTCTCCACGGCTAAAATCAGCAATACGGGTGCGGCCAGCCCGATAAGATTGCACTGTAAAGGAGGAGGATAGGGCATTTACTGCTTTTGTACCTACTCCATTCAGTCCAACCGATTTCTGAAAAGCTTTACTATCGTATTTACCTCCAGTATTGATTTTTGACACGACATCGACGACGCTACCAATAGGAATACCTCGGCCATAATCACGTACGGAAACCTTCAGTTCGCTCACGCTAATGTCAATGGTCTTTCCTGCTCCCATAACAAATTCATCGATCGAATTGTCGACTACTTCTTTTAAGAGCACATAAATTCCATCGTCATATGCAGATCCATCACCTAGCTTACCAATATACATACCAGGCCGTAATCTGATGTGTTCTTTCCAATCTAAGGATCGGATACTATCTTCGTTGTAATTTGTCATGCTTCTTTTTTGTTAACTAGCTAACTTATTAATAGGAAACTTGTTAAGTCGTTGAGTTATTGTTTAATAGTATCAAGACATAAGTATCAAGACGTATTTAGTTGTGAGTTGCCAGTTGCGTGTTATGAGTGTCCTTTCAGTTACGCGTTGCGAGCAGGTGTGCGTACTCATGATCACATTGGCTAAACATCTCATTGGCTAATTCCCTATTCACTACTTCACTACTTAACCACTATCTATCTACCAAAATCATCTTGTACACGCACGATATCGTCTTCATCTGAAGGGTTATCAATATCCGTATGCTGCCAGATCTCCGCTAGCACTCCCCATCCATCTAAACCCACTAAGCGATGGCGTTCTCCTTTCTCTAATTTAATTACATCTCCCGGATGTTTTGTTTTTACTTCTTTTTCGACATCAGTATCACTGATCACCACACCAACATCCCCTTTAATGACCTGCCAGATTTCTGCACGGCGATGATGGTATTGCCATGATAAGCGCTTATGTGGTGCAACTACTAATATTTTTGGACTCAACTTGCCCGAAATCTTTAAATCCTGAACATTCAATCCATCAAAATACGTATCTGCAAACTTCTGGGCTTGACCTTCATCTATTACAAAAAAACCTCCCCATGGCCGGGTTTGATCTTGCTTATCAATTGTAAAACCTTGCTCCTTTAAGGTTGCTTCTATTGCTGAAAAAACTTCTTGTTTAGCTAAATCTGTCATTGTTATTTATTTTTTTGCTAAGATAATGAGTTTTTTTTATTGCTGCCTGTGCAATCCTGATTTCGTGAAACTCGACTTCATGATTTAGAAGGCGCCGAACTTCTGTCAAGGTTTTACCTGGATGTTGATGCAGCATTGCCATAATGGCTTCCAACTTATCATGTGCGAGCAGTTCCGTTGCATCTAGGTCGGTTCCAATATATTGAATTAAATGGGAAATTACTGTTCCCTCCGTCAAGCCCCTAAGGTTTGCAATTGTTGACACCGCATTTCCCTTCTGGAAGAGTTCCAGACTAATGCGTCTGGTCTCTCCTTTAACGGTTTTCCCAGATTGGTCTTGCTGGGATTTTGATGTTATTAAAGATTCTTGAGCTGAAATTTCTCGAATAACAGCTGTTATGTTCCGACCGTTCCGGATAGCCTCCGTGATGCTTATACACTGCTTCAACTGTTCTCTTTTCCGCCTATAGGTAAGTTGCACATCATCCAATGCTTTTAAATACTTTTTATTCTTCTTTTTAAGCTTCCAAGCTTCGATATGTTGTTGCAAAGGAGCGATTAATTCAACATCAATATGCTTTTGAAACCATGTTACCGCCTTTTGTACACGTTCATGGATGGTATCAATAGACAGGCTATTAACATCAGCAAGCTGTACCTGTAACCAATTCCTAAATTTTTCGGCTACGTCAAATTGTGCGTTACAAGCCTTCGCTATAGCAGACATCTCCCTATAAGCCAATGTTTTATCTGGAATTTGCTTGGTCATGAGCTCATCTTTCAAATGGTTAGTTTCTAATGTAAGGCTATTCCAAGCAAAAGCCTTGCTTAAATTATGCAGTAAATATGCTTGCTGCTCCTGTAACAAAATTTCCTGAATTTGTTCATCCTCCAGCTGCTGATTGGAAAATGCTGCTACATGCGGATCCGTTCGTATGCTATTCGGCGAGATTTTTGAACGCAATACAAGTCCTTCGAGACCCGTAAGCCTACTTAAGGCGACATAAACCTGTCCAGGTGCAAAACTGGCTCCAGCATCAATCACAGCCCGATCAAAAGTTAAGCCCTGGCTTTTGTGTATCGTAACCGCCCAGGCGAGGCGTATGGGATATTGCTTAAAGGTTCCCAACGTTTCTTCATTAACCTTATCGGTTTGTATATCATAATTATAGCGTAAGTTTTTCCATTCTTCCTGCTCTACGGTAAAAAGTTCTTTTTCTCCTAAAAAACGGATGATTAGCTCTCCTTTCTGGCGGTTTATCCGCTCAACGATTCCAATCTTTCCATTATAATAACGCCGCTCGTCTCCCTTATCGTTCTTAATAAACATCACTTGTGCTCCTTCTTTTAGATAAAGGCTGCTTTCTGTCGGGTACGCATTGGAAGAAAAGTCCCCCTTAATAGCAGCCTCAAAACAGATACTCGCCCCAGGTAATTTATCTAATTCTTGCTGATTAATCGCATCTGCTAAATGGTTATGGGAAGTGAGGGTAATGTAAGCTTCTTCAGATTTAGGGTTAAATGATGGACGGTAATAGGTATTCAGTCGATCAAGTGCCTCTGCTGAACAACTATTATTGCGGATGTCATGAAGCAATTCGATGAAGCCCACATCTTGTTGTCGATAAATTTTACGTAGCTCTAGCTGAATGGGCGGAGCCTCCTGCATAACGTGCGCATCAAAAAAGAAAGGACTTTTATAATGCTGATAGAGTAGGGCCTGTTCATGGTTTTTAACCACTGGTGGAAGCTGGTAAAGATCACCAATAAACAAAACCTGTATCCCTCCATATGGGGCAGCATTGCGTCTGGCCCATCGTAAAATGGTATCAATAGCATCCAAGGTATCTGAGCGGAGCATAGATACTTCATCGATAATAAGCAGGTCAAGTTCCTGCAATAGCGCACGGCGTTGTTTCGTTAACTTTATCTTTCCAAACAACCGTTGTTTATTATAAATATGATGATCTGACTCATTCCATGCCAAAACATAATCTGCTAGATATAATCCGAAGGGCAAAAAGAATAGGGAGTGAATGGTTGTACCTCCAGCGTTAATGGCCGCTACACCGGTAGGGGCAACAATAGCCATTTTTTTATAGGTATGTTCTCGAATATATTTCAGGAAAGTCGTTTTTCCTGTTCCTGCTTTTCCGGTTAAAAAGATGGGCCGGTTGGTATGGTTGACAAACGACAAAGCTTGGGCAAATGCGGTATTTTCGCTATCAAGAACGGGCATGTGATACAAAAATTTAAGAATAAGCAATCAAGATAGTAAATATTTACCTATCCTTAAAATTAAGGAAATAATAAGTTGGTAACTCGTGTCACGTTGTAATAGGTTGATTAAAATAACCTTTCCTTTTGATGATAGTCTGGAAACAATAAATAAAATATGGTACCTTTAGGGTGATTAGGTACTATACGGATTTGAATCTGGTGGAGATCCAAAATTTGCTTACTCAGGTATAATCCGATGCCATGTCCTGGGATAGAAGGGTCTTTAGTACTTCGATAGAAAAGATCGAATATGGGCAAAAGCTCATCAACCTCAATGCCAATACCCTGATCCTGTATAGCTAAACGTAACATTCCGAGTTCAAGCTCCAATCGCAATGTCACCGGTTGATTAGCGGAAAATTTCAGCGCATTATCCACTAAATTTCCAATAGCGATCATCAGTAAATCACGATTAGCTAAAACTTCCAACAGGTGCGGATTTTCCTCCATACCATCTAAATTCATCTCCATAATAGCTGATGGATAACGAATACTTGTTTTTTCCAATAGATCCCACAATAACTCATCAATTCGAGTAGGTGTTAACTGAATATCCTGAGAAGCTTCCAATCCAGAAAGTAAAAGCAGGCCTTCGACAATAGCATTTATATGTAGGGCGTCGGTATATAAGGCTTCCATTCGTTCTCTATATTCCTCATTGCTTCTGTCTCTAGAAAGTGTTACTTCCAAATTACTGATCATGGTAGCCAAAGGCGTCTTGAGTTCGTGTGAAGCATGTTTTAAAAAGTTCTGCTGACTGTTTACCCCTTTTTCTAAACGCTCTAACAATAAATTAAAAGCTTGAGTAAGCGAGGTCAACTCGTCTTTTTCTCTTCCATGAATTTCCAAGCGAGCATGTAAATTATGCGCGGTGATGGTGTTTACACTGGCAATTAGTTTGGAAAAAGGACTAAATGTTTGTTTAGCCAACAATTGGGTAAGTAAAAAGCCTAATCCAAGTCCGAATAAAAAGAACAAGGACAGGTATAATTTCAGCTTATCCAGTTGAATTTGTCCATCATGATCTACAGCCGATACCACTACCACAAAATCACCTTCATTATCCCGATAAAAAATACCTGCAAATTGTCGGTCTTGCTGACTGAAATAATACACCTTATTGATTCTGATCTGCTCCAGAACCTCGGCGTTAATGGAATAGTTTAGCGTGTCATGCTCAAAAACAGCATGATTATTTTTATCATAAAATCGAATCGATTCATTGCGGATTTCCAAGTATTTCTGCTCAACAAGCTGATACTTTTGTGCGTTTAATTCATCTTTCTCCAGATGAAAGAAGGCAGCCGTAATCGCATGCGCTTGCAGGCGTTCATAAAACAATCGCACATTGTGTTGTTTAAACAGTATATAGGTACCTAGAAAAGTGAGACCTAGGATAAGGGCTACAATAAGCGTTGTGTTCCATGCTAATTTAAGCCGTAAGGTCATGTTTTCTGTTTAAGTAAGTATCCTCTACCTTTAACAGTATGAATTAAGGGAAAGTCGAATCCCTTATCTACTTTATTTCGCAGATAATTGATGTAAACATCCACCACATTGGTATGCGTATTAAAGTGGATATCCCAAACGGCCTCTGCTATTTGAGTTCGCGAAACAATATGCTCACGGTGATTAAGTAGGAAAAGTAGCAATTTATATTCACGGGGAGAAAGTAAGATGGTTTTGCCTGCCCGTTTAGCGGTCTGCTCGGCAATATTGATTTCTAGGTCGGCATATTTTTGTGTATCGGTAATCCCCCGTTCAAACGACTTCCGTCTTAAGTGGGCATTAATTCTAGCCAAGAGTTCTTCAAAGTGAAATGGCTTTCCTAAATAATCATCAGCCCCAGCCTGTAAGCCCTTTACTTTTTCATCCGTCGTATTCAGGGCACTTAAGATAAGGATGGCCGTCGTTATTTTACGTTCGCGTAGCGTTGTACAGATTTGGAAACCGGAAATATCCGGAAGCATAATATCTAAGATAATCAGATCAAAAGTGATGTCTTGTGTAACGGCTAACGCTTCATAACCATTGTGCGCCCTGGAAACAGCATAAAGCTGTTCTTCCAAGCCTTTTTGGATAAAGTTAGCTAAACGATCGTCATCCTCTATTAACAATATCTTTGCCATGTCTATTTTCCGTTGTGAAGTGCTTGTTGTACACTTGGCGCATCGTCCTTGACCGCCATTTCTAAAATTTCTTTAATATCAGATTTGTTATAAAGGTTTTTTAACTGCATAATTGCTCCTGCCCGTACATAAGATCGACTGTCTGAAATAGCTAGTTTCTTTATTGTCGGGAAAATCTCTTTTAAATCTGCTTTCGAGAATTTTTCTAATCCTTGGAGCACCATTAAACGGATAATCCACGCCTTATCTTGTAAGGCTGTTATCAGTATTTGCTGCGCTCTCGGTTCCTGAATAGTCTCTAAGAGCTGCTGAATGGCTTCAAATCGATCCATAAACAACGGTGCATGTTGGTATTGAAAAATCCATTCGGATAATGTTTTCTGTTCTTCTTTACGAGCAAGCAGGTATTTATCCGCATCAACATCCACCAGCTGCGGTGCTTCTGCCAGTGGAAACCTAAAGGTCTCCTGTTGCTTGGTCAATGTAATCTGTTTTCGTATCACCTTACCCTGCACATACAGATCTACTGCCATTGGCAGCCGGTATAACGGATATTTCGTTAAGTCTTGTTGCTGTGTTAAGTTTACGACCACTTGTTTCGTGCTATCTTCATATTGGCTTTCGATATGTAGATCGGGATTGCCCGAGGCCAAAAACCACTGATTAAAAAACCAATTCAAATCTTGCCCGGTCACCTTTTCAAACGCTAGGCGTAAATCGTGTATTTCTACCGACTGGTAGGCATGCTGTTTTAAATACCATTGAAGTGCCGCAAAGAATGCTTCATCGCCCACTGTTTTGCGCAACATGTGCAATATCCGACCACCTTTCTGGTAAGAAACAGCATCAAATAGTTGTTCCCGGTTAGCATAGTCAAAACGGATAACATCAAGTGTGGCATTGGTATCTTTATCAAAATAGGTCAATATATCATTTAGCGCATGCATATCTGCTGCTTCTTGTCCGTATTTATGGGTAATCCACAAATACTCGCCATAGGTCGCAAAGGACTCGTTAAGTGGTAAATTGGACCATGATTCGGCCGTTACTAAGTCGCCAAACCAGTGATGAAAAAGCTCATGAGCGATAATATCTTCATACGTTTCATCTTTATAGGCTGCCGGAGTTAGGTTCATCCGATCGAAAAAAACGGTTGCCGTCGTATTTTCCATCGCGCCACTGACAAAATTGCGTACCACAATCTGCGCATACTTGTCCCAGGGGTAAGTAACGCCCAATTTCTGAGAGAAAAAGGACAGCATTTCCGGTGTATTTCCGAAAATCTTCCGAGCATAAGGAGCAAACGCCGGCTCCATGTAATAACTTACCTCCTTTCCTTGCCATTCGTCTTTGGTTACTTGGAAGACACCCGCTGCAATCATGGTCAAATATGGTGAATGGGGTTTATCTTGCAACCAAGTATCTGTTCGTGTACCATCTCCATTTTTTCGGGAAGTTTTCATCAAACCATTGGAAAGAGTTACCATAGAATCGGGTACTGTTAAGCTCACCTCCTGCGTCATTTTAACCATGGTGTTGTTTACGGTAGGAAACCAGTTTGAGTTACATTCGGTTTCACCTTGCGACCATAATTGCCTCGGGATACCTATCTCGGAATTGGGTTGGATAAAGTATAATCCACGATCGTCTATCGACGCGATATCTTCCCCAACTTGCAATTCGTTTGGCTTGGCGATATAGCGAATAAACAGCTCACACGATTCATCTTTCGTATAGGATTTATCCAGCGCAATAGCAAGTTTTTTTCCGTTGTATGTGTAATGCAGCCGACTTTTTCCATTGGATGTCAACCGGGCGACTTCTTGCACATCAAATCCATTAGCATCTAATACAACCGAATCCTGAGGATAAAAATAGGGTTGAACGGTTAAGGTTGCTTCTCCGAATACCCAACTTTTCTCCCAATCAAAGCGGAGATCGAGCTTGGTATGTTTTAGTGCAATCTTAATGGGATAGGATTCTTGATAGACAGGCACCCCTGGGGCATTCGCATATATCGTTACCGGTGGAATATCCACATGTTTGGTAGATGCGCAAGAAAAAACAATACAAATACTACATAATAAGGATAACCAATAAAGCTGTTTATTCATTGATAATTCAAAAGTAAAAAGTAAACACCGAGCCCTGTTAAACCATATTTAGTGATGCATTGTACGTCATGTTACGCACATCGGCAACTGGCAACGCGCAACCCATAGCTTCTTACTGCGCTAATAGGCTATCGATTTCATGCTTAAATTCCTGTACAAAATCTGTATAATGTTTGCCCGTTGCGGGGCCATTGAAACCAGTATGTATTTTATAAACCGCTCCACTTTTATCGATGATGATCGTTGTTGGGAATGCGGAAAAGTTGTCTAAAGCGGGGATGCTTTCTTCCACCTGCCCTTTGTCATTGGTATAGCCTGTAAGTAAAAGGGGGTAATGCACTTGAAATCTATCTTTAAGGTGCAACACCGCGGCCTTCGCTTTTTCCGGCTCTTTATAGCGTTCATAGGCTAGACCTATGACCTCAACCCCTTTTGTTTTATATTGATCATAAAAAGGAGCCAAAAAGGCTGTTTCATCCATACAATTAGGGCACCAAGATCCCATGAATTGCACAATAACGACCTTGTCTTGGAAACGCTTATCGTCTAATGACACAGCATTGCCGTCCAAATCGTTAAAACGGAATGAAATGCGATCATTACCTGATTTTAGTCCAGCAATTTTATAGGCATCTGGAAGCATCGCATCTTCATCTCTACGGGCAGACCAGCGCATAACCGTACCAGGCCCAGCATATAGCTTACCATTAAGTAGGTTATCTTGATCAGTGATATCGGCAGTGAAGAGCATCGGATTTGAACCACTAAAAGCAGAAACCATAAAGGTATTTCTATCGATTACACCACTCAAAAAACGATAATCACCCGTTGTTGTCAAAAAAGAACCCGTTACCTGACTGCCCGATTGCTCAAATTCACCTACAGCAAACGTTGTGTCCATTCCTTTATAAAATTGCACAGACCACCTTCCCGTAACATTTACTTGTCCTGTATCCGCTGTTTTGACAAAGCGATAGTTTTGATTTGCTTCGGCCGAAAAAGGCATGGTAATGGTTTTTCCCGGAAGATGCTTTATCCAAGTACCTACCAAGCCTTCGGTCGACTTTAACGCCCTAATCTCTCCCTCATAAAGAGGAGTGCTAATAAATACAGAATCAGGGGTTTCTGTAACATCATTGATATTCAACCTTTCTCTACCATTCAGGAAGGCCACTTGCTTCTTGCCCAAAGAATCGTATACCTCAAAATTAAACGGAATGTCTACCGTAGAATCGGTTGTCAGGGTTCCTCGCCAAATGCCATTATGGAGTTCTACTGCTTTATTTGTGCATCCGGAAGCAAGTCCTATCATCAACGCTCCAAATACATAAAAACGTATGCTATTATTCATTGCAAAAAATAAATTACGCTAAGGTACTAATCTTTCTTTCTAATCAAGCATCCGTATTGCGTATTCGTTGTTTGTTATTCGTTGTTAGTTATTCGTTGTTCGTTATTCGTTGTTAGTTGTTAGTAAATAAGTGATAGCTAATGGGATGATTAGCCAATGTGATAATGAGTACGCATAACTGCACAACTTTAGCAAAGGTCTAAATTAGATAGGAGATATTAGACATTAGATAGGAGACACCTGCTTACAACGCGTAACGGGCAACTCACAACTAAATACGTCTTGATACTTGATACTGATGTCTTGATACTATACTAATAATTCAGTAGGGATAGTCGTTGATTAGCTCATGGGTTAAATGATCGAATTTTCGATAGTTAAAAAAGCTCAGGTTTTTAATATTGCCCTAGAAATTACCAAACGCTGAATTTCCGATGTTCCTTCATAGATTTGGGTGATCTTGGCATCGCGCATGAGTCGCTCTACATGATATTCTTTCACAAAACCATATCCACCGTGAATTTGTACTGCCTCTACGGTTACCTTCATCGCTACTTCCGAAGCAAATAATTTAGCCGTGGCAGCCGCTTCTGCGTAAGGCAATCCTTGATCTTTTAGCCAAGCAGCCTTCAGACACAATAATCGCGCAGCCTCGATCTGTGTATACATATCAGCCAGTTTAAACTGTATAGCTTGGTGCTCTGCGATAGGTTTACCGAAAGTTTTCCGTTCTTTTGCATAGGCTGTTGCCAATTCAAACGCTCCGGATGCTATGCCAAGTGCTTGTGCCGCGATCCCTATGCGACCGCCTTCTAAGACTTTCATCGCAAACTTAAAACCGAAACCATCTTCCCCTATCCTATTTTCCTTAGGCACTTTTACATCAGTGAAAAGCAATGAATGCGTATCAGAGCCCCGTATGCCCAATTTATTCTCTTTAGGTCCGACAATAAACCCTTCCATACCCTTTTCGAGAATGAATGCATTAATACCACGGTGCCCGCTATCAGCATGGGTTTGGGCAATAACCAGGTAAATCGAAGCACTATTCCCATTGGTAATCCAATTTTTGGTACCATTAATTAGATAATGATCACCCTTATCTTCTGCCCTTGTATGCTGCGAAGTAGCATCCGAACCTGCTTCTGGTTCGGACAAGCAAAACGCGCCAATTTTCGTGCCTTCGGCCAGTGGTTTCAGGTATTTTTCCTTTTGGAAGTCTGTACCAAATTGCTCTAAGCCATAGCAAACCAGCGAATTATTTACAGAAACCACAACAGAAGTAGAGGCATCAACTTTAGAGAGCTCTTCCATGACCAAAACGTACGATATCGTGTCCAAGCCGGCACCATTGTATGTCGGACTAGTCATCATGCCCATAAAACCAAGCTCACCCAATTGCTTGACCTGCTCTGTTGGAAACTGTTGCTTTTCATCCCGCTCGATGACGCCGGGTTTAAGTGCGGTCGCTGCAAAATCTCTCGCCGTGTCCCGAATCAATAATTGTTCTTCGGTTAAATCAAAGGTCATTATTAAGGGTTTTGGTAAAGATAGGGTTTTTTACTAACTACTTTACCAATTTATTGTTATGATCGGGGAAAACAAGAATAGGTTCATGTTTTTTTGCTTCCTCAAAAGGCAGTTGACAGTATGAAATAATGATGACAATATCTCCTACTTGTGCCAAACGCGCTGCTGCACCATTTAAACAAACAATACCAGAGCCCCGCTTACCTTTAATTACATACGTTTCAAAGCGTGCCCCATTGTTGTTATTTACAATCTGCACTTTCTCATTCGGTATAATATTGGCCGCTTCTATTAAATCTTCATCGATGGTAATACTCCCCACGTAGTTTAATTCGGCCTGCGTTACCTTTACCCGATGAATTTTCGATTTCAACACCTCGATAATCATGTTACAAAGATAGGGATTGACTGTTAATCAGCCAAAGGGATGGGGAAATATGATTTGTAAATTATATTAGGGAGTAGGGAATATGGTGAGTAGTTAAGTGGTGATAGTAGCGGATCAGCTAATTAGCCAGTGTGATGATTAGCCGAAGAAAATGAGCAATAGGGCGACTGCGGACGCACAACTCGTAACTGACAACTCACAACTAAATACGTCTTGATACTTGATACTCATGTCTTGATACTATTAAACAACAATTCAATAACTTAACTAGTTTCCTATTAACAAGTTAACTAATTAACAACACATTATCAATCAACCTCACCCCATCAACCCAAGCGGCAAGGATAGCAACTAAGGGCTTATCGATCTCCTCTAGTACCTCTATTTCTGTTAATGTATCGCTGGCACAGATGGCAAAATACTCTAGCGTTATTCCTGGCGATTGCTGAAGAAAATCTACCGCTTCTCTTTTTAGCTGGAGTAGGGACTCGCCTTGATTAAGTTTCTGCTTAACCATAAATAAAGCGCGAGAAAGCGCCAATGCATTTTTACGCCCTTCGGAGGATAGCCGCACATTTCTAGAGCTCATTGCTAATCCATCAGGATCTCTCACTGTTTCTACAATTTTTAACTGTACGGCTAAACCGAGTTGCTCTACCATGCGCTGTATAACCATACATTGCTGAAAATCCTTCTGCCCGAAAAAAGCGACTGTAGGCTGTATCGCATCAAAAAGCTTCTTCACAACCTGTGTTACACCTTGGTAATGCCCCGGTCTATGAGCGCCTTCCCAGATAAGGTCTAAGCCGCCTAGATCAAGATGCCAATGCTCATTTTGATCCGGATACATTTCGTTTACCGAGGGCATAAACAGCACGTCACAAGCCACTGATTGCAACAAGGCGATATCCTGTTCTATCGGTCGGGGATATTTTTCCAAATCAGTGGGATCATTAAATTGTGTTGGATTGACAAAAATACTGCATACGGTTAATTCGGTCAATTGTTTCGACTGTCGAATTAAGGCGAGATGACCTTCATGCAAAGCCCCCATGGTTGCAACAAAACCAATAGTACCGTTAGTTGATCGGAAAGACGACAAATAGGTATCGAGCGCGATTTTAGTGGTAAAAATCTCCAATTTCCTTGTTATTAGAACAGGGGGGTAAAGTTGAACATTTTATGGATAAAACCAAAGGTTTTTTTATAAATCGTTGATATATCACAAGATAATGCGTATATTTGCAGACCGATTTTTCATTAGAGCAATTTTTTAATGACTAAAAAACTATCAGAAACGAGTTTTGCCGTGCTCTTCCGGTAAACTTTGTGTTTGGTAGTTTCACATTCAACAATTCTAAAACATAATTTATTGGAGATGGCAAAAACGAAGATATTGTACATTACCCACGAGATGTCGCCTTTCCTGGAACTAAGCAAAATTTCTGAGTTAACGAGAGAATTGCCTCAGGCTATGCAGGAAAAAGGGTTTGAAATACGCATATTGATGCCTCGTTTTGGCAATATTAACGAACGGAGAAACCGCTTACATGAGGTTATTAGGCTTTCGGGAATGAACATTGTGGTGGACAACAACGATAATCCATTGATCATCAAAGTTGCTTCCATTCCGGCGGCCAGAATGCAGGTTTACTTTTTAGATAACGAAGAATATTTCCAACGTAAACATGTATTTACGGATAAAGAAGGAAAATTCTTTAAGGATAATGACGAGCGTGCCATTTTCTTTTGCAAGGGAGCCCTTGAAACCGTTAAAAAACTGGGATGGTCGCCAGATGTAATTCACTGCCACGGCTGGATGAGTGCTTTAGTTCCGGCTTATGTTAAAACAGCATATAAAGATGATCCCACATTTAAGGATGCAAAGATTATCTATTCTTTGTATGCGGATAAGTTTGAGCATGAATTAAATGCCCGTTTTGCTGAAAAAGCAGTTACTGGGAATATGGGCATTAATGATTTGGCAAGCTATGATGCTGCCAATTACTACGGCCTATATAAAGGTGCTTTAAGCTATACAGATGCTGTTGTATTATCAGAAGAGCAGATAGACGACGAACTGTTAAATATTGTTAAAAACACGGAAATTCCGATTACTGACTGCAAAAATGATGCAGAATTCGAAAATTATTGCAACCTTTACGAGCAATTTTCCAATGAAGAATTGGAAACTGTAGCTTAGTGAGGGAAAGCTAGCTATAGCTTTGTTGTAGTACTTTTAACGAAAATTACCGCTCGCGAAATAGCTTAATAGCATGTCGGTAAAAACAATGGAATATTTTGATGAGATATTATAGGCGAGACTTATTGACTTTGTTAATAAGTCTCTTCATTTTAAGTAGTTGTAAAAACCCATCAGGAATTGGTTTAGATAACAACCCGGGAGATTCTTTTTATGGGATATTAAACGACACCCTGGCATTGCACACGGTAACCTTGAAAGACGATAGTGCAAGAAGTGTTTTTTTGCCAGAAGATAGAACGTCGAATATCCCGAGCATAAATATTGGGCAACTTCCTTTCGGTTATTTTAAAGATGATATATTTGGCGAAACCCAGGCAAATGTTGCTTTTACAGTACTTCGCCCTGATGAGGGGGATGCACGTCTGCCTGAAGATGCGCAACTAGATTCGGCCGTTTTAATTTTCCGTTATGGAAGTTCTTTTGTAGGCGATTCTGTTTCGTCAACCTATACTGTTCAAGTAAAACCATTAAATGAAATTTATGGCCCTGTTTCAACCTATTATAGCAATAAAGTTTGGGATGTAAAAGATGAGGTCATTGCCTCTGCACAAATCCATAAATTTCGTTTAACAGATAGTGTTGCCGTTACTGTAAAAGGAAGTACAGGAGAGGACAGCACCGTGAAGGTGAGCCCACAAATGCGCTTACGATTGGATAATAACTTTGTCAGTAACCTTTTTGCGCATAGCTTAGATTCTGCTACACTAAATAGTGACGCCGGATTTATCAATCATATTAAGGGTTTTTTCCTAACAGTTGATAAACCCAACCTACAGGGCATAGGAGGATTGGCTACGCTTGGATTTTCTGAAACCAGGATAGACCCAAGTACAGGGGCAATTAATTCTGTATCTCCCAACGGCATTTCCATTACTTATCATGTAAAGACAGAAGATGGAGAAAGGGATACCACCTTAACCAAGATGTTCCCGATACCCTTACCTTCTACTTCACAGGTTAGCTCCTACATGTCCAGTAACGTTAGCCGGAGTTATTCCTCCACTATACAAGAGCAGCTGGCAAATACCAATACCAACCAGACAACTGTATATGCACAGGGTATGGGTGGTTTAAGGACACGTATATCTTTTCCAAATATTGATCAGTTAAAAGGGAAAAAAATAGCCATTAACAAGGCACAATTGGTAATCTATGTGGATGAAGATCATCTTGGTACGAGCGCTGGCCCAGCACCAAGACTTACCTTATATCGCAAAGACATTGCTGGTAAGAACCAACCTATCCCAGACGGTGATTCTAGATATATGCGGGATCCCCGGTCACAATACGGACTTAATGGAATAGGTCCTAAAGAAGCGCTGGGCGGCTTTTACGACAAAACGAACAAACGGTATGTGTTTAACTTAACATCTTATATTCAGGATGTCATCTTAGATAAGGTACAAAACTCCGCCATTTATATTGCACCGGCATGGGATAATGTTAATATAAACGGTGTGCCTTTTTGGTCGGATATCAATGCTCCAACAAGGGTGGTATTAAAAGGCTATAACGAAACCGATGCAAAAGCAAAAAAGGAAAACCGTACCAAGCTGAATATCTATTACACGGAATTGGATTAGTATCTTTCTCTAATAATGAACCCGACATGATTAAAATCATCATTAAACACGCAGGGTAATGATGATTTATTCACAGATTTTAAAGGTTGCTTTTGTGTTCATGAACCCTTTCGGGGTTTAATCATCAAAGGCTCCATCTGACCACTAAAAAACAAACCGAGTGAAACGAGCTCATTTATGCCCTTGAAAATATGCACATATAAATAATTATAAACAGATGAAAATTAAAGTCGGTTTTGGTTTCGATGTACATCAGCTCAAAGAGGACCATCCGTTTATTTTAGGAGGAGTAAAAATTGAGCATCACGCAGGGGCGTTTGGCCATTCGGACGCAGATGTCTTAGTGCATGCCATATGCGATGCTCTGTTAGGCGCTGCTAATTTAGAGGATATCGGCTATCATTTTCCCAACACAGACGAACGGTGGAAAGGAATAAGCAGCTTAGTTCTATTAAAAGAATGTGTTAAGCTGTTAAAAAATAAAGGCTGGGCGATTGGAAATATTGATGCGATGTTATGCTTAGAAGCGCCAAAAATAAAGCCATACATACCCGCAATGAAATCGCAGTTAGGGAAAGCCATTGAAATAGACGAAGAAGATATTTCCATCAAGGCTACGACCAATGAGACAATGGGTTTTATTGGTCGGAAGGAGGGAATAGTAGCCTATGCCGTATGCCTCATTCATAAGGCCTAAAAAATCTAAGGAAAGTTTAGTTAATGAGCTACTGCGCTTTCTGTGTTGTTGGTTGGACATCGGAAAAATCAACACCACATTTACAATTGGAGCCACAAGTTTTTCCTTTCTTCGGCTTCAAGTTACGGTATAGCATCCGGCCAATATAAAACGCCGCATAGGCAAATAACCCAAAAACGATGATCAATTGTACATTCATTGCTAACAAATGTACGCCGAACAAATTGCTCTGGCAAGTCTTCCTCTAAAATGTTATATACACTTGACAATAAAAACGACGCAAAAGCAACAACAGATTAAATTTTTTCAATTGGAATAATTACCTTTGCGCAAAATTTTCAAACTGGGGTAAATCGCAAAGTGCCATTTATCGCCATTTGAGTTATAAGTACTTGCTTACATGCAGAAAATTAGAAACATCGCGATTATCGCCCACGTTGACCATGGAAAGACTACTTTGGTTGATAAAATTTTACACTTTACGAAACTCTTCCGCGATAATGAGCAAATGGGTGAGCTTATCTTGGATAACAATGATCTGGAACGAGAACGCGGTATTACCATTGTATCAAAGAATGTTTCCATTCAGTACAAAGATGTAAAAATAAATATTATCGATACTCCGGGCCACGCTGATTTTGGAGGTGAAGTTGAACGGGTTTTAAAAATGGCTGATGGCGTTATCCTATTGGTTGATGCTTTTGAAGGCCCTATGCCCCAAACGCGCTTCGTCACCCAAAAGGCACTCGGCTTAGGTTTAAAACCGATTGTAGTTGTCAACAAAGTAGACAAAGAAAACTGTAGACCAGAAGAGGTATACGAACAGGTTTTTGAATTATTCTTTAACTTAGACGCAACTGAAGAACAACTGGATTTTCCAGTACTTTATGGTTCTTCCAAAATGGGCTGGATGTCTAAAGACTGGAAGCAACCTACGGAGGATTTTACCGATCTGCTGGAAGCCATCTTGGAACATATTCCGCCAGCTCCCTATAACGAAGGCACCTTACAGATGCAAATTACATCTTTAGATTATTCATCTTTTGTCGGTCGGATAGCTATTGGCCGTGTTGCACGAGGTGTTATTAAAGAAAATCAACCCGTATCGTTGGTAAAACGTGATGGCAAAATTGTGAAATCCCGTGTAAAAGAATTATACACCTTCGAAGGTTTGGGCAAGGTAAAGGTTTCGGAAGTTTCGGCCGGTGATATCTGTGCCGTGGTGGGCATTGAAGGTTTCGATATCGGAGATACGATTGCGGATTTCGAAAACCCAGAGCAATTGGAGGTTATTCATATTGACGAACCCACCATGAATATGTTGTTTACCATCAACAATTCACCATTTTTTGGTAAGGAAGGTAAATACGTAACATCCCGTCATTTGCATGATCGCTTGCAAAAGGAGATGGAAAAAAACCTAGCATTAAAGGTAATTTCTACCGATTCTGCCGATGCGTTTTTAGTCTATGGTCGTGGCATTCTTCATTTATCGGTATTGATTGAAACGATGCGCCGGGAAGGTTATGAACTACAAGTGGGACAACCACAAGTCATTGTTAAAGAAATTGATGGCGTAAAGTGCGAACCGATTGAGACCTTAGTAGTCGATGTACCAGCCGAAGTATCCGGGAAAGTAATCGAATTGGTTACGCAACGTAAAGGAGAATTGCTGGTCATGGATACCAAAGGTGACATGCAACATTTAGAATTTGAAATCCCATCTCGCGGCATTATCGGTTTGCGTAATAATGTATTAACCGCAACGGCCGGAGAGGCAGTTATGGCCCACCGGATTAAAGACTATCAACCTTGGAAAGGCACAATACCCGGTCGCTTAGCGGGCGTATTGGTATCCATGGAAAAGGGCCAAACAACAGCCTATTCTATTGATAAGTTGCAAGACCGTGGCCGTTTCTTTATTGATCCCGGTGTAGATATCTATGAAGGCCAGATTGTGGGTGAACACACCCGAGACAATGACCTGGTGGTTAATATCGTTAAGGGTAAGCAATTAACCAATATGCGTGCTTCAGGGAGCGACGATAATGTACGAATAGCTCCCGCTATCAAATTCTCTTTAGAAGAGGCAATGGAATATATCCAATCAGACGAATACATCGAGGTGACACCCCAAAATATTCGCTTGAGGAAAATCTATCTTACGGAAAATGAGCGAAAAGTAAACGCTAAGAAATTTCAGTAATTGAATTTTTATTCGTAAAAAGGCAGCAATTGGCTGCCTTTTTGCGTTAATTTTATTAACGAAAAAATCCTATCGATGAAAAATAAGCGTCTAAAACCAACCATCTTCTCCACAAGATACATAACCTTGCGTAAACTTAGAGACCTTACGCTTCATATGCTCAAAAAAATACAAGTCGACCAATTACATTTGGTTGATTTTGGATGTGGAGATATGCCTTATTATGAGGTCATTAAACCCTTAGTACGCGAATATGTTGGAGTCGATTTAAAGATGAATCCTTTAGCGCATCACCATATTGATTTCGATAGTAAAACTTCGCTCCCCAGCGAATTCACGGATATTATTTTGTCCAATCAAGTCTTAGAGCATGTCGATTCACCAGAAGGATATCTGGATGAAGCCTGGCGATTGCTTAAACCGGAAGGCACCTTAATCCTTTCTACCCATGGCTATTGGTATTATCATCCCACGCCTAACGACTACTGGCGGTGGACAAGCGCTGGTCTACAAAACTGATCGAAAGCCGCGGTTTTAAAATAGAAGAATTTACAGGTATATTAGGATTATCTGCTAGTGGTCTCCAGCTTTTTCAAGATGCATTGATCAATAAGTTACCTAAATTTTTACATGGCATCACTGCTTTTTTCATGCAAGGAGTCATCTTTTTAGCAGACAAACTCCATACACAAAAACAGCGCAATAGAGATGCAGCACTTTATGTTGTATTTGCCAAAAAACCACGTTAACTTTAGGTCCTGTAGAATAAGCTATCTTGAACATGCCTGATCAATTGAGAGAAGAAGATATTGTTTCCTATTACAATACGGTTGTACAAACTAAACTCCATAACTACCTTTATGGTAATCCACGGGTTGATGCAGCGTGGAAAACCATCTTAACATATGCACCTCGAAAAAAACAACCGCTACGCATATTGGAGGTAGGCTGTGGCGTTGGCTCTATTTGCTATCGTATGCATAAAAGATGGCCAGATGCACAAATCACGGGTATAGACATCAGTTCTAAATCGATCGAAATAGCAAGCAAACTTTTTGGAAATCAACATACCACCTTTGTGGAGGGCATCTTAACTCCGGAAACGTTTTCCGGCAACTTTGATTTAATCATCTTTATGGATGTGTATGAACATATTGCTGTAGCGGATCGACCAGTAGTCCATGCTGCCATTCGTAAACTTTTAGCCAACCAAGGACGTTTAATATTATCCGTTCCAACCCCACATAATTTAAAATGGTCGGCAGTCCATAAACCAGAAACCATGCAACCCGTTGATGAACATATTTCCCTATCGATCATCAACCAATTGTCTGTGGATACAGCAACTGAAGTTTTACTGTATCAAATAAAAAACATTTGGAGAGTAGGTGATTATGCGCATATCGTTTTTGAAAGAAACAATGATTTTGAGGCAGCCTTTTTCCAACCTATTCCCATTAACCTACTCGGAAAAATACTCCGATCAATGAAGCGGATTCGGGATAAAGGAGTGGGAAAACTACGGGAGATGAGCATCAGAAAAAAACTCAGCTAGCCATGGATTCCCTGAAAATATGTATCATAAAACCCAATAAATCCAGCTACTCCGAAACATTTATCCAAACACAAATTGAACTGTTGCCCGGAGAAAAACAGGTGTTGTACGGTGGTGATTTTCCTGTTTATCAACCGAACGGAAAGTTTTTGATAAAATCAGTTACCGGTATCTTATCCTATCTCATACAAAAGCGTTTATTCAAAAAGCGAGATATTGCTGTGAGGAATAGTGCTTTAGTAAACTATTTGAAAGCACAAAAGATTAATGTAGTGTTAGCGCAATATGGCACTGTAGGAGCTACAATAACCAAAGCATGTGCTATGGCCGAGGTACCATTGGTTATTCATTTCCATGGTGTTGATGCCCATCGGCAAGAGTTGTTAAACACGTTCAAAGACTTATATAAAAAAGCTTTTGCCTACGCTTCAGCCTTAATTGTTGTTTCGAACGATATGCGCGAAAGTCTTCTCCAATTAGGTGCCGATGCGAACAAAATTCATCTTATTCCTTATGGTGTTCGTACCGATTTATTTAAGCCCGTGAGGTTGTCAGCTGAACCCCATTTTCTCAGTATCGGTCGACTGGTGGATAAAAAAGCACCGATTATCACCTTAAATGCCTTTGCTCAAGTGGCACAGCAATTCCCCACCGCTCACCTATCCATGGTTGGAGACGGCCCTTTAGCACAAGAAGCCAAAGCAAGGGCAAAAGCATTGAATATTGTACAACAGGTAACCTTCACTGGCGTTTTGGATCGAAAGGCAATTATTCAACTCATGAGTCGTCGCACCTATGCTTACGTGCAACATTCGGTCACGGCTAAAGATGGCGATATGGAAGGCACTCCCAATACTGTTTTAGAAGCATCTGCTGCAGGATTGCCTATTGTGAGCACTCGTCATGCCGGTATAAAAGAAGCCGTGATAGAAGGAGTAACCGGATTCTTAGTCGATGAATACGATCAGGACGCCATGGCACAACATATGCTGACTTTAGCAGCATCTAGGCCACTTGCTGAGCAAATGGGACAAGCGGCTCGTCAACATATGGTAAAACACTACGATATTCAGCAACAAATAGCCAAACTAAATCAAATTTTACTGGGGGCAGCAAAGATAAGAGCATGAATCTAATCAAAAAACAAGGTATTGTCAATAGCATTTCGCTCTACTTGGGTACAGCATTGGGATTTATCAATCTGATGATTATTTTCCAAAGAAGCCTTAGCTTAGAAGAGATTGGCTTTTATAACATCTTGATCGCGGTTATTATTTTGTACACTCAATTTGCCTCCTTAGGTATCAGCAATGTGATTACGCGATTTTTGCCCTTCTTTAGAACAAACGATAAGAAACACCATGGTTTTGCTACCTATATCTTTACCATTTGTTGCATCACATTCACTTTATTTAGTATTGGCTTTCTGCTATTAAAAAAAGAGGTTATCGCATTAAAGACGGATGGCGGTAAAGCAGCATCTTTAATGGACCAGTATTATGGCTATTTTTTTCCTATTGCAGCTTGTGCCACATTATTTCTTATTCAGGAATCCTTTGCACGCACAAGCTTCAAAACAATACTTCCATCCTTTTTAAGAGAAGTTGTACTCCGTTTATTTAGCACATTAGGCGCTCTTTTAATCCTCATGGGAGCAATTACCTATCGAGGCTTTATCGATTTATATTTAGTAGGCAATATCCTATTGGTACTGATTATAACTTGGTATATTGTCAAAACGAAGATCTATCGTTTTTCCTCCATAGAACCAGCTGTAAAAACGGAATATCGTCACATGTTACGTTTTGGGTTTTATTCCATGCTAGGCGGAAGTTCTTTTGCCTTATTGCAGAACCTTGATGTCATTCTGATCAAACTCTTTATGGGTGAAGAAATGGTGGGAATTTACGGCACCTTTTTCGCTATGGCTCAAATTATTACTTTATCGTCTCGGGCATTAAACATTACTTCTTACCAGATCATTGCTAATGCCTGGAAAGAGAACGATCTGTATAAAATTGAAAAGATCTACAAGAAAACAACACTCATCCAATGCTTAGCAGGTAGCTTATTACTCATTGGCTTGATTGCTAACAGAGATAATATTTTGATTTTATTGAAGAAACCGGAGTATCCAGCCTATTTTGATGTCTTAATCATTGTTGGAATTGCTTTTCTAGTAGACGCCACCGGAGGTATCAATCAAGCCATCATTGGTTTTTCCAAACATTACCGTTTAGTGATGTTATTCATGGCAATTGCGGCTACTGTCTGCTTTTTATTTAATATATGGCTCATTCCACAGTACGGATTAGAAGGCGCAGCCTGGAGTTATTTGCTAACGATGCTTCTAACGAATGTTAGTTTTTGGTTATATTTGAAACTTAAATTTCAACTTCAACCATTTAACAGCAAAATTGTATTAATAATAGTCATTTCGTTGATCAGTTTGTTTGTAGGAAAATTTATTCCAATTATGCCACATTTTATAGTAGATATAATTGTTCGTTCGGTTACCATTGGAGGTATATTTATCTTATTAAGTTACTATAGCCGGATTTCACCTGATGTCAATGAAATAATTGATAACTTCTTAACACGGAGACGATAAGCATAAAATTAGTATCATGCAAAACCCTGCTCCCATTGCTTTATTTGTTTACAATAGGCCGGAACATACCCGGCGAACACTCAACTATCTTCAACAGAATTTGCT
This sequence comes from Olivibacter ginsenosidimutans, assembly GCF_039542865.1. Lineage (NCBI taxonomy): Bacteria > Pseudomonadati > Bacteroidota > Sphingobacteriia > Sphingobacteriales > Sphingobacteriaceae > Olivibacter > Olivibacter ginsenosidimutans. Next base: position 333,518 of record NZ_BAABIQ010000005.1, on the reverse strand, counting down.
GGCTGCCGAAACGAGATTATTTATCTTTTCCGATGCACCTAGGCAGGCAAGTGATGAAGACCAAGTAACAGAGGTAAGGACAATTGCAGCAGCAGTCTCAGGATTTAAATCGGTAAAACTCATCGCCCGTGACACGCATATGGGACTGGCGAAAACCATTATTGATGGCATAACTTGGTTGGTCAATGAATATGGTAAAGTGATTGTATTTGAAGATGATTTACTTTCTTCGCCCTATGCCTTAAGTTACTTTAACGAGGCACTCTTACGCTATGAACAGGAACAGCAAGTGATGCAAATAGCGGCTTATATGTTTCCAATTAAACCCGCACAGACATTACCGGAGACCTTCTTTTTACGATCGGTTAGCAGTTGGGGCTGGGCCACATGGAAAAGAGCTTGGCAGCATTTTGAACCCGATATCAATCGGCTATATGAGCAGTTTGATGAAGATATGATCTATCGCTTTACAGTAGATGGAACGATGCATAATTATTGGACACAACTACTCGACTTTAAATCGGGCAAGAATGATTCGTGGGCCATCCGATGGCATGCGTCCGTTTTTCTCCAAAAAGGTTTAGTGCTTTATCCCGCAAAATCATTAATTGAAAATATTGGACATGATGGCAGTGGTGTGCATTCGATTATTGAAAGTACCTATAAGGTGCATCCATCAAGAAAGCCGGTAACTTTTTTTCCAGCAACCATACAAGAGGATGCACACGCATTGACGGCAGTGAAGCATTTCTATAAACATCGAAAAGGTTCTTGGTTTAAACGCGGCAGGAAATTTCTAATCAATCGATGGTTTAAACTTAAACATAAATTCACTCCATGAAGATTGCTATCGTTATTCCTGTTTATAAAGAGCTTGCCGATCTGGATGAGCGATACGCATTTTGGCAATGTGTAGAAGTGCTGCATCGTTACCCTGTTATTCTTGCCGTACCGCAATCCCTGAATACAACGTATTATGAGGCTTTAACGGAGAAACCTATCCTAGTCCAACGCTTCGAAAACGCTTATTTCAAAAACATCAAAGGATATAGTCGTTTGCTCACCAGTAAGCACTTTTATCAAGCTTTTCAGCAGTATGATTATATTCTCCTTTACCAGCTGGATGCTTGGGTTTTTAGGGACGACCTCACCCAATGGGCAGAAAAGGGGTACGATTATATTGGAGCACCATGGCTTGAAGCGCCTCCAATTGTTTCACGAAAAAAACCGATTATTAATCTATCCAAACGATTGGTAAATAAGGTGGGAAACGGAGGTCTCTCTTTGCGGAAAATAAGCAGCCATAAAAAGTGGAGTTTTTGGGCCAGCTGGATGTTTAAACTCTTACCCAAAAATGAAGACATGATCTGGACGCTATTTGTTCCCTTTAAAAAACCGACCAGTGGGGAAGCCCTACATTTTGCTTTTGAACGGAATCCATCACAAGCCTTCGAATTAATCCACCATCAACTTCCCTTTGGCTGCCATGCCTGGCAAAAATACCAACCCGATTTCTGGAGAAAATACATTAAAAAAATATAAAGCATGCGCATCAAGATTTTTTTAGTTAAGTGATCCGTTCTAGGATATACGTATATTTTTACCCCGCATTACGCGCTACGCTTTAAGCTCTAGGCATACGGTTTATGGCCTATTGCTGAATTTGGCTTAAAACGTATCACTCAGAAGCGGTTTTTAATTTTTACTTTTGAATGAAATGGCCCCTACATTAAGCGTAATTACTATTGTATACAATAACGTTCAGGATATTGAACGAACTATCCTATCGGTTGTAAAGCAAAGCTATCCACATATGGAATACATTATTGTTGATGGCGCATCAACCGATGGAACACTTCAGGTTATCGAACGCTACCAAAAGTACATACACCGGCTAATCAGTGAGCCCGATAAAGGTATTTATGATGCCATGAACAAAGGGTTACGACAGGCGACAGGCGACTATGTGCTATTTATGAATTCCGGTGATGAAATTTATGCTGCAGAAACGGTTAAAAACGTATTTTCCTCAGCATCAAATGCTGATATTTATTATGGTGAAACAGAAATGATTGACCAAGATGGAAAGAGCCTTGGCAGACGCCGACACCGTGCTCCAAAAGCCTTTACATGGAAAAGTTTTAAATACGGAATGAGCATTAGTCACCAAGCCATTTATATCAAACGATCCCTAACGGTACCTTATGATTTACGTTATCAACTCAGCGCAGACATTGATTGGATCTTAAAGGCAGCTAAGAAAGCAAGCTACATCGTCAATACCCACCAATATGTAGCGAAATATTTAGTGGGCGGTATGTCTAAAAAAAGACATTGGCAGAGCTTAAAAGAACGCTTCCAAATTTTCACGAAGTATTATGGGTTTTTACCCAATGTGCTTCATCATGGTATTATTGCCTTCCATTTAGCTTGGTACTATTTACTTCACCGTCGGACTAACGACTGATTTCTTTCTATTTTCAAGCCAAATTGCAGCAGCTAAGCTAAGCACCAGTACAATAGAAGCTACCAATGAAATATTCTCGCCCATGAAATAAGAACTTGGCTCAAATTTAAATTCCACTTTATGGTTACCGCCAGGCAATTGCGCAGCACGCAGCACATAATCTGCACGTAAAATAGGAATTTCGGTGCCGTCTACAAATGCCTTCCAGCCTTTATCATACCATATCTCCGAAAATACTGCCATGACATCATTCGGTGCGCTATACTCGTAAATCAAATGATCTGGCCGGTAACTGGTTAACTCAATACTTGCATTGGTTGATCTACCTAAACGTTTTTCATCCAGCTGACGCTTAAACTCTTCATGAATAAAGGCCTCCTTCTTGGGATCAAAACTGTCCAGCGCATGCATTTCTTCTTCATTGTTCTTCACAAAGGTAACCCGATCAACAAACCAAGCATTACCCGCAGCCTGATCTCGCTTTTGAATACTTTGGGAAGTTCCCGCCTTATTATTCGTAATTACATAGCGTGTATTTAACATATCCAATACATCCTCATTAATGGATCTGGAGAATTGCCTTTCAATCAATTCATTATACCGCATTAATTTAGCCGCATGGTATCCCCCAACATTTTTATGGAAATAAGAAGGAGTAGCATTTTGAAAGGGGTCTACGGTTAGATCTAACACACGATAATCTGGTGTTTTATCCATCAAAATGAGATTGTCCACTTCACGCGGCTTAAAGAAGTACTGTTGCGCTTGTGATTTTTCGACAAAACTATTTTTATTGAGGTAGCGATTATCCACACCCCACAAATCAATCAGTATGAGCACGCCTAAAGCGGCCACCACAACAGGGGCTTTCAATTTATCTTTTGCAAAGAGCCAAACAACGCCTCCAGCCAATAGCACAAAGATTAGGGAGCGAAAAGCATCATGACGTGCGATGTCTGCCCGATCCTGTACCAAAGCATTTCCTAGTGATTGGCCAAAGCCATTATCCTGTACCGATTGGGATATACCTTGTACCCATTGTTGATGGTTACTGGTTTGAAAATTCAGGAATAAATCAGGAAGTGCCCATACAATAAACGAAATACCTCCTACTATAGCTAGCGAATAAAGAATTTTTTTGTCCAATTTATCGATTCCCTTCCGGTTATTGATCAACTCATGCACAGCCAAGATAGCCAATATGGGCACTAAGAAAGCGGCAATAACCAAGTTGGATTCTACCGCCCTGAATTTATTATACATGGGGAAATAATCAAAGAATAGATCAGATATGAGCGAAAAATTCTTACCCCACGAAAGAAAAATACTTAACAAGGTAGCCGCAAGGATCCACCATTTTATCCGGCCTTTTACAATAAATAAACCTAAAATAAACAAGAAAACCACAATCACGCCAAAATACCAGGGACCAGAGGTAAAAGGTTTATCACCCCAATAATTTGGAAAATAATTCGGAGGAACCTGACTGACGTCGATACCCTTACTGCTCAGCACCTTTGCGACATTAGAATTCGGGTCTATCTTATCATTAGACCCACCACCATAGGCATCAGGAATTAAAAACGTTATGCTTTCACCAACTCCTTGGCTCCATTGATAAGCATAATCACGGCTTACCCCATGTTGTTCTGACCCCCTATCTTCCGAAGTAATATTGGATTTTCCACGAATCGAATGTTTTTGATATTCATAGGTTGTCCATAGCAGCCCTGCATTTACCGCAATAGCAATGATGGTAGCGATAACCATAAAGCCAATGGACTTTAGGAAATCAGCTACTTTTTTTCCTTTTATAGCATGGTATAATTCTATCCCCACTAGGATGAGTAGTGCGATAAATAGGTAATAGGTAACTTGGATATGATTTACCCTTATTTCTAACGCGAGAGACAGCGCCAATACGGAGGCACCAAGTAAATGCTTTCCCCTTAAACACCACAAAACCCCTGCAACAACAGGAGCCAACAAAGCAATAGCATAGGCCTGATTTGCATGACCTGCTTCGATATAGATAAAATTATATGAGGTAAAAGCAAATGCTAAGGCTCCAACGGCTGCCAACCAAGGTTTTACACCCAACACATTCAATAATAAGTAGGCCCCCAGCAAATAAAGCAATACAATGTCTATTGGGTACGGAAAAATCCCTTTAATACCGGCCATAATATGCGTACCGATATTTTTTGGATAAGAAACCCAGATTTGATAAGAAGGCATCCCTCCGAACATGGAATTCGTCCATAATGGCGCTTTTCCATCAGCAGCTTTAAAATCCATGATTTCTTTTTGCATGGCCTGCGCTTGGGTAACATCACTTTGGATAAGCACTTTTCCTTGCCAAGCTGGAGCAAAATAAACAAAGCATATCACAATAAAGATGCCTATAATGGCAAAATGGACGGTGTTCCGGTTGAACCAATTCTTCATTCTTTTCTATTACGTTAAAGCTAAACCTCAAACCTATTACAAAAAAATGATATTTCGAAGCTTAAATCTCCGAAATATCATTTTTTACCAAATATACTAAGCGCCGTTTATATGAAGTACTTTCGTTTTCCTGCTTGACAAGGGTTCTACATTTCGTTTAAATGCTGTCGAAGCAAAAGAGGCCAAGGATTACTTTATTTCTTCGAAATCTATAAATTCGCCAACTTTCGCCCCGGTAGATGGCTTGTTTTTGTTGGATTTTGGAGGAACATAATCAATACGTACTTTTCCATCAGGCTTGGTTTGGTAGCTTTCATTATAGGAATAATGGCCTGTTTGCTGTCCATATTGTTTTTGGGCTTCTCGTTGCATTTTACCCACAAGCATAGCCATGAGATGAGGAAACAATACCGTTACCAACATTCGTAGGAGCCATAAAACGATAATGATGATAAATAATACTTTCAACAAACCCATAATCAACAGACTTAATTCAATAACCAATAATAAATAAAAAAGGTATATGAACAAACATACGTATTTCTTAGATAAAATCGTATGCAGCTATGGGTTATTGACATAAACTTTACGATTCTTTTGCCTTTAAGATAGCTCTAGTCAAGTCATTAGGATGATGTGTTCCGATAACATAAACCAGTCCGTCTCGATCGGTAAGCCACACGGCTGATTTGCCTCCAGCGTAAAACCTAATTTTTCCTTTTTGGTGTAGATTATATACCGGACTATTGATCAGATAGGAGCTATAGGCACCACTTTCTACTTTCGTAATACTATTGAGATCTATTTTAACTAAACGGGTAGTCCACAAGCCCTGTAGGATGACACTTTTATTCTTTACGGTAATCCGATAATGCAACATATACATCATAATGATCGATACAATCAAGATGATACAACCAACTAATAAAAATAATTGCTGGTTTCGCTCCCGCTCCGTACTAATATAATATGCCGTAAAACAAAATAGAGCCATCACCAGACGTACACTTACCCAGCCACGATCGCGCCCTAGATATTGATTTTCAACAAATAGCAGTTTGTCTTCTTCCATATTTATCTATAGGCTAATATAGCAACTTTTTTTGTTTCAGAAGTTATTTTGCAACGGTCGTCCATGCGGTAAGGGACAACCCATAGGATATCACCATTACCGTTCACGACTATTGGAACATCTTTTTTATCCGTCAATGGCAGCTTCAACGAAATAAAAAAGTCACTCAGCTTTTTCTTTCCTTGCATACCCAGCGGTTTAAACCAATCGCCTTCTTGCCAAGATCTCACCAACAAAGGAAATTCCAACCGGTCGGCATCAATAGCAATCGTGTCTCTTTCCTTCTTATGCACAATACTTCCTTCTTCACTGAGCTGTAAGCTAAGGTTTCGGTCCCTCAGCTTGATGGATTGCCCCGGCAAGAGCAGCATCACGGGAAATAATTCTTCACCTATTGGATCTAAGAATAATTCATCTCTATTGATCAGCAAGCGATGTGTAGGTGAATAAAAACATTTTCCGGTACGATCGGTACGTTCCCAAGTAGCTATCAAATCGCCAATAACCTCCGCAGAAAAATGGTATGGTCGAAAAAGTTCATATAGTAAGGTCTTTAATGGATACAATGCCTGTAGTTTGTTAAGGTGGATAACATACCGTTGACCTTTTGCAGGAATAAACAACTCCTGCCGTAGGTTGCGGCTATAGGTCTGTAAAAATTCGTTCAATTCCTCAAAACGTTTGGCATTTGCGGCAAATGTTTTTTCGAGAGATGGATTGATAGCTTTCAATGCGGGGACAACCTCCCATCTTAATTTATTCCGTTGGTATTGTGTGGAAAAGTTTGATGCATCATCCCGATAGTGTAATTGATTTGCTTGAACAGCGGCATCAACCTCCTCGCGCGTTAGGAACAGCAATGGTCGTATAAATCGATCCCGTTTCGGTAAAATACCATGCAGACCAGCAATCCCAGTACCTCGTGTCAAGTTCAATAACATGGTTTCCACCATATCGTTCTGATGGTGAGCCAGTGCGACATATTGATAATTGTGAGCAATTCGTAGCTCTTCAAACCAAGCATAGCGCAATTCTCTAGCAGCCATTTCAATGGAGATCCCTTGCTTTTGTGCATAATTATCCGTCTCAAAACGTGTTACAAAATAGGGTACTGTTAATTCATTAGCTAATGCAGCAACTAGTGCTTCGTCTAGGGCAGACTCTTCTGCACGCAACATAAAATTAACATGCGCTATTCCAAAATCGAACCCAGCTTCTGCAAACAAATGGGCCATCAATACAGAATCTTTACCTCCACTTACGGCTAGCAACACACGTTCATGTGGCAACAACAGTTGATGTTCCTGAATAAAGGCCAAAAATCGTGTTGACAGGTCCATGAGCCAAAGGTAGTTAATTTTATATTCCTGAGATGCCTTTTAAAACAGGGCTTTCATTATTACGTTTTAAATGCAACATTCTGGAACCTTATATACCTGAAAAAGGAAGTAGTTAAAATTTCTTAAATTATTAAACTACCTAACTAATTTAAATAACTTTGTAGCGTGAAGAAATGTCTAATTGTATTCATTTGGCTCTGCTGTGCACTACCTTTTTATGTCAAAGCACAAAAAGAAGTGAAACTAATCAGTTCCAGTTATTATCAAGCAATAAATGAACGGGGCGTAGATCGGTTCTATAAACCTGTTTTTCTTCACGAAGGAAGTACCCTATCGGCAGACAGTTCGGACTATAACCCTTCGGAACGCTTTTTCGATGCCTATGGCAATGTCGTTATTACACAACCTAATGGTACAGTTGTTTATGCCGATAAACTGCATTATATTAAGGATGATCGAGTAGCTATATTGACTAATAATGTGCGGATGGTAGACGTTAAAGGAGCCGTATTAACGACCAATCATTTAACCTATAACTTAAATTCGAAGATCGGGACCTATACCAATGGTGGTCGTATTGTGAATGAGAAGGATACCTTAAATAGTAAAAATGGCTACTATTTTGAAAACAGCCAGGACGCCTATTTCAGGTACAATGTTATCGTTAGAACCCCCGAAACAACTATTTTTACGGATACTTTACGTTATAATTCAGTATCTAAAATGGCCTATTTTTACGGGCCCACTAATATCAAGGGAAGAAACGGCGGAAATTTATATACCGAAAATGGTGACTACCATACCGAAACTGACCGGGCTAGATTTGGAAAAAACAATCTATATACGGAAGGCAGCAAGTTCTTACGTGGCGACAGCCTATATTACGATGGTAAGCAGGGTTATGGACGAGCGATCAAAAATGTCGTCTTCATTGATACCGCCCAACAAGGTATCCTCTATGGTCAAAAGGGGGTTTACTTAAAAAAAGATGAAAGTATTACCATGACGGATAGCGCCTATATGATTATGGTCACTAAGAAAGATTCCGTCCAAAACAAAGGTACCGCTGACTCGCTAACTACCGATAGTTTGCCCCCAACAAGAAGTTTGGACTCGCTTACCACTGATTCCTTACATCGACCAGTGCAAGACTCGTCTGCTACCGATTCTGTTTACATGGCTGCCGATACCCTTTATTCGCGTGTAATTCTGTTAAAAGATTATATCCCCGTGGCCCTAAATCTGCAACGAGATGGAGGGGATCTTGATGAAGATGATGAAGAGCAGTATAATGATCTTGGAACAGATAGTTTGGAGAATTCCTTATCCGACAGCTTAGCAACTGTCTTGCCCGATAGTATCCAACAAATACCGGATAGTACCGCCCTCGATTCTACCGGACAAGCCATCAAAAAAGAGAAAATTAATCCTGAAACAGCAGAAAAATCTGTATCAGCCGATAGTTTGACTGCTCCGCCCAAGCCTAAACATGACACGGTACCACCACTTGATATCCCGGCAGACTCGATCATGAAGGTAAACCAACAAGATACACTACAAAAACAGCTATTGAAAGAGCCATCGCAAGAAACGATAAAGAAAGCCGTCAGTAAAGCTTCAAAACTGCAGAGCGACACGCTTGTACAAAGTCAGCGAGCTTGGATAGGCGATGAGCTTGCTGCCGATAGTCTATTAATTAATCCGGCAAATACGCCGCTAAAGGGACAGGCCGACAGTTCATTTACGCGTGCTAAACAAGCCGCATTAAATCGAACGCCATCAGATAGCAGTTCCTTGGATACAACAAAGACCCGCATTGTAAAGGCCTATTACCACATGCGTATTTATAAATCAGATCTACAGGCAAGGGCAGATTCCGCTTATTATGGTTATCCAGATTCTGTAATGCGTTGCTATGGAAACCCTATGATATGGGCACAGGGCTCCCAATTATCATCAGACACCTTATACATGCAGTTAAAGAATCAAAAACTGGATAATATGCTACTCAAAACCAATGCATTTATAGTGAGTACCCAGCTGGATTCGGCTAAGTTCAATCAAATTAAAGGCAGAAAAATTACAGGCTTTTTTACCGACAATCAGTTGGACGTTATGTATGTAGACGGGAATGCGGAAAGCATTTATTATACCCTGGAAGCAAATAAAATTTCGGGAATGACCAAAAGTGTAGGCGGACGCATTAAAATTCTGTTTGATAACAACGAGGTTGCCTCCATCGTAAACATTCGAAAAACAGAAACGAGCTATACTCCCGTTGCTGCTTTTGATCCGGATAAGGAAATTCTTCCCGGCTTCATTTGGAAACCAAAAGACCGGCCAAAAAGTAAAGAGGAAATTATCAATCCGCCATTTATTGCGAAAGATACCACTTCTCGTCTGACAGATACGCTACAACAGACACCGCAGGATAGTCTGAAGCGGGATAGCTTGAAAAAAACCGCTTCGCCTGCTAAAAAATCGGACAAAAAGGAAAACCCTCCCATAAAGGAACAGCCAGGTCAGCCATCAAATCAGGAACCCGCTAAGGCTATCCTTTCCCGGCACCGCAAACCGGTAGTCGACACTAAAAATGATACCGATACCCTGGTAAAAAAACAATAGATGACGAATAGTGGACCAAATTGCGATTATTTGTTTTGACCGCAAATTTAACGCATCTTTGTTGCTTTATAATTCTTCGGATCTTTCTGTTAAATGGATCTGTTATTCTATGACTACATAATACATACATGAAAACAAAAAACAGTTGGCTTATTTTATTTCTACTCTTCCCATTTACGCTTGTAAGAGCAGATGAAGGCATGTGGTTTTTAATGCATATTGACCGATTGAACCACCGGGATATGCAAAAGATGGGACTACAGCTTACATCGGAAGAGATTTACAGCATTAACCACGCCAGTTTAAAAGATGCGATTGTTCAATTTGCAGGAGGATGCACCGCTGAAGTGGTATCTAAAGACGGCTTGGTATTGACCAATCACCATTGTGGTTATGAAGCGATTGCCGAATTATCAACACCGGAACATGACTACCTTACGAACGGTTTCTGGGCCCCCTCGCCATCGGAAGAATTGAAACCACAATCATTAACCGTTCGATTCTTTGTTCGTATGGATGACGTCACCAAACGTATCCTAACCAAACTAAACGATCAAATGAGTGAGGAAGAACGTGAAAAAGTAATTAATCAGGAAATTGCCCTGATACAGCAAGAAAACGATGAAGGTGGAAAATATGTGGTATCCGTCAAGTCGTTTTATAATGGTAACGAATATTATTATTTTGTTTACCAAGACTATACCGATGTGCGATTGGTAGGTGCGCCACCGAATAGCATAGGAAAATTTGGTGGAGATACCGATAATTGGGAATGGCCAAGGCATACCGGCGATTTCTCACTATTCCGAATTTATGCAGACAAAGATGGCAATCCCGCGGAGTACAACCCATCAAATGTTCCGTTAAAGCCGAAGTATCACTTACCCATAAGCTTGAAGGGTTTTCAGGAAAATGATTTCGCCATGATATTGGGTTACCCTGGGCGCACCAATCGTTGGATGCCCGCAGCCGGAATTGATCAGAATGTCAATTTTGCTTATCCAGCTTGGGTAGAAGCATCTAAAGTTGGCATGGATCATATGAAAAAGTACATGGATGGCAATCAGCAAGTTAAATTAGACTATGCATCGAAATATGCACAAGTTGCTAATTATTGGAAAAACCGTCAAGGCATGATTAATGCCCTTAAAAAGCATCAAACTGCTGATACCAAACGAGCCGAGGAAGTTACCTTTAACCAGTGGGCCAACAAAAAGCGTAATCGTGAACGATACGGCACAGTAATCGCCACGATCGACCGTTTTTACCAAAACACCAATGAACAGAGCAGACACGATAATTACCTCATGGGTATGTTGCGTTCCAGTACCTTTGTATCTCTCCCTTATGTATTAGGAAAAGGTTTGGTTTTATTTGCTCATAGCAATGAAGCCAAACGGACTGAAGTACTCCCTAAACTTAAGCGTGCGATTGAGGCAGAATATGAAAAGCTTTATTTACCCTTAGAACAGGATGTATTAACAGCAGAATTGAATCTATATGCAGCAAAAGCTAAAGCCGCCGGACTGGCATCTTTAGTGGATTCAATTGCTAATCAAAACCAAGGCGATTTTCAGTCTTACGTAACAGCAGCATTTGAGCAAAGCCTATTCGCTTCAAAAGAGAAATTAGAGGCTTATTTGAACAAACCAGATGCTGAAGTGTTGGAAAAAGATCCGCTATATCGCCTCTCTACCAGTTTAATGGACCGCTATCGTTATACCGATCAGGCGCAACAGCAAGCAGAGGCAGATTTTCAAAAAGCGTTTCGGTTAATGGTAGAGGGTATGCGTAAAGCCAATCCAAAGAAAAAATATTATCCGGATGCAAACAGCACCTTACGGTTAACCTATGGAAAAATAACGGCCCTTCCTGCTGATCCAAGAAACGATGCACAAGAAAATTACTATACGACTTTAAAGGGAACTATCGCGAAATACAAACCTCACGACGAGGAGTTTGATTTACCGCAACACCTAATTGATTTATATGAGGCAAAAGATTTTGGTCCCTATGCAGATAAAAAAGGCTACATGCCAGTCAATTTCCTAACGAATAATGATATTACGGGTGGAAATTCCGGATCGCCGGTTATCAATGGTCAAGGGGAGTTGATTGGAATCGCCTTCGATGGCAACATTGAAGCAATGGCCGGAGACGTCATATTCGACCATCAATTGCAACGGACTATTGCGGTAGATATTCGCTATGTGCTTTTCTTGATAGACAAATTTGCTGGTGCAAAACATTTGGTAGACGAGATGACGCTGGTGCAGTAATTTTTCGAAGCGTATCCATACTATACTATGCCCATTGGTTCTGGCCGGTGGGCATATTTTAGCCATTTAAGAAATGGCATATTTCTGCACAGTTCTGCTCTTCATCTTTCATTCCATCTAACCAATGGATAGCAATACCATCCTTTTCCATTTTTCTAAAGTAAGTCATCTGCCGTTTGGCATATCGATGGATTTCAGTATTGAGTTTCGTGAATAAAGTGGTATCATTGATTTCCCCCAAAAGATAAGCTGTTACATATTTATATTCCAAGCCATAGAACTTCAATCGATCAGGAGGTATACCTTGCGTCAATAATCCTTCCACCTCAGCAATCAATCCTTGCTCTAAGCGGTGTTTCAATCTATCGGTTATCCGCTGTCGCCGTTCTACTAACGGCAGCGAGATTCCAAACACGTTAGCCTCTAGCGGTTGTGGAGGTACCAAAGCCGTTTCGGGATGCGTATTTAACCAATAGGCAATCTCAATGGCGCGAATTAATCGCTTTTTTGTACTCATATCGGCATGAAAACGCGCGGAATGGGGTATGGATAAAAAAAGCTTTTCCAAGGCGCTTATGTCTTGATCAAGGAGATGACTTCGTAATTGATCATTACGTGGTACCGCTGTATAGATGTAGCCCTGTAACACCGATTGTATATATAATCCCGTACCACCGCAAAGAATAGGGATCTTGCCTTCGCTTTGGATTGTCAACAAAGCTTCCTGAAAGTCATCTTGAAAGTGGGCAATGTGATAGGTGTCTCCAGCATCTCGGATATCAATGAGATAAGGAGTCATTCTCCCATATATTGCCAAATCTTTACCGGTACCAATATCCATACCGCGATAAACCTGTCGGGAATCAGCGCTAATGATAGCACCATTTATTTTCTTGGCTAAAGCAACGGCCAGGGATGTCTTCCCCGAGGCCGTTGGTCCTAAAAGAACAATTAAACCACGAATTTGGTCCATTTTTCTGAGCTGGCACTGCTAGCCACGACATTGTCAATAAAAGCCATGCCCCATACACCATCGTCTACTGTTGGGAAATCTAACATTTCCGGTGTTGGGGTTTCACCATTTAATTTGGCCATTACCGTGAGTGCGAAATTGCGATAGATATTAGCAAAGGCTTCTAATAATCCTTCAGGATGCCCTGCTGGAATTCGGGTATTATGTTTAGCCGCATCACTTAAATAAGCATTTCCGGTACGATAAATCTTTTTAGGTTCGTTCAGCATATTGACATAGAGGCTGTTAGGCTCTTCCTGAATCCACTCTAACCCGCCATTTTCTCCATATATCCGAATACGAACGGCATTCTCTTCACCGGCAGCAATTTGCGAGGCTATTAACACGCCATTGGCTCCGTTGTCAAACCGTAATAAAACGTTTCCATCATCATCCAACAAACGCCCATCCACCAAGGTATTTAAATCGGCGCAGATATCGGTTATTTTCAGTCCGGTAATGTACGCCGCCAAATGTGCCGCATGGGTACCAATATCTCCCATAGAACCACTTTTACCTGAACGTTTAGGATCAGTTCGCCAAGCAGCTTGTGCATTCCCTTCCCGTTCGCTCAACCGGCTGAGCCATCCTTGCGGATATTCTACAATTACTTTTCGAACTTTTCCCAACTCATTCCCTTTAACCATGGCTCTAGCCTGTTTAACCATGGGGTAACCGCTATACGTATGGGTAAGGGCCAAAGTTAGACCGGTGCTATCGACAAGCGCTTTCAGTTGTTTCGCTTCTTCCAAAGTAAAGGTCATGGGCTTTTCAATGATTACATTGAAACCATTTTCCAATGCTAAGCGTGCTGGGTCAAAATGAACGAAATTGGGAGTAACTATGGTCACGAAATCCATACGCACGTCTTCTGGCAATTGGCTTTCTTTTTCGATCATTTCCTGATAGTTTTCATATACCCTATTTGGGTCAACAAACAACTCTTCTCCAGATTGTTTTGATAAGGCAGGATCGATACTAAAAGCACCACAAACTAACTCTACCAAACCATCCATTCTAGCAGCTATACGATGCACAGAACCTATAAAGGCATCTACGCCACCGCCTACCATACCCATACGAAGTTTTCTTTTCATTACTGTCTATTTTAATATTACATCAGTTTTTAATCTTCCTTAAAAGAAGTCCCTATGGTAATTGCATAGGGACTTCTTTTAAGTAGCGGCCCTAAAATAATAAAAAGAATTGGTATTCTTCCATCCAATTTAAGTTGTTTCTCTCATCGTCTAGATAGTTTTTCCGGCTGATGATATATCCATTCCATACGGAGATGGCCTAAATTCCAATGCAGATGAAACACATATCACATTACGGTTCAACACGATAATGCATCTTAATGCTTCCCAAGTTTTCCGTTGTATGAAAGTCTTTCGCTTGTTTAGCCGAATCTCCTACGATCAGCTCGCGATAAGCTTTGGTATCGTAACGCAAACCCGTAGAACCATGTATATAAAACCGCTGAGGCGAAGTACTTCCGGAACGATTAAACCCTAATTGTACATAAATTTCGCCATTAGACCAATCCCTATCTACATAAGTCATAATATCTCCAGGATGGAATTGCCGGATCATACCTTTTAGGAGTTTGCTTAAGCCACCGACGATCAGAAAATTTGATTGCTGACAGAATCGCAATAGTTCAAAGGAGCGGTAATTTGTCGGCCTATCGTTCATTTTCCGACCACTGCTAAAAACGGCTATAGCGACCAATTCGTCCCGATAGAATAACCCATATCGATACTTACCGGGAAGATGAACTTGTAAGTGATACGCTTGCTGAAAGCCAATGGCCTCTTCTTTATTAATCCTGCTTAACTGTGTATTCCGCGCATAGATACGCTGTGCCCGCTGTAAGGCTGCGCTAATACGATTGATGATAATTGCTTTTTTCTGTAAAAAGAGGTCTTCATCTATATGAATAACCCTGCTGGGAATGGAAACCGTTTGGTGTACAACATTTGCAAATAAATTACAATAAAACAATAAGACTAAATCGTGCTTCGGTATTTGAATTTGGAAAACTGCCTTAGCTAAAGGCACAACGGATACGCTCAAGACAAATTGCCCTTCCAATACATCCAATAATATGCGTAAACTCATCGGCCACCTATTCATTTTGCAAAGGTACCACCAAAAATCCTTACCTTAGATGCTGTTTACAGTTGTATTGTAAAATTTTATTGGCAATTTAAGCGAAATAACGAGGTAAATAAGCCTTTAATTATGATCATCAATCGAGCGACAATGCACATCTTCAAACACCTTTATCTTCTTTCACTGACATGTCTAGTTACCTGTACCGCCTGTGCCCAAAACGCCCAGCAAAACGATATAAAAGAGGAACTGGCGCACCAAAAACGAGCGCTTGCTACCACTTTAGTTTTGAACAACGAACAAGGCATAATTCCTTTACAAAAACTCCAACAGCTTAAAATAGCGAGCATCAATATAGGGTTTAAGCATGCGAAAGCCTTTAATGAGATGCTTGCCCATTATGCTCCTGTAGATACCTTTGAAACCGATACCGCTATTCGTGACTTAAAAATACTATCTGAACAACTCAAATTTCATAATTTACTCATCATCCAGGTAGCTAATCAAGTACTGGCACATCAATCTGTTCTTGATTTTATTAACCATGAATCGGCCAACAAACACGTTATTTTATGCGGTTTTGGTACCCTCAACCAATTAGCACTCGTAGACAAAGTACATATACCGATTGTTTGGAGCCCCGACACCTCTGAAGTAGCGGCAAATGGTAGTGCTTCCGGAATTTTTGGCGGAATAGCTTTTTCGGGAAGATTAACCGAAAATGTTTCACCACATTACCCATCAGGAAGCGGTTTTACCACCATAAAGACTCGTTTAGGTTATTGTTTTCCGGAGGCTGTTGGAATAAAAAGTGCGAACCTTATTGAGCCTATCGGTCAAATTGTGCGAGAGGCTATCGCAGCCAAAGCGACACCTGGGGCTGTTGTAATGGTGGTAAAGAATGGTGAGATCATCTTTGAACAAGGTTATGGCTTCCACACCTATACGAATGATGTACCAACGCGCACAGCGGATATTTTTGATATGGCTTCGGTAAGCAAAATTACAGCGACCACCTTAGCCGTTATGCGCCTGGAGGAACAAAAGAAAATCGATCTTAACGAAACCATTGGTCACTACTTACTCCAGGCCCGTCATACGAACAAGGAACACATTAAACTACGCGACGTAATGCTTCACCAAGCAGGCTTTATTCCTTACATTCCTTTTTATCGCCATTTAAACCCGGATGATCTCAGTCGAGATTCATCCGCAGCGTATAATGTTAAATTAGCCGATGGCCGCTATTTACGATCAAATTATTATCAAGATGTCATGTGGCCGGAAATGTTGCAGTCCAAATTGCAGTCGCCTGGAAAATATGTTTATAGTGACATCAGCATGTATGTGATGAAAGAGGTTGTGGAACAACAATCATCCGAACCCATACAGCATTACGTACAGGAGCAATTTTACCAACCGCTAGGGATGTACCATACCGGCTATAATCCCCGATTACGTTTCCTCAAAGACCAAATCGTTCCGACGGAGAATGACACTTCCTTTCGGGATACTTTGCTACAAGGCTATGTACACGATCAAGGAGCGGCAATGGCTAATGGGGTAGCCGGCCATGCGGGTATTTTCAGTACGGCTAACGATTTAGCGATCTATGCACAAATGCTCTTGAACAAAGGCACGTATGGCGGCGAAATCTATTTTTCTCAGGCAACAGTTGACGAATACACGAGCAAGCAATCGACGGTTAGCCGTAGAGGCTTTGGTTTTGATCGAAAAGATCCGGATCCAAAGAAAGAATACCCTTCCAAGTTGGCATCGCCAGCAACATTTGGGCATACGGGATATACAGGCACTTGTATTTGGATTGATCCTGAACATCAATTAACCTATATCTTTTTATCCAATCGGGTCCATCCCTTCGTAACAGATAAATTATCGGATATGAATATCCGTTCGCGCATACAAGACGCCATTTATAAGGCTATAGCAGAAGGTATGGAATAACACTTGACATAGGCTTAACAAATCCTATATAAAAATAGCTTTAATTTGCAGCAAAAATCGGCATGGACGATTCGTCTGGTCGATGGATAAAAATTATATTTACAGATGAACCCTTCATGAGTTGCCTTTTACAAAAGGATATCAAAACCCCATGAATGTTTCATTGTCATTAAAAGACTATATATTCTAATGAAGATAGGGATTGTTTGTTACCCCACGTTTGGTGGCAGCGGAGTAGTAGCAACAGAATTAGGAAAAGCATTAGCTGCCAATGGCCATCAAGTACATTTCATTACTTATAGCCAACCTGCACGTCTGGATTTTTTTTCGGCTAATCTATTTTATCATGAGGTGAGTATTTCTAAATATCCCTTATTTGACTTTCCTCCTTATGAATTAGCTTTAGCCAGTAAATTGGTAGACGTAGTACGTTTTGAAAAATTGGATTTGTTACATGTACACTATGCTATCCCCCATGCTTCGGCAGCTTACATGGCTAAACAGATTTTACAAACCTACGGTATCCATATCCCAGTGGTTACAACCTTACACGGCACCGACATTACGTTAGTTGGTAAAGATCCAAGCTATAATCCGGTAGTAACGTTTTCGATTAACCAATCTGATGGTGTAACTGCCGTCTCAAAAGATTTGAAAGAAGATACGCTGAAACATTTTGACATTACGAAAGATATCCGTGTTATTCCTAACTTTATTGATCTTTCACGTTTCAGTTTGAACCCCAGACAGCACTTTAAGCAGGCGATAGCCCCAGGAGATGAACGAATATTAATTCATACTTCTAATTTTAGAAGAGTTAAACGTACTTGCGACGTTATTCGAGTATTTCAAAAAGTTAAGGAAAAAATTCAATGTAAACTACTGATGGTTGGCGATGGGCCGGACCGAGTGAATGCGGAACAGCTTTGTAGAGACCTCGATGTCTGTAACGATGTCCGGTTTCTAGGCAAACAAGAAGCCATTGAGGAAATCCTATCGGTTACGGATTTATTTCTGATGCCTTCTGAATCCGAAAGTTTTGGCTTAGCAGCGTTAGAAGCGATGGCTTGTGGAGTACCGGTTATTTCATCCAATGCTGGTGGATTACCAGAATTAAACATAGATGGAGTAACGGGATTTTTAGACGCTGTAGGGGATATTGATCGTATGGCTGCCCATGCTATTGAGATTCTAGAAAATAATGAACGCTTAGCTACTTTTAAGGCGGCGGCGTTAACAAGAGCAAAAGAATTTGATCTTGGCTTAATCTTACCCGTTTATGAACATTATTACCAAGAGGTGATTGATCGTATTAAAGAGAAAGTGCTTTAATTACTTATTCTACACACCTATCATCGTTCGCTACTCAAAAACCAAACAGACAGGGGCTCCGACACTAATCTTTTTTCCTGTATTTTTAAGAAAACCGGTGGCACTATCCCTTTCAAATACGATGACATCATTGGTATATTGATTAGCGATTAATACGTATTTACCTCCGGGTGCAATAGTGAAACTTCTGGGTCCCTTTCCTCCGACCGATTGGTTTTTTAAGTATGTCAATTTGCCATCAGCAGGATTAATGGAATAAATAGCGATATCATTAGCTTCACCGCGATTAGAAGCATATAAAAACTTTCCGTCTGGGGAAATATGGATATCAGCAGCACCAACTGCTCCTTTGAATGTGGGCGATAGCATAGAAATTTCCTGTACACGTGTTAATTGTCCCTGTTGGTAACGGTATACCGTTACAGCACTTTTCATCTCTTGAATGAGGTAAACGTACTTCTTATCTTTAGAAAATGTGACTAACCGTGGACCGCTACCAGCCGATGCGGGGACTAAGGAATGGACAGGTAATTGCACGGGCTTATGGTTGTCTAATTCGTTATATCCGTAAACAGCAATACGATCTGTTCCTAAATCCTGTACCAATAAAAATTGATGGTCAGGTGAAAAGGTTGCAGAATGTACATGTGCCTTCTCCTGCCTGTTTTTATCCGGTCCGCTTCCTTGATGAACAATCAATTGTTGTCGCTCCGTAAGCGATCCATCTTCTTTCGTTCCAAAAACGGTTAAACTACCTCCTGAATAATTAGAAACCAGCACATGCTTACCTGTTTGGTCGGTCACGATATTACAGGGATCGTCACCCTCGGTCAATTGTTGATTTAGCAACGTTAATGCTCCACTATCGTGATCATATGAAAAAGCGCTAGTTGCTCCTTTACCCTTGTTGAGTTCATTCACCGCATAAACAAAACGCTTATTGGGGCTAAATGTTAAAAAGGAAGGATTCTCACTTACAACTTTATTTTTATAGGTTAGATCACCTGTTTGCAGATCAAATGTATATACATAAATGCCTTCACTTTTTCCCGTATTGGTATAAGTCCCTATTAAAAGATTAATGGGTTTATGCTGTGCATATAATAACATGGGAGAAATTAATAAACATAAAACTGACTGGAACAAAACAGCTGCTTTCATTCATTTTCTATTTTTGTATGCACAATTCAGTGGCAAATTAAAAAAGTCGTATACCCTCTCCATCTCAATTGCAAAAACCAAGTATACACAAAATTTAAATCATTTTTTTATTTTTATAAGATTCTCTTTTTCCCGCTCTTGATACCATCTAAGAGACTTTTTAACCAGCGTACCACAAGTTCGTAACTTCTTCACCAACATAATAGCCTGTATTTAGGATTTATGCAGGGTGTGTCCAGGTTTTTAGTGTAAAAACCTGGACACACCCTGCACTGAACGCGGACTCACCCCGGACTCACCTCGAAGATGGTACGATGAAATCCCTAATGTCTCTTAAACCAATCTCGAACTCGGTAATACCCCAGAAATTTAGGTGTAACCGTTTATATCGCGCAATATACACATTATACTCTAACCTATTCTCCACGATCAAGGCCAAACAGTCCGCTCAGTATCATCTGAACAATTGCCGTGAGGAGAGCAAAGAATAAGGCTGAAAAAAAACCACTCACCGAAAACCCGCTCATTAGATTACTCACCAACATCACCATCAATACCGTAATGATAAAAGAAACCAATCCTAAGGTTAAGATATTCAAAGGTAAAGTGAAAATTCGCAAAACAGTTCCTACCGTAGCATTAGCTAAGGCAATTAAAACTCCAGCCAGCATTGCACTCCAAAACCCGGTAACTTCTGCTCCGGGAATAACATAAGCGGCAAACATAATGGCTAAAGCCATCACGATCAATTCTACAATAAATCTCATGTGTATTTTTATCGTTTTTAGCTATAAAACGAATTTTATCTAAAATTGTTTATCTGATACAAAATTGATTTTTGTCAGGTTTTTTCCAAGACTATCAACTATTTGAAATCTAAAATATTTGTCGTACATTTGCATATCTTGAGAGAGAGGGGACAGTTTAGTCCCCTCTTTTTATTACAAAGGATTTGCAAATCCACTATGAATACGGAGAAAAGGGTAGCTGAATTAGTTGAAGAAAAAATCGCAGACAGGCCGGATTTATTTCTCGTTGATGTTACTATGCATAGCAATGGTAAACTCATGATCCTTGTTGATGGAGATCAAGGAGTGAGTATCCAAGATTGTGCCGCCATCAGTCGGCACGTAGGCTATCACTTGGAAGAGGAAGATGTTATAATTAATGCTTACAACTTGGAAGTATCGTCTCCAGGAATAGACACACCGCTTAAACTGCTTAGGCAATACCGTAAAAACATCGGTCGCTCAGTTTCACTAAAAATAACCGATGGCAGTAAACGGGAAGGCAAATTAATAGCCGTTGGCGAAACAAGCATCATAATTGAAGAAAAAATAAAAGAAAAAGGGAAGAAAGCAATACAGCAAGAAAATACAATCCCTTTAGACCAAATTTTAGAAACAAAGGTTTTAATTTCATTTAAGTAAAATGAGCAATATAAATTTAATAGACTCATTTCAGGAGTTTAAAGACTTCAAAAATATTGACCGACCAACGGTTATTAGTGTATTGGAGGAAGTTTTCAGAAGCATGATTCGCAAACGTTTTGGAACAGACGAAAACTGTGATGTCATTGTTAACCCAGACAATGGAGATTTAGAAATTTGGCGTACAAGAACTGTGGTGGAGGATGAATTTTCTGAGGATGACGACTTGGAAATTGAGCTTGCCGAAGCCCGTAAAGTAGATCCCGATTTAGAAATTGGTGACGACTTTATCGAAGAAATTACGTTAGAGAGTTTCGGACGAAGAGCTATTTTAGCAGCAAGGCAAACCCTGGTTTCCAAGGTATTGGAATTAGAAAAAGACGAAATATTTAAAAAGTACAAAGATCGAGTTGGTGAAATCGTTACGGGCGAAGTGTATCAAATATGGAAGAAAGAAACTTTAGTATTGGATGACGAAGGAAACGAGTTAATTTTACCAAAAACGGAACAGATACCGGCAGACTATTTCAAAAAAGGAGATACCATACGGGCGGTCGTTTACAAGGTAGATATGATGAATACCACCCCAAAAATCATTATTTCCAGAACAGCGCCTGAATTTTTACAACGGTTATTTGAACTAGAGGTGCCGGAAATCTTTGATGGTTTAATTACGATCAAAAAAATTGTTCGCGAACCTGGAGAACGGGCAAAAGTTGCTGTTGAATCATACGATGACCGTATCGATCCAGTAGGTGCCTGTGTAGGGATGAAAGGTTCCCGTATTCACGGTATCGTTCGTGAATTACGAAATGAGAATATCGATGTTATTAACTTCACCAACAATATTTCATTATACATTCAACGGGCATTGAGTCCGGCGAGGATAAGCTCTATTAAATTGGATGAGGAAGAAAAAAGAGCTGCGGTATACCTACAATCGGATCAGGTTTCCTTAGCGATTGGAAGAGGAGGGCACAATATCAAGCTTGCGGGAAAATTAACGGGCTATGAAATAGATGTATATAGAGAAAGCGCCGAAAATGATGAAGATGTTGATTTAGAAGAATTTGCAGATGAAATTGACGGATGGATTCTCGATGAATTCAAGCGTGTAGGGCTCGATACAGCAAAATCTGTACTTGCATTATCGACGGATGAATTGGTTCGGCGCACGGACCTGGAAGAAAATAC
Organism: Olivibacter ginsenosidimutans; assembly: GCF_039542865.1. Classification (NCBI taxonomy): domain Bacteria; kingdom Pseudomonadati; phylum Bacteroidota; class Sphingobacteriia; order Sphingobacteriales; family Sphingobacteriaceae; genus Olivibacter; species Olivibacter ginsenosidimutans. The sequence goes on along the minus strand of NZ_BAABIQ010000005.1, from coordinate 311,078 downwards.
CATACATGAGGTAATGCAAGTACTGCGTGCAGAGTTCGAATAATGCTTTAATTTATTAATTTTAGCAATAAACAACTAAAAAGCATACTTTTGTATTATAACAAAAAATTAAGAGGTAAATAGATTAAATGACAGAAGGTAAAAGCATAAACTTACTGAAAGCCGCAAAAGAACTGAACATAGGTATAGGAACAGCTGTAGATTTCTTAGCCAAGAAAGGTTATGAAATTGAAGCTAAGCCGAATACGAAGCTAGATGGAGAAATGTACAACGTTCTTTTACGAGAGTTCCAAGGAGATAAGATCGTGAAGGAAGAAGCCAATCAGATTGTGATTGGTAAAATTCGTCGTGAAGAAGCTCCAGTGGAAACAGCTGCGTCAAAAACAACCTCTCCAGAGGTTGAAAACGACGAAATATTAATCAAAAATAACAGCGCTTTCAGCCCTTCTGTTGAAGATACTAAAGCCAGCAGCTATTCATCTCCGCAGCAAAAAGCGCCATCAGCCCAAGAGCCGCAAAAAGAATCTGAATCAGACACCCCTAAAGGTGTCAAGATAGTGGGGAAAATCGATCTTTCCAGCTTCAATCAACGTAGCAGACCAGAGAAAAAGTCTTATGCAAGCGAAGAGCCGAAACAGGAAAAACCAGAAGACAAACCTGCTGAACCGGTAGTTGCAAAAGAGGAAAAGGTAGAACCTGATCAACCAGTAACTGAACCTGAAGTGCCTACTCCTGCTCCAGCGAACAACGAGGAGCATGTAGCGGAAGAGCAATCTCATTTACCAGAAAAAGAGGAACCAAAAACGGAGCTCATAGATAAGCAACCAGAAGCACCAATTGTTCCTGAAGAGCCAGAAAAACGAAGTGTCCCGCAAAATGAGGTAATAAGAGCTAAAGCAGAACACCTAAGTGGCCCTAAAGTCATTGGTAAAATTGAATTACCATCCGTACCTCAACGGCGTAAAGATCAGCCGATCGCTTCATCATCTGGTGCTAATAATGCTGCTGACCACAAACGGAAACGGAAACGGAATAATAATCTATTAAGTGGAGGGCCTGGTCAAAACCGTAATCAAGGAGACCATCCACAACAACGTGGAAATCAGCATCAGCCTTCTAGTGGCGGACCAAATCGCCCTAATCAGGCGGGTGGCGGAAACCGACCTGAGCATAAAGGAAAAGGAAGACATGATTTCAATAAGGCCCGTGGTCGTGCCGCTGAAACACCTAAAGAAGAGCCTTCGGAAAAAGAAATACAAGATCAAATTAAAGCAACTCTTGCTCGTCTAAGCGGAGCCGGGAAGTCGGGAAAATTTGCTCAACGGGCTAAGTTACGTCGACAAAAAAGAGATGATGTAGCTTTATCGGCTGAAGAAGCCGCTTTAGAGCGTGAGATGCAATCAAAAGTACTTCGTGTAACCGAATTTGTGACGGCCAATGAGTTAGCCAATATGATGGATGTTTCGGTTACGCAGGTTATATCCACTTGTATGAGTCTTGGCATTTTTGCTTCTATAAATCAACGTTTGGATGCAGAAACATTAACTATCGTAGCAGATGAATTTGGTTATGAAGTCGAATTTATAAAACCAGAAGATGAAGAAACCCATACACTCGAAGAATCTGATAATCCGGAAAATCTAGTTCCTCGCGCACCTATCGTTACCGTTATGGGACATGTTGACCATGGTAAGACGTCACTTTTGGATTATATCCGTAAAACGAACGTCATTGGTGGCGAAGCGGGCGGTATTACCCAACATATTGGTGCTTATGCTGTAAAATTAGACGACGGCCGCAGGATAACCTTTTTAGATACGCCTGGTCATGAAGCGTTCACAGCAATGCGCGCCCGTGGTGCTAAAATAACGGATATTGCTATTATTGTTATTGCGGCAGACGACAGTGTGATGCCTCAAACGAGGGAAGCTATCAATCACGCGCAAGCAGCGGGTGTACCTATTGTCTTTGCTTTTACCAAAATCGATAAACCCGGCGCAAATGCTGACAAAATTAGAGAGCAACTCTCTACGATGAATATTTTGGTGGAAGACTGGGGAGGTAAATACCAAGCACAGGAAATATCAGGTAAAACAGGATTAAATGTTGATCTACTGCTGGATAAAGTACTCTTGGAAGCAGAGTTGCTGGAACTAAAAGCCGATCCTAAGAAAAGAGCTGTAGGTTCTGTAGTAGAAGCTGCTTTGGACAAGGGTCGTGGTATTGTGACAACCGTGCTTATTCAAGGGGGTACATTAAGGGTAGGTGATCCAATACTGGCAGGTTCGCATAGTGGAAAGGTGAAAGCATTAACCAATGAACGTGGTCAGAAAGTAGTCGAAGCGGGTCCATCTACACCTGTTCAAATTTTAGGTATGAATGGAGCGCCAACGGCTGGCGATAAGTTTTATGTATTAGAAAACGAATCGGAAGCACGACAAATTGCTAATAAGCGGTTACAGCTACAACGGGAGCAAGGGCTTCGTACCCAGAAACATATTACGTTGGATGAAATTGGCCGACGTTTAGCGATAGGTAATTTCAAAGAGCTGAACGTCATCGTAAAAGGTGATGTGGACGGTTCTATTGAAGCATTATCCGATTCGCTGCTGAAATTATCTACGGAAGAGATTCAAGTGAATATCATTCATAAGTCGGTTGGTCAAATTTCCGAATCTGATGTATTGCTAGCTTCTGCTTCTGATGCAATTATTATTGGTTTCCAAGTGAGACCTTCACAAAACGCTCGGAAGTTGGCTGAACAAGAGCAAATTGACATTCGTCTATACTCTATCATCTATGACGCTATAGAAGAACTCAAAGCGGCAATGGAAGGTATGCTAGCACCGAAATATGAAGAGAAAATTGTAGCCAATGTTGAAATACGGGAAACCTTCAAGATCAGCAAAGTAGGTACGATTGCGGGATGTATGGTATTAGATGGAAAAATTAATCGCAATCACGATATCCGCATTATTCGTGATGGTGTTGTAGTCTATACAGGTAAACTAGCTTCACTAAAACGATACAAAGACGATGTCAAGGAAGTTTCACAAGGATATGAATGTGGGCTGAGCATCCAAAATTACAATGATATCAAAGTAGGCGATATCGTTGAAGCGTACGAGCAAGTTGAAGTAAAGCGAAAATTATAAATTTTTTGCGAAAAAAAGTATTCAAAAACCAACCACGAGTACTTAAGTGAACTCGCGAATACCTTCAAGGACCAAACACAAGGTGAGTAAATTCGTCACCCCCAAAATTTATAGGAATACCGGTACCTCATACGGCAACATGTAAATTTTGGAGGTGACCATATTTGAAGACCAATAGTAAATGCCTTCTTTATTAACTAAGCAAAAATCCACCTCAAAAATTTCGGATAGCACAGACTAAGTAAATGCTGTTCCTTCAAGAAAGTTTTTAGCCGAAAGCGTTCGCTGTTATTTTTTTTCGCAGAGATCACGAAGTAAGCAAGAGTGCCAATAAAAAGCAACCCGTAAACAAAAAAATGAAACTAAACCTCTTCAAACTGTTGCATATCAACTAATCGTTTGTATAAACCGCACTTTGCCATTAAATCGAAATGGTTACCTTGTTCTACAATCTTACCATTATCCAGCACAACAATCATATCGGCAGATTGGATGGTACTTAGCCTATGTGCAATAACGAGCGTCGTCCTGCTATGCATAAGTTTATTAAGCGCATCTTGTACCAGCTTTTCCGATTCCGTATCGAGTGCCGATGTGGCTTCGTCCAATAAAAGAATAGGTGGATTTTTTAACACCGCTCTAGCAATACAAATGCGTTGCCGTTGTCCCCCTGATAACTTGACACCCCGATCTCCAATATTCGTATAATATCCTTCTACAGTGTTTTCTATAAATTCATGTGCATTAGCTATTTTGGCCGCTGCCTGCACTTCTTCCAAGGTCGCGTTTTGTACACCAAAGGCTATATTATTGAAAATCGTATCATTAAACAAAATGGATTCCTGATTAACGGTTCCCATCAATCGCCGTAAAGAGTCTACCTGTATATCTTTTATATCGATACCATCTATCAATAAACTACCGGACTGTACCTCCTGAAAACGGGGTAGCAAATCCATCAACGTTGACTTTCCTCCGCCAGAAGGCCCGACCAATGCTACCGTCTTTCCCTTTGGAACTTCAAAACAAATATCATCTAATACTTTTTTATCCTGATAGGCAAAATTAACGTGCTCGAAACATATACTATCCTTGAAATCATGCAGCACAACCGCATTTGGCGCGTCGATTATAGCTGGCTTCTCGTCAATCAAATCCAATACACGTTCGCCTGCTGCAATGCCCGAATGTATATTACTAAACGAATCAGTGATGGCTTTCGCCGGACGCATGACTTGCGAGAACATGGCTATATATGTAATAAATGAAGCAGCACTTAACTCTTCACTCCCACTAAGCACCAGATGCCCCCCATATAGTACCAAAACGGCGACCATCAAAACACCAAGCAATTCAGAAACTGGCGAACTCAACTGCTGACGCCTTGCCATCCGTCTGCCAATTTTTGAATAATACACGTTCTCCTCATGGAATCTATTTTTAACATAACTTGTGGCATTAAAAGCCTTAATAATTTTGATGCCTGATAAGGCTTCGTCTAAGTAACTAATCATCTTCCCGTAAACTTGCTGTGCTTCCGTTGCCTGCTGCTTTAATCGACGTACAATCAATGAAATAAAAAAAGCAGACACGGGTATAACCAGGATAGCGAAAAAGGTAAGTTTATAGCTGATGCCAAATAACCAAATAATATAAAAAAGCAATTGCAAGGGTTCTTTGAATACGACCTGTAAAGTGGCGGTAACGGAAAACTGGACAACCTGTACGTCTGATGCGATTTTTGATATAATATCTCCTTTACGCTGGTTATTAAAATAACCGACATGCAGATCCATAACGTTATTGAAAACGGTTTTCCGTAAGTTAAGCAAGGTATGAATGCGCAAATTTTCCATGATTCGCTGAGCGAGATAGCGAAACATATTACTGAGAAATACGGAAACAACAATAACAATTAAAACGCGCTGTAGGGTTCCATATGGTCCAAATTGTTCATTCAATTGTTGAGCAAAATAATTAAATTGATCGATCAAATCGAACCAGTGATCGGGTTTCACAAGCTTTGTGCTCCCGCCATCTTTCAGAAACAAGGTGTTTAGTAAAGGCATCAATAATGCCAAATTTAATGTTCCAAAAAAAACGGTTACAAGCGTACAAAGAATATAAGGAATAGCATATTTCTCTATAGGTTTAGCAAATGATAATAATCGCAGATAGGTCTTCATCCAATATTTTTAAACCAAAAGTACAAAGGTAACAAAAAGCAACAACTCTTCAGCTTTATAACGTAAAAACATAGTCATTATATATAGAAAGCTTATTAAATTATTACAGCTATTTTAGTAAATTAGGCCTCTCAATCCAAAGAAGATGTTTATAGAGCTTGCGAAACGATTACAACATACCGAAGAATACTATTTTTCCAAGAAGCTACGAGAAATTGATGAATTGAATAAAAAAGGGGCCAAAGTAATTAACTTGGGTATTGGAAGTCCGGATTTACCTCCACATCCGTCGGTTATCGAGACTTTAAATACCTATGCGCAATTACCAAATACCCATGGCTACCAAAGTTACAAGGGTGCGCCAGCATTGAGAAATGCCATTGCCGCATGGTATAACAGCTATTATCATGTCATTTTTAATCCGGAAACAGAAATATTGCCCCTTATTGGATCAAAAGAAGGGATTATGCATATTTGCATGACCTATTTGCAGGAGGGTGACGAAGCGTTGATCCCTAATCCAGGTTATCCTACATACAGTTCCGCAGTTAGATTGGCTGGGGCTAAAGGTATTTATTATACTCTGGGGGCAGAAAAAAATTGGCTTCCGGATTTAGAGGCTTTAGCCAAGCAGGATCTCAGTCGCGTAAAGCTCATGTGGATTAACTATCCACATATGCCAACAGGCGCGACAGCTAATCGATCCTTCTTTAAACAATTAATTGCATTCGCAAAAGAGCATCATATATTACTCTGTCATGATAACCCCTATAGCTTTATCTTAACAGACAAACCAACAAGTTTGATGACTGAAGATGGAGCTAAGGAGGTCGCTATAGAGCTAAATTCACTTAGTAAATCCGGCAATATGGCCGGATGGAGAGTAGGTATGCTGGTAGGCCATCAGGATCGCATTAATGAAATTATGCGGTTCAAAAGTAATATGGACTCCGGAATGCTTTTGCCCCTGCAAATGGCAGCAGCCAAAGCATTGGAGCTGGAACAGGATTGGTATGATCAACTCAATGATACCTATAAGGCGAGAAGAGAAAAAGTGTACGAACTACTTGACGAGCTTCAATGTCCCTATAACCGATCACAAGTTGGCCTGTTTATTTGGGCCCATGTTCCCGACACGTATATCGACGGTTATCAACTAAGTGATAAGGTATTACAGCAATCAGCCGTCTTTATCACTCCTGGTGGCATATTTGGAAGTGCTGGTGAACATTATATTCGAGTTAGTTTATGTACACCAGTAGCTACTTTACAGGAAGCTATAAATCGCATAAAACAACATAAGTCTGTATAGGAAATGAAAATTACCATAGTTGGTGTAGGTTTAATAGGTGGTTCTATTGCGCTGACCCTCAAAGAAAAAAAATTTGCCGATAAAGTTATTGGCGTAGATAAAGATCAAAATAACCTTAAAAAAGCATTACAAATTGGTTTTATTGATGAAATAAAATCATTGGAAGAGGCTGTTAAAGAAACGGATGTGATCATTCTTTCCATACCTGTTAATGCCATTATTCAAACTCTTCCTCATTTATTAGACATCATCCATGACCAACAAGTGGTTATGGATATGGGATCAACAAAAGAACAATTGTTAGCTTCCGTAGATCATCATCAACGAAGGGGCAGATTAGTTGCATGTCATCCTATGGCGGGAACGGAGTATTCTGGACCAGAAGCCGCTTTATCCAATCTATTTACGGGGAAAACCATGATTTACTGTGATGCTACCAATAGCGATGAGGATGCATTCGATATAGCGGAAAGTATCGTTGATCAATTAGCTATGAATACCGTTTTCATGAATGCTAAAGAGCATGACATACATACGGCTTATGTCTCTCATATTTCCCATATTACATCGTTTGCCTTGGCACTTACGGTTTTGGAGAAAGAAAAATCACAAGGGAGAATTTTTGAATTAGCTAGTTCAGGATTTGAATCAACCGTTCGTCTGGCTAAAAGTTCACCCGATATGTGGATCCCTATATTTAAACAAAACCGCAAAAATGTGCTAGATGTGTTAGAAGAGCATATCTACCAATTACAACAAATGCAACAACTTTTGAAAGAGGAAGATTTTGATACGTTTTATAAACTGATTAAGAAGGCAAACAAAATTAAAAGGATATTGAAATAAATCCTTAGCCTCAGGAATGCCTATTTACCAAATTAGCTTCCACACAAGCATAAAGTGCTGCAGTTTCTGTTCTAAGACGCGTATCGCCTAAGGTGATTGGCTGATAGTTTTTTTCGACCGCTAGTTTGATTTCGTATGGACTAAAATCACCCTCGGGACCGATCAGTACGATATAGTTCCCTTTTGGAATAAGCAGATTGGATAAGGTATCTTTATTTCCCTCTCCTAAACAATGCGCGATAAACAGCTGCGCTTGACGATCCTGTACTAGAAAGTCACCAAACTTGATAGGATCATTTAATTTAGGATGATAGGCCGTCAACGATTGCTTCATAGCAGCTGTAATTACCTTATTTAGGCGCTCTACTTTAATATCCTTTCGTTCGGATCGCTCACAAATTAGGGGAGTGATTTCATCTACCCCGATTTCTGTTGCTTTTTCTAAAAACCATTCAAAACGGTCAATCTGCTTCGTTGGAGCCACTACAAGATGTAGGTGATGATTACGTTTGCCAAATTCGGACTTGACAGATAAGATACGTACGCTAGTATGTTTCGTTTGCGCATCTATCAACTCTCCGTGAAAAAAATTTCCCCTTCCATCTATCAAGGCTATTGCTGCACCCTTGGTTAGCCTTAATACACGCACACAGTGTTTACTTTCCTCTTCGCTGAGTGTATAAGTATCCGTATGGGTAGCAATATCGGGTGTATAAAATAAATGCACGACTTAAGTATTAGAGTTCTTGTTCATCATCCTGATTAGCCGGTGGCAATGACTCCAATTTTACGTACTCAATATTTTGCTGTGTCTTTTTCAAAATCGTAAAGATATACCCATGAAACTCCTTTCGTTCACCGACATCGGGGATCTTATCAAAGACCGTAATCACCAAGCCAGATACGGTATCATAATCCGAACTTTCAGGAAGCTCGGTTGGTAGGAATTCATTTACATCATGAACACTGGCGGCCGCTTCAACGATATACTCTGTGTCTGACGCTTTTTCTACAATAGGTTTCTCCTCATCATATTCGTCTTGGATTTCACCTACCAATTCTTCCACAATATCTTCCAGCGTAACCATTCCCGCCGTGCCACCGAATTCATCCAAAACGATGGCGATCTGAATCCGTTTTAGCTGAAACTCGCTCATCAAATCATTGATTTTCTTGTTTTCAGCAATGAAATAAGGCTTACGGATAATGGTTTTAAGTACAAATTCCTTTTGGTTAACCATTAAAGGTAAAATATCTTTAGCATGGACGATGCCTACAATTTTGTCGATCGTTTCATCATATACGGGTATTCTAGAATATCCTTCACTAATAATTGTTTGTAAAAGTTCCTCTTTCGGGCTTGATAATTCTATACCGACAATTTTGGTACGAGGTACCATAATGTTCTTCACAACACGTTCATTGAAGTCGAAAACATTCTTAATGAGCTCGTGTTCAACCATATTAAGAGCACCACTTTCCTTTCCCTGATCTAAAAGATACTGCAATTCTTCTGTGGAATGGTGTGCTTCATGGATGTGGGATCCAAAGCCTAAAATACGCAGTATAAAATTTGCGAACCCATTGAGTATCCATATGAATGGACGAAAAATAATATAAAAAAATCGCAAAGGAACCGATAGTGCCATTGTTGTGCCCACCGGTCGCTGAATAGCAATCGATTTAGGAGCAAGTTCTCCAAAAACAATATGCAGTACCGTAATAATGGAAAAGGCCAATACATGGCCAAGATTAGTTGCGATATCGCCATTCAATTCGACACCAAATAATCCAAATGCTGTATGGACAATCTTAGTCATGACAGATTCACCCACCCAACCTAGACCCAGTGAAGCCAATGTAATCCCCAGTTGAGTTGCTGCCAAATAACCATCCAAATGCTGGGTAATATGCTTCGCAACTTTTGCTACGCTATTTCCAGTTTTGGCCTTTACCTCGATTTGTGAAAGCCTCACCTTTACAATAGCGAATTCTGCTGCAACAAAGAAACCGTTGAGCAGAACCAAAGCTAACGTAACAAAAATTTGGAAACCCATACGGTTCTTTATTGGTTAACAACAAATGTTTGCTGATAGAGTTCCAAACTCTCCTGAATACAGGTGTAAGCAAAAGATTTTCCCATCCATTTTTCAATGGTGACATTTTTACCTTCCAGCGCCTTATAATCTTGAAAAAACCGAACAATTTCTTTCATTGTATGGGGGGGTAGTTCCGACAAATCATCAATGTAATTGACCGACATGTCGTTCTTTGCCACCGCAATGATTTTATCATCTTGTTCGCCACCATCGACCATGTGCATGACACCGATTACTTTGGCTTCAATGATCGACATCGGGACGACATCGACTGAACAAATTACCAAAATATCCAAGGGATCTTTATCATCGCAATAGGTTTGCGGAATAAATCCATAATTTGCAGGGTACATAACCGATGAAAACAACACGCGATCCAACTTGAGCAGACCACTATCTTTATCTATTTCATATTTGGCCTTAGAACCTTTGGGAATTTCGATAATTGCATTTACAGAAAAGGGGACATCATTGCCCGGAGATACATTATGCCACGGATGTGCGTTATTCATATAATTCTAAAACTTAAAAAAACTCTTTATCTTCGTCTATATTCTTTTTTGGATGTTTTTTGACAAATTGTTTTCTAATAATTGTAATCAAGATCGGAGCGGCAGTTATGGCCAGGAAACCAATCACGATGTATTCAATATAGTCAACAATTTGTGGAAATTTTCTGCCCAAATAAAACCCGGCTAAGGTCAACGTTAAGACCCATAAAAAGCTTCCTATCACATTATATAGAACAAACTTTTTAAAATCTAATCTGACAATACCGGCAAATATGGGAGCAAAGGTACGTATTATTGGCATAAATCTTCCCAAAATTAAAGCAGCTCCACCATATTTATTATAAAACTCCTCGGCCATAACGATATATTCCCGCTTAAAAAGCCAAGACTCTTTTCGCTTAAAAAGTATCGGACCTGTTCGTCTTCCGAACCAATACCCTACAAAATTACCCAATATGCCAGCAATTATCATTCCTAAACATAAGGTAAAAATAGTAACGTCCAATAGGCCAGATGCCGTAAATAAACCCGCAAGGAAAAGTAAATAATCACCAGGTAAGAAGAAGCCAAAAAATAAACCTGTCTCTGCAAAAATGATAAATAGAACTAGATAAAAACCGCCCGAGCGGATCAACGTCTCCGCATCAAAATATTGGAAAATAGACAGGCAGAAATCTTGCATATATAGCTCAAAGCTACTAATTATCTCTTCAAACTTACGAAAAATTTACCGTCCTTGCTAGCGAGCGCATCTTCAACGCTTTATATTAGCTGTGTAAGCCAATGAGGGAAAACACCGATCAAAAGTGTTAATAACGCAGCAACTAATAAAACCGCCCTATAATTCGTACCTACAGTCACTGGTTCTGCGTTTCCGCCTTTAAAATAAAGATTAATAATGACATGGAAATAATAAAAGATACCGAGGGCCGCATTAACAGCTGCTAAAATGACCAGTGTTACATGTAAATTACTTAACGCCCCTGAAAACAACAGGAACTTTCCGATGAAACCAGCCGTTAGAGGAATTCCGGCCAAAGAGAGCATCGCAATCGTTAAAATAAAAGCTAATAATGGATTTGTTTTACCTAAACCATTAAACGCTTCAAAATGTTCGCTTCCTCTACTCCTTTTTACGATCGTCAGTACTGAAAAAGCAATAACCGATGAAACAGAATACGCAGTGGCATAGATTAATAGCGAACTATTCGCTTGATCTCCGAGATTTAATATGGCGAATAACATATAACCAGCATGAGAAATACTCGAATAAGCCAACATGCGCTTAAAGCTCTGCTGTACCATCGCGGTAATATTTCCAATGAACAAGGTAAGGATAATGATCAGTAATACGATAGGGCTCCAGAAGCTTTGTAAATCGCCAAAACAACTCGCAAATAAACGTAAAAAGCCCGCGAATGCCGCTGTTTTCACAACGGTGCTCATAAAGGTAGTAACTAAGATCGGTGCACCGTCGTATACATCGGGTGTCCAGAAATGAAAGGGAGCCGCACCCACTTTAAACGTCAATCCTACCAGCATCAGCAATATTCCAGCATAAAATAGAGGAGAAATATGGGTTGCATTAGCGGTAACATACTCCTTTATCTCCGCTAGATCAAAAGAAGCGCTGGCACCATAAATCAACGCAATACCAAAAAGGAGAAAACCCGTAGAAAAAGCGCCCATTAAAAAATATTTTAATGCCGCTTCATTAGACACCAAATCTGTTTTTCGGATACCTACTAATATATAAAGTGCTACAGACATGATTTCAACTCCAATAAACAACATCGATAGGTTATGAAAAGAGACCACCAGCAGTGCTCCTATCAATGAAAATAGCAAAAGTGCATAATACTCTGCAATATGAGCGCTTATACGGTCAAAGTAGCCTTTAGACAATAAGAAAACAAGTATGGTTATAAAAATAAGCAGTATTGAAAACGTTAAAGAAAATCGATCAAACAGAATCATGCCACTATACAAAGGAGCTGCTGATCGATCCCACAACGTAATTTCTAAAAAGATAGCACCTACCAATCCAATTAATGCAACAGGTAATAATGCCTTGTTAGCCTTAAATACACCTAAATATAAAATAAGTATTGCTATTATTGACAATGTTATAATTGCGCTCATTTGTATGCTTTTATTTACTTTTCAGCTATTCTTTCGTCTGCCGGAAGCCCATCCATCTACTGCTTCCTTAATTAAATTTAACCTGTTCTATCAATTGGGTTACCGCTGCCTCAGAAATATGCAATAGCGGTTTCGGATAAATACCGATTGCGATTATCAACACCAGGATGACACCCAGTACCAACAAATCGACACCGCTAACATCCTTAAAATCGGCTGTTTTCTGATTAATCTCGCCTAGCATTACGCCTTGGTACATGCGCAACATATAAACCGCACCTAAAATAATGGTTAATCCTGCAAATACTGCTGGCCATATCCCCGCTTGATATACACCTATTAGCAATAAAAACTCTCCTATAAATCCATTAGTCAATGGCAAACCGATAGCTCCGAGAACGATTATCAGAAAAGCGATAGCCAATTTTGGTGCAGGTTTCGCTATTCCACCCAATGACTGCATATCCTGTGTTTCCGCTTGCCTATAAATAAGCTCGATAACGAAAAACAACCCTATCACATTAATACCATGATTAATCATTTGTAGCATTGCCCCTTGCAAGCTTTGTATATTCCAAACAAATACGCCAGCAGCGATCAATCCTACGTGTGCAATGGATGAATAAGCTACTAAGCGTTTAATATCTTGCTGTTTAAACGCCACAATGGAAGCGTATATAATGCCAATGATGGCCAGCGTTAGGGCTATTCCACCATATTGGTTGACACCTAAAGGAGCAATAGGTAACAACCAGCGGATTAAACCATAAACGCCCATTTTGAGCATAATACCCGATAACAACATGGTTCCTGTCGTTGGTGCGACGACATAGGTATCGGGCTGCCAAGTGTGAAATGGAAATAAAGGCATTTTAATAGCAAAGGCGATGAAAAATGCCCAAAAAATATATCCTTGTGTTTTTCCATCCAAAGCCAGCTCATAAAAGGAGCGCCATTCGTAATCAGCCGTTGGCACTTGGGTATATAGATAAATAATGGCTATGAGCATTAACAAACTTCCTGAGAAGGTATAAATAAAGAATTTAAGTGTTATACGCGCTTTGTTTTGCCCACCCCATAATCCACAAATAAAGTAAATAGGAATTAATGCAAGTTCCCAACCCACATAGAATAAAAAGGCATCCAACGCCGTAAATACTAATAAAAGCCCCGTTTGCATAAACAAAACAAGTGCATAAAAATTCCCTTTATAGGTTTTACGAAAAGTGCTCAGTAAAATGAGTGGAATTAAGGCATTGGTTAGTAGTACTAAAGGCAAACTAATACCATCGACACCGATGTGGAACTGTATGCCTAAGGCAGGTATCCAAGAAAATTTTTCTTCAAATTGAATGCTTGCATCTGGCACAAAAGCGATCAGCAATTGAATAGTTAATCCCAATACCACAATAGAAGCAATAAAAGCTAACCATTTAGCAGGATTAGATTGCTTGACCATGGTAAGCGGAATAGCTACAATGAGGGGTACGAGGAGGAGTAGCAATAAAACGAAGTTATCCATGTATTTTCTTTACCTTATCAAATTAAACGATATATAAACCATAAGCCAGTAATGCAATGATCCCAATGACCATGCAGAAGATGTAAAATCCAATATTTCCCTGCTGCAACAATCGAATAACATTGCCTGCTCGCGTAGCTCCATTGCCTATATAATTTACTAAACCATCGATTACCTTTTTATCAAGGATCTTAAAACAAAAGGTAGATAGATTATTCAATGGCTTTGTTATCATCGCGTGATACCATTCATCAATATAGAATTTATGGTAGGATAGCTGCGCTAAACCCTTCCGCTTTTCATGATCTGCCCCCGGAACAATCGCTTTACGTACGTAAAGGACATAAGCATAAATTGCCATGACAATGGCTGCTAATGCCGATACTCCCATCAATAGAAATTCTGTAGTATGCGCTAAATGAAACCCTTCGCTCAAAGCCACTGAATCGGCAAAAACAGGTGCTAAAAATTGCGCTAGCGCGGTACTGCCTCCTAAAGCTTCCGGCAAATTTAAGCCGCCGCCAATAACCGACAAAATTGCCAATATCATTAATGGGACAGTCATAGCCATAGGCGACTCATGTACATGCTTTTCCTGTTCGAAAGTCCCTCTAAACTTGCCATAAAATGTTAGAAACAACATTCTAAACATATAGAATGCCGTAAATAGTGCTCCAATAAATCCGCCTATCCATAATGCTTTGGATTGTATAAAGGCATGTGCCAAAATTTCATCTTTGGAGAAAAAGCCAGCTAAAGGTGGGATACCAGCGATAGCAACGGTTCCAATAAACATGGTAAGAAACGTTACCGGCAGCTTTTTCTTAAGTCCACCCATTGCTCTCATGTCCTGCTCGTTACTCATGGCATGTATAACCGAACCTGCCCCTAAAAACAAAAGCGCTTTGAAAAAAGCATGGGTGATCACATGGAAAAATGCACCGGTAAATGCACCCACACCAAGCCCCAAGAACATATAGCCTAATTGGGAAACCGTAGAATAGGCCAACACTTTTTTGATATCGTTTTGGGTAACCGCGATAAACGCCGCTAATAATGCCGTAGCCAATCCGATGATTGCTACAACTTCCATAGTAACTGGAGACAGCGTAAATAGAATATTGGACCGGGCGATTAAATAAATGCCGGCTGTAACCATTGTCGCTGCATGAATAAGTGCTGAAACCGGTGTAGGTCCCGCCATAGCATCTGGCAACCATGTAAATAGTGGAATCTGGGCAGATTTTCCAGTAGCTGCAACAAATAACAATAGCGAAATTAATAACAATGTTGTATCTCCCTGTACCATTGTGGCGGCCTTAGGCAAAACAGCAGAAAATTCTAAACTACCAAAGTTGTAAAACAATAGAAATATGGCCAACAAAAAGCCTAAATCGCCTATTCTATTCATTACAAAAGCCTTTTTAGCGGCCGCAGCATAATCTATCCGATGGTACCAAAAACCAATTAATAAATAAGAACATAAGCCTACGCCTTCCCAGCCAATAAACATCACCACATAATTGGACCCTAAGACCAGCAAAAGCATAAAAAAGATGAACAGATTAAGATAGGCAAAGAACTTAGCAAAACCCTTGTCGTGTTTCATATAGGCAGTTGAATATAAATGGATCAAAAAACCTATACCGGTTATAATGAGTAACATAACCGCACTTAAAGGGTCTACCAGAAAAGATAAATTAACATGTAAGCTTCCTGCACTGATCCATTCAAAAACCGTATGGGAAAAAGAGGCCTGTTCTCCTACTTTTCGAGCAGCATACACCATGCTAAACACATTACAGCTTAATAGAAATGAGGCCAGCACCGTTCCACAGCCCACCAAAGAAACGACGGTCTTCGACCACACATTTCTTCCCAATCCATTTACAACAAAACCTATTAAAGGTAAGAGGACTATCCAAATTAATCCAGTCATATACTAATTTAGTTAATGTTATTGGTTGTCATCATATTCACTTATAGCTCTATTTATCAGAATTGAGTCTTCTCACCATTTCAATTTATTGAGCGCATTAATATCAATGGACTTCGTATTCCGATAGACCATTACAATAATAGCTAAGCCAACAGCCACCTCCGCAGCTGCTAGGGCCATAATAAAGAATACAAACACCTGACCAGAAGCATCCCCATGATAAGCAGAAAAAGCGGCTAATAATAGGTTTACCGAATTCAACATTAATTCTACGGACATCATAATAATAATGACATTTCTACGCGTCAATACACCTATTACGCCTATGGAAAAGATAATACTGCTTAACAGAATGTAATGATTCAGTGGTATCCCTTGCAGTTCATTTACAATTGTTCCCATTATATCGCTTTAGTTTCTTTTTTTGCTAATAGAACGGCTCCCACCATTGCGGTTAACAATAAAATGGAAGAGAGTTCAAAGGGTAATAAAAATTCGCTGAACAATACTTTCCCGAGATTGCCTACTAGTCCAATATCGGGATGCTTAAGTACAACAGGATTGGATACTTCCAACACCCGTATAGACCCCGCAACAGTTACCAACAAGCACATGCCTGCAATAGCTCCCATAACCTTTACCAAAGTTGATTTCATCGGTTCTGTTTCCTTGTTTAGATTGAGGAGCATAAGCACAAAAAGAAACAACACCATAATCGCTCCCATGTAAACAATAAAATTTACCACTGCCAGAAATTGGGCATTTAATAGAACATAATGTACAGTGAAGGTAAAAAATGTAATCACTAAGTACAGCACGCTATGCACTGGATTTCTAGTTAAAATAACCATCAACGAAAAAAATATTGATAAAAAGGCTATAAAATAAAATAAGCTCACAATGTTAAGTTTATTTGTTGTTGTTTATCATTAATTCTTATAAAAATGTCGAAAAAGTCTATCACGGCCTATCGAGTGAATCCCGATCCCCAAGGGAGTTAGTCAAGCTATCTATTGTTGAATAGATCACTCTACTATAGTCGAGATGACGAATTTTAGACTTTCTCTTTAACTTCCGTTTCCTGATAATCAAAGCGCTCTTCTACAAGCTTATCTTTCCCGTAAATAAAATCCTTCCGTAGGTAATCTGCTGGTACATGCGGACCATCCAGGTATATGGCCTCTTTCGGACAAGCTTCTTCGCATAAACCACAAAAGATACAACGAAGCATGTTAATTTCATATACTGCAGCATATTTCTCCTCTCGATAGAGATGCTCTTCTCCTTTTTTCCGTTCGGCAGAAATCATCGTAATAGCCTCTGCCGGGCAAGATAAGGCACATAATCCACAGGCCGTGCAACGCTCTCTTCCTTCTTCGTCACGTTTTAAGGAATGCATACCTCGATAATTTTTGGAGTAGGGACGTTGGACTTCCGGATAAGAAACCGTGGCTTTTTTCATGAAAAAATGCCTAATTGTTATCTTCATGCCCTTAAGGATGGCTGGTAGATAAATGCGTTCCCAAAAACTCATCGGTTTTTGAGCTAAAACTTTTTTTCTATTGCTTAATGATTCCATCATTCATCGTTTTAGTACTTAGCACAGTCTTGGTTTTGCTGTTGCTCTAAAATTTCGCTATCCATACATATCTTTCAGTAAGGTAATCACTCCCGTGAGAACAATATTCGCAATGGCCAACGGGATAAGAATTTTCCAGCCTAAATTCATGAGCTGATCATACCGAAAGCGAGGGAGCGTCCACCGTATCCACATAAAAAAGAATATAAAAGCAATTATTTTTACAAAAAACACCACTACACCAATGCCCGCGATCCAGTTAGGCGAGAGGCCCAACTGATCCATAAAAGGAAAGTTATATCCACCAAAATATAATGCGGCCATGACCGCAGACGATACAAACATATTGATGTATTCAGAGAACATATATAGCCCCAACTTCATGGACGAATATTCGGTATGGTATCCACCTACCAATTCGGTCTCGCATTCCGGTAGGTCAAAAGGCACTCGATTACATTCCGCAAAGGCGCAGGTTACAAAGATCAGAAACCCTAATGGTTGGACCCAGATATTCCAATTTACAAAACCACTTTGCTGGGCAACGATCTCTTTTAGTGATAAAGTTTGCGTAACCATCAACAAGGCAATAATAGAAAGTCCCATGGCTACTTCATAGCTAATACTTTGTGATGCTGCACGAATAGCCCCCATTAGCGAAAATTTGTTATTGGAAGCCCAACCGCCAAGCATGATTCCATAAACCCCCAAAGCGACGACGCCGAAGATATAAAGAATCCCTACATTAACATCAGCTACTTGCAAAGAAACAGCATGATCACCAATAGTTAAGGGTTGCCCCCACGGAATAACAGCACTACTAATACACGCTGTTATAATCGCCAACGTTGGGCCAGCAATAAAAAGACCTTTATGTGCACCAGCAGGAATGATTTCTTCCTTGAAAAAGAATTTACCTCCATCGCATAAGGGTTGTAAAATACCAAAAGGCCCAGCCCTATCGGGTCCTTTTCGATCTTGCATAAAGCCAGCAACCTTCCGTTCTGCCAAGGTAGAGTACATCGCTATCACGAGTGTCAGCACAAAAACAACGACAATAAGGACCAACTTTTCAATAATAAATGCGGTTTCCATGACAGTTTGTTTTATAATCGAACTGAACGTTCTAGTTGATATTTATTTCCTTCTTTCAGCTTTGGATTTTCTTTAATTACGGGCAAAGGTTTCAGGTCTTCATAGTGATTGGCCGAAATAACAGAAGTATGTACAACATGACGCGGACCTTCGATGACCCAATCAGACGTCTGCTTCTTTTCAAATCGGCAGGTATTACAGATAAAATCTTCCACCTCACCATATTGGTCCTTACGAGCTGTAACTCTTAAAACTTCCTCTCCTTTATACCACAGTGTAACCTTACCTGAACAGGTAGGACAGTCGCGATGCGCTTCCACCGGCTTAGTAAACCAAACCCGGTTCTTAAAGCGGAAAGTCTTATCTGTTAATGCCCCAACAGGACAAACATCAATCATGTTACCTGAAAAATCATTATCAATAGCCTGCTCAATGTACGTGGAAATTTCGGCGGCATCGCCTCTTCCTAATATACCATGTACGCGTTTATCGGTCAGTTGATCAGCTGTAAACACGCAACGGTAACATAAAATACACCGGGTCATATGCAATTGGATCTTATCGCCAATATCAATTTTATCGAACGTTCTGCGCTCAAATTCATACCGGGTGGCTGCTGCACCATGTTCAAAACCTAGATCCTGCAAATGGCATTCTCCCGCTTGATCACAGATGGGGCAGTCTAGTGGATGGTTGATCAATAACATTTCGACAACACCTTTTCGAGCCTCAAGGACTTCATTGGAGGTAATATTTTGCACTTCCATGCCGTCCATTACTGTCGTTCGACAAGAAGCCACCAATTTAGGCATTGGCCGCGGATCTTTATCCGACCCCTTACTTACCTTTACTAAACAGGTTCGGCATTTTCCACCGCTACCTTCTAATTTTGAATAGTAGCACATGGCAGGAGGAACGATATCTCCTCCGATTTGCCTAGCAGCATTCAATATGGTTGTTCCCGGTGCTACTTCAACCGCGATACCATCAATGCTCACTTTTATTTTATCGTTATCAGCCATTTTATCGTACTTAGTATGTCGTACAGCCTAATAGATTGTCTCCTTTACTATTTGCTGCTATCCAAAGGCCATATCCATTATTCTACTAAACTCAATGGATCAGCATAATGTGCTAAGCCAAAGTTTCTATTTTGTGCCTCTTCGCCATGTGTAACATGCCATTCAAACTCGTCTCTAAAATGCCGAATAGCACTTGCCACAGGCCACGCCGCCGCATCCCCCAAAGGACAAATCGTATTTCCTTCGATTTTCTTTGAGACATCAACCAATAAATCAATATCACTTCTTTTTCCATGGCCATATTCCAGGCGATGCAAAACTTTTTCCATCCACCCAGTACCTTCCCTGCAGGGTGAGCATTGACCACAACTTTCGTGATGATAGAAGCGGGTAAAATTCCATGTATTACGTACGATACACTGATCTTCATCAAATACAATGAACCCGCCCGAACCTAACATGGTACCCGTTGCGAAACCACCATCTGCTAAAGATTCATAACTCATTAGCCGGTTATCACCTTTAGCTGTCTTCAATATCAGATTTGCCGGCAATATAGGAACGGAAGAACCTCCAGCAACGACTGCTTTCAACCGTTTCCCACCAGCAATCCCTCCACAATACTCCTCAGAATAAATAAATTCCTCCACCGGTAGCCCCAATTCTATTTCATAGACACCAGGCTTATTGATATTTCCTGAAGCCGAAATCAATTTGGTTCCTGTACTTCTCTCCATACCGATCTTTGCATAGACCTCACCACCTATATTCAATATAGGCACTGTAGCAGCAATAGATTCCACATTATTAACTACTGTTGGGCAATTATATAATCCAGCAACTGCCGGAAAAGGAGGTTTAATCCTAGGATTTCCCCTTTTGCCCTCCAAAGATTCTAATAAAGCTGTTTCTTCACCACAGATATAAGCTCCACCCCCTGGTTGTACATACAATTCTAGATTGTATCCGGTTCCTAATATATTTTTACCCAAAAAACCAGCCGCCTTAGCTTCAGCTATTGCCCTCTCCAGAATGCGGATCTGCGGCATCATCTCCCCCCGTACATAGATATAAGAAGTATTGGCACCGAGTGCATAACTCGCTACAATCATCCCTTCAATCAAAGCATGAGGAATATGAGTCATGAGATAGCGATCTTTGAAGGTACCAGGTTCTGATTCATCAGCATTGCATACCAAATAACGAGGCACCCCTTCCGGTTTAGCTAAAAAACTCCACTTCATACCAGTAGGGAAACCTGCACCACCCCTGCCCCGCAACCCGGATTTTTTCACTTCTTCCACTACATCTTCAGGGCTCAACTCTTTTAAGGCTTTCTTTACCGCACGGTATCCCCCCTTCTGTTGATAAACTTCAAAGGTATTGATACCGGGTACTTGAATATGCTCTAATAATAATTTTTGTGCCATGGTTTCCTTAACTTAGGATTTCGTATTTATGGTATGCTTATTTCTTAACCCATCAATAAGCTCATCCACCCCTTCTTCAGTAAGGTGTTCATAATAAGTGTATTCCGGTCCTATTTGTAATACAGGCCCCATACCACAAGCGGCCACACATTCTATACCGCGCCAGCTAAATAGGCCATCAGCCGTCACTTCATTTTCTTTCACTCCTAAGCGATTTTCTATATGTTTCATGATACGTTCCGCTCCAACTAAACAACAAGGCCCGGTACGACAAACTTCCAATACATACTTCCCTTGTGGTCGGAGGAAAAACATGGTATAAAAAGTGGCGACTTCATAGACCTCAATGGATTCAATGCTTAGGTACTCAGCCACTTTATCCATAACATCCACACTCAACCAGCCAAATTCTGCCTGCACCAAATGCAGAATAGGCAATAACGCCGATTTCTGCCTACCTTCTGGGTATCGTTTCACGATATCATCAAACTGATGAATAAGGTTTTCCTGAAACGTTATCGGTTCATTATTTTTTACACTAAGCATCTAATTCTCCGGCTATAATGTTTAAACTACTCATATTAATAATCGCATCTGAAAGCAGCATTCCACTACTCATTGGCGCGTACATTTGATAATTAATGAATGAAGGCCTTCTAAAATGTAAACGGTAGGGGGATCTTCCCCCGTCACTGATCAGATAAAATCCAAGTTCACCATTCGCTCCTTCCACTGCATGATAAACTTCTGTCTTTGGAACATCTATTTCGCCCATTACAATTTTGAAATGATAAATAAGGGCCTCCATATTATTGTACACTTGTTCTTTGGGCGGTAAATAAAATTCCGGAACATCGGCATGAAATATCCCTTTTGGTTCCCTTTCCAATTTCGCCAGGGCTTGTTCAATGATCCGAATGCTTTGCCGCATTTCTTCGTTGCGTACCATGTAACGATCGTACACATCGCCATTCTCCCCTACAGGGATCTCGAAATCAAAATCTTCATATGAGGAATAGGGTTCGTTAGCCCGCACATCATAATCAATACCTGTCGCGCGCAAAAGCGGCCCACTCCAACTATAGCTTAATGCCGTTTCAGGATCAACAGCAGCCACCCCTGAAGTACGATCTATAAAGATCCTATTCCGATTAAAAAGCTCTTCAAATTCGGTCAGGACAGGCGGATAGCGTTTAACAAATTGTTTGATTTTATCAAAGGCAATCGAATTAAAATCGCGTTCGAAACCACCTATTCTACCAATATTAGTTGTTAACCGTGCACCACAAATTTCCTCAAAAATCTCATAGATAAACTCACGTTCCTGCATCACATATAGGAATCCTGAAAAGGCTCCAGTATCAACGCCCAATATACCATTGCAAATAATATGATCAGCTATACGTGCCAGTTCCATGATAATCACGCGCATGTATTGCACACGTTTAGGAATTTCTATACCCAGCAATTTTTCTACCGTCATATGCCATCCCATATTATTAATAGGCGATGAGCAATAATTGAGTCGGTCGGTTAATGGAGTGATTTGATAATAAGGTCTATGTTCTGCAATTTTCTCAAAAGCCCGGTGAATATACCCAATAGTCGAAACCCCGCTCACAATTCGTTCTCCATCAACCTGTAACACATTTTGAAAAACGCCATGCGTGGCTGGATGTGTTGGCCCCAAGTTAAGGGTAACTAATTCGTCTTGCGGATCGTTATCATCAAATATTGGATGATTTGTAGTCAATTTGGGTTTCAGCTCACTCATATCTAAAATTATCTGCCAAAAAAGAAATCTTTTTTATCTACCCTATTGGGATCTTCCAGTGGGTACTCTTTACGCATAGGAAAAACCTCCAGCTCGTCGACATTTAAAATCCGTCTTAAATCAGGATGTCCTGTAAAAATTACTCCAAAAAAATCATATGTTTCCCGTTCCATCCAATTAGCCCCGTTCCATAGTATGGTAGCAGAAGGTACTTCAGGTTTCACTCCATCTAAGAAAACTTTAATACGAATACGAACATTATGAATCAAACTATGCACATGATACACAACTGCTATACTTCTTTTTTGTGAAGGGTAGTGTACGGCAGTAATATCCGTTAGGTAAATAAATTGTAGTTCCTGATCTGTCTTTAAGAACTGCAGTAATGCTATAATATGTTCCTTAGTCGTCTCTACCGTCAATAAACCAAAAGGTTCTTCCCCCCCGAGCAAATCATCGCCAAACTGCTTACGCAGCCGTTCTATAAGGGCCTGATTATCCAATTTAGCCATGTTTATATATTCCGTAACTCTCTAATAATGCCTTATATTCATCTGTTTCCCTGCGTCTGACGGATTCTGTCCTTACGATGTCCTGCAAACGCATTACTCCGTCCAAAATAGCTTCTGGCCTTGGCGGACAACCGGGTACATAAACATCTACGGGGATAATTTCGTCAATACCTTGCAACACTGAATAGGTATCAAAAATACCTCCGCTGGACGCGCAAGCGCCAACAGCAATTACCCACCTGGGTTCTGCCATTTGAATATATACCTGCTTAAGTACAGGTCCCATTTTCTTAGCAATAGTACCCATGACTAATAACATATCAGATTGCCTAGGGGAAAAGCTTGGACGTTCTGCACCAAAACGGGCAAGATCATAGGTAGAACCCATGGTCGCCATAAATTCAATTCCACAACAAGATGTTGCAAAAGGTAAAGGCCATAATGAATTTGCTCGGGCAAGGCCCACAGCTTTATCGAGCGTAGTGGCGAAAAATCCAGACCCTGTAACTCCCGGAGGGGCTGGGGCCAATTTTATTTCACTCATAATTCCAAGGGTTAAAATGCCAATCGGTTATGGCATATCCATCACAAAATGCCATTGCTCTAAAGCAGACATGCTCAAATTTAATAAATTATTGGCCAGAAAGCACAAACATCAAGTATTTAGAATGGTTCTAAGAAATAGCTCGGTTTTAATCCCATTCCAATGCACGTTTTTTAAGAACGTAGATAAATCCTAATAGTAAAAGGCCCATGAAAATGAACATTTCTACTAAGCCTTCTATACCAAAAGATCTAAAATTAACCGCCCAAGGATACATAAAAATAACCTCCACATCGAAAATGACAAAGAGAATAGCCACCATAAAATACTTAATTGAAACGGGCTGTCGTGCATTACCGATAACTTTGATTCCCGATTCGAAAGAGGTTAATTTATTATCCGTACGGAGTTTAGGGCCAATTAAATGGGTGCCGATGACGGTAACCACACCAAACCCCACCGCAACGATCATTTGGAGAAGAATAGGTAAATAATCAACAGGAGTACTTGCTGTCGCTGCTTCCATAGTTTTGTTTAGTTAGTTGTTTGATACAATACAAACATAAATTATCCTACTTAAAATAACAAGTACCCGAGCATTAAATCGATGAAAATAGTTGCAACAAAAAAGGCACTGGGAAGTATGTCCCAATGCCTTTTTTATCTAGATACGTTATCGTTTCTACTTCTGTGGCTTCTGAGCAGATGCTCCGCCATTAGCAGCTGGTTTTAGCTGCTCTAAGGTTTGTTTAGCGTAATCATCATTAGGATTAACTTCCAGTGATTTATTTAATAAATCTCTAGCTCCTTGATAATCTTCTTTGTTTACTAAATCTGCAGCCACCACATCATAAGCTTCGGAAAGGCTCCTTTTCACATTTGCCGTTTGTGCTTCTGCCCCTTTAGCCTCCACTACTTCAATGTATTTTTTGAAGGTTTCTACCCCTAATCCTTTTGGATCATCTGGACTATCCAACAATCGTTCGGATCTCGCTTTGAATAAGTACGCTTCTGCCATATCGGGAACAACTTCGTTGACTTTATTAAACGCTGCTATTGCATCCTCTAAAATACCTTTTGAAGGGTTTTGCTTTGCCTGATATGCCATTACATAATTAAAATATTGTGCATATCCCCAATAAAACAAATCGTAGTTATAGGTCTTTGATTTAGGGGCTTGTGCAGCCGCTTTAAATAATGCACCAGCTAGACTAAAGTTCTTCGCATCAAATGTCTTTTTTGCCTCGGCACTTAGATTCTCTGCTAACTTCCACGTAGTATCTTTTTTTACTCCTTTCGAAACATCAGCAACACCTTCTGCTAACAGGGTCGTATCTAACGCTTTTGTAGAATCAGTTGCTTGTCTTATCTTCGACAATCCAAGGAAATAATAATCATCGGGAATTACTCTAGTAGAGTCTACTTTTCCAAAAAAGTCTGTTAAAGCCGATTGTGCTGAGGGATAATTCCCGTTCTGATAAGCCGCATAACCCAAATAACGCAAGATACGAGGGTTTACTTTATCCACTTTAGCCATTTCATTCGCTTGCTCTTCCAGGTTTTTATAATCTCTAGCTTTGATCATAAAGTCGGCGTAACGCATACGGGAATCCAACGAATAGTCGGTTAAATCCATGTATTGCTTATAGGCCTTTAAGGCTTCCTGAATATCGCTATTATAATTTTCTATTTTAGTCTCAAGCTGTGCTTTAGCATTATAGGTTTCGGCGATTTCCCGAAAAGCAGGCGCATAATCTGGATGCTCCTGTGTAATTTTAGTTAAATCTTCAATTGCCTCAGCAAATGCACGTGCCTGTTTAGAGATAATAGCCATTTGTACACGGGCGCGAGTAAAGGTATTATCCAAATCATAAGCATCCCGGTAATTCGTATAGGCGTTGCTGTTATCACCAGCTCCCAAATATGCATCTCCAAGCGAAGATGGGATTAATGCATCTTTTTGATTGGCTTCTTTTGCTTTTTCCAAATAGGTCAACGCCTTTTTATAATCCGGATTTTCCAAATTAGGATTCATATAAGCCCGACCAACATAGAGATTCTCTAAATAGTCTTTCTTCTTCGTTTTCTCCGTTGCTTCCGTAAACAGTTTCTCAGCTTCCGCTGTATTTCCCTGAGCAAGTGCTACCGCACCAAGACCTACCTTGTTAAGATTGTCTTTAGGGTCGGCTTCCAAACCTTGTTGAAAAAAGGTCTTTGCCGAATCAGGGTAGTCGGTAACGAGATAAACATCTCCTAAATAAAAATAGTTCTCTGCATCTTTTGGCTTATTCTGTACCAAATTCTTTAGAATTGTCTTCGCCTTCGCATATTGCTCCGCGTCGATTGCTACTTGCGCGTCTTTCAGACTTTGTGCATAAGAAGCCCCCGAAGCTATAAAAGCAATCGCAAGACTTACACTTGCTGCTCTTCTTATCATTTTCATTGTTCTTTTAATTTATTTAAAGTCTAACTTACTATTTTCTTATAATGATCTCTCTTGGGGGAATGCTATCCGGCAATAACCCCGATTTCAGAATAATCCGTTGCCCCCGCTCTCCATGTAAAAAAGCAGAAAAACCAGTGCCGACCGCTTTTTTACCTTGCACGTTAATTAAATATAATTTCCGTGTAAATGGATACAAATTTAGCGCCAAATTGGATTGTGTGGGTTTATAAAAACCATCATCACCACGTTTTCCTTGCTGATTCTTAACCCCAAGTAGCTTGATATCACGCACATAAGGCTCAATCATTGGAGAGGGTTGGTTTAACCAATTGATCCCTATTACACCAACACTTTGCGGATAATCATGCACATATTTTACCACTGCAGCATTGTCCTTTAAAGCATAAATCCCTGTCTTAGGTAACTCTTTCACTTCGGCCAAGTGTTTAAAAAAAGCAACGGTACTGGAATTGGCATTGTCAAATACTAACGCATTTATCCCTTCAACCGCTTCACCTTTCATTAACCGAATAATGTCATCTACCCGAATGGTAGAATCAGCATTACGCTTGTTTGTAATAACTGCAATAGCATCCGTAGCAAAACGAACCGTCTTCGGATATATTGTTTTGGACTTAAAAAAATTCTCCTCGTCCTGAGTCAGCTCCCTTGTAATAATAGCTAACTTAGCTGTGTCATTAAGTAGGTCTCTAACTACCTCATTTTCCGGTCTCGCAAGCATCGTTAACTCTGTACGGGTATAACTATTTTGAAATACAGCTATCTGATCTTCAATAATAGGTGCTATCGTTTCGTCGACCAGAATCTTTGCACTTCCTGAAAGGACATCTTCCTCCTTTTTAGATGGTGAACGACTGCATCCGATGAATACCAATAGCAGCAAAACCATGCTTTTGACCACAACTATCCGACTATTTACCATGGTTAGGTGCATTCTGATTGGTAAATTTACTAATTAAAAACCGATAAATGAGGACTTTACTATTAATATTAAAAAATATTTCCTACGATCTTCTATCCACTCGTTGATTCTGCCACAAGCGTGCAAATCTTAAAAAGGAATAAACAATGAGCAATAAGCCAAACAAAATTCGGTATGTTTTATCCAAGGTTAACGGAAAATCCTTCCAAAAAATAATCAACAGTCCAAGAATAAAGTAAAAACCAAACATGCAAAGCCCTAAAATGGACAGAAATCGCTTTGTGGGCGATTTCCGTCGATTTTCATTATTTTTCCGTTCAAGCATGGATCTTACATTCCTTGAAGGTTCAATTTAATAGGCAAAGAGTATGATACCCGAACCGGGCGACCGTTTTGGATACCAGGTTTCCATTTAGGTGAAGATTTCAGCATACGAACCGCTTCATCACCAGTTCCATACTTTAAGTCACGGATAACCTTAATATCAGTCAATGAACCATCACGCTCCACTACGAAAGAAACGTGGATACTCCCATTAACTCCTTGCTCTTTTGCCATTTCCGGATAACGATAGTTCTGCGACACCCATTTGTAAAAGGCTTGCATACCGCCAGGGAATGTTGGCTGAACCTCCACCGCACTGAAATCCATGATGCCAGAACCTTCTTCCGTTACTTGCGCATCTTTTGGTCCTTCACCAACAGGCATATCGATACGAATATCCGCTGTAGGGTCACCTGCAATTGTTTTCGGACCTGGATCAGCTTTCTTCAATTCCTCAACGGTAGGAGGTTCCTCTTCCCTAACCTGTTCTGCAGGTACCACTTTAGGTGGTGGCATCCGCACCTGATCCACACGTGGTGGCGGGGGCTCTACGGGAGGTGGGGGAGGCGGTTCTTCCTCATTTACTGGTGGCGGTTCAGAAAGCGTCACCTCTGTTTCTATAACTTTAGGTGCTTCTTCTACTTGATCACCTCTAAGTGCCTTAATGATCATGGGTGAGCTAATCAGTCCCACAAACAACAATATACCGATGAGTAAGGCTCTTGACGTATACTTAGGCGAAATAGAGCGCAAGTCATATGCACCATAGGCTTTATTACGCCCTGCAAAGACGACATCGAGCCATTCTGGTTTAAATATATCTAATTTAGACATGCTGTTTTTTATTTTTGGATATTAATCCCTGTTAATAAACTCCTTCTCGTTTCAATAATTCAACCTCTGGAGTGCTAATATCGCCAATCATATATTGCTTCGCATCAACAATCTTCATTTCATCGAGTATATCAACGAGATTACGATAGCTCGAATTGTCGCTAGGTCTAATGACTACGATTAAGCCTTTTCCTGTAGCCGCTTGTACTTGTTTCATTTTATTTAAAAGCACAGGACGTATGCCGTTTTTACCATAATCAACAGTGGTAGGCCCATCTAAGGGTTTTTCCAGCTGTCCCATATAGTATTCAATTTTGTTTTTGGCACCTAGCAACAAGGTGATCGTCCGATTGTCAGCAACTTCTAAGTTATCATCCTTATTCTCTTTATCTTTATCAGGCATGGCTACATCCATCGCATTCGACTTACTGAGTTGCGTTGTTAACATGAAGAACGTAATCAGCAAGAATGCAAGGTCAACCATTGGGGTTAAATCAACCCTGGGTTGCTGTTTACCGCCGGTATTTAATTCTGCCATTTCTTTACTTTTTTATCGTGGATCAAATCGAGTTAATCCTCATTTCTAAGATTTGTAATTAAACTGAATTTATTAACCTTTTGTCCTTGCAGAATATCGATTACTTTCTTTACAGCGGGATACTGCTCCTTAGCATCTCCTTTAATGGCTACGCGCATCTCTTGGTTCTCTATTTCCTTGGTAGCATAGCGAGCAGCCATTATCCACTCATGCAATTGGGAAGGATTATTTCCCACAGAGTCTGTAGGAATTCCTGGCTGCAAACCTTGTTTATTCCGTTCTGAACCTCCCATGGCAATAATCTGTTTTAGATTACCGACGGGCACACCAAAGCTTTCCATTAATGAAAAACGCTCCTTTTCTTCTGGTGAAAATCCAACGCTGTATTTCTCCGAAATTCTTTCCAACATACGCTTTCTAATGTTAGGCCCCGTCACTCCAAAAAATACTCGCCCACCGCCGCCTATAGTAATAGTGGCAATATTTTTATCTGGAACAGGTATCTGCACCGTAGACGCTGGTGTGTCTACCTGCATAGGCTCTGGTTGCCTCGCCGTAGCTGTAAGAATAAAGAACGTCAACAACAGAAAGGACACATCGCACATAGCGGTCATGTCAATTGTGGTGCTGGCTCTTTTTACTTTAATTTTTGGCATCTCTTTACGTTATATATGTAAATTATTCTTGTTCCTACTTCATTGATGCAAAATCCATAACGTTTCCATAAACGCCATGGAATTTTTTTTATTTATGCTTCGAAGCGTACGTTTGAACAATAGAGAAGCCTGCCTCATCAATAGAATACGTTAACTTATCGATTTTAGAGGTAAACACATTATACATAATTACGGCAATAGTAGAAGTAAAGATACCAGTTGCCGTATTTACCAATGCTTCCGAAATACCACTTGCTAATTTAGCCGAGTCAGGAGCACCGCCAGTACCTAAAGCCGAGAACGCCTTGATCATACCTGTCACCGTACCAAGAAGACCGGTTAACGTACCAATGGATACCAAAGTTGCGATGATTGTTAGATTTTTTTCCAACATAGGCATTTCCAAGGCTGTTGCTTCTTCAATTTCCTTCTGGATAGCTAATACAGAATGCTCAGTATCTAACGTAGCATCAACAGAAGCATCTTTGTATCTGTGCAAACCAGCTTTAATAACATTCGCTACAGATCCTTGTTGCTTATCACATTCGCCGATTGCTGCATCAATATTACCAGCCGCTAGATATCCCTGAATTCTGGAAACAAAAGCGTCAACATTGCCTTTACCTGCTGCTCTACTGATAACAAAAAAACGCTCGAAGGAGAATACGATTACCATCAATAACAAACCCATCAAAACAGGGACGATAAAACCGCCTTTGTATACCATTCCAAAGATATCACCATCAATTGGATCGCCTTCTGGGTCACCTCCCTGGAAGTGACTGGGATCTCCCATCACAAATTTCCATACCAATGCGCCTATAATAAGGCAAATAATTATTGCTAAACTTGCAAATACGTTAGAACCTTTTGAGCTGCTCTCTTTTTTAGCCGGGGTTGGTTTTGGTGCGTTTGCCATTTTCTTGATTTTTTAGTTTTTAGTTTTTATGGATTAATTTTAATTGTACAAAACACTTGCCTTCCATCATTTTTTCAAAAAGGCAGAAGCAAATTTATAATTTTAGATTTAAAAACAAATTTTCGCAATATTAATTTAAAATATTCTCTTTTTGTAACGTGCAACAGCAGCATCAACGCCAAAAAAGAGCTTTTATTATCATCCATTATCGTTATTTTACAAGGACAATATTTTACAATAAAAACTATTTTTTTTTGCAATTGCAAATAAATGACACAAAAAAACAACGATTTAAAATTTTATTTCATAAAACCGTTGTACTAAAAATGTCTCATAGACACCTTTCAATCATCCGCTAATTTATTCTTTACCAAGTCTATAATAATAGTGTAAAATGAACACTAAGAAATAGGTACTAGAGGCTTTTTCTATTACCTCTTCTTTTTAAACAAATTTGGCCATTTAATGAGTTCTAAACGCTCTAGAACTTATTATATTGTGCCATTCAAATGCTTTTTTATTATGAGCTCCCTTTTTTGGCTATCCTCCTGATAGCTTAACCGAATAGCCCCGCTGTTGTAAAATTTCCAAGACTTTCTGCCGAAAATCGCCTTGAATCAGTACTTCTCTATCTTTTACGGCCCCTCCAACTCCACAGCGCTGCTTCAGTAATTTTCCTAGAGCGGCCAAATCATCCGTTCTACCAATAAACCCTGTTACTTTAGTTACCGCTTTTCCAGCACGCTGTTTTTTATCCAAAAGCACCCGCAACTGCTGTTGACTCGGCATTAACGTATCTAGTTTTTCTTCCGATGTTTCTGTATACTGAAAATGCTCATCCGTAGAATAAACTACCCCATCATATTGTTTTTTCTTAGTTTTCGCCATCCCTTTTCCAATGATTGATCTAACATACAACTTTTAATGAAGAAGGCAAAACATCAATCGTTAATTTTCTATCTAGTTCCAGTGGTTCCCCATCTAAATGTACAGGTCCAGCCGTTTCCCGCTCAATCACGATGTGTTTTCCTTTAATAATTTCGACATACTCTGATTGATGGGCAGTCCGGCTGAATAAATGGTAGATCATTACTGGAAATTGGAGCAATGGAAATTGTTTGATAATACAGACGTCTAGTAATCCATCGTCTGCGGTAGCACCCGGAGCGATATACGCATTATTACCATATTGGGGAGAATTAGCGATACTGATCATAAACGCTTCGCGATTAAGGATCTTTCCATCAATATTTAAAGTATACGATTGTGGCCGATATCGGCTAATCTCCTGAAGAACGATTTTTAGGTAGCCCACCGGACCACGGGTTAGGTTTTCGGCAAAACGATTACTAATTAATGCATCAAAACCCATACCGGCAACGTTAAAAAAAGCTTTCCCATTAACCAAACCGCTGTCAATGGTACTAACATGGCCTGCATTTATTTTATTAATGGCCGTTGAAAGATCGCTTGAAATCTGCAAGTAGCGGGCTAAACCATTCCCAGAACCTTCAGGGATAATAGCTAAAGGAATTGCGGTGTGTAAAAGTTCTTTTGCTATCTCATTAATCGTGCCGTCACCGCCTACGGCCACTAATAGGTCTACCCCCTCTTTAATAGCCTTCCTAGCCAGATCAGAAGCATGCTGTGCATGTTCAGTCACCTTAAATTCGGCTTCGTACAAATGAGCATTTAAAAACTTTCTTGCCGATTGCTCAAAACCTTTTTTCTTCCTCCCGCCCGAAATTGGGTTTATCAGAAATTGAATACGCTTTTTCGCCATATTAAAACCCTCATCAGCAAAAGTACTTAAAATAGTTTTAGGTGCATGTATAGTGATCTCTATAACGCTTATGGAATTCTCTTTTTATTTATCAAAATGAATTGTACTTTTGCAACGTATCATGTGGAATGATTTGCGTGCCAATAAGGCGGGATTGCAACCACGGTAAAAAAGTGCTAAAATTGCCTTTCTACTTTGTTTTATCCCTTGGTTTAATGAGCAAGCATTTTGCATAGCAAATAGCGTAAACAAACATTGAAAAATTAACATTCTATGCCATATCTATTCACTTCGGAATCCGTTTCAGAAGGACATCCTGATAAAATAGCTGATCAAATTTCTGATGCGTTAATTGATAATTTCTTAGCTTGGGATCCCGATTCTAAAGTCGCCATTGAAACGTTAGTAACCACCGGTCAGGTCATCTTAGCAGGAGAAGTTAAATCGCGCACCTATCTTGATGTACAAAAAATAACTCGATCGGTGATCGAGAAAATAGGTTATACCAAGTCGGCCTATATGTTTGAAGCAAACTCTTGCGGTATTCTTTCCGCTATCCACGAGCAATCGGCAGATATCAATCAAGGCGTTGACCGTAAAGAAAAGCAGGATCAAGGAGCAGGGGATCAGGGCATCATGTTTGGTTATGCAAACAAAGAAACAGAAAACCTCATGCCGCTAACGTTAGACCTTTCACATAAACTGCTGTACGAACTTGCAGCCTTAAGACGGGAAGGGAAAGAAATTACTTATCTACGCCCAGATGCAAAAGCCCAGGTCACCATTGCTTATCGCGATGACCATACACCGCTGCGTATAGACACCATTGTAGTATCTACGCAACACGATGATTTTGATACGGAAGAGGCGATGTTAGCCAAGATAAAGCAGGACATTATCCATATCTTAATCCCTAGAGTGAAAGCACAGTTAAAACCGGAGCTTCAACAGCTGTTTGACGACAAAATTACCTACCATATCAACCCCACGGGTAAATTTGTCATTGGCGGTCCACACGGAGACACCGGATTGACTGGACGTAAAATTATTGTAGACTCCTACGGTGGTAAGGGAGGACACGGCGGTGGAGCTTTTTCGGGTAAAGACCCGTCCAAAGTTGACCGTTCTGCAGCTTATGCTGCCCGTCACATCGCTAAAAATTTAGTAGCTGCGGGCGTTGCCGACGAAATCTTAGTTCAGCTCTCTTACGCTATTGGTGTAAAACACCCTATGGGGATTTACGTTAACACTTATGGCACAAGTAATGTCAACTTAACAGATGGTCAAATTGCTGATAAAATCAACCAGTTGTTTGATCTCACCCCTTATGGTATAGAAACACGCTTAAAATTACGCAATCCGATCTATACAGAGACGGCTGCCTATGGGCATATGGGTAGGCAACCAATTACTGTTGAAAAGGTATTTGAAAATTCTATGGGTGAAACAAAAACGGTACAGGTTGAACTTTTCACTTGGGAAAAATTAGATCATCTCGAAAAAGTTAAAACGGCTTTCGGCCTTTAACAGCAAGCAAAAAAAGGAAAATTTAATTTATTTTCGCTATATGCTATCTTTTTGAGATAAATGCACGCTAATTTAATCACACCTAGATGAGGAAATTTTTCGGTTATATCTTAAGCCCGATTCACTACTTGTATTTCGGCTTAATGCTCTTGATTTTTCATGCTATCCAATGGCTCAGTTTAAACTTAGGAGGTTATACTCCGCATAAGAAAGCTGTTGATATACTCAATTGGTTCCTCACCAGCAGCTATTACTTGCTAGGAAATACCGTGACGTTTATCAACCATCAACATTTACCAACGAATCGCTCTATTATTTTTATTGCCAACCATCAGAGTATGTACGATATTCCCCCATTGATTTATTTTTTGCGAAAACATCATGCTAAATTTATCTCTAAAATTGAATTGGCAACTGGAATTCCAAGTATATCCTACAACTTGAAACATGGGGGAGCGGCGAACATTGATCGTAATGATCCTAAACAGTCGATTGGCGAAATATTAAAGCTCGCCAAAAACATGAAGGAAAAAAATTGGTCTACGGTTATTTTCCCTGAGGGTACCCGGTCAAAAACTGGAGTCATGAAACCTTTTGCAGTAGGAGGTATCGCAACGATCCTAAAAAAAGTACCTCATGCATTGATCGTTCCCATTGTAATCAATAATTCCTGGAAGATGGTTAGGTATGGTAGTTTTCCTTTAAATACTTTTATTGCAATGCGTTGGGAAGTCCTGAAGCCTATCGAACCTGAAGGGTTAAGCGCCGAAGAAATTGTAAAGAAAGCAGAAGCGGCGATTCGGGAAAAGGTTATGCTATAACATCTCTTTTCTCGTTATCTGACTAGTCTACCTTTCCAATGATATTTTCCTGTATTTCCTGCGATACCGATGTAAACCATGTAGAACACATGCAATATACTTAACAAAGGTAAGCCCAACAGGAGTTTTTGCCGATGTGCAAATCGTGTTAAAGGAAATAAAAAGAATAACTCCGCAAGCATTTTTACTATAATCAAGGCCATGCATAGCAAGAACATGGCTTCTGAGAAAAAGCTTCCTATCGCCGTGACAAGGATAAAAAGATTAAAAAGCCAAATACCGACACCTAATAATACAATACCCTTATTTTTATATTTCGTACTTTTTGATGCCCATCGCCTTCTTTGACTCAAAAACGCTTTCAAATTCTGTTTGGCTTCGGTATATACCACAGCCTTTTCTGATTTACAGAAACCGATATCTAATGGATATCGCTGAGCTACTTTATGCAAGAACAATTCGTCGTCGCCACTAGCGAGATCGTCAATTCCTTGAAAACCGCCTAATTCGTAAAAGATATCCCGTCGATAGGCTAAATTGGCTCCATTACATGTCGACGGATGACGTAGACCAATTGAAGCGGCTCCTAAGCCTATTAAATATAGGAATTCCAAGGTTTGTAACTGTTCGAAATAACTTTTTTCCTGATGATATATAACCGGTGATGAAATAAGTTTGTATCCTTTGGTCTCATAAAGGGTAACTATCGTACGTAACCATTCCGTTCCCATAACGCAATCCGCATCCGTAGCGACTATCAGCTCGCCTGTTGATTGGGCAATAGCTTCGCTGATAGCTTTCTTTTTATACGAATTTAATTTTTGATCGGTGTGTAAGCGGATCAGTTTAACGCCATCTGCCTTATAAGAAGCAATGATTTCGCCTGTACGATCAGTAGAATGATCGTCAACGACAAGCAATTCCATTAAATGTTTTGGATAGTCTTGTGCTAAAATTGCAGTTATAGTCTTTCCAATATGTGCTTCTTCATTTCGGGCAGCAATTAATATACTCACTTTTGTCTTAACCGATGCTCGTTCTAAACTAGGATTCGGTATTCTTTTCCAACCTTTATATAGGAATAGAAGGACGCAACTATAATATACACATAAGATGGCAGCAAGGCCACTAACGATCAGGATTACCAAAGAAGTTAATTTTAAATACAAATACTGAACCTATAATAGCCGGAACTATAAGGTTGATAAACCAAATAGCGGCCGTAGATGCCATAATTGCCAGTTCCTGCTTGGTTAAATAAGCAAAAAGGAAACTAGCGGTCAAGCTTCTCACACCAACATCTAACAAATCTAAGGAAGGTATAGCAGATTGAATAAAAAATAATAAAAAAACCATCATGAACATAGGAAGCATGGGTAGTTCAGTTAATAGTACCTGCATAATAAATGCATACTGCGAAGTAAAAACAATGAACCGCAGCGCTGAGAGTAGAAAAACTGTTGTCAATTGCTGGGTAGTATATCTTTCCAATAAATGAAAAAACCGTTGTACTTTTGCCAACCACCTAATTTTACCTATCCATTGGTTCAACAAGCGTATCCTGAAATAGAGAAGTAGTAAACCCGCTATAAATATAAAAGCAGCTAGGCAAAAAAGCAGATACCATCCTAGTGATAGTTTTTCATACGTGGATACGAACCATATCAGCGCTACAGTCCCCATTATATTCGTTATAACGAGCTGCGCAAATGCGCCAACCGCCATTGCCACAACGCCAAACACACGCTTCTTGGGTTTTAAAAATAATACTCTTCCCCCGTATTCACCAATGCGATTCGGGGTAAAAATTGCCCAGCTCAAACCACAAAATACGGATTCAAATGATCGGTAAAAAGATATGGCCTCGATGGGTTTACATAAATATTGCCATTTCACGCATTCCAGCAACCAGTTTGTAAACATCAGCAGCACTAACCAGAATATTGTCGAGGCGATCGTCTCACTACCCAACTGGCTTAATAGAAAATCAAATTCCTCTAACTTGCTTTTGTCATTAATCTTGCGATATACAACCCACAGCACCAATAAAAGTATCCCTATTTTTATGATGGTACTTCCTATTTTTCGTCCTTTAGTGTTCAACGCTGATTATCTTTTTTGCAATGTTAACAAAATAAATCAAATCACCTGCATCTATCCTATCTGCTGATGCATCAAGTTTTGCTATAAAATCGTAATATTGTGTCATGTTGCAGCAAGAGCTAAAAGAACGTATTATTTTAGGGATTGATCCGGGCACAAAAGTGATGGGATACGGGATAATAAAAGAAGCCGGTAAAAAATTAACCCTCATAAGCATGGGTATTATCAAATTAGGTCACCTAGATAACCATGCGCTTAAATTGCAGCGTATATTTGAAAAAACTACCGCTTTAATAACCCAATATCATCCCGACTGTATGGCTCTTGAAGATCCATTCTATGGAAAAAACATACAGGTGATCTTGAAACTCGGCAGAGCTCAAGGTGTTGCTATGGCTGCAGCCTTAGCGAGAAATATTGAAATCGTAGAATATGCTCCCCGGAAAATCAAGCAATCGGTTACCGGAAATGGTAATGCGTCTAAAGAGCAGGTAGCGGCTATGTTGAAAAATCTTTTGGCATTTCAGGAAAGTCCTCAATTTTTAGATGCAACAGATGGTTTAGCCGTCGCCGTCTGCCACGCTTTCCAACGACAAAATAGTTCTGGTAAAAAAAATTATTCGGGCTGGGAAGCCTTTATAAAAGACAATCATCACCGACTAAAATAGGGTCAGTCTCTAATTTCTCCTTGCTTCATTACGTGCCTGCAAAAACAAGAGATCAGCTGTTCCCTTATCGAGTCAATTTAGCTAATTCCTGTCGGATACGCTCGGCATGATCCGCCAGTTGATCATCATTTAATTTTAGTTTTTCCTTAGAAAAATTCAGATCATTCACTTGATTAATAGGCACTAAATGGATATGTGCATGAGCTACTTCCAATCCAACCACAGCAACACCAACCTTTTCGCAAGGAAAAGCGTTTTTAATTGCTGCAGCAACAATTTTAGCAAACATCCAAATCTCCATATATGCAGCATCCGTCATATCAAAAATATAGTCAACTTCCTCCTTAGGAATGACCAAAACGTGTCCCTCAGCTAAGGGATTAATATCAAGAAAAGCGAGAAAATCATTCGTCTCAGCTACTTTATATGCTGGAATTTCACCAGATACAATTCGTGAAAAAATAGTTGGCATGATGTAAAAAATAAATTTAGGGTATTAAACAGGTCTTTCGATTTTTTGCGGTTATGGCAGCAACCGCACATAACCGCAAAGACCTATCGTGAAATTTCCAATATCTCCAATTCTATTTTACCGGCCGGAACCTCAATCTCTACTCGATCTCCTACAGATTTGCCCAATAAACCTTGTGCGATAGGTGATTTAACAGAAATCTTGCCCGATTTAAGATCGGCTTCTGTTTCAGATACTAACTGATACGTCATAATGGCTCCGTTCTTAGTGTTTTTTAATTTGACAATAGACAAAGCCAGTACCTTTGTTACATCCAGCTTTGACTCATCAATTAACCGAGCATTGGCCAATACCTCTTCCAATTTAGCAATCTTGGTTTCATGCAACCCTTGCGCCTCCTTTGCCGCGTCATATTCGGCATTTTCAGACAAATCACCTTTATCTCTAGCCTCAGCTATCGCCCTAGCTATAGCTGCCCGTCCCTCTGTTTTAAGGTATTGAAGCTCCTCTTTTAATTTCTCCAGCCCTTCTTTGCTATAATATGTTATATCTGCCATAAAAAATACATTAAGGTTATCGTATAAAAAACAAGCAAGACCACGCCTATTAGTGAAGCATGGTCTTGCTGATTTGTACGAAGATAATTGCTTTTTCTTAAAAAAGCAAACTTAAGTGAAATCCATGAAATAACCGATCCGTTAATCTAATTGAGCAACAAATTTATATCCCAGACCTCGAACAGTTTGCAAATGATGTGGTTTATCCGGATTGAGCTCGATTTTTTTCCTCAGACGCACAATATGCATATCTAACGTACGTGTATTCACGTTAGAACTGTATCCCCAAACCACTTGCATTAATTCCTCCCTACTAATCACCCGATCTACGTTCTGCAAAAAATATAGGAGAATTCTATTTTCCAATATGGTCAATTCAATTTTTTTACCCTCTCTAATCAATGAGTGCGTGTTTGGATGATGCTCCGTATTACCAAAATATAGCGTATCACTTGCATTATTTACAAAAAATTTAACTTTATTTTCAATCATGGCGATTAACACATCCATATTGAAGGGTTTGGTGATGTAATCAGAAACCCCAAAACTGTAGGCATCAATCTTATCTACATCCTGTGATTTCGCCGTCATCATAATAACCAGGTTATTGAAACCTGCCTTACGCAAATCAGCACATACTTCGGAGCCTTGTTTGCCAGGCAACATCCAGTCTAACAATACAATATCCGGCCTTTCCTCTAGAATTAAACGCTCAGCATCTTTTCCATTAGCCGCCTGTATGACCTCGTAATGCTCAGACTCCAAGCGATGAACAACCAAAAACCGAAGATTTTCATCATCTTCAATTACAGCAATTTTCGTGTTTTTTTGCATAATTTTACTTCTGTGCTGTTATGTTAAATTTTTATCTATAATCTTTCTCAAAGCCAATGAGTGGCTGATAAATGTAAAAAGTCATTCCGCATAAGGTAAGGTCACCAAAAAAGTTGATCCCTTCCCTTCTGTACTAGTTACTTGTATATCACCATTCATAAACATCAATAGCTCCTTGCAAAAGGCTAAACCCAATCCAACGCTGCCCTGTTGGTTATATTGGCTTTTTACTCGATAAAATTTTTTAAATATATTGACAAGTTCATTTTTCGGAATCCCTATTCCCTTATCAACAAACTTAAACATTATTTGCTTTTTTTGTTTAAAAATTGTGATTTTTAACTCCCTTTTTTGCGCCTCAGAATATTTATACGCATTGTCAATTAAATTTTGAAAAACGCTACCCAATAACACCCGATCGGTATAAAAAGTGGAAACATCTTTAATAAGATAGTGTAAATGAAAATCTGGATATCTTATTTTGTAACTATTCACGATATTTTCACAGAATTCATGCAAAACAACTTGCTCGTATTTTAGCTTGATTGACTTATTCTCTATTTGGGTGAAAGAAAGCAATGTATTGAGTAAATTATTCAACTTATCGGCTTCTTCATCCAGAATTTTTCCGTAATGTTTACGGGTATCTTCTTTTAACTCCTTAGCACTACGAATATTATTACCGGCTATTTTTATCACACTTACTGGCGTCTTGAACTCATGGGTAAGGTTATTCACAAAATCGTATTGCAATTGAAACATACGGTTATTAAAACTAACGTTTCGGTAGATCAAGTAACCAATAATAAACAAAACGAAATAACCTACCGAAATCAACAAGGCAAAAGGTAAAAATCGACGATTAATTTCATCAGCTAGAAAACTCCTTTTTGAAGTAAAATAGAGTTTATAGGCCGCAAGTGCACCCGGTAACGGACTTTCGGTCGTCAATAAATCAGGATCGGTATCCAGTGTACTATAAAACAACGGCTTGATTTCAATTTGCTCATAGAGTTCAGGGTGATTATTCTCTAACTTTATTTCCTTGGGATCGATATAATAGGTAAAAATATCGTGTTCATATATCGAAACGTGATGTGTATTCCCTTCTTCAAATTGCTTATATACCTTTATATCTTCCTTTCTCGGAATATTCATATAGGTAATCTTCTCTGGTAAAATGGTATAGAAAAATTTATTGATCTCATCGTTATTAATACTTCTTGACGTATCAGCAAGACCAATAAATTCATCTAATTTGCCAGCCATACCTAGAAAATCATCGGCTACACGCAAATCCAATTTTTCATTTTCCTTTTCATCATAAATAATATTCCCCTTGAGATGATCTCTAGTAAATTCATACACAAGCTTGGGGTGTATACTTAAACCGCTTGTACTATGTCCGATATGTACATCAAAAAATACAATACGATTTACAAAACTGTATTTAGCCAATATTGAATCGGCATAAATAGTAGCCGTTGTCGAGTCTAGATAGCCTTGATAAAAAGATACCTCCGGAATTTTATTGAAGAAGAAATCATTGTATGTTGCAATATTTTGCTCCAGAACATCTACTTTCTTTCCTACAAACTCATTTTCAATAACATTTCGAACATACTTTTTCGCAAGGCCTAAAGCAATAATAAAAAGTGCAGTAGCCAGTACCACAAAAAGGGTAATAAGCCAATAATTCTTTCTGTAATATTCTTGTCTTGCCATACGGCTATTTATCCAGCAAGGTTAATTGTTTTTTAAATTCGTTGAAAAAAAGGATTCTAACTGTTTATAAAATTCTAAACGTACTTGTTCGTCTTTAAAATAATGCCCTTCTTTCTCTTTTAGAAAATAGGTAATGGGGATCTGTCTACTCTTCAGCTCGCGAACCATTTGGTTTGTTTCATTAACATTTCCCCGTTCGTCCTTTCCTCCTTGTGCAATAAAAATAGGTCCTTTGATTTTATCTACATGGAATGCAGGGGAAACCGCCCTGAAATAATCTGCCTGTTTCTCCGGATTACCCACCATTTCATAGAACATCAATAAATAGGGCTTATAATAGGGTGGTACTTCTTTTAAATAAGTAAATAAGTTGGTGATGCCCGAATAAGAGGCCGTGCATCGGTATAAATCATTATGGAAGCAAGCACCGTATAAGGCGCAGAAACCACCAAAACTATAGCCAAAAAGGCCAACACGCTTAGGATCAGCAATGCCTTCATCAACCAAATACTTTACGCCATCTGCAATATCTTCCTGTATTTTGCCTCCCCATTCGCCAAAACCTGCCGACCAAAATGCTTTACCATAACCGGTAGATCCTCGATAGTTTGGCTGAAATATCGCATATCCCCGACTGGCTAAAAATTGTACCTCGCTATTATATTCCCATATATTTCTTGAAGAAGGCCCATTATGCGGGACAACAATTAAAGGCAGGTATTTTGCCTTTTTATTAAACGGGATAGTTAAGTAGCCGTTGATCTCCCTTCCATCTCTTGCTTTATACGTTATAGGCTTCACTTTACTTAACTTAACATCATTTAACGAAGGGTTAACATCTGCCAATTTAGCTAATTGGTCCTCTTGTAAGCTATATAGGTAAAAAGCACCCGGATTATCATCTGTATAGGTTCGGACAATGAATTTAGTTTCCGCATCGTCCTTATCAACTACTCTAATCCAGTAGTTATGCAAACGCTTTCTAATACTTTGATGAATTTTTTCTATACGCTTATTAAAATAGTGGCGCTCGGGCCTCCAGGTGTCGTAATCCACATAAGCAGGGCCTTTTGCTTTGGTAGAAAACCGTATGTTATCTAGGTCTACCTCCGGGTGGGCATAAACCGTTTTAATCTCTTCACCCTTTTTTAGATCAACTATTACTAAAGCCAGTTTGTCTCGGTTAACATTGGATAAGGCGTAAATCCGATCTGTTTCCCCCTCGATAAATCGCAATGGCCTGACGGTATTCTTAAAATTATTTTCAAAGACACGCTTAAAAGCACAATGTTCATTTTCCCGATATAATAAGGTTTCATTAACACCATCGCTCGCTATTGCTAACCGCACCTTACCTTCCAAATCGGCAAACCAACTGCTCACATTACCTGGGTTTTGTGCAACCATTTGCATGTTACAATCATGAATATTTAGTCGATACACATCAAAAACAGAAGAATCGCGCTTATTAAGCGCAATGAGCATTTCGTTACTATTCAATAATCGCTGACTCACCCAACGAAAACGCATGGGTTCTGGCATAATCAGGTTACGAACGGAAAAAGATGCTCGGTTAACCGCATAAATACCCAAATTATCTTCCTCTGATCGTTCTTTCCAAAAAATAAGCTCTTCATTATCGGCCCAAAAAAAGTTGGTGACATTCTTGTCACTTTCTGTCGTAATACGAGTGGGTTGGTTATGAGCCAAAGAGGCAATATAAATATTTTGTACCCCTTTATACGGTTGCAAATAAGCGATATATTTGCCATCTGGAGATAGTTGAAAATTTCCTTTGGCGGATTTCTTAAAGAAGCTTTCAATAGGAACTTGATCTTCCTTATCGGTATTTGTACACGCACCTATCCCCAAAAGCAAAAACACTAGCATAATAGGAGTAAAAATCTTCATATATCTCGCTACTTAATTGTTTTTAATACCCACTGTTTATCGCTTATTTAGCTCTTTTCCTAAACACACTCGCCATATAGGTTATCAAGGTTAAGTTACTAAAAGAAGAAATCTTAATCAAATGCTTCTCGTAACATTTAAAGTACATGATGTGTCCCTCATAGATTCCAAAATAGTAAAATATGCCATAGGATGTTTATCTTAGCCGAATGATTTTATTGAATATTACACATATCATCTCCGATCAAAAAGCCAAGCAGTATCTTCATTGGCTTCAAAAGGAGTATATTCCGTTACTTAAAGAGAAAGCCCATTTTCAGGATATAAAGCTATTTAAAATTTTAGATTCACCAAATGAAGGGCAATCATTAAGTTTACAGCTTTTCACCCATCATCCCGAAGACATTCTTGCTTTTAAAGCATCTTTGTTCATCCTGTTAAAAGACAAAATGAACAAAGATTTTCAAGGGCATCTGCTACTGTTTGATACGACTATGCAATATATCGATTAAAAATTTATGAACTTCACAACAACACCAATCGCTGGATTAGTGGTTATTGAACCTAAAATCTGGAGAGACAACAGAGGCGAATTTTTAGAGACCTACAATGAGGATCTATTTAAAGAAAATGGCGTAGACCAACATTTTGTACAAGACAATCAATCGTTATCCCAAAGAGGTTCCTTGCGTGGGTTACATGCACAAGCTAGCCCAAACGCGCAAGGGAAGCTCGTTAGGGTAATCAGTGGACGTGTGATGGACGTTGCAGTAGATATACGTACCAATTCTCCTACCTTCGGACAAACTTTCCACATTGAGTTAAATGCAGCCGATGCAAAAATGTTATGGATTCCGGTCGGCTTCTTACATGGCTTTATTGCATTGGAAGATCATACCATTTTTGCATACAAAGTAACCGCCAAATATGATAAAGCCAGTGAGATCGGAGTGCGTTACGATGACCCCGCATTTAACATCCAATGGCCACTGGGACCGGAAGAATTGGTTTTATCGGAAAAAGACTTACAACTTCCTTTGCTCAAAGATATTGAAAATCCTTTTTAGCGGGTGGGTAAATAAGCAAACGGTAGGGTAGTTGAACTGGGGAGTAGTAGGGTAGCAGGTTATTATTTACTACTCTGCTACTTCACAATTATCACTATTCCACTATTTAATCAACTCATACAATTCATCCAATTTAGGAGACAGTACGATTTCTATCCGTCGATTAGCGCTTCGCGCTTCAGATGTATCCGCCGTATCAATCGGCGTAAATTCGCCTTTTCCTGTAGCGGTAAGCCTTCTCGGGTCGACACCTTCTTCTTGGGTTAAAAACCGTACTACGGATGTAGAGCGCAGTACACTTAAATCCCAGTTATCCTTAATCTGGCCTAAACTTCTCACTTTCTGGTCATCAGTATGTCCCTCAACCGCAATATTGATTTCAGGACGTGTATTCAAAACCTTAGCGAGTTCGGTTAAAGCTTGTTTGCCCCGCTCATCAATAACAATACTTCCGGAAGAGAAAAGCAACTTATCGGCGAGGCGTACATAAACTTTACCTTCATGCATATCTACACTTAATCCATTTTCCTGAAACCCGAGTAAAGCCTGCTGCAACGTATTCTTCAAACGATTATTTGCCTCATCCCGCTTATGTAAAATGTCTTCCACCTCCTGTAGCCGTTGTTCCCTTTCAGCAAGGTTTGCCGAAAGTTTCTTCACTTCGCTTGAACTTGAAGAAAGATGTTGCTCTAGGGAAACCAGTTTTCTACTCAGTGAAGCGGTATCCGCCTTTAATTTCGCCAATTCATCTTCAAGATGACCATTTTCTATTTGCGCCTCTTTCCAACCCCGACTTAGCGAATCCTGTGTGTGTATTAAGCTTTCATAG
This sequence comes from Olivibacter ginsenosidimutans, assembly GCF_039542865.1. NCBI lineage: Bacteria > Pseudomonadati > Bacteroidota > Sphingobacteriia > Sphingobacteriales > Sphingobacteriaceae > Olivibacter > Olivibacter ginsenosidimutans. The sequence goes on along the minus strand of NZ_BAABIQ010000005.1, from coordinate 266,452 downwards.
GCGGCAGGAGACATAACTTTACAGGCACTAAGTAATACCAATGAAAAAAAGAATAAGGAAAAGATTCTAAAACACATTGCGATCAATAAAAGTTCATTATTCCAGACTATCTTGTTGATATTTTGGGTCGTACTTAATTTTTGGTGTTAGATAAAATAACAACAGTAATCTAGAATATCGATAATTAAATGGTGCCAAAAGCAACACTGTAAAAAACAATATGATGGAATACAGCCAAGGTGATTCACTATGACTAAACAGATAGGTAAAAAATCCTATAATAAGAATTTCTAAAACGGCCATAGCATAGCTAACATACATTGCCGCATAAAAATAGCCAGGCTCTATTTCAAATTCCAAACCACAATACGGGCAAATATCATTGGTCCGTTGTTTGCGAAAATTATACGCATTGCCCACAAATATTTTTCCTGTTCTACACTGAGGGCAACGCGCCTCTACCATGGCTTTCAGCTTACTCCGATAAGCCATTGCCTACTCCTTGTTAATTAAGATTTACCGGATCCGGTTTGAATCCAACATCGGCTTTCTTACGCCTATACTTTTTATACCACAAATAACCAACGGCGCCTATTGCGACATAAGGCATGGCCAATAAAAATAGGATTCCCTTATTTAAGCCTTTACCCTGCGTATTCCCGTCTTTCACTGATTGATCCGCATTTAAAGTACACATGGCACACTGTGCGTGAGCAACCTTGGTATCGATTAGTACAACCGAGATGGTTAATAAAAAGACCAAGCCAACTATTTTTATTATTTTTCCCATAAATCCAAGATTTAAGCCAAACAGTAAATACTTATCCCCTTAAAGGAAAACGTGCCGCATCAGCAAAAATTACCTCTTCTCATCAGAATTATTTTATGCCCTAATAATAAGGAGCCATCATCAAATACACGATAACACCTGTAATGGTTACATATAGCCATATCGGAAAACTCCATCGTACTAATTTACGATGTTTATCTACCTGCATTTTCATTCCTCTGTAAAAACTTAATAAAACTAGCGGTAATACAAGAGCAGCAAGAATGATATGGGTAATCAGAATAAAGAAATAGATAGGTCTAATAATTCCTTGCCCACCAAACTTCGCCTCATTCCCAGTGGAGTGATAGATGATATAAGAGACCAAAAAAAGTGCCGACAAAATAAACGTGATGATATTCAATTTTTTATGTGTAGCAATATCTTTTTTCTTAATGTAATAGAACGATGTGATCAACAACACCGAACAGGTGGCATTAATAATAGCGTTAAGTTTGGGAAGAAAGAAAACCCAATCTGGGACAATCCGCCAGCTAACAACTTTGCTTTGAAGCAGTACAACCACAACAAACACAAAGATGGAAACACCCCAAACTAATCTAAATATCGCTTTGTCACTCATAGCTTTCTGCTACACTAATATTCCTATATTCTTCTGTTAATAATAATTTCACCTCATCAATTAACCGATTCACCTCTTCATCTATTAACGCATTATAATAACCCCGAATCCGGCGCTGCGAATCTAAAAGCACAATAGACGAGCTATGCGTAAAGGGTGGCTTTCGCTGAGGATCATAGACTACGTCCAATAAAAATGATTCCCTAGCCAACCCCATCACTTCTTCCGGATCTCGAGCGCTTAAAAAGTACCATTGCTTAAAATCTCCCCACTGTTTATGATATGCCTTTAATCGATCAGGTGTGTCTGTACGCGGGTCTACTGTTAACGAATATAGCTTCACCATGCCGTTTTTTTGAAAACGTTCAGCAACCTTTCTCATGGCCATATTCATAGGATCTGCCAGCTGCCTATTCCCTGTATAAAAAAGATTGACCAATGCCACACCAGAATCGGGACCAAAAGTTACCTGTGTACCAGCGCTGCTCTGCATAGCAAAGGATTTAACGGTATGGTAAATCGTATCCGGTATTTGCTTCCCTCTCCGACTATGGAAGGTTCCAGCCAATTTCTTTTCTCCATAAAAAGGCAATGGCTTATACCGATTTTTACCTTTTTCCTGGAGCAAGTAATAACAAAATCCTGGCAAGGCCAATATGGTTACCAGGATTAAAACTTTCTTGAAAGAAAATGCTTTCTGTTGATCCCTCATCGTTGCTATAACCTTCACCAACTCTTATAATGAAAGACGCTTAACAAAGCATTAGCTAAACATATGATGTAGATGTGTGTGTAAATAAGAGCCTTCCGTAAGTAAAAGGATAATGAAGTATATAATAAACACAAATACAATCAATGTAGAAATAATAAAGCCCATTTTTTCGAATTTCAAGTGCATAAAATAGGCAACAATAAAATACGCCTTTACCAAGGTAAGTACAACGTATATAAAATTAACTAATGGTCCTTTTTCCAACGGTCCGTTATAAACCAAAACCAATGCAATAAAGAACTCTAAACAGGTAATGGCTAAAAGATAGAAAAATACTTTCCATATCAGTTTCTTCGACATATCTGCATGGTGTTCTTCCTGCCCATGCTCAACCGACGTGTGATGCTCGCTCATTTATGCTATTCTTAAAGATGTTAAACCAAATAAAAGAAGGTAAATACGAATACCCAAACCAAATCGACGAAGTGCCAGTAAAGACCTACCTTCTCGACCATCAAATAGGTTCCTCTTTTTTCAAAAACATTACCAAGAGTCATACAAAGGATGATGATGTTAATGATTACCCCTGTTGTTACGTGGAATCCGTGAAAACCCGTAATCGTAAAAAATAAATTCGCAAATTGTTGGGCCCCTATTTTATCAATGCCTTCATAATGTTCTGGAATACGACCCCACCAATAACCTTCATGATTTAAGTGTGTCCATTCTAACGCCTGACAACCTAAAAACATCAATCCTCCAATAATGGTAGCGATCATCCAGCCAACAACTTCCTTTTTAGCGTTTCGGTGTCCCGCTTCAACAGCCAGTACCATAGTAACCGAACTCATAATCAAGATAAAGGTCATGATACCCACAAATACCAAAGGATATCCTTCATCTGCAATACCCGGAATGGATTGGAAAACATCATCTGGATTTGGCCATGTAATTTGGGCAAAGCGTTGTGCGCCATAATACACCAAAAAGGCAGAAAAGGTAAAAGCATCCGATACCAAGAAAAACCACATCATGATTTTACCATACTCAATGGCAAATGGAGACCGACCTCCATTCCACGGCCCAGATTTAACTTGATCTAATTGCGATACAGTCGTGCTCATTTAAATAATTTTATTGATTCAAAAGTAAGAAAACATATATATAAATCCATAGAATATCCAGAAAATGCCAAAAAATCGTAGCAAGTTCCATTCTAAACTGATTCTTTACCAAGGGCTGTTTATTACCTGCTTTAAAAAAGGCATTTAATAAAACGATCACACCCGCAACAATATGTGCTTGATGCGCCCAAACAAATACATAAATAAACGATTGAGAGGCATTATTATTAATAAAAACAACTCCATTCCTCGCAAGTTCCATCCAAGCATGGTACTGTAAAACAAAAAATAAGCTACCCAAAACTATCGTTAGCGCTAGCCATAATTTTTGCTTGGCTAAATTTCCAATCTTAGCAGCACTGTAGCTTAAATGCATACAAACACTGCTGCATATAATGGTAAGCGTACTGTAAATAAATGTCGTAGGTAACAGCGTCTTCAGTCCTTTATCAGCACCACTTTCCGTATACACAATAAAACCGCTTGTCCAGGCAGCAAACAACATGAAAGATACCACCAAAAAAACATATAGCGAGAACTTCTTCGCTTTCAAAGAAGCTAGATAATCATTATTATCTGTTGGTTGAACCATTATCATATTCTAATAAAGTCAAATAATAACACCAATTGCAACAAAGGCAAAATAAAAAAAGAGGTGAACATTACTTTTCTAGCAGACGTTAAATCTCTCTTCAAAAAAAGTTGAAATGCAAAATACGCGAACACCAATCCTACAAGTAAAGAAACCGCTGCCAACGTATAACCCGCAAATCCATACCATGTAGGTAATAAGGAAACCGGTATAAGCAATAAGGCGGATAAAAAAACCATAAAAGCACTTATGCTGTCCTTCTTCGTTGTAGGTAACAATCTAAAACCTGCACGTTTATAGTCCTCATCTAATACCCAAGCGATACTCCAAAAATGCGGAAACTGCCAAACAAATTGAATCCCAAACAAGATCAAGGGGATTTCATTAATGTAGGGTTGTTTAAAGGCCGCAAAGTATCCAATAAGTGGTGGCAACGCTCCAGGAAACGCACCAACAAATACCGCTATGGGTGACTTTTGCTTAAGTGGCGTATAAAAAAACGCATAGAGTAAAATGGAAAACACAGAGAGAACACCTGTTAAAAAGTTAAGACGTACCAGCAACAACGTTCCTATCAATCCCATCAATAAACTAAGCACCAAAGCCTGTCCTGAAGTCATTCTTCCAGCCGGTAATGGCCGATCAGCCGTCCGATGCATTAATTTATCTAAATTACGCTCTATTATTTCATTAAAGCCGTTCGCAGATCCAGTAACCAACAAACCACCAACTGTTAAAATCACCCAATTCAACCAATTGGTTTCTCCTTGAAACTTACTTCCTACTAAAAATGCCACTGATGCCGAAAAAACGACTGTAAAAGACAATCGAACTTTTATTAACTGCTTTAAATCGTTGATAAAACCCTTCACGTTAATCAATTTACTGCCCTATATATTCACTCGTTTTCCCTAATAACAGCATCAAGTAGAATTGGGTACCAAATAGCAGACTCGCTAAAACTAAATGAACTGTTTGTGCATAAGCCGGTACTCCAAAATAAGCTAATAAAAAGCCAGCTCCCAATTGCAGCACTAATAAAACCACCAATAGGTTTGCCATTTTACTTTGGATACTCCTTTGTGCATAACGCGTTCTAACCCTAAAGAAAAGGATTAAGCTCAATATAAAGACGCCAACGGCTAAATCTCTATGCCAATTGAAATATGCACTGAGCTGTCCAATCCATTTCCAACGATCTAACGTTGCGGTTGCTATAAAATCAATCTCCTCCCTAACTGTTGTACCAAGTATTACTTGTAAAATTAGCAATCCAAGTATAAAAACGGCCAACCATTTCACCCAGCTTCCTCCTCGATTAATCAATAGGCTACTATCTCTTAATACCTTGGCTTGGAAATACGTATAAATAGAAATGGATAGAATAACTAAGGCCAATAACATATGCACTGTAATTACCCACGCCAATAGGTTCGTTGAAACGACGATCGAACCAAGCCATGCTTGGAAGAACACCATAATCAAATTCAGCAAACTAAAGAAAAAAATACGTTTTTTGCTCTTTAGAAATGCTGTTGAAAAAACTAAACACAGTAAAAGAAAAACTCCTGTAATAGCTCCCACCAATCTATTGATATACTCCGTCCACGTCTTAGCCGCATTAAATGGTTCATGCTGCAAAATACTTTGATCACTCCGTAACTCGTTGGCCAACTTGCCAAAGCCGAAAAGATCCAATGTCTTCGCGAATCGCTCATTCTTCTTTGCCCGATTGTCAATGTACTGTTGCTCATACCCTTTAGGTAATTGAGACTTATCTGTAGGTGGCACATACTGACCAAAACACTTTGGCCAATCCGGACACCCCATCCCCGAGCCGGTGCTTCTTACAACGCCTCCAGCAAGTATCAATAAAAAGAGGCATACAATAGTAATTTGATTTACTACTACAAATCTCCTTTCACCGGGTAAATAGACACTCAATTTATTCTATATAAAAATGGGATATGATGCGAGCATCTGCCAGCAATCAATACCCCTTTTATTTAAAGCACTAATGATTTAATACTCTTTCAATACCATTCTCTTTTTCCCAATCGCGCTGAATTTTCTCGGCTTGTGTATCTCCTTCGAAGTCATGCGGCAGATTAGAACTCATTGTTTCCGAGAATGGAACGGTTTGCGGTATAAAATCTTCATCGTGGCCAGGCTTACTATAGTCATACGGCCAACGATATACTGTAGGTAACTCGCCAGGCCAGTTACCATGTATATGTTTCACAGGAGTAGTCCACTCCAAGGTATTCGAATCCCAAGGGTTTTGTGTAGCCTTCTTACCAAATTTCATCGAATAGAAGAAATTGACTAAAAAGGCAACCTGTCCTAAACCGGCAATAATTGCAGCCCAAGTAACAAAGATATTTACGGTTAACCATTGTTGCATAAATGGAAAACTAGTAAATGAATAATACCTTCTCGGAACACCATCTATTCCCATAAAGTGCATTGGGAAAAACACAAGGTAAGCCCCAATAAAGGTCATCCAAAAATGTAAGTAAGCCAATTTATCATTCATTAACCGTCCGAACATCTTAGGGTACCAGTGATAAACACCGCAAAGCATCCCAAATATTGAAGCTGATCCCATTACCAAGTGGAAGTGGGCAACGACAAAATAAGTATCATGCAAATTGATATCGAGCGATGAATTTCCTAAGAAAATACCGGTTAATCCACCAGAAATGAAGAACGAAACCATCCCGATGGCGAATAACATGGCCGGAGTAAACCGCAGATTACCACGCCAGAGCGTCGCCAAATAGTTAAATACCTTTACAGCTGATGGTACTGCAATAATCAAAGTAGTAATCATAAATACACCACCTAAGAAAGGATTCATTCCTGTCACAAACATGTGGTGCCCCCAAACGATAAACGATAGTACTGTAATACCGATTAGGGAGTAAACCATGGCATGATATCCGAAAATAGGCTTACGAGAATTAGTCGATATAACCTCAGAGGTCAAGCCTAACGCGGGCATAACGACAATGTAAACTTCTGGGTGTCCTAAGAACCAGAATAAGTGTTGGAATAAGATGGGACTTCCACCTTCGTTTGGCAAAATCTTTCCACCAATAATGATATCAGAAAGGTAAAAGCTAGTTCCCATACTTCTATCAAAGATGAGTAGCACAACGGCCGACACCAAGACGGGGAAAGATAATAATCCTGTGATGGCCGTTAAAAATAATGCCCAAATGGGAAGCGGCATACGCCATAAGCTCATCCCCTTTGTACGCATATTCAACACTGTACTAATGTAATTAATCCCACCCATTACCTGAGAGGCTATAAAAAGCACCATACTGGCTAGCCAAAGGGTCATACCAGTCCCTGATCCAGGAATTGCTTGGGGCAAAGCAGAAAGAGGAGGATAGATGGTCCACCCAGCACTCGCCGGACCGCTTTCCACAAAGAAAGAACTGATCATGATTATACAGGCTAAAAAGAAAAACCAATAGGATAACATATTCATAAAGGGAGAGGCCATATCCCGTGCGCCGATCTGTAAAGGAATCAGCAAATTAGCAAAGGTTCCACTCAAGCCCGCAGTCAATACAAAGAAAACCATAATGGTACCATGTATCGTTACTAAGGCAAGGAAAAATTCAGGCTTGATTCTACCGTCTGCAGCCCATTTTCCTAAAAAAGTTTCCAATATCGGGAAATCCTTTTCAGGCCAAGCCAACTGTAAACGGAATAAGATAGATAAAAACATGGCAAAAAAGGCCATGATAATACCTGTAATCAAAAATTGCTTAGCAATCATCTTGTGATCCTGACTAAAAATGTATTTAGTCAAAAACGTTTCATGATGATGTCCATGAGCATCATGATCGTGATCGCCCGCATATGGAATTGCTGTACTTGACATAATTTTATGCTATATATTTACTAGTTTAACGCCAATTGTTTATTTTCTTCCTGATGATTATTACGCGCACGCTGATTCGCCTTAAACTCCTTTTTAAGATCATCGGTAAAGAAGAAACTTTGCGTAGCCAACCATTCTTTATATTCTGCTTCTGTAACGACTCTTACGTTCTTTTGCATATTATAGTGACCACCACCACAGATTTTATTACATAACAATACATAATTAAATTCTGGGTTATTTAGTTTTTCACGCATTTCAGCAGTAGTAAAGCGTGGTGTCATTTGGAAATGAGTAGCCATACCGGGCACGGCATTTATTTGCACCCGAAAATCGGGCATATAAAAGCTGTGCAAAATATCCTTGGAATTGATCGTAAATCTAACTGGTTTACCAACAGGTAAGACAATTTCAGATCCCAAAACATCATCCCAAGCACTCTTATCATTGAAATCTATCCCTAAGCCATTTAGAGGTGTCGTTAGTTGAATGCTTCGATGCCCAATTTTATTATCTCTGCCACCGTAACGAACGGTCCAGGCGAATTGCTCTCCAGTAACTTCTACTTGAAGAGAATTAGCTGCAACATCATCTGGTACATTCATAATACTACGCCAAGTGAAAAAGCCGAATAAAACTAAGATCGTCAAAACAATAGCCGGTATGATTGTCCAAACCTTCTCTAAGGTATTATTATGTGGATAGAAATAAGCCTTTCTTTTTCCAGTACTTTTATACGTAAATGAAAATCCGAAAAGCATGATATGTGTTAATACAAAGACGATCGTTGTGATGACCGTTGTTGTAATAAACATGGCATCGATACGTTCACCATGTACAGAAGCCGCTTCACGCCAAGCTGCACTACCATGATTAGCGAACGACCAATAGGCACCATACAATCCTAAAAATAATGCCACCAAAAACAAAGTACCATTAACTTTATTCCAGTTAATGCCTATTTTTTTACCCTGCATTTCACGGGTAAGCTCATAAACGCGAATAATCTTTCCGATAATACCTACTACTACGCAGATTAAAAAGAATAATAAAACGTAATAGAAAAAGTTCTTATAAACCTGTGGATCCAACTGTTTAGCAGGTTCTTGCGCGGCCTGAACAGCATCTGTTGCTGGACTCGCTGCTGCAGGTGCGCTCGCGGCTACTGTAGCCGTAGTATCTACGACGGTAGTACTACCGGCAGAATCCGTAGTAGTGCTGGAAGAATCCTTTTGAGCGGTTCCCGCCGGAGCGGTTGTTGCGTTGGTATCCGTTGCTGTCGTATCTTGCGCAAAGGCTGAAAGCTGCAACAACAGTAAGGTAGCCATTACAAAGCCGAAAATCGCCTTAAAATTAACGTACTTTCTATATCTCATTTCAATATTAACAGTTATTCGTATTTTCAATCGCTGCTTCACTTGCCTATGCTTGCAGCCTATATTTGATGGTGTAGACTCTCTTCTAAGAATGGGTGGTGTTTTGGAGCCAGGGCGTGTTTACTTAAATTCTTTAAAACTAGAAAGGTAAATAAACCGCTAAAGCATAAGATCGAACCTATCTCACTCAAACCAAATCCCCTATGAACACCAACGGTACCTGGCATTATCATCATGTAATAATCTAACCAGTGGCCACAAAGGAGAAGAATACAAACAAATAACATCTTATTCTCTTTCCTCTTCACATCGCGATCGATTAAAATCAATACGGGAGCTACAAAGTTAATGATTATTGTTAACCAAAACCAAGGTTTGTACTCAGGTTCCCACCTTTTATAAAAATATACTGTCTCCTCCGGCATATTCGCATACCAAATCAACATAAATTGAGCAAACCATACATAGGTCCAAAAAATAGAGAACCCAAAAATCAAGTTGCCTAAATCGTGTAAGTGATTTTCATTTACCCATTCCAAATGTCCTGCGCGCTTTAGCAAAATGGTGATTAAGGTTATTACACACAGACCACTAACAAACAAAGCGGCAAAATTATACCAACCAAACATGGTGGAAAACCAATGCGCCTCTAAAGACATGATGGTATCAAAAATCCATATCGGAGAACTGAAACCAAAAACCACCAAAAATATAGCCGAGAATTTAAACGCCTTTTTATATCCATTTAAGCTTCCATCTAAATCTTCGTTATACGAAAACCGGGCAATGAATGCTCCTAGAATGCTATATGCACCTAAAAAAACCACCTCGCGGGTAAAGAAAGCCGGTACATTAAGAAATGCAGACTTTCCAGCAATTAGTGCATCGTAATGCGGACTATTTGGATCGGTAATCCCATCTGCATGCCAGTGATGATACAGATTATGCCCTGCCATACCAGATGCTATAATAATGATTAATATAATCGCAGCTACCGGTAAAGTGCTGGCCATAGCCTGTGGTATCCGCAAGATTCCTGCAGACCATCCGGCCTGTGCTACCAGTTGCAACGCGATAAAACATGCTCCGGCCGCACAAACACAAGTAACATAATATCCCATTAATAATAAATTAGCGAACATTCGCTCGCCGCCTTCTAAAAAGAAACCTGCAGCGATAGCAATAATTCCTAATATAATAGCAGCCAAGCTCCATGTTTTAGCCTTGCCGGCAAATTCAAAGCGCTCGTCAAAATTATATGTCGTGTGACTATGAGTTCCCATTTGATCTATACTATTTTATACCGTTATTGTTTTTGCAATTCATGAACATACATCACCACTTTCCAGCGCTCTTCAGGCGATAACTGAGAAGCATGCGAACCCATCAAGTTCACGCCATACGTTATCGTATGGTAAATTTTTCCATCTGTTAAATCACTCATTAAACCACCCCTCGAAGAACTTATACCGTCTGATTTGGTATAAGATGGAACGCCAGGAAAATTCTCAAGCTTACGAGTGCCTCTTGAATCGGTAATTTCACGATCTTTTGTTATCGGACCATCACCACGCCCATCCGTTCCATGACAAGGTGAACAAAAAGCCTGAAATAGATGTTGCCCTTCTTTTAAATTCTGATCTGTTTGGGCCAAAGGATTATGCACATTAGCTCCAGCGGCCTCATAGCCTTCCAGCGTGTTGGGATAATCAAACCGTTCAAATCCAACAGGAGTTGTCCCGGCTGGTGGTATTTGAGCAGTCTGCCCGTTCTTAAAATTCTTATTGGGCTGGTCGGGATTGTTATTTCCTACCGGATCATACATGTTCCTAGAGAATTCCCACCCTGTACTCCGGGTCGTATGATCTCCACAAGCCGAAATCAACGCTGCAAAAGCAACCGCAAAACATGCTGTTCCGAACAGTTTAGTTTTATTCATAGCTAACATATTTCCTTTTATTGTGCAATACCTCTACTGCACCTGCATCCTTTAATAAGCTGTCAATTTTTTCATGATCAGTATTCACCCTAGCATCAATAGCCACGACAAAGCGATCATTCGTTGCGCGAAGGTCCATCACCCTTGGTGCTCTACCAGGAAACAAATGGCTTCTAAAATAAAACGTAGCAACCATACCTAATGCACAAAACAGGATGGTAAGCTCAAAAGTTATCGGAACGAAATCCGGCATCGGTAGCGTTGGCTTACCACCAATATTCATAGGCCAATCCTTATGTAACGTATAGTATAATAAACTGATACCTGAAATTGTACCCGTGATACCACATAGGAAAGCAACGATAGGTAGTCGGGATCTAGGAATACCCAATTTAGCCTCAATGCCATGTATCGGCATCGGCGTATATACATCATAGATAGAAACGTTACTTTTTTGTAACTTATCTATGCCATCCATTAAATCGTCTGGATGTTCAAAATGCCCTAAAATATATTTTGTATCACTCATTGCTTTATTTTGCTAATTCTTTAATCTCTTCTTCACTAACACTGTCGTATTTTGTCAATGATTCTTGATAGAATTTCACTTGTTCAGGATTTAGATGCCCTTCTTTAACCAGCTTAAGTTTCTGCTGATAGCTAGCCGAATGAAGCAGCAATTTCACTTCTGCAATCGCTATACCAGGTAATACTCGAAGGAACAATAAGAATAAGGTAAAAAACAAACCAATAGATCCCACAAATACCCCAACATCCGTCCAGGTGGGATAAAACATTGCCCAACTAGAAGGAAGAAAATCGCGGTGCAAAGAAGTGACAATGATCACAAAACGTTCAAACCACATCCCAATATTAACCACAATTGAAAGGACCCAAGAAATAGGGATGCTGGTTCGGATTTTCTTGAACCAAAATAGCTGAGGCGAAATCACATTACAGGTCATCATCGACCAGTAAGCCCACCAATAAGGCCCAGCAATACGATTCGCAAAGGCTGCCATTTCGTATTCACTTCCTGAATACCATGCGATAAACAACTCCGTTAGGTAAGCCACACCTACAATAGAACCAGTAGTCATGATAATTTTATTCATGGATTCTATGTGGAACATGGTAATATAATTCTCAAAATTGAGCACCTTTCGTGCGATGAGCAATAGCGTTTGCACCATGGCAAAACCAGAAAAGATAGCTCCGGCCACAAAATAAGGTGGGAATATGGTGGTATGCCATCCCGGAATTAATGAAGTAGCAAAGTCCATGGATACAATGGTGTGTACCGAGAGTACCAAAGGAGTGGATATACCAGCCAAAATCAAAGATACAATCTCAAAACGTTGCCACGTTTTCACATTTCCTGTCCATCCAAACGATAAGACAGAATAAATTCTTCTTCGTAAACCTGTAGCCCTATCCCGTACTGTTGCAATATCTGGAAGTAATCCGGTATACCAGAACACTAGAGAAACTGTAAAATAAGTAGAAATCGCGAAAGCATCCCAAACCAACGGTGAGTTAAAATTTACCCATAGAGAGCCAAACTGATTGGGTAATGGGAAAATCCAATAGGCTAACCAAGGCCGCCCCATATGCGCCACTACGTAAGTTGCCGCACAGATAACGGCAAAAATCGTCATCGCTTCCGCTGAACGGTTAATGGAATTACGCCAATTCTGACGGAAAAGTAAGAGCACCGCAGAAATTAGGGTCCCTGCGTGACCAATACCTACCCACCACACGAAATCGGTGATATCCCAAGCCCAACCGACAGTCTTGTTAAGGCCCCAAGCGCCAATACCTGTCCAAAACGTATAGCTTACACTAAAAACCCATAGCATAGCCCCAAGTGCCGCCATGGTAAAACCAATCCACCATGCTCGGTTGGGTTTATTTTCTACAGGTACGAGAATATCGTCAGTTACCTTTGCATAGGTAATATTCTTACCGGTAACTAAAGGTTCTCTAATTATTGATTCGTTATGCGATGACATATTCTTATTTTTTCTTTCAGATCAATTAAACGGATTAAGCTTCTAAACTATTCCTAACCTTAGTCATATATCCAATGTTTGGCTGTACATTAAGCTCCTCAAGCACATAATAAACGCGCTCGCTCTTCAAAGCCTTTGAAACTTCGGAATTCGGATCATTCAAATCGCCAAAGATAATGGCATTCGCTGAACAGGCATTACCACAAGCCAACGTAATATCACCATCTTTTAATGGCCGTTTTTCCAATTTTGCCTTCAACTTACCCGCTTGGATACGCTGGATACACATTGAGCATTTTTCCATTACCCCACGCGAACGAGAAGTAACATCTGGATTTAATACCAATTGAGTAAATTCATTATTGAGATAATTATCAAAACGAGAATCATTCCAATAGTTAAACCAGTTAAAGCGACGAACTTTATACGGACAGTTATTCGCACAATACCGTGTACCAAAGCAACGGTTGTAAGCCATGTGGTTCAATCCTTCAGAAGAGTGAACGGTTGCTAATACCGGACAAACCGTCTCGCATGGAGCATGATCGCAGTGCTGGCACATCATGGGTTGGTGAACAACGCTAACATTGTCCCATAATGTTTCATCTTCTCCCTGAAGCCTATTCAACTCTTTCTCTTCCGTAACCTGCTCGCCATCTTTACTTTCAAAACTATAATAACGGTCAACGCGCATCCAATGCATCTCTCTACGTCTACGCACTTCATCTCGCCCTACAACCGGTATGTTATTTTCAATATTACAAGCAACAATACAAGAACCACAACCTGTACAAGCATTTAAGTCTACTGCCATCACCCATTTATGGCCTGGCGACTCATACTTATTCCAAAGATCATAGCCTTCATGCTTTTTATCCTTACCGCTGCCATGCGAAGGATCTTTTAAATAATCTTTGAAAGTGGTTTCGCGAATAATATTACGCCCTTCAATAGTATGATGGGTTTGTGTTTGCGCCAATTCATAAGTATCTGCAACTTTGTCCAATTTAGCAGTAGTAGCAAACCGCAAGGTACCATTAGCAAACTTTACAAAAGGATAGGCATTCTTACCTACGCCATTCCCTGCTTTTCCTGCATTTGTACGGCCATAGCCCAAAGCAATAGAAACGGTTCCTTGCGCTTGTCCCGGTTGTAAGAGTACCGGCAATTCTATGGAATAACCATTATCATCGGTTACTTTTACCACACTGTTCTCTCCTAAATTCAAGGTCTTAGCATAGTTCGGCGAAATCGCCACATAATTGTCCCATGTTACCTTAGAAATCGGATCTGGCAATTCATGTAAATAAGCATTATTGCCTTGCTTTCCATCACGAAGTGCTACACTTTGGTACAATTGCACTTCAACATCTTTTGCTAGCGTTTTGCTAAAATTGACAACATCCGCTGCATAATTTGTTACATCCCCAGCATAGGTATATACACCTGCGGGTAACTCTCCTTTATACTCAAAGCCATTTTGCAAGACATCTTCCCAAGTACGCTCCGTACCGGCCAGAATATGCTGTTCCCAATAACTTTTCACAAAATCATGGTAGTTTACATCGCTACCCGTCCAAACCAAAAAGCTTTGTTCCGCCTGACGAGTGTTAAATACAGGGTTAATCGTAGGCTGAACAATCGTATAATAGCCTTTAAGAGCATTAGCATCGCCCCAAGACTCCAAATAATTATGATTGGGTGCAATGATATCTGTTAATAAAGCGGTTTCATCTTCACGATCCGAAAAGGATAGTTTAAATGGAACTTTTGTTAACGCCTCTTTAAACCCTTTATTATCATAGAACTCATAAGCAGGATTTGCATCTAAAAAGAAGGCAAGCCCTATGCTTCCAGCCTTTGCTTCCTTGATGAAATCCGCAAAGTCTGTATCATTTCCCTTATACTGATAAGATTCATTATCTAAATCTATAGTCGTGCCATAGCTTCCAAGCGCCACATTAATGGCGTTTGTTAACGACTGAATCGCAACATCATTCGTTCCGGCTACCACTAACGCCTTCCCCTTAGCTTTTAAAAGTTCTTTTGAGGCCAATGCAATTGCCTTTTCTACTTTAGCATTCTTGACCCCTCCCGGCAGTGTTTGGCCTGTTATCGCATTGTAAAGCGAGATCAATACAGGACCCTGCTCCGATAACTTTACAGCTATGCGGGCATCTGCATTAGATCCGGTTAAGCTCAAGCCTGTTTCAAATTGAATTAGGCGAGACATCTTTCCCTTTTCCAAGGATTTATAATCTCTATTGGAAATGAATTGCTGTGTATATTCTTCGCTAGCCAGCCATGTTCCAAGGAAGTCAGCATCTACGCTAACAATAACTTCGGCTTTATCAAAACGATAATGCGGAATAACTGCCTTTCCAAAATTTGCCTCATTTGCCTTAATCAAACCCGCATACGAAACCGCGTCTACCTGTACCAATTTCGTTGTAGGATATTTTTCGGTAAAGCCCGCAATAACCGCTAAAGCTGACGGACTATTAATGGTCGATGAGATAATACGAATTCCCTTTCCAGAAGCGTTGGCCGCGTTAAGTGCTGCAATCACTTGTTGATCGACCTCTTCCCAATCAACCTCTTTACCCTTTATTTTCGGTCCTTTCAACTTAGACATGTCGTAAAGGTCTAGAACAGAAGCTTGAGTAGCAGCATCCGTTCCACAATTCAGCCCTTTTGCCGCAGGATTTGCCTCAATTAAAATCGGCCTACCTTCACGCGTTTTCACCAAGACACTTTGTCCTTTGTAACTTGAAGCATAGTAATTTGGAACTCCAGGGGTTACCTCCTCGGGTTTTATTAAGTAAGGTATTGATTTATGTACCGGTGTACTTTGGCAAGCCGCTAAAGAAACTGCGCCTAAACCAAATCCTAACGCTTTTAAAAAGTCGCGACGTGGAGTTTTTGTACTTAAACCGGCTTCGTTTAATACGTTCTCTAGAGGAAGGGATTCTGCGAACTCACTTTTGCTATTTTTCACAAAAGCAGGTGTTTGTTCCAGTTCTTCTATGCCTTTCCAATATTTCTTGTTGCTATCCATTTAAGCTATTATATATTAAGATGCGTATTCTCAAATTTCTATTAATAATGACATTTACCACATTCCAAACCTCCTAAGGAAGCAGCAGTGATCTTGTCGCCCTTCTTCAATTTCTCATGAGCAGCAATCAACTGATCATAGTAAGCATTTCCCTTACTATTTACTTCTGTCTCACGGTGACAGGTAACACACCATTTCATCGTTAAAGGTGAATATTGATAAACCTCTTCCATGGATTCAATAGGACCATGGCACCGTTGACATTCTACACCGGCAACAGAAACGTGCTGTGAGTGGTTGAAGTAAGCAAAATCAGGGAGGTTATGAATTCTTACCCATTGAATCGGACGTTGGTTAGGACCGTATTTCTGTCCATCCCAATCCAAAGCATCATAAATCTTCTGGATTTCTGGAGAAGTTTCGCCATTATAATGCTCACTAGCCGTAATTGCCTTATGGCAATTCATACACACGTTAGCTGAAGGAATAGATGCATTTTTTGATTTAAATGCCCCTGAGTGACAATATTGACATTCAATCTTATTGACCCCAGCGTGTAATTGATGGGAAAACTTAATCGGCTGTACAGGCTTATATCCTTGATGCACACCAACATTCCATAAGGTGTTCCAACCTGCAGACCCTAGGAAAACCAACAGTCCGAGAATAAAGAAAAACAACAACTTCTTATTCTTCGCTAATTTTTTAACGGTTCCGAGATAATCTTTACCTTCTGTTTCTTCTTCCTCTTCAATAATGATGTTCTTGTTTAAAATGATCCGCTCAAGTGTACGAATCACACGATTAAGAACAACAATAACGATAAAGGCAATGACGATAACCGCAATTAGCCCGAACAACATAAAATTACTTACGTCTTCGTTTCCTCCCGCAGCTGTAGCAGCCCCAGGTTGTTGGGTATCCGCCGGCGCATTGGAAGCTTCATCAATATAAGCCAGAATGCTTTTGATATTATCATCCGACAAATCCGGAAAAGCCGTCATAACGGTCTTATTATGACCTTCAAAAAGATCAACCGCTGTCTTATCGCCCGCAGCAACCAACGCTTGAGAATTCTTAATCCATTTCAGCAACCATGCTTCTTCATGCCTTTTGCTCACATCTTTTAAGGCCGGTCCAATCACATCTTTATTGATGGCGTGGCACGAAACACATTTCTGCTTAAACAGCGATTCCCCTTCTTTAACGTCCTGCGCACGGGCAGACACAGCTGCCATACTTAGCATCGAAACTAAGATCAAGGACTTTACAACACTTCTAAAAAGTAACGAGATGTTTCTCATATTGAGAGCTTTATACTATTTTATTTGAATGTAACCTATTCAGCTTTGGAATGCACCGGGCATACACCCCTAAAACTTGAGCACAAAAGTATAACTTATTAAGATATCAGTGACAATTTCGTGACTTTAATTATCAATTTATAATGATTCTAAATTGTTGTAAATCGCTCCTATTTCTTTTTTACGAGCGGTTTTTCTTAAAATTGGTATTCGAGGCATCAACGGTTTGAACCGGAAATATTTTGAAATATCGAACTATATTTTTATACTTTAATTTTAAGTAAAAAAAGTTCTATTCTTGTACTTCATAGCTGGTTTATAATCGTAGGGTCTGTGATGACTATATCCATATCTATACGCTATCAAAAAGCTTACTTAAGCATTTATTTCACATGTAGGCGCTTTTCATTCAGGCGTCAACTCATTCCCATTAAACAGTCGCTTATTTTGTGCAAAACAACAAAAGCTATCTTTTTGTTTGATAGCTTTTGTTGTTTTAACTCCCGCATGTACCTTCCTTGTTTTATGATTATTGCTTACCGTCTGTATCTTAACAGCTAGCCGCAAATTCCGTCCGCCTACTGCTTTAGGATCCAAGCAAAAATCAATGGCGCTACAATGGTTGCATCTGATTCAACAATAAATTTTGGTGTATGGATATCTAATTTACCCCAAGTAATCTTCTCATTAGGGACAGCGCCAGAATAAGAACCATAAGAGGTGGTCGAATCAGAGATCTGACAGAAATAACTCCAAAAAGGAATGTCTTCCATTTCCATATCTTGGTACAACATTGGCACGACACAAATTGGAAAATCGCCTGCGATTCCACCACCGATCTGAAAAAATCCGATCCCCTTCCCTCCGCTGTTATGGATATACCAATCTGCCAAATAAGCCATATATTCAATACCACTCTTCATCGTAGTGGCTTTCAATTCTTCTTTAATTACATAAGAAGCAAAGATATTCCCCATCGTACTGTCTTCCCAACCCGGAACGACAATAGGCAAATTTTTCTCCGCAGCAGCAAGCATCCACGAATGCTTTGGATCGATTTCATAATATTGTTCCAGAACTCCACTATTCAACATTTTATACATGTACTCGTGTGGAAAATAACGCTCTCCAGCAGTTTCAGCATCTTTCCAAATTTTATGGATGTGCTGTTGCAATCGTCTAAAGGCTTCTTCTTCAGGTATACAAGTGTCGGTTACCCGATTATAGTGATTTTCGAGTAAATCCCACTCATCTTGCGGGCTTAGGTCTCTATAATGTGGAACCCTTTTATAGTGAGAATGTGCTACCAAATTCATGATATCTTCCTCTAGGTTGGCTCCTGTACAACTAATAATAGAAACCTTATCTTGCCTAATCATTTCGGCCAAAGAAATTCCCAGTTCAGCGGTACTCATGGCACCTGCCAAGGTAATCATCATTTTGCCACCTGCATCTAGGTGCGCTTCATAACCCTTCGCAGCGTCTATCAGTGACGCAGCGTTAAAATGCAGGTAATTCTTTTCAATAAATTGCGATATTGGGCCTCTTTCAACGCTCATTATTTAATATTTTGGTTTGCTTGCAAAGATAAGAATTTATAGTATAGTTGGTAATAGGAAGTAGGAAATAGGGAAATAGGAAGTAACACTGTCACCTCTTCCAAGTTAACAAGTTGACAAACTCACTTTACCATTTGATAATATAAAACTTACAACATATAAACTATCTTTGTTGCATGAAACAGCAATTCACTTTTCTCTTCACCGCAATCATCTTTTATTGCTTTTCCTATTCCACTAGCTTTGCGTGGGGCCTAACAGGACACCGGGTTGTTGCCGAAGTGGCCGATCATCACTTAAGCAAGAAAGCTAGAAAAAACATCCAGCAAATTTTAGGTCATGAATCATTAGCGATGGCTGCCAATTGGGCTGACTTCATAAAATCAGATCCTACTTACCAATACTTAAACAGTTGGCATTATGTCAACTTTAAAAGCGGCTTAACGTTTGAACAGCTCGCGCAACAACTCCATCAAGATACGGTGGCCAATGCGTATAATAAGTTACTGCTATTAATCGACCAATTAAAACATCGTCAATCACTCGATCACAACAAGCAAATTCAATATCTTCGATTATTAATCCATATTGTGGGTGATATCCATCAACCGATGCATACCGGTAGGCCTGAAGATCTTGGAGGTAATACCATAAAACTTTATTGGTTTAAACAAGCAACGAATTTGCATCGTATTTGGGATGAGCAGCTGATCGATTTTCAACAATTGAGCTATACGGAATACGCCCAAGCTATTGATTTTACTACAAAACAGCAATATGCCGACTGGCAACATAGTTCATTGGAGCATTGGCTCTTCGAATCTTATCAAGTCACCGAATCGTTGTACAAGGAAATACAACCGAAAGAACAATTAAGTTACCGTTATAATTTCGATCATCTAGAAACCCTTAATACACAGCTCCTTAAAGGAGGTATTCGATTAGCTGGTCTTTTAAACGATATTTTTGGCTAAGGCCGTATTAAAACACCCAGGTTTTTTCAGGTGTAATACATTTATCTAAAGGGACATCGTGCGGCTCCACATCCGCTATCTGATCGACAGGCCCAAATAAAGAAAGGCCAATTTTTTGTACATCTGGTTTACAAGCGTTCAAAAAGCGGTCGTAATAACCTTTACCGTAACCCACCCTATTCCCTTGCTGATCGAAGGCTAATAAGGGTAAAAAAATAAGGTCAATCATATGTTCCTCCACTGGCTCAGTTGCCTCATGAGGTTCTAAGATGCCCCATTTATTCCGTACTAATTCCTGATGATGGCCGAATACATGATGAGTGAGCAAATTGCTTTGTACATCACTTCGCGGAACAACTATTTTTATTGCTGGATAGGTGGCGGTTAAATATTCAATGATCAAAAAGGTATTGGGCTCCTTTTGCTCCACGATTGGTAAAAATAAGTGAATACAATTTACACCGACCAAGGGTATTTTTTTCGCTTCATCTAAAAGCGATCGATTAAAGCGTACGTATTGATCTTTGGACAATCCATCACGCATTGTTTTAAACCTTAACCTACATTCCGCTTTCGTAAACATCCATTGAAAATAATCTAACCGTGGTAAAAATAGTAAGCGTCTAAAATCCGCCGCTACCTTTTCTTCATCCGCTACCCTAGTGAATTGCCATTCCAATCCGGAGCACTCGGGAAGAGTACACTCGTGTGACGAAAGAAAGCTATTTTACACGTTCGATATAGTCGCCGGTTCGGGTATCTACTTTTACCTTATCTCCTTGATTAATAAACAACGGAACGCGAACTTCTACTCCAGTTTCGACTGTAGCATTTTTTAGTGCATTAGTAGACGTATCTCCTTTTACCGCAGGTTCGGTGTACGTAATTTCTAATTCAACCGTCGTAGGCATTTGGGCCATAATGGGCTCTTCACTTTCAAAAGCAACCAATACATTCATCCCTTCTTTTAAGAATCTTGCCGAATCGCCAAACAGTGGTTTAGGAATATTAAATTGCTCAAAGGAAACGTTATCCATAACCACAAAGAAATCGCCTTCATCGTATAAATATTGATAATCGTTCGTCTCTACACGAGCAATTTCAACCTCTTCATCAGTACGAAAACGATATTCAACTAGCTTTCCTGTCCGAACGTTACGCATTTTAGCCTGATAAAAAGCGCGCAAATTACCGGGAGTTCTATGGATATATTCTTCAACAGAAACCAATTCACCATTAAATCGCAATATATTGCCCGATTTTACCTCTGAAGCCTTTGACATAATTCAATTTTTTTAATATTCAACTTTGGTGCGCCAAACTTAGATAAATTTGCTTTTATATGCAATAGTTGTTCATTAGCCAATTTGATGATTAGCCAATGGGATAATGAAATGAATAGTGATAGTAGTGGAGTCGTGACAGTTGTCAATTAGCTTAGCAACTCATTACTTAAAGCCTAAAGCTTATAGCTTACAGCCTAAAGCCTTATTTATACCCTTCAATCATCAGCTGATGTTGGCAAAAATCATATTCATGCGCTTGATTGGAGCAAATGATGAGCAGCTTGTTTGCTCCGAATTGCTGAATAAGCTGGTGATACCAGTCGATCCCTTTTACATCCAAATTGGACGTTGGCTCGTCTAACAATACCACTGGCGTTGCTGCACAACATGCCATGGCCAATTTCGTACGTTGTTTCATCCCTGAGGAAAAATAACGGATTTCCTTATGCGCAGACTGTTCCAATCCCAAAAGAGATAGCAGTTTTTTCAAGTCCATATCATCGATTATTCGCTTAAACGAGAAATGGAATTCGAGCAGTTCGACCAGCGTGAATTCTTCGATTAATTCTTGATAAGGAGCAGCTAATGATACATAGGAAAAAAAGTCGGCAATCTCCAATAACCTCCCTTCTTGGAGGTAATTGATTTGTCCTTCCGAGGGACTTAAACTGGAGAGAATAATTTGAAGTAAAGTTGACTTACCTGATCCATTGGCGCCCAAAATGGCATAACTGTTTCCCTGAACAAAACGGCAGTTTATTCCTCTAAAAATCCAATCACGATTAAAGCGTCTTCCAATATCTTCCAGTACAATTTCCAGCATGTTAACAGCTTTAAAGCGTAAAATGCACGTTACAAGACTACTTTACCCTGACCGAAACCTTTCATTACTCCTCGATTGGAGTTTCGAATAAAGTCCAAAATTTCATCCCGAATTTCCGTAGGTTGGCACTCGGTTTCAATAATATCCAATGCCTTCGTTAAATTATTGTTTTTAACGAACATGGTTCGATAAATATCTTGAATCTCGTTAATTTGTTCGGAAGAAAAACCACGCCTTCTTAAACCGACAGAATTAATTCCGACATAAGAAAGGGGTTCTCTAGCAGCCTTAACAAAAGGAGGTACATCCTTACGCACTAATGATCCTCCTGCCACAAAAGCATGCGAACCAATATGACAAAACTGATGCACCGCAACCATCCCTGCTAAAACGACATAATCGCCAACGGTTATATGACCTGCAAGCGTACTACTATTGGAAAAAATACAGTTATTTCCAACGTAGCAGTCGTGCGCAATATGACTATACGCCTGAATAAGGCAATTATTCCCTACAACTGTACGCCATCGATCTTTGGTTCCTCTATTAATCGTTACACATTCCCTAATGGTGGTGTTATTGCCAATTTCAGCTGTAGTTTCCTCACCCGCAAATTTCAGATCTTGAGGAATACCACTGATCACTGCTCCCGGAAATATACGGCAATTTTTCCCGATACGGGCACCATCCATGATCACGACGTTTGAACCAATCCATGTTCCCTCACCAATTTCCACGTTTTTATGGATGGTTACGAAAGGCTCGATGACCACATTTTCCGCAATTTTTGCCTGCGGATGGATATATGCTAATGGTTGAATCATTTTATTAACCTTTATTTGCTTCTTTTACCTTCACTATTTGTGCCATTAGCTCTGCCTCTACCACAATTTTTTCGCCAACCATTCCAATACCTTTCATTTGGGCGATACCTCTTCTGATGGGCTGTATTAAATTACAATGAAAAATAATGGTATCCCCAGGCTTCACCTGTGCTTTAAAACGAGCATTTTCAATCTTAAGGAAAAGTGTGATATAGTTTTCCGGATCAGGAACCGTGTTTAAAACAAGAATACCCCCTGTCTGCGCCATTGCTTCAATTTGTAAAACACCCGGGAAAAGCGGTTCTCCCGGAAAGTGTCCCATGAAAATATCTTCATTCATAGTGACATTTTTCAGCCCAACCACGTGTGTTTTGGTCAATTCAAGGATCTTGTCTACCATCAACATCGGCTGTCTATGTGGCAAGATCTTCATAATCTGGGCAGTATCGTAAACAGGAGTCATGTTTGGATCATAAATCCGTACGTACTTCTTGTTTTTCTCCCGGTTAATCTGCGCTTTGATTTTTTTTGCAAAAGCAACATTAGCCGCGTGCCCTGGCCGGGCAGCCATGATATGCCCCTTTAATGGTCTCCCAACTAGCGCCAGATCACCAATCATATCCAGCAATTTATGGCGCGCAGGTTCATTTTGATGGCGTAATTTAATATTGTTTAAAATCCCTTCCCGTGCAACATCAATATCTTCCCGATTAAAAAGTTTGGCTAAATGCTTTAATTCATCTTTGCTCACATCCTTGTCCACCACAACAATAGCATTGTTCAAATCACCACCCTTGATCAGGTTGTGCTCCAAAAGCATTTCCAACTCATGCAAGAAACAAAAGGTTCTGGAAGAAGCAATTTCTTTCTTAAATTCACTAATGCCGGTAATGGCCGAGTGCTGACTACCCAATACCGGTGAATTATAATCGATCATACAGGTAAAACGATAGCCATCCAAGGGCATCGCAACCATTTCCACTTTGCGATCCGGCTCAGTATAATGGATATTATGTGGAATTTCATAATATTCCCGATCAGCCTCTTGATCTTTATAACCCGCCTTCTCAATCGCCTCTACGTAAACTAAAGCACTTCCATCCATAATTGGAACTTCCGGACCATCGATCTCAATTAGTACGTTATCGATTTCCATGCCTACTAATGAAGCTAATAAATGTTCAACCGTACTTACACTGGCGCCATTTTGGGTAATGGTCGTTCCTCGGGACGTATCCGTCACGTTGTCAACATCTGCATCAACAGTGGGTTGTCCTTCTAAATCTATCCGCTTAAACTTATATCCATGGTTTTCAGGTGCTGGTTTAAACACTAAGGTGGCATGTTTACCGGTATGCAAACCAACCCCCGAAATGGTAATTTCTGAATTTAATGTCCTTTGTTTAACGTTCATTTGTTAAATAATTTTAAGCTGTTTGGTTAATAATCCATCAATAGGATCCTTTTTCTTCCTTTAATTGCGCTATCAATTTTTCCAATTGATCCAAACGTCTTTCCAAATCCGGCAAGCGCTGCAGCACAACCTGAGTCCGCATTTGGTTTTGAAACTGACTAGCCGGTGTACCAGCCCATTTTAGCCCAGGGTCTTCAATTGATCGATTAATACCCGATTGGGCTTGAATTTGGCTACCATCAGCAATCGTAATGTGACCAACAACTCCTACCTGTCCGCCTAAAATCACATGCTTTCCAATCTTTGTACTGCCAGAAATACCCGTTTGCGCAGCAATGACCGAATGCTCCCCTACCTCCACATTATGTGCCAACTGAATCAAGTTATCTAACTTTACCCCTTTCCTAATAATGGTGTGCCCCATGGTAGCCCGATCAATGGTTGTATTCGCACCGATTTCCACATCGTCTTCAATGAGCACATTACCAATCTGACTAATTTTCCGATAGGTACCATCTTCTTGAGGAGCAAAACCAAAACCATCACTACCAATCACCGCACCTGAATGGATCACTACATTTTTGCCCAATAGGCAGTCATGGTAAACTTTAACACCCGGGAAGAGAATCGTACCACTTCCAATCGTTACTTGATCTCCAATATAAACCTGAGGATAAACACGCACATTATCGCCTATTTTCACCCCTTCTCCGATATAGGTAAAGGCCCCCACATAAACATCCTTACCTAGCACCACGGAAGGATGGATAAAAGACGGTTCCTCAATTCCTGTTTTATGGAACCTAAATTTATTATATTGATCCAATAACAAGGTAATGGCCGTATACGCATTTTTAACCCGTATTAAGGTAGGGTTAATAGGCGTTTCGACCACCTGATCGTTATTTATGATGACTATGGCAGCGCCTGTAGTATATAGATAGCTCTCATATTTTGGATTTGCCAGAAAGGTTAACCCTTCATTACCAGCTTCTTCAATTTTCTCTACCCTCGATACCACTACATTCTCGTTCCCTTCTATAGAACCATTAACGATTTCGCTAATTTGTTTCGCAGTAAATTGCATCGCGCAAATTTATAGGTTAAATTTATATGAACAAATTTTAATTCCTTTGTCTATCAATATCTTGTACAGAAAGAAGTTCATGCAACTCTTTCGGATAGGCAATCATATATTTTTTGACCTTTTTGGCCAACATTTCAAGATTAGATAAATCCGAAGCCATTGTAATATCCTTTATCGTGCCATCTTTCATTAAAATGTGAATATTCCCTTCACTCAAGTCATAAGCACTATTTTCAACCGCAAGCGTAAAAACAAAATAATGTGCTTCTGCTGCTGTAATGCCAAAACGTCGTATCGCACACTCCCGTACTGCTTCAATCCGTTTCTCCGCAGGCATCTCATTACTCAACTCAACATGATATAACTTCCTGCTCATAAATTGATCGCATAGTTTAGATAAGACAACGTCGTCATGTCTTACCCCCATTTTTATGGTCGCTAGTATATCTGTATCGTCTAATAAGGTAAACCATTTTAAGTGCTCCTTATCTTTCAAAAAGTCAGCTTTCGTCACCTCATTATAGATAAAATGCGCCAATGCCGCGGTAGCGAAGATATGTTGCCCTTTATTGGCTAATTCTTTTGCCCGTTGTAAGATCTTGATCAATAGCTGTTCGGCACTGAGTACAGTTTTATGTAAATAAACTTGCCAATACATCAATCTTCTGGCAATTAAAAATTTTTCTATCGAATAAATTCCTTTTTGTTCAACAACCAAGCCATTATTTGCTACATGAAGCATTTTAATAATCCGGTCAAAACTAATCACACCTTCAGAAACGCCCGTAAAAAAACTATCCCGATTAAGGTAATCCATCCGATCCGTATCCAATTGGCTGGCAACCAATTGATGAAGAAACCGTTTAGGATAACTGCCTTTAAAAATTTCTATCGCCATCGCCAACCTTCCCCCAAAACTGTCATTTATTTCTTTCATAATTAACGATGAAATATGCTCGTGTGATACACCCTGTACCAGCGTATGTTCTAACGAATGTGAAAATGGGCCATGTCCTATATCGTGTAAAAGTATAGCAATGATCGCCGCTTCCTCCTCTTCCAGACTTATGGTGATATCCTTACTTTTAAGTGTTTCGAGCGCAAGGCACATCAAGTGCATCGCTCCCAAAGCATGCTGAAACCGAGTATGTAATGCACCAGGATATACTAAGTGGGTTAAACTCACTTGTTTAATATATCTAAGACGCTGAAAATAAGGATGCTGTATTAAATCAAACACGAGGTCTGACGGTATGGATACAAATCCATAAACAGGATCGTTAATGATTTTCTTTTTATTCAAAAATTAAAAAATTTAAAGCACAAAAGTGCTATTTTTTGATGAAAACTGTATGAGTCGCCACGTGTAAAAAATAAATTATCCAAATGAAAATATAGATGCCAACACGATATTCATTGATCAATTCAATATCAAAACTAATTTGATTTAACATACTTCGCTGTTAATTTTTGTTAAAAATCACGAAAGCCTTCAAACATTTATGTAAGTTCGTACTTCTAAGTATAAGGTGATCGGGTGTAAGGTATAAGACCTAGCGAATTTTAAGTTAGCTTAAAACCTAAAGTGTAACGCTTAAAGAACTTATGACTTACACCTAAAAAAGTCTGGATACTTGATTAAAAAAAGCACTATGCAAGAAACGAATATATTATGGGCTGATGATGAGATTGATCTATTAAAACCGCACATCATGCTTCTCAATGAAAAGGGTTATTTTGTTAAAACAGTTACTAATGGCCATGACGCTGTTGAAGCTTTTAAAAACTCCTTCTATGACCTCGTATTTTTAGATGAAAATATGCCGGGCCTTACCGGATTGGAGACATTAGGTATTTTAAAAGGAATCAATCCGGCCGTACCAATGGTCATGGTTACCAAAAATGAAGAAGAGTTTCTAATGGAAGACGCGATTGGTTCACAGATTGATGACTACCTCATTAAGCCAGTGAATCCTAAGCAAATCTTGTTAACCATCAAAAAATTAACCGACAACAAGCGATTGGTTAGCGAAAAAACTTCAATGGCCTATCAACAGGAGTTTCGAACCTTAGGGATGACGCTTAATGACAACCTCGATTTTAATGAATGGATCGATGTTTACAAGAAACTCGTTTACTGGGAGCTTTCTCTAGAAAAATTGGAAGATGAAGGGATGCACGAAATCTTAACCATGCAAAAGGCAGAGGCTAATGCACAGTTTTCAAAATTTGTAGAGAAAAACTATCTAAATTGGGTTAAGAATCCCGAAAGCGGCCCCATTACATCACCTCAGTTATTTAAGAAAAAAGTTTTTCCTACACTCGACAATAGACCAACATTTTTCTTTCTCATTGATAACCTACGTTACGATCAATGGAAAGTGATCAACGATATTATCGGAAATTACTATCGCGTCGATCAGGAAGAGATGTACTTTAGCATTCTTCCCACCGCAACACAATATGCCCGAAATGCCATTTTTAGTGGCATGATGCCGTTAGATATGGAAAAACATTTCCCTGAACTTTGGCAAAATGATGAGGATGAAGGCGGGAAAAACCTCTATGAAGAGCAATTCCTCGCTGCACAAATAAAAAGCACGCTTAGAAAGGATTGCAAATTCACCTACCATAAAATTCTTACCTTGGAACAAGGAAGGGACATTACGGAAAATTTAGCCAATTTGATGGGTAATGACTTGAATGTTTTAGTGTATAATTTTGTAGACATGCTCTCGCATGCCCGCACAGACATGGCCATGATCCGGGAACTAGCAAATGATGAAGCAGCTTATCGTTCACTTACCCTTTCGTGGTTCAAACACTCTCCCTTATTAGACACGCTGAAATGGCTCTCACAAAAAAATGTTCGGGTAATCATTACCACAGATCATGGAACTATACGCGTTAAACATGCAAGCAAGGTAATTGGTGACAGAAACACAAACAGCAACCTTCGTTATAAGCAGGGAAAAAATCTCAATTTTATTGACAAAGATGTTTTCCATATTAAAAACCCTCATGATGCAAAATTGCCTAAGCTTCATGTAAGTTCCAGCTTTATCTTTGCCAAAGAGGATACCTACTTTGTATACCCCAACAACTACAATCAGTTTGTGAATTATTTTAACGAAACTTTTCAGCATGGAGGAATTTCACTGGAAGAGGTGATTATTCCGTACATTACGTATAGCACAAAATAAAAATGCTCATACCTTTGCTTCATGACGATTACTGTAGCGCATATCACTGAACTACCCGAAGTTGCCGAACAATTGTTACATTTTATCGGTAATGACCGGGTAGTACTTTTTTTTGCCCCCATGGGTGCCGGGAAAACAACCTTAATTAATGCTTTGTGCCAACAACTGCAAACTTACGATCAACCGTCAAGCCCTACATTTGCCATTGTTAATGAATATACCTATCCAAAGGGAAAAATCTACCATTTTGATTGCTACCGTTTAAAGTATGAGCACGAAGCACTAGACTTAGGATATGAAGATTACTTCTTCTCTGGTAATTACTGTTTTATTGAATGGCCAGAAAAGATACCCAATCTTCTTCCGGATGACGTGACTTCCATCCGGATTTCTTTACTACCTAATGGTACCCGTAAGGTCATTGCACAAAAAGGATTACCGGTTATCTCGTCCTAGGGAAGCCCTTAGATACTATCACAAACAACTTTTTTGGTGATTGAATAGCCATTTATCCAATTATAAAGTCTGTGTTAAATGGAATACAAATCGGTGTTGGTACGGTTACTGCCTAGCTAAAACCAAGCCTTGGACATGTGGATTAACAGATTTGGCCTTACATTTATGAATACTTTTTCGTAAATTAACCCGATTTTTTTCTGTAATTGAGAACACGATATGACTGAGTTATCTAACTTGGCCCGTCAGGCCATGATGCAGCCACAGGAGGCCATGCTTGAAACCGGTAAGCGGAAGAATAGTCTGATGATTGGGATACCAAAAGAGTTGAGCTTTCAAGAAAATCGCATCGCCTTAACCCCATTATCTGTTGCACTCCTAGTAGAAAATGGCCATCAGATTATGCTGGAATCCGGAGCCGGCAATGGTGCCAATTTTCTCGATCATCACTATAGTGAACAGGGAGCAATTATTGTTCATGAAAGAGAACGAATTTACGCCTGTGATATCATTGTAAAAATCAGTGCACCTACACTGGAAGAAATCGGACTAATGAAAACGGGACAGGTGTTATTTTCCAGTCAACAACCTTCTTTGCTTGGTCTTGAGCACTTAAAGGCCATGATGAAGAAAAAGATTACAGCACTATCCTACGAATATCTACGTGATGAAGACAATATATTGACCGTTGTACGGGCAATGAGTGAAATCGTGGGTGCTACTTCTATTTTAATAGCAGCCGAATATTTAAGCAACGTTTTTGATGGCAAGGGTTTAATGTTAGGAGGAGTTACCGGTGTACCTCCTACGGAAATTGTTATTATCGGAGCTGGAACGGTAGGAGAATATGCCACCCGTACTGCGCTCGCACTGGGAGCGCAGGTAAAAGTATTTGACAGTTCGTTATATAGGTTACGACGATTGCAGAATAATTTGGGCAATAAAGTATTTACTTCTGTTATCCAACCTATCGTTCTACAGAAGGCTGTATTATCTTGCGATGTCGTTATTGGAGCCATGCGTGCCACAAATGGTAGAAGTCCCTGTATTATTACAGAAGAGACCGTTTCTAGAATGAAACCCAATTCTGTACTTATTGATGTAAGCATCGACCAGGGAGGCTGCTTCGAAACATCCCGAATAACGAACCACGATCAGCCTGTTTTCCGTATCGGTGATGTTATTCACTATTGTGTTCCCAACATTGCTTCCCGCGTAGCGAGAACTGCAACCTATGCTTTGACAAACATTTTTGCACCAATCTTGTTGGACATTGGGGAGCAAGGTGGATTGTTAAATGTTATTTGGAACAAACCTGGCGTACGAAATGCCATTTATCTTTATCAAGGCCAGTTAACCAATAAAGACATGGCCCATAAATTTAATTTAACACCAAAAGATTTAGAATTGCTCATTGTTTCCCATCGGTAGTAAATTAACGTGTTAACAAGGCGCTATGAAAATCTTAAAACGATCGTTCTACAAAGACTCTTTTACGCTACTTAAAGCAACAGCTATCGGTTTTGGCGATGATAAAGTATCTAAACTAAGCGCTGCTTTATCCTATTACACGATATTTGCCTTAGCTCCCTTACTACTTATTGTACTGGCAGTAGTTAGTTTTGTCCTTGGCGACGACGCACAGCAAGGTAAGATCTTTCAACAGATTAACGAGTTTGTCGGACCAGATGCTGCCGCTTTAATTCAATCCCTTATACAGAATTTATCCGTAGGCAAAGGCTCTCTTATTGCTTCCATTATCGGCGTAGGCACCTTAATTTTCGCATCCACTAAGGTTTTCATTGAAATGCAAGATTCTCTAAATCTCATTTTTAATGTAAAACCAAAACCTAAAAGGGGGTGGGTAAAATTACTCATTGATCGGGCACTTTCTTTTTCTATTGTTCTAATATTGGGCTTTCTATTGGTTGTATCGCTACTATTAAATGTCATTATTTCGGTTATCAGCACAACTGTTATTCATTATCTACCTGATTTAAATGTATTTGGCCTTGATCTATTGGATGAAACCACCAATGTTGTACTTTACATAGTCAACACATTGATTACATTTATTGTATTATCGGTACTTTTTGGCAGTATTTTTAAATTTTTACCCGATGTCAAAATAAAATGGAAAGATATACGGGCTGGAGCCTTTTTCACCGCTATACTCTTCATGATCGGAAAATGGGCAATCGGATTATATATGCAATATGCGGCACCCGCATCGGGGTATGGGGCGGCCGGTTCTATTGTTATTATTCTACTCTGGATTAACTATACCTCATCTATCCTATTTTTCGGAGCCGAATTTACAGAAAAGAATGCAGAAATGTTTGGTGATGGCATCAAACCTTCGTCGATAGCCGTGCGGATTAACCAGACTGAATTTATCGATACGCCTAAAAAAGAAAAGGAAACGACACCTCCCCCTGCTTAATCTATGGCCATCACTTCTTTTTTCTTGCGGCTTTTAAAGCGTTTTGGTAAAATAGCTAGAATTTCGCTTCTAAAAGCCTCAATAGCCTTCCGTTTTAAGTAATTTTCTTGCGTCACCAGGCTAATTTCACGTACGGGTTCGGGCGACTTAAAATAGCGCACCTGATCTAATTCCTCCACACTAAACATACCAATACTCAACTCAGGCATAATGGTTACCCCTGCATTGGTATCAACCATACGCTTTAGCGTCTCAATACTTCCCGTATTATATTCAAAAGCTTCCTCGGGATGAGTAGATTTCTTTCGACTACAAATATTGAGTACCTGATTACGCATACAATGCCCTTCATTTAACAACCAAAGTTTCTCTTCTAAAACATCATTGGCCGTTACCATTTTCTTTTTATTCAGCTCACTTTCTTTTGAGATATAGGCCACAAATGTTTCGTAAAATAACAGGTGTTCCTGCAACGTAGGTTCGTGAATGGGAGTGGATAAAATGCCACAATCCAAGAGCCCCACCTTCAATTCCCGAATGATTTTTTCTGTCGTATATTCCCAAACATGCAAGCGCAATTTGGGGTATTTTTCCATAAAACTACCCAGTACCTTTGGTAATAAATAGGGCGCAATTGTTGGTATAACACCAATTTTTAGATCGCCTTCTAATTCCCCCTTTCTGTTGGTCACGAGTTCCTTTATCTTCTGGCTTTCCTGTACCGCAATCCTGGCCTGCCTAAGAATCTCTTCACCAATCTCCGTGGGAACAACGGGTTGTTTACTGCGATCAAAAATCCGAACACCAAGCGACTCTTCTAATTTTTGGACTTGCATGCTTAAGGTCGGTTGCGTTACAAAACATTTTTCTGCGGCAGCCACAAAACTTCTATAGGTATCTACCGCTATAATATATTCTAATTGTACAAGTGTCATATTATAAATTTTAACTATACAAAGGTAGTTATTAGTTGGAAGTTGCGAAACAGACCAATTTTAGCTATGTTTGCGCTAAATGATGTAAGCATGAGGCGTGCATTTCTATTGAGTTTTTTAGTACTACTTATCGTGGGCGTATGGGTAACCTGTAAACGTGCGGATGATGAACCGGATTATCCCATTTCTCCTATATCACGGTTGTATGTTTCGTTTTCCGATCTTGCCACTGATGATAGCGGTCCGCTTGAAAACATTGTTGTCTATGATCCGGCAGATAGTACGGATTATTTCCCTACCACTGGCTCTAGTGAAGCATTGAATTCTACGCCTAAAAGAGGCATGGGTATCTTTTTCAGTCCAATTTTATCCCAAGGGTTTCAAATAAGCCATGATGATACTACCGTAAAATATTTCTCGGTAAACGATGTGGGTACCTTAGGCACCACCTCGCGAAGCTTTAAAGATACGGTTCAGCTCCATAGCCCGCGTGCCATCGAATACGATAGGTATTCCGATTTATTGTTCATTACCAATGATGCCACCGATACCGCATCCTTAAATATGTATTATAATCCAGGAAAGTTATCTGGTCAACAATATCCTAAAAAAAGGTTACAGTTGGATGCACGGCCTTGGGATTTGGCATCAGGCATGAAAATTAGCGATGACTCGGTCATGCTTGTCTCCATGCTGGGTGACACCAAACAAATTTGGGCATTTAAAATGCACAACATTACTGCTGGCGACCAACTTGTCAAGGGAACACCCGATTATACCTTAACCATTACTGGTGCAAATGATCTACGCGGAATTGCCTATTCTGATTCGCTAGATATGCTGGCTATAACAGATTTGGGAGAAGACGCTAGTGGTACCACCGTGGACGGAAAGGTTTACCTCATTGAAAATGCTAGCCAAGTGATCGCTTCCGGTGGGAATATCTTACCCTCACGGATCATTACCGGGGCTGCCACCACATTAGCTAACCCTGTTGACGTCGCTATTGCCGGTTCGCCCGATCGAAATCAATTTATTTATGTGGCCGACCGGAATAAACGTATCCTCCGATTCGCTATCGATGCTGCTAGTGATACCGCTCCTGACCAATCCGTAAGTACCAGCTTAACCCCTTCATTCATCTATCTCGATGCAAGAAGTGCAGGTAAGTAATCAATACGGATAGCGGGTTATTAGCTACTCGTTAAAAAGTGTGAGTAAGCGTTCCATTTCATTCGCTTTCTCCAGGTTTCCCGCCTGATGATAGGCTGCTAACAGGTTGCGCAATACCCGACTAATAATCGCTTTATTATCGCAAGGGACAAAAAATTCTTTATGATGTGGAAGGTTCAGTTGTTTTAGAAAAGAGAGTACATCGTGACGTCCAAAAATCTGCCCCCGATTAAAGGCATTGATATAAAATAAGATCTCTTCTTCACCTGATTTTATATTTTCATCTAAATAAGCCAGAATGAAATGTCTAGGCAAGTTAACCCCATAAATGGGAATATCTAAGCGTTGTGCAACAATACTATATAGTGAGGCTAATAATATGGGATTACCTTTACGGGTTTCCAAGACTTTTCCGATATACGAATTCTGCGGATCATGGTAATTCTTCGTATTTCCCTTAAACCCATGCATATTATAAAACACATTATTTAATAACCGCACCTTTTCCACCGCATTCATATTATACATCATTTCTAACCAAGCATCACGTTTGATTTCGTCTACTTGATTAATGATGGTCTGCTCATCTAAATCTGGATATTGATATTTATTGACAATAATTAGGCCCTGCAGCAAATCAAACGCACCACTCACTAGCCAAAGCTCCAATTCGCGATGCACCTGTTCGAACTGGATTTTATGGATCAGGTTCTCAATCCTTGATTGCAATAAGGTATCAAATGATCGCTCCCAAGCTTCCTCTAAAGAACCAATCACCGTGACCCCTTCAGCTAGCAACCGCTCTTCAACATGCTGATAAACACCATCGTCGGGATCATCCAACAACTGAATCAAGGAGCTGATTTCATTATCATTTAGCATATACAAACTTACATGAATTTTAGCTAAATGCATAAACAGGATAAAGTTTATAGTTGGGGTATGTACAAAAATGAAGGCGTCTAAAAGGGCGCCTTCTTGTTTTTTTGAAATTATCCTGTGTTTAGTAGGAGAAATGGATGAGGATTTGGAGAACTTTAAAATCAATCTGGGAAAACGGATAAAAGCACTCCGTGAAGAACAGAACCTCACACAGCCTGAGTTAGCAGCACTTTTAGGCAAAGACTACCAAGCCCTTGGCCGAATTGAGAATGGAAGGGTGAACCCCTCTTCGTTCATGGTGTATCAGATCGCCTTGGCATTGAAAGTTACAACGAATGAAATCTTTGATTTTTCGAGATTACAAGAATAAATTTTCAGCTTATGGCGACATACTGGGATGCATAATCTATAAAAAGCTATCTTTGTCAAGACATGGCTAACTATCATTTCTTTTTGGATTATTTTATCCATCGCTTCACTGCTAAAACCCGTCACGGCATCCATTCACCCTTCGTTTATCAACTGGTTGATGAAGTGATCTATCGTTACACCCCCATACTTGATGAGCAACAGATAGAAAGCAAACGATCCGCACTTAAAAAAGATAGCCGCATGATTACCGTTACCGATTATGGTGCCGGATCAATGCTGCATCATGGAAAAGCGAAGAAGGTAAAAACCATCGCGAAAAACGCCCTAAAACCTCAAAGAGTGGCCAAATTACTTGCTCGTTTGGCCAATAGGTTTTCACCACAAATGATTATTGAATTAGGTACATGCTTGGGCATTACAACGGCCTATTTGGCTAGCGCTACACCTAGTGCCCATTTAATATCGATTGAAGGCTGCCCGCAGACTGCAGCAATCGCTCAACAAAATTTGCAAGATCTATCGATAAAAAACGTTACCGTAAAAGTGGGTAATTTCGATGAACTCCTACCACAGATCCTTCAAGAAATACCGCGCGTCGACTTTCTCTTCATTGATGGTAACCATCGAAAAGAGGCGACACTTCGTTATTTTAATTGGTGTCTTCCAAAGGTACATCCACAAACGGTACTTATATTTGATGACATCTATTGGAGCAAAGGCATGAAAGAAGCTTGGACAATAATCAAGGCGCATCCACAAGTTAGTCTTACCATCGACCTATTTTATATTGGAGTGGTTTTCTTCAAACAAGATCAAGCGAAGGAACATTTCAAAATCAGGTTCTAGTTTGTATTAGTTGTTCGTTGCGCGTTACCCTTTACGAGTGTCTGGCAGACTATATTAAGTGTTGGTTGATTGTACCCCACATACGCCTTATACCTTATTTAGCTGATCGTTATTGAGCCTATCCGAGACCACTGGCGGATTGCTCGTGCCTTCCTTATACCCTACATTTCAGACCTTAAACCTTACCTAAAACGCTTCCCCAAGCGATAGATAAAAAGCTGTTTGCCTTGGTTCTCCTGGTCTTTTCTCGCCTACACCATAATCTATACGAACGCTTGAATTATGCTCCAAATCAAAGAAATAACGTAATCCTCCGCCATAAGAAGGTTTCAATGATGAAAAGTCAAATTTCTGGTGATAAACCGATCCGCCACCCGCAAAAGCAGCAAAACCAATGCGTGGATGGATGCGGTAACGGAGCTCTGCCTGCGAAGTAACTAATAGCTTATCGCGGTACCTACCCGGATAGTATCCCCGCATCGTTTCATCGCTACCCAATTGTGGTAAAAGATAAAAAGGCGTATCTCCAAAATATTCACTATATGTTGCTTGCAGGCCAAGTGTTAATTTTTCTGTTAGTGGATAAAACGCTCTCAAATCTATTTCAGCATTAGTACCATGAAAATTTTCCTTTCCCCAGAAATCAGGCGTATAATGTACTACTAACCGCGCAAAATACCCTTTAGTGGTATACAGGTTACTATTTCGAGTATCGTAAGCCTGCGATATTCCAAAAGAAAGATATTTCCCTCCATTTCTTCCATAAAGTGGTATACGATCATAAATTCCACCTATCGCTTCATCCCGATAGCGATGATGCTCATACAATACGCCTATTCCAGCATAATAATGCGGAACTATTTTCTTCTCTCCTTCCCATTTAAAACGAAATAATCGTTGGGTCAACGAATCTTTATCTGCTTTCCAAGTATCCTTCCCTAAACCATAAAAATTAAACGGGAAATCCTTATACCGCAACTCTGAAAGAAAGTGAAAATTATTTCCTCTTGTCCAAATATCTGACGTAAACTTAAGATTAGTTTGGTGCTTTGTGGTAAACGATCCCTGTAACACTAAACTTGATGTCCGAATAAGCGTATCCTGCTTGTCCAAATAAAAATTATAGATACCAGAAAGCCCATATTCCAATCCGGTTTCGGGAGCATATCCTAACAAGGGTAACACCACAAATCCCGCCGACCGGGAGGAATCCTTTTCGGTAGAGATAAATTTTTGAACCAATTTGCTCTGCATGAGCTTACCATTCATGAACCGTTTATATAATCCAGGTCGCTCTTCTTGCCCCATGGCTTTACCATAACTTATAACGAGCAAAAAAATTCCTATATACAGCCGGCTTATTTCTACCTTCATAATTTTTATCTATAGAAAATGCCTAACGTGCTTTTGGTACACACGTAATGGCTTCTATTTTTTTTACGTTAACTGGTGTTTGATAATATTGACTTTCCAAGTACAGCGAATCTTCCGTATGTTTAAGCACCTTAAACCGCGGGAGAAATTGACCGATACGATGACAACCGGTAAGTTTTTGTCGCCAATTAGGATGTGTGAAAGTCGATTCAATTAATAAACTATCGTTTCTTACCAAATAAACTCCTTTGGCATATTCATCCCATTGTCCGTTGCCAAAACAGGAGTCGACTACCGTTTTCACCTTGCTAAAGGTTTTTAATGTGATGTACACGGAATCACAGGTAAACTTAAACCGATATAAACTATAGGTCAGTAACTGTTCCTGATTGGGTACCGAATCTTGAACCCAAACCCCTTGAAGGTAAGGTTCTCCTTCTCCTTGTATATTAGGATTGAATTTACAGCCAGCAAAAAAAAACAAGCACATACCCATAAGGAGTAATGGATATGCGCTTATCTTTTGGCAAAAAGGGAAACGGTACCGGTACCTTCTACTATTCATTTCCTCCAAGTAAGCTGCTATTTCAACCCACCAATCATGTCCTCCGGCCGAACCCATTGATCAAATTGCTCATTGGTAAGCAGGTTAAGCGCTAACGCAGCTTCTCGAAGAGATTTATTTTCCTTATGCGCTTTTTTAGCGATTTTCGCAGCATTCTCGTAGCCGATATATGGATTTAGCGCGGTAACCAACATCAACGAATTTTCTACATGTTTCTTAATTCCTTCGTAGTTAGGCTCAATGCCGACAGCACAATGATCATTAAAGGAAACACAAGCATCTCCAAGTAAGCGAGCCGATTGTAAGAAATTTGCAGCAATTAACGGTTTAAATACATTCAGTTCATAGTGTCCTGTAGCACCTCCTATGGTGATGGCGACATCGTTACCCATCACTTGAGCCGCGACCATTGTCAAAGCCTCACATTGGGTAGGATTGACCTTTCCGGGCATAATGGATGATCCCGGTTCATTCTCAGGAATCAATAATTCGCCGATACCCGAACGCGGACCAGAAGCTAACATACGAACATCATTGGCAATTTTCATCAACGAAACCGCTAATTGCTTTAACGCTCCATGACTTTCAACCATGGCATCATGCGCCGCTAAGGCTTCGAACTTATTTTCAGCCGTACGGAAGGGTAGACCTGTAAATTGGGCAATGTATTTGGCCACATTTACGGCATATCCTTTTGGTGTATTAATACCCGTTCCAACAGCTGTACCCCCTAACGCTAATTCCGACAAGTGATCAAGCGTATTACGTAAGGCTTTCAAACCGTGGTCTAATTGGGAAACATACCCGGAAAACTCTTGTCCTAATGTTAAAGGTGTAGCATCCATCAGATGTGTACGGCCAATTTTGACGACACTTTTGAATTGTTCCGATTTAGCTTTTAGCGTATCTCTCAATTTCTCTACACCAGGAATGGTCGTTTCGAGCAATAATTTATAGGCTGCGATATGCATAGCCGTAGGATAGGTATCATTCGATGATTGTGATTTATTCACATCGTCATTTGGATGAATAAATGTTTTACCTTCACCTAATTGATTGCCTTGGATAACATGTGCCCGGTTAGCAATCACTTCGTTAACATTCATATTGGATTGTGTGCCTGAACCGGTTTGCCAAATAACCAAAGGGAACTCACCGGCCAATTTACCGTCTAAAATTTCATCACAAACCTGAGCAATCAGATCACGCTTTTCCTGAGGTAAAACCCCTGCATCCGTATTGGTATATGCCGCTGCTTTCTTTAAATAAGCAAAAGCCGCA
The DNA here is from genome assembly GCF_039542865.1 of Olivibacter ginsenosidimutans. Taxonomy (NCBI): domain Bacteria; kingdom Pseudomonadati; phylum Bacteroidota; class Sphingobacteriia; order Sphingobacteriales; family Sphingobacteriaceae; genus Olivibacter; species Olivibacter ginsenosidimutans. Next base: position 227,528 of record NZ_BAABIQ010000005.1, on the reverse strand, counting down.
ATAATCTCTTTAGGCATAGAGCCTTCAGCGCCAATTTTAAAGTTTTCATGCGATCTTTCGGTTTGAGCACCCCAGTATTTCTCAGCAGGTACTTTCACCTCGCCCATGGTATCGTGTTCTATTCTGTAGGTCATTGTATTTTATTTTATGATAATGCCTACAAACTTAGCTAAAATGCCTTTCATATGCAATGCATTACCCTACCATTCGGGCCTGTCGGTTTACGCCATAAGAAGCTGATAATAGTAAAAAAGTTAATTCCGAATTGCTACGGTGGTGCCTCACAGGATAAGCATCAACGTTCTAAGACGGATTTAAGCAGAACGAAGAGCCGTTGCAAATAAGGCATAGGTAAACCCTATTATGCATTGGCCCCTGAGCGAGGGAAGAACGGAAATCGTAAAAATTTCATTAAATTGGCATTTAACACAATATTTTACCAAATTCGCCATTCCATTTATGGTATAATGGATTAAACAAATTTGTAAACACCCGAACATTGAAGTCATTTATAAAATTTTTTTTATGGTCTTTACTTAGCTTAGCCGCATGTAGCTCAGCTAGTCAGAAAAAAGAGAAAATAGCAAAAGAACAAGCCATTACCGATAGTATACGGTTATTGTATAATCCTAAACAAGCCAATCGGGAAATCGATGCATTTATGCAAAAACTACATAAGCACTCCGCTTTTAATGGCAATGTGCTGGTCGCAAAAAAGGGAAAAATCATTTATGAAAATAGTTTTGGTTGGGCAAATTATTTACTAAAAGACAGCCTTAAACTGCGTTCGCAATTTGAACTGGCATCAGTATCCAAAACCTTGACTGCTACAGGTATTTTATTATTGGTGCAAGAAGGTAAATTAAAACTTAACCAGCAGGTGAAGGAATTCTTTCCAGATTTTCCTTACGATGGTATTACCATCCGGATGTTACTTTCACACCGCTCCGGCTTGATCAATTATGTTTATTTTACGGACGATTTATGGCCCGATAAGAAAAAAGGGATGACTAATCTGGATGTCATGAAAATATTGGCAGAACACAAACCAGCTCCATACTTTAAACCCGATGCACGTTTTCACTATAATAACTCCAATTTTATGATTCTTGGAGCCATCATTGAAAAGGTTAGCGGAGAGACCTACACCACCTATATGAAGGAACATGTATTTGATCCTGCAGGGATGAAACATACGAATGTTTATTCCAAAGCAGATTATGAAAAAATCCCGACAGACGTGGTTGGTCACGACAAGATTTGGAGAAGATCCGTTGTACAAAATTTTCACGACGGTCCGGTTGGTGATAAAGGAATTTACAGCACTGTGGAAGATCTATTTTTATATGACCGTGCGCTAAGAGATGGCCGACTAATCAACAAGGCATTACAGGATTCAGCCTATGCTCCGCAAAACAGCAAGTCGATGAAAGGTGTTTTTAATTATGGCTTTGGTTGGCGTACCTTTGAACAAGGCAAAGAACATGTCGTTTACCATACCGGTTGGTGGCATGGTTTTAAAAATTTATATGTTCGTGATTTAAAAAACGATATCACAATAGTTTTGTTAAGTAATATGGCTAACGGTAGTCTGATGCATTTGGATGATCTTTACCATATTTTGGATATGCCTGTGATACGACAAGGAGCATATAACGGTAGTGGAGATTATGTGGGGGAGTGAGGCTTTTTTAATTTTTATTTTTTAATTTTTACTTAAAAAACATGTTTGACAAATTGTTTCAAGCGCAGCAAAAGGCTGAGGAAATAAAAAAACGGCTAGATACCATTAGTGTTTTTGGTGAAGCAGAGGGTGGTTTAATTAAAGTGGAGGCTACTGCGAATAAAGAAGTTAAAGCCATCACCATCGATCCCTCATTTTATGAGGATGCTGATCTGGAAGAATTGGAAGAGCTATTAACCGTGGCAGTCAATAAGGCGATGCAACAAGCAGAGCATATCAGCCAGACAGAAATGCAAGCTGCCACAAAAGATATGCTTGGTGGTTTGGGGGGAATGTTTGGTCAATAGTTGTAGGTTGTAAGTTATACGTTATAAGGTGTAGGGTATAAGGCGTAAGGTTTAAATAGCAGACAGCTGTAGGCTATACGCTTTAAGCAATAAGACAAGTGCCTAAAGCTTAAAGCGTATTGCATAAAGCTGATGAGTAAACATGAAGCGGCACTTGCACGAACAGTAACAAATAGTGAACAAATAAGAAGCGTCGCTGCCACTGTCGGTCGGCTTTTTTAATTTTTCCTTTTTACTTTTTAATTTACGTTTATGAACCGTCCATGTTTAAAATTTCATTTTTATCACACAGGGAAATGTAAATTTATTCACGGATTTTAAATACCATTGGTGTTCATGAGCCCTTCGGGGTTTGAACATGGTAAGCTCCAGCTGACCGATGGATAAAAAATTATTTACAGATGAAAGCAACATTTTATGGACATGCAACAGTAGCGTTGGATCTTGAAGGAGCCAATGTGTTATTCGACCCCTTTATAACACCCAACGAACAAGCAAAAGCAATTGATATTCATACACTCCAGCCTGATTACATATTATTAAGTCACGGACACGTAGATCATGTGGCTGATGTTGCAGCAATACAAAAAAACAGTAACGCAACGGTTATCGCTATTGTTGAAACGGCAGCTTGGGTGAATCGGCAAGGGGTTAGCGAAGATAAGATCGTAGGCATTAATTTTGGAGGAACGATTAAGACCTCCTTTGGAACTGCAAAGATGGTATTTGCCTTGCACACGAATGCTACTCCAGATGGCCAATACGGCGGGGTTGCCGCTGGTTACCTGCTGAAAAGTGGCGATAAGAAGATTTACTATGCCGGCGATACGGCACTAACACTTGAAATGAAGTTGTTGGCTGATGAACAGCTTGACTGGGCCATATTGCCAATTGGCGACCATTACACGATGGGGGTAGATGATGCCATTAAAGCCGCAGGATTTATTAATTGCAAGCATATTATTGGCATACACTATAACACTTTTCCTCCCATTAAAATTGATGAAGAAGAGGCGAAGCGTAAGTTTGCTGACGCTGGCCTTCATTTACATCTGTTAGCTATTGGCGAGTCGATAAGGTTGTAAACAAGATAAGAGCTGTCCAAAAAGTCGCACACAAACTTACGATGACGGTTGTTGGCGACTTTTTGGACACCCCTTAAATTCCTTTTTCCCGCTCAATCATTAAATTATAGCATTTAAGCCGTCCATTTTCATCTGCAATAACATCTGCTTTTAACTGCAAAACGTCGTCTATATAATCGCCATCACCATATGATGGGATCCAATAATTGATATTTCGGAGTGTATTGCGGATTATTTTATCTGCTTCTTCACTTGGCAGACCCTTAACAAGTTCTAACTGTTGCAGCGTTCCCGACTTATCCACATGAGCTGTTATTTCCAATTCCGTTGGTTGGGGTATTAAATCACGCACATCAAAAAGAGCGAAGGCCTTTTCCAGTTTTTTCACCATAAAGAGAGAGAAATCTTGGTTTTCATCTATTGTACAGTGTTTGCTCACCATCTCTTCAGCTTGAGGGAAGAAAAGCGAGGGGCCGATTTGAAGTTTAGAATTCCCTTGATAAGGTACACCTTCCAATTCGTCATAACCTGCTTTAAATTTACCTTTTTCAAACCGTTCATAGCCCGCAAAATCCTGTTCACGATTATCGTATAGTAAAAAGATATTCCAAACACCGTCTGGTTTTCCAGCCTTTACGTTCCCCTGGTATTTCGTATAGGTATAACCATACGCATTATATCCTTCCGCTTTAACGGCAAATTCAAACTTACCATCTCCATCCTTAATTCGTTGTCGCCTATGGGTATCCCAAAAATTCTGTACATAAGCGGCACTATCGGTATATCGTATTTCCAGGAGCGGCAACCCGTCTGGATAATTATACTTTGAAGTATCCACTGGCAGATCATCTTTAAAATGAATAATCCATTTCGTCCGACCATTGGCAAAATACGCTGTAAAAAGACCATTCTTCTTGCCTCCTGTATAGTTCCCCGTCAAAATAACCTGTCCATCGTTATTATAATCGGTAAATGGCCCATCGAAATTTTTTAACGAAACGTTATATTTACCTACGCGCTCTATGGTTTTATATTGACAGTCTCTATCGACCAGAAAATAGTGCTCATCAAAATAAAACTGTGTCCGTCCATCTTCCAACGGTTCAAAATAAGTGGATTTAAGGGTATCTGTTTGCACGGAATCTGTTTGAGCAAGCACGGGGCTGGCCAGACATAAGCTTAAAATCAATAGGATACTAGGATCAATTCTGTTCATGGGATAAAATCTAATGTGCTTCCAGCCAGCTATTCCCTTGGCCTATTTCTACCACAATGGGAACTTCCGTTTTTAACGCATTTTTCATGTGTTCCTCAATAAACACCTTAAATGCTTCAATCTCTACCTTAGGGACATCAAACACCAACTCATCATGCACCTGCATGGTCATCCTCCCTTTCAAACCTTGCGCTATTATTTCCTGATGAATATTGATCATGGCGATCTTAATTAAATCTGCAGCCGAACCTTGAATAGGAGCATTAATGGCATTCCGCTCAGCAAAGCCACGTATAGTGGCATTAGCAGAATTAATATCCCGTAAATAGCGTCTTCGTTTTAAAAGCGTTTCCACATAACCATGCTCTTTGGCAAATGCAATCGTGTTACTCATATAATCCTTAATTCCCGGGTATTGAAGAAAATACTGCTCAATCATATCGGCCGCTTCTCTTCTTGGGATTCCTAAACTTTGCGATAGTCCAAAAGCCGACTGCCCATAAATGATTCCGAAGTTTACGGCTTTAGCATTTCTACGTTGAGCTGCCGTAACCTCTTCTAGTGCTACTCCATATACCTTGGCTGCGGTAGCCGTATGGATATCAAGCCCCTTCGCAAAGGCATCCAGCATATTGTCATCTTTACTAATTTCTGCAATTAATCGTAATTCGATCTGTGAATAATCTGCTGATAAAATCACGTGTTCCTCGTCTCGTGCAATAAATGCTTTGCGCACTTCGCGGCCACGTTCTGTTCTTATAGGTATATTTTGCAAGTTGGGATTATTAGAGCTTAGTCTTCCTGTAGCAGCCACTGCCTGGTTGTAAGAAGTATGCACCCGCCCCGTTTTAGCGTTGATCAATTGTGGTAAGGCATCTACATAGGTTGATCTCAATTTTTGCAATTGCCGATATTCCAAAATATCCTGCACAATATCACTCTTATTAGCTAATGCCAACAACACATCTTCGCCTGTTTGATATTGGCCGGTTTTTGTTTTCTTTGCTTTGGGATCTAATTGCAATTTATCAAAAAGAACTTCACCCAACTGTTTTGGCGAAGCGATGTTGAACGGCACACCAGCTTTTTCGTAGATCCGTTCTTCAAGCACTTGTACATCGTTCTGAATCGTTAACGAAAAATCCGTCAACGCTTTTACATCAATACGAACCCCCTCCCTTTCCATATCCACCAACACACGCACCAAAGGAAATTCTACCTCATAGGCTAATTGGTTTGCTTCCACTGTGGCTAATAAAGGTTCGAACACTTTCTTGAGTTGTAACGTAATATCGGCGTCTTCTGCGGCATAATCGCTTACTATTTGTGGATCTATGTCGCGCATATTGAGCTGCTTTTTTCCCTTTGGACCAATTAAACTAGTGATAGAAACCGGTGTATAGCCTAAATAATTCTCTGCCAATACATCCATACCATGCCTGGTTTCAGGATCAATCAGGTAATGCGCCAACATGGTATCAAATAAAGATCCTTTTACCTGTACTCCGTACCAGCCCAACACAAGCATATCGAATTTTAAGTTTTGACCAATTTTGGTAATCGCTTCGTTTTCAAAAACGGATTTAAAACGCTCCACCAAGGCAGTACACATCAGTTGATCAGCTGGCGCAGGGACATACCATGCTTTTCCTTGTTCATAGGCAAAGCTTAAACCAACAAGCTCGCAGCAGTTTGCATCCGTTCCGGTAGTTTCGGTATCAAAACAAATAGTTGTTTGCTGTTTAAGCAATCCCAACAATTCTTCTATTTTCTCGTCCGTATCCGCAAATATATACGTATGATCGGTATTTCCGATATGTTTTCCTACCGGTGATATTTCGGCACCAAGCTCTTCACTTACCGTCATAGGAGTAGAACTGCCAAAAAGATCCATTTGAGCTCCCACGGCTACCTTCCCTTCCGCAACACTAAAATCGTCACCGAATACCCGCCTACCTAAAGTACGGAACTCTAACTCAGCAAATAAGGGTTCCAGAAGTTCTTTGTTTGGTTCTCTAATGAGCAATGCCTCTGTATTTAAATCAACTGGAACATCCAATATAATCGTGGCCAATTTTTTTGAAATGAGTCCTTGTTCGACGTAGGTTTCGATATTCTCTCGCTGTTTACCTTTTAGTTTATGACTATTAGCGAATAGATTTTCCATCGAATCGTAGTCCTGAATAAGCTTCTTTGCCGTTTTTTCGCCTATCCCTGGAATACCTGGGATATTGTCTACCGCATCACCCCAAAGCCCTAAAATATCGATAACTTGTTCTACTCGCCGAATCTCCCACTTTTCCAATACCTCCTTAACCCCTAAAATTTCATGGCCATTGCCCATACGGGCAGGTTTATAGATTTTAATACGTTCACTAACTAGTTGTGCAAAATCTTTATCAGGGGTCATGCAAAAAACTTCAAACCCCTGCTGTTCCGCTTTTTTTGCTAACGTGCCAATAATGTCGTCGGCTTCAAAACCATCTTTGGTAATAACCGGAATATTGAATCCTTCGATCAATCGAATAATATACGGTATCGCCGTAGCCAAATCTTCAGGCATAGCCTCCCGATGGGCTTTATAGGCCTCGAACGATATGTGCCGTTCGGTAGGTGCATCCGTATCAAAAACTACCGCCATATGGGTAGGGCTTTCCTTTTTGAGCACTTCCAATAGCGTATTAGTGAATCCCATAATCGCTGATGTATTCAAACCGGTTGACGTAAAACGCGGGGCCTTACTTAGGGCAAAATGTGCCCGGTATATGAGGGCCATACCGTCTAACAAAAAAAGTTTCATGCGCTACAAATGCTTTGATGCGTTACAAAGTTAAGAGAATAGCCCACCCAACAAAAACTATTTATTCGAAAGCACTGTTATATCCTAAAAACAAATAAGCAATCCATATGAGTACATCAGCATCTATGACACCGCTGTCGGTTGTAATGAATAAACTTCGTGAAAGAGGATATAGTGAAGAACTAAAGATCACGAAAAAGGGAGCCACGCTAGGTCCTTCGGATAAATTATACCAGCCTAATGAGTTATCGATTGTTCGAACGTATCGATTTGAAGGAGAGAGCGATCCGGCGGATATGTCGGTATTATATGTTATTGAAACCAAAGACGGCCAAAAGGGGATTTTCTTAAATGCCTATGGCACTTACTCCGATCAAGATACAGAGGCCTATGATGATTTTATTCCGCAAGTCCCTATTGATGAGAAAGCGGAACTGGCGGAACTTGGTCATTAATTGTTTTCCACTTTCTTCCGCAGACCACGAAGTAGCTTGAATACCTTTAAAAGCAAACGCATCATGAAAAAAGTGGAGCAAAACCGACCGAAGGGAGTTCATGAACACCTTTTAAAATGGATAAGTAGTGAATAAACTCATCGCTTGGAATTTTACTACATTGGTAGTGCATCAACCTGCCAACCGTAAATTTCCTAGGCGATCGTTAAGCAGAACGAAGAGTTAGTGCGAACAACCAGCCTTAACCCAAGCTAATCGGGTAACAAATATGGTTAAAAGCACTTACCTTTGGCTTTCGAAAATACCGCCTCTAAAATTTACATCGTGCAATGGGAGGCACCGTCGTTCCTGTAAATTTTGAAGCGGGGAGCTTTTATGAATGACACAATTTTTATTTTAAGGTATTCATGGGCTCATCGCTAAGCTCTTCGGTTTTGTTACTTTTTTCGCAGGGGAAAAAGTAAAATAATTACCGATAGATTCCCTTTTTATCAATAAAGTCTAATACTTTTTCTGGTAAAAAATAGCGCACATTTTTTCCTGCTTTTAAGGCGTCCCGTATAAAGGTAGATGATATTTCCATTAATGGCGTGTCTGTAAACGTAATATGCGGATAATTTATCCATTCTGAAATATCATGATTGGGCCTTGGATAAACATAAATGGAAAAATCACGTAATATAATTTCGTAGTTTTTCCATTTCTTTAATGTGGCCAAATTATCTGACCCCATAATTAATACAAAAGCTTTGTTTGGATAGCGTTCACGTAAATGAACCAAGGTATCTATGGTATAAGAGGGCTGGGATAACCTAAATTCTACATCAGAAGACCGAAGATGATCGGCTTCCTCTAGGGCTAGATTAACCATTTCTAGACGATCATATTGGTTGAGTAAACTATCTTTTTTTTTCAAGGGATTATGTGGCGATACAACCAGCCAAACCTCAGACAAATCGGTATAATTGGCCATATAATTTGCGATAATAAGATGACCAACGTGAATGGGATTAAACGAACCGAAGAAAAGTCCTATTTTCTGCATATGCATCTCCTGTTAAGTAAAAATTTTTGAAAAAGGGAATAAGCTTTAGGCTATAAGCCATAAGCTATAAGCACCTCGCACAACCATTCACTATTACCTATTAACCAATAACCCATAACTCGCAACTGGCAACTGGCAACTATTACCTATTTAGAAAGTTCAACACTAATGCTGAGGCTTCCTTACAAGCCTCTTCCAGATCATCATTCTTTAATATAACATCAAACTGTTCTGCAAAAGCCAATTCTTTACCTGCTTTTTCAATACGTTCGCGCAATTTATCTTCACTATCGGTACCTCGGCCACGTAAGCGTTCAATTAATACATCCAACGTAGGTGGTTGTACAAAAATAGCTAATGCATGTTCGCCAAATTTCCGTTTTAAATGTAACCCTCCTACTACATCGATATCAAAAATAACCGCCTTGCCTTGTGCCCAAATCCGTTCTATTTCCGAGCGAAGAGTGCCATAAAATGTTCCGGAATACACTTCCTCAAACTCGACAAACTCTTTTTTTGCAATGCGGTGCAGAAATTCTTCCTTGCTAATAAAATAATAATCGCTGCCATCTACTTCACCTGCACGGGGTTCACGAGTACTGGCAGAGATAGAAAAAGCAATTTTATCGGTATATTTTTCTAATAATCGTTTAACAATTGTTGTTTTTCCCGCGCCTGACGGGGCAGAGAAGATGATTAATTTTCCGTTCATTTAGTATCAAGTATCAAGACGTAAGTATCAAGTATCAAGATATTTCTAGGAGCTATCGGCTTTAGCTTTTCCGCTTAATTAGTTGGTCTTGTGTCTTGCTACTTATGTCTTATGTCTATATTAAGTTTTCCACTCTTATTACGTTATAAGATATTCAGCAACTGCTCTTTGATTTTCTCGAGTTCTTCTTTCATGCGCACGACCGTTTGTTGGATTTTAGCATCATTTGCTTTAGACCCCAAGGTATTGATTTCACGGCCCATTTCCTGTGAAATAAAACCGAGTTTCTTCCCGTTGGCATCTGTTGCATTCAATATTTTAGCAAAATATTCGCAATGACTCCTTAAACGCACCTTTTCCTCTGTGATATCCAGTTTATCGATGTAATAAATCAGTTCTTGCTCAAACCGATTTTTATCAATGGCTTCCGTACCCACAGCCTCTTCCAAATAGTGTTGAATACGCTCTCTAATCATCGGGATCCTGGAAGTTTCTTGCGTTTCAACGACCAGCAATAAATCCAATATGGATTGGTTTCGTTTAGAAAGATCTTCTTTTAAGACGACACCTTCATCGGTACGAAACTGCTGAAATTGTTTTAAGGCAAGGTGAAATGTTTCCAGCACATCCTTCCACTCTTCTTCATCGGCCAGATCTTCCTGATAAGTAATGACCTCCGGCATATTTAATGCTAATTCGAAGACAGCTGAAGCTGGATCTCCCAAAGATTCGGCCACTTCTTTTAGCTGTGTATAATAATTTTTAAGCAAATGGGTATCTATAGTGGCCGCTTTAGCCGTTGTATCTGTATATTCAACGGTAATAGTAATATTAACCTTACCCCGTTCAATATGACGCGCACATTCATTTCTGAGGAGTAGTTCTTTGTCCGAAAACGCTTTAGGTATCTTTAAGCCCAGCTCTAAATATTTTGAATTTAGCGATTTAATTTCTACCGTATATTTCGCTTTGGCACTTTCTTTGGTTCCTATACCAAATCCGGTCATTGATTTTATCATATGCAAAGGTAGTTAAAAATGGTTGACTAAGTTAAACAGTTAAAAAGTAAATGGCTATATTGGGTAGAATAAGCATCAGTAGAAAGCTAATTTAACATTTTTTAGCATCAATAATGCCTAGGTTTTACTATGTTTACCGGGATAAATATGAAGCATCAAAAATATCATAACGGTATATATACAACGTTCTTAATACTATTTTTCTCTGTTTGCGGTTTGTTGGCTCAGGCACAGCAACAGCTGCATGGAATTGTGGTAGAGAAAGGTAGTCCAAAGCGGGTTGATGAAGCCACAATAACAAATAGGAGGACCTTAGAGAAAGCTATTTCCAATAGTGAAGGTGGATTCACTATTCCTGCAAAAGCAGGGGATACACTCATTGTTACGAAATATGCTTATTCTTCAGAATATTATCGAATAGTTGACCCAGACAATATTGTTGTCCCCCTGAATCCTACAATTGAACTGCAGGAAGTTACCGTTACCGGAAAAACCCGTAAGGAAGAACTTAACGATATTTTAGAGGATTATAAAAAACAAGGAATCTATAGTATTGGTAAACCGAAGGCACTTTCCTATTTGGCAAGCCCACTTACATCCCTATACGGTGCTTTTGGACGAACGGCAAAAAATGCCCGTCGGTTTAATGCCTATGCTCAACGTGAAATTCAGGAAACAGAAGTCGATAAAAAGTTCAACAAGTACAATGTGGGAGAATTAACCGGTTTAAAAGGAGATGATTTAACGAATTTTTTATCGCTCTATCGCCCCAGTTATGCTAAATCTCGCTATTGGAATGAATATGATATTCAAAATTATATCAAAAATGCCTTCGAAAAATTTGAGCGCGATGGCCGCCCTAAAGCAGATACCTTACCAAAAATCATAATACCAGAGCAAAAATTGAACGAAAATGAAAAATAAAATGTTAAGTATCTGATTAAATAATATTTCATATCGGCATTTTTTTGGCACTTTGTTTGCATTTATTTTCCTAACCTTAATAAAAATTAAAATGAACGTTAAAAAAAATATAGCTGTTTTTGGCGTGGCCTTAGCCACTTCGTGTATGTTGCTATCCAGCTGCGACACGGTTAAATCAATGAATAACACCCAGAAAGGAGCAGGAATAGGAGCCGTTGGAGGAGCTGGGCTTGGTGCGCTCATTGGGCACAAAGCGGGTAATACCGCTGTAGGAGCCATTGTAGGTGGAGCGCTTGGAGGTGTAGCCGGCGGACTTATCGGTAAAAAGATGGATAAACAAGCGGCAGAAATTGAACGTACTGTAGATGGCGCTGAAGTTGTAAAAGCCGGAGAGGGCATTATCGTAAAATTCGATTCTGGTATTCTATTTGGGTTTGATCAAACGACGTTACAGCCCGAAGCAAAAAAGAATATTGACAATCTTGTTAAGTCGCTGAACGAAAATCCTGATACAGACATTTTGATTATTGGGCATACCGACAATAAAGGAACCGAAGCCTATAACCAAGGGCTTTCTGAACGCAGGGCACAGGCAGTAAAAGACTATGCTGTTTCAAAAGGTTTAGTTGGAAAACGTGCGAAAACGGAAGGAAAAAGCTTTAATGAACCTATTGCGGATAACAGTACAGAAGCCGGTAGGGCTCAAAATAGAAGAGTAGAAATTGTTATTACAGCTAATGATAAAATGAAAGCAGAAGCGAAGCAACAAAGTGCTACGTAATAATAATACTTTAATCTCAAGTCTGCATTAAGCCTCTGGGATTAACGCTTTAAAGGGTTGTTTAAAAAGTCTGTTACCGTCATATCAAGCGAAATGTAGTGTAGTCGAGGTATCTGTTCATCGTTGAATGATAAATAAACGAATTCTCTATTCCATTTCAGTTGAAATGCGACTTTTAAACAATCCTTTCTTTCCATACCTCAATCCGTCAATTGTTCAAAATCCTAAAGCAATGTATATGGTGGGTTTTTGTAGATCTCCGAAAATGTTGTATCCAAAATTTAGATCATGCATGGGCATACATTAACGTTCCGGTAAATGTTGAAGCGGCGAGTTTATTCACGAGGTGTTCCTGTTAACTAAACATGTTCAGAACGCATCGCAGGCTCCTCGGTTTTTGTTCCTTTTTGTGGAAAAAAGGAACAAAAACCTGTAACTTCACACTGTATTTTTATGTATCAAATATGGCAAGGACGTTTCTATTGATTTTGTTTACCTTATCTACTATTGTTTGTATTGCCCAAAAACAAAAAAAGCCAGCTAAACCACAAGTAATCGTATATGGACATGAAGCGGATGCCTTTTCCGCAGCTATCCAATCGGCAGAATCTGGCGTAGAAACCATCTGGATCATCGATTCCACAGCCATTGGGGGCGCACTTATTATAGGCGAGCCAAAATCTATTACCACGAATCAATCACTCGATGCCGGTTCTTGGGCGGTCTTTCTAAAAGGAATAGCCAATGTAAAAGAACTATCAGACTCGGCGGTAATAGCTGCAAAGAAGATGATAACTCCCCGAATTGCACAAAACGTTTTTGAAGGCATAGCAGATACTGTTAAACGTCTGACCGTAAAAAAACACACGACTATTCTTCAGGTAGAAAAATCGGGAAAAGGCTGGCAAGTTACCCTAAGCAACAAAGAACGCATAAAGGCAAAAGCATTAGTAGACGCCTCTCAGCAAGGCACACTAAAAGAATTGATTAGAAAAGAAACCAAACATCCGGAAATCCTATTTAAAAACGACACTACTAAATCATTGATTCCGCAGATCAGTTATAATAAGCCACTTTACAGAACGGGTATTGCAGTAACACAAGAAGATGAAGATATATTTAATGTGCCTTTATCATACATGTTACCGGACAGTGCATTAGCGACCCTCTTCGTTACCCGTCCCCAAGGTAGCCTTAGCCCTTATTATACCGATGTTAACAGTACTCCACTTTTGATGCTGTTAGGGCAAGCCAGTGGAGCTGCTGCTGCTTACTGTGCTTTTTTTAATACCACTGCTGATAAAATCAATACCAGAACGATACAAGGTGAACTCTTAGGTAATAAAAGTTTTCTCCTACCTTTTCAAGATATTAGTCTACAAGACCCCCACTACCAACAGATTCAACGCATCGGTGCAACAGGTATTTTACAAGGCCACTATAACCGTAAAGATGGCCAAAAGCAGTTTCTTTTTTATCCTGACAGTTTAGTTTCTTCTGCCGAAATCGAACCGATTACTAAACAAATTTATACCCGAAGTCAAATATGGTTTAAAGACAAGCAAATTGCTACCCTAACACTGAAGGATCTTTTAAGTTTAATCAAGTATGTTGCCAATAGGGGAGACGAACTAGATGCCGAAATAGAAAAGGGATGGGCCAAACGTTTCAAATTCAAAGGTTCCTATGACCTATCACGAAAATTGACTCGCCGTGAATTTGCTGTATTAACGGATATCTACTTACAACCCTTCTTCGTACGCGTTAATTTTAATGGAGATTTCCAATATTAAATTGACACGTGAAGATAGGGTGTCCGAAAAATACCCTAGCATTTCCGAACACCCACAATATTTGTTACTCGTTTAACCTTAGTCATTAAATTTCCATCGCACAAAAGCTTCTATTGCTTCATAATCCGCCAGTCCTAATTCATCATAACGCTGTGCTGTTTCACTGGTACGATCTTCTGCACGAACCCAGAATTCACGGGCATCGTCACCAGGGAATACTGGTAAATCCTTTTGCGATTGGTGTTTGAATATCGCGAGCCTTTTGCGTACCACTTCCTGTGGCGACAGTGGAACGGCCATTTCGATTTCATGGATTTCAAATTCATGCCAGGCTCCTCTGTATAGCCAAAGCCAGCAATCCTTTGTCCAAGCTTCTGTTTTACGCAACCGTTTAAATGCTTCCAGAATAATATCGAAGCACACTTTATGTGTTCCATGAGGATCAGCAAAATCACCAGCTGTAAATATTTGATGAGGCCGTATTTGTTGCAATAAGTCCATTGTCTGCTGGATATCATCTTCATACGATACCGTTTTGGAAAACTTGCTCCGATCATAGAACGGTAAATTCTGAAAATGAATGTGATCATCAGGTAGACCAGCAAAACGTGCCCCAGCGATGGCTTCTCCCTTACGGATCAACCCTTTAATGGTCCGTATTTCTTCGGTATCAATCTGGTTAGGTTTTTTCGAAGCAATAAATTTCCGTGCCTCGCTATATAAATCCTTAAATTTTTTCGTTTCTAAATTTAACGATTTAGAAAAATCAACTGCAAATTCGATGTAGCGCAATACATCATCATCCCAAACAGCGGTATTTCCTGACGTTTGATAAGCGACGTGTACGTTATGCCCTTGGTCAGCCAAACGGATAAATGTTCCGCCCATGGAAATAACGTCATCATCTGGATGTGGCGAGAAAATAACCACATTCTTTTTTGCTGGTACTGCACGTTCCGGCCGCTGACTATCATCTGCATTAGGTTTTCCTCCTGGCCAACCGGTAATGGTGTGTTGCAGCTGATTGAAAATATCAATATTAATGTTGTATACAGGCCCCTTCTCGGTAGCTAATTGAGCCATGCCATGGTTATTGTAGTCTTCTTCTGTTAACTTCAAGATGGGTTTATTCACCGTTTGAGCCAACCAAATAACCGCCTTTTTAATCGTCTGGGAATCCCAAACACAATCCTTTACTAACCAAGGGGTATTAAAGCGGGTAAGCTCGCTTGCAGCCCCTTCATCTAACACAAATTCTACATGATCTGAAAGTTGTAGGTACGTAGCAGGCACTTCTGAAGACATTTCCCCTTCTACGGCCTTTTTAACAATCTCTGCTTTGACTTCACTCCAAGCCATTAATATAATTTCACGCGCTTTGAAGATCGTACCGATCCCCATAGTAATTGCTTTGGTAGGCACATTCTCTTTGCTACCGAAATCGCGAGACGCATCCCTACGTGTAAGATCATCCAGGGTAACTAAGCGTGTACCTGAATTCGGCGCAGATCCTGGTTCATTAAAACCGATATGTCCGGTTCTACCAATACCTAACAATTGAAAATCAAGGCCTCCTATTGCGCTAATCTTACGTTCATATTCCATACAATAGGCAGGGATTTCTGATTGATTAAGCCTTCCGTCAGGAATATGAATGTTCTCCCGATTAATATCAATATGGTCAAACAGATGTTTGTTCATAAAGGTAACGTAACTCTGCGCAGCGTCAGGTTGCATCGGATAGTACTCATCCAAATTAAATGTAATGACATTTTTAAAACTTAAGCCATCTTCCCGGTGGAGCCGAACAAGTTCAGCGTAAACCTGAATCGGAGTTGCACCTGTAGCAAGGCCAAGAACGGCCTGCTCACCTTTTTCTTGCTTTTCTTTAATTAAATTGGCAATACGTGCAGCTACAGCTAAAGAGGCTGCCTTTGAATTTTTGTAAACGGTTACGGGAAGTTTCTCGAAACGCGTTTCTTCCAATAGATTTAATCTAGCCATTTTGAGGATTTTTCGTTTAAGGTGAGAAGCAAAAATAACGAAATATTATATTCCTCAATAGCAAATATTTAGCTTTTTACGTTAATTTTGAATTTTATTGCTAAACAATCGTGTGCATAAAAAATATTTTTTTTAATATGGTATCTAAATTAGCGTCGATTGCCCGAAAAAGAGAACGATTAATTTTAGGTCTAATGTCTGGCACATCATTAGATGGCCTCGATTTAGCGCTATGTCAAATAAAGGGCAGTGGCGAGCAAACACAGTTACAAATCAACCATTTTAAAACAATAACCTATTCCGCACAGGTCCGAGCAGATATTCAGGAAATTTTTTCAAAACCTACGGTAAATATGGCAAAATTAAGTGCTATGCATGCCCGTATCGGAACGCTGTTTGCTGAATGTACACTCCTTGCTTTAAACGAATGGGAAATAAACCCATCGGCAATAGACCTCATTGCCTCTCACGGACAAACAATCTATCATGCGCCTCAATCATTAACCCATGATTTTCACTATCCAAATAGCACTTTCCAAATTGGTGATGGTGACCATATTGCTGTGAAAACCGGCATCATTACCTTATCTGATTTTAGGCAAAAACATGTCGCCGCTGGAGGCGAAGGTGCTCCACTAGTAGTTTATGGCGATCGATTACTCTTTTCCCCTAAAACGGGTAGCCGTATTTTATTGAATATAGGGGGTATTGCCAATTTTACCTACCTACCCGCGGTGGATGCATCGGATGATCTTTTATTAGCGTCTGATACTGGCCCTGGAAATACCTTGATGAATCAATATATGCAGCATGAGTTGGATGAACCCTTCGACAAAGACGGCGCATTGGCAGCGTCGGGTAAAGTCAATTCCAATGTATTGGCAGCGTTATTGAATCATCCATTTTTTTCCGCTGCTTTACCTAAAACAACCGGACCCGAACTTTTTAACCTTGCTTATATTGAAAAAACACTACAGCAAACGCGCCTTTCTGCACCTACGCATGCTGATATGATGGCTACACTGACCATGTTTACTGCAAAAAGCATTGCACATGGTATACAAGCATTAAATGTCCATAGTCTCATTGACGAAATTTATGTCAGCGGCGGCGGTGTACATAATCATTTTCTTATGCATTGTTTAAAGGAAACATTGCCCAGTTGTTCTATCCACCGTTTTGACGCGCTCGGTATTCCGGCTGACGCTAAAGAAGCCGTACTGTTTGCCGTATTGGCCAATGAAACCGTAGCGGGAACGGCCGATCACATGAATGGTGGAGTTGCCGCTCCGCAGGTATGCTTAGGAAAGATCAGCTTTCCCCAATAAATCATAATTATTTATTGAGTTCTCGCGTAAATTGTTGAATCGCTAACACGGGATTAGCCGTTTTCATAAAGTTTTCGCCAATAAGAAACCCATGGAAGCCTACATGTTTTAACTGTTGGATAAGTTGTGGATTACTTATACCACTTTCTGAAATCTTTACGTAGCGATCCGGGATACGGTCTACCAAACCTAAAGAATTTTCGATGGATACTGTAAAATCTTTTAGGTTTCTATTATTTACGCCAATGGCGTCAATTTCATCAATGGTATTATTTTCGAGCTCTTCTTCATTGTGTATCTCCAACAATACATTTAGCCCTAGAGCCTTAGCATATTTAGCCAAGCGTAACACCTCGTCATTTGTCAATACGGCTGCAATCAATAAGATGATATCTGCACCATATGCTTTAGCTTCGGCAATTTGGTACTCGTCAATAATAAAGTCTTTACGAAGAAGCGGAACAGTTGCAACAGCTCTCGCTTCTTCCAAATCGGCCAAACTTCCTTTAAAAAAATCGTGATCAGTTAACACCGAAATAGCCGAAACATGGGCATCAGCATAACCTTTAACTACTTCCTCTACGGCAGACCGGTCATTAATGATACCCTTTGAAGGCGACGCTCGTTTATATTCAGCAATGATACCTGTTTTGTCTGGGGCTAAAACAAAATCACGTAGGCGATAACAGACACGGTTATATAGGGGATATGCTGTTAATTCCTCCATAGATACTTTCGTTTTCGCTACGGCAATTTCTTCCTTTTTCCGTATAATAATTTGATCAAGTATATTCAAAACAGTGTTCGTTAAAAAGTAAAAATTCAAAAGTAAAAAGTAAAAAAACCCCACGACAGTTACTGCTCGTGCAGGTGCCGCTTCTCCCCGGCCAACCAATTCGCAATAATCTGTTTGCCATATTCACTCAATACCGATTCGGGATGGAATTGCAATCCCTTAACATCGTATTCCCTATGGCTTAACCCCATAATTATCCCATTATCATCTACGGCCGTAATTTCGAGCACTTCTGGAAAATTAGCATGGTCTACCGCCCAAGAATGGTAGCGGCCGATGGTAAAGCGCTCGGGAAGCCCTTTGAATAAAGGTTCGTCTGGTTTTAAAATTCTTAACGGAGTTGCTGTGCCATGTACCGGCCTACTCAGGTTAACTAATTTCCCTCCATAAACTTCGGCAATAGCTTGCTGACCAAGACAAATACCCAAAATACTTTTTGATTTTCCATAGGTGCGTATAACATCCATTAAAAGACCTGCCTCACTTGGAATTCCTGGCCCTGGTGATAATAGGATTTTATCAAAAGCTTCAACCGCTGTTAGCTCGAATTTGTCATTTCGGATAACCGTACAGTCCATACCACATTCTTGCAGTAGATGAACTAAATTAAATGTAAAGGAATCGTAATTATCTACCACCAAAATTTTTGGTTCCGTAGCCAATGTTATTTGTGTCATGCTTGTTTTGTTATTATTTGCTAGATCTCCTCGGCAAGCTGCATGGCCCGTCTCAATGCAGCGATCTTGTTATTTACCTCATTCATTTCTCCCTCAGCGGAAGAATCGGCGACAACACCGCCACCTGCCTGATAATGCAATTTATTCTTTTTACTTAAAAAGGTTCGGATCATAATGGCATGATTAAAATCACCATTAAAACCCATGAAGCCAATAGCCCCACTATAGAAACCTCTTTGCTGATGTTCATAGCGGTCTAGTAATTGCATAGCCATATGTTTGGGCGCACCACTAAGTGTGCCGGCAGGAAAGGTATCACCAACCACGTCAAAGGGATTAATACCTTCAAGCAAGGTACCACTTACTTTAGATACCAAATGAATGACATGTGAATAAAACTGCGCCTCCTTAAAAGACTTTACTTCCACGCCGATACAGTGTCTGCTCAAATCATTGCGCGCTAAATCCACCAACATAACATGTTCGGCACTTTCCTTCGGATCTGCCTTTAACGCTTCTGCTATATGTAAATCTTCTGCAGTATTACCTGTTCGTTTAAAAGTACCTGCGATGGGATAAATGGACGCTTCACGATCTTTAATGGTTAATTGTGCTTCCGGAGAAGAACCAAATAGCTTAAAATCGCCATAGTCAAAGTAAAACAGATAAGGTGATGGATTTACCGAGCGCAAGCTTCGGTATACATTAAATTCATCTCCCAGAAAGGATCTACTGAATGCTCGTGAAGGCACTATTTGAAAAACATCGCCGCGGTAGATATGTTCCTTCACTTTCTCTACCAACGCTTGGTATTCCTCATCGGTTTTATTAGATGTTTCTTCTCCATTGAGCTCAAATTTATACTCTGGAAAGTTTTTATTTTGAATAAGGTACTCCATTTTGCTTAAACCATCCTCCTCAGATTTGCCATAGGTATGTTCAAAGACGTATAATTCATTGCGAAAATGATCTATGGCAATTACATAACGATAAATATGGTATTGTAAAAAGGGAATATTTCTGGTATCATCAGTAGGTGTATGCAAGGTTATATCTTCAAAATGGGCAACCGTATCAAATGTAAAATAGCCAAATAATCCATTAGAAATGAATTTAAATTCAGCAGTATTATCTGCTTGAAAAGATTGTCGAAAGCTAGATACTTCTTCGCGAAGGTTTAGTTGATCGGCAGCTTTTATTTCTTTCCTACCATCAGGAAAATAGGTCGTTAATTGTTGATCGTCAAGATATATCCCAGCAATTGGATCACAACAGACGTAACTCATACTATTTTCACGGCTATGATAATCAGAGCTCTCCAAAAGCAAGCTATTCGTGAAGACATCCCGCAATCTCAAGTAAATGCTAACAGGCGTCGTGGTATCAGCCAATAATTTTTTAAATCGTGTTTGTAATGGATAGATCTGCATATCTAATTTTTTTATTTTATTCTTTTTTTATGAAGCACAAAAAAGCCCGACGTAAATTGCGTCGGGCTTAATAATTTATAGCTTTGGTTGATCAATCTATGTTATTACATAAGCTACCGGCGCTGTTCTGTTACAGGCCACCACCAGCTGCATATGGTTGTGTTGATCATCATGATGGAGCAAACCTACTATAAAAATTTAATATTTCAAATTTTTTTTGTTGCCTAACTCAAGGCAAACGCATTTAATATTTTAAGCAAATTGTCTTTATGCTATTTGGAACAATCACCAACAGTGGTTATATTGCATACACCTATAAATCCCATAGCTAAGGAACATTCCGGATTGGCTGCTTATCCGCTTCGTATTTTCTCTTATCGGTTACGGGACAACTCCCTATCTGCTTCGTATATGCTTCGCCCTTTCTTCGGGGTGAGTCCGGAGTGAGTCCGGGTTGACTCTAGGGTGAGTCCGTGTTTTTTTGGTAAAAACCCGGACTCACCCTAGATAAAGCCTGCATACACGCTACACTTATAGCGAAGACGGTGCGAAGCAAGTAGGGCTCTGAAGCGAGGATGATACGATATCCCCTCCACCTAAAGTTCAACTATTTTTGATGTGTTTAGCTTGTTGACTACCTATTGGGAAATTACTATCCCGCTGAAACTTCTCTTTTCTATACTCCCCAAAAAGTAATAAAGCCTTTATTGACAGCCATTAATATTGCCGCTAGGATAAAGACTAATGCAAGTGTATAAAAAATAGCAATGGATTTATGTTTGGCTGTTGCAACTACTGCCTTCTTAGCTTTTGAATGGCCTACCGTAATCAGCACAATAGCAATCACCATCATTGTGATGTGTTCGACGGTCCAATACCGTAAATTGGCCGTCTTCATAACGGTTCCCATATCGCTGAATGTCACTAAAGAACTTAAAGCATATAATCCAAGGCCAACCAATAATTGTATGTGGGCAGAAATTAGCGTAAATAAATTGAGTTTTCGGTTGCCTTCTGTATAAGGCTGTTTCCCAATAAGTCTGCTGATCGCTGTGATAATCGCAATTATTAATAACAATAGCACCACATACCGTAACCCTGAATGCAAATGTTTAAGTCCAGTATACATTGTTGTTTAGTTTTGTTGTTTCAACAAAAATACATCTTTTTATTGCATTTCTCCCTCTTCTTGAAAATCTTGCCCATTTTCTTTTCTTTTCTGACGCTCATCTTGCTCAGGTGCTTTTCGACCAAAACGATACGAAAAAGTTAACATCGCGAAGGGACCTTTCATCCAACGCCGTTGAAATTCACGTGTAAATTGTGCTGTCGATTGGGTACCTCCAAATCTCCCTTGGTTAAAGATATCACGTACATTTAGCATGATGCTCCCCTTATCTTCTAAAACACTCATTTTAAGCCCTGCATCAACCATAAACATTTCTTTCATCTCTCCTTGGGCCATAACACGGGGCGCTCGGTATTCGCCACGTATCTGCGCTCTAAGGTTTTTGGTAATCCGACCATTTCCGGTGAGGTTAGCATCCCAGGCAAATCCACTGTTTTCAGGTACGCCAAAATCTTCACTTCCTTTAAAGGCTTGGTAATTTCCATTGACATTCGCCATTAAGTCAAAATTAGGACTAAAAGTAATCTGAGAAATCAATTCAATGCCTGTAGCACGATTTTGGCTTATGTTTTGAAATCTTGAAAAAGTAGCATTCGTTCCGGTTGATGCCGAATCGACAATCATTTCAATAACATCATTGGTTATCCGATGGTAAACAGAAGACGTAAAATTTACTTTATCCCATTTCTTGGAATAACTCAATTCAAAAGAATGAATATCCTCTGGTTTTAGGCCGGGATTCCCTTGGCGCAGATTTAACGGATCGGACACATCCACAAATGGATTGACCATCCAACCGCGGGGCCGATTCACTCTTCTAGTATAACTTAATTGAACTGATTGATCATGATTAAACTCCTGAGTTAGGTATACACTGGGGTAAATTCGGAAATAATCTAATCGACCTTTAGTTATCCGATCTTCTGGAGCAACATTCGGATCCCAAGAAATATATTCTGTATTCAGATAGGCCTGCTCTGCCCTTAAACCAACCTGATAACCGAATTTGTCGGTTAATTTATTCTGATAATTGGCATATACTGCATGCACAATATCATCCATATTAAAGTTGTTCGTCAGGTTATAATCACGCTCATAGGCACCCGTTTCATTGTTTAATGCATCTGACAGCTGTTCTTCGTCATCATACCGTAAGGTTGTTCGATAACCCGCTTCTAATTTTTGTTCTTTACTAAAAGGTAAAGTATAGTCGATCTGTATATTGGTGTTTTTTCCATCTTCATAGGTGTCATTAATTCGGTCTCGATCAATAGGTATCGCCTCATTGGTCGCTGTTTGTTTAAAGGTTTGGATACCATCTTCTTTACTTCGACCATAAGAAACATTCGCGGTTAATTCTTCGCCTTCCCGACTAAACTCGCGCTTAAAATCTAAGTTAATATCATAACCTTTATCGTCTTCATCTTGTGCTGTGTTTCGGGTACTATTACCATTAAGAGCACCTGATGCACCAAAATAACTATAAAACAAATCTTCAGTACGTATATTATCACGAATATTTAAATTACCTGAAAGCCCAATAGTCGTTTTTTCATTGAGGAAATAATCGGCTCCTAATCGTACGGTATGGCTATTTCCTTTACGGGCATTTTCACTGTTATTGTAAACACTCGTTCCGTCATTATACCAGTTATTATTGAACCCGCTTCCGGGTGAATTTCGTTTTCGGTAATTATAACTACCGAAATAGTTGAATTTCTCGTCCCTATAGTTTAGATCTAGGCCTCCATTGTAATTATGATAGGATCCTCCACCCACTGTGGCCATACCGTTAAAACCAGTACGAACATTCTTTTTGAGAATAATATTGACAATCCCACCTTGTCCTTCAGGATCGTATTTCGAAGAAGGATTAGTCATCACTTCTATTCGCTGAATGGAATTTGCAGGAAGCGATTCCAGGAGATTATTGATATTCGTTCCTGCTAAAGCCGACGGTTTACCATCAATCAAGATACGAACATTGGTTGATCCACGCAAGCCAACATTACCATCCATATCTACCGAAAGGGAAGGAACATTAGCCAAAAGCTCGCTCGCTGTTCCACCTTCGCTGACGATACTTTGTTCTACATTAAACACTTTACGATCTATCCCCATTTGCATAGCAGGTGGAGTGCCCTCAACAACAACTTCTTTTAATAGTGTACTAGCCGCAGGACTCAGTTTAATTTTACCTAAGGAAAGATGTTGTCCTTGACTGATCTGAATGGCTTTTTTCTCAAAAGCATTATACCCCACGAAACTTGCACGCAGGATGTAGGTTCCTGCGGGTATCGTTGAAAAGACAAAATTGCCTTTTTCATCGGTCTGCCCACCTTTTACCGCTTGATTATTCTGTTGAGTCAATAGCGTTACGCTGGCAAAATCAATGGGTTCATTGCTGACAGAGTCAATGATGACTCCACTTACTTTGGCTGAATTCTGGGCATAAACACTTCCGTAACTTAGGCATAAGACTATAAAAGATGTAATATATCTACTCACTGGAAACTTCATCGTAATCTTCTGTTTTGTTCTAGTTTTTTATCTGACAGCGCCAAAATTAACATTATCCATTAGGGTATGACTCTTTTTGCGCCAAGAAGATTAATGGGTAACACCATTATTACATGAAGAACGAAAACAACGATACCTTATGCCCTGTGAGTAGGCATACGTTGAATATCGCTCTAAGATTTGAGGGATTTGGGTTAAAAGAATACTAAACCGGCTACGGTAATTATTCAATGCTGACCGTCAACCCTTCTTCTTTAAGGATTTTCCGGTATACATCTACTTCTGTATACGTCCCTTCCAACACCGTACATTTACCTTCCGTATGTACTTTCCAAGCAATCTTTTCAGCCTGGCTTTCGCTATAATCGAGGTATTTCATTAGGCAATGAATCACATGATCAAATGTATTCACCTCATCATTCCATAAAATTAGTCGATGATACGCTTTCGTTACCGCTAAAATCTCTTCTAATGTAAAGGTTTCTTCCTGAACTTGTGTATCCGCCATCATCCTTTTCATAACGCTATTTTCAATGGTATGATTTAGTAAAACAAAGCTAGATAAACTTGCTTGCATCTGCAAATCATTTAACCGCTATCGTTCGGATGAGTGCTCATTAGCTTGTTTCGCTTGGGCGATTAACACGTCCCACATTTCGGGAGAAACCGACTCGAGCATACTGAACTGCCCTGCCCCCTGCAGCCACTCTCCACCATCAATAGTAATGACCTCACCATTAATAAAACAAGCATAATCGGATAATAGGAAAGCAGCTAAGTTTGCCAGCTCTTGCAGCTCGCCTACCCGTTTTAAAGGAACTCTTTCTTTAGGATCGAATTGTTCAGCTAAATTGCCCGGTAGCAACCGCTCCCAAGCACCCTTGGTAGGAAAAGGTCCGGGGGCAATCGCATTGGTACGAATGCCGTATTTACCCCATTCAACAGCTAGAGAACGTGTGAGCGCCAACACTCCGCCTTTAGCAGCAGCAGAAGGTACGACATATGCCGACCCCGTAAAAGCATACGTTGTTACTACATTCAACACCGCTGCCTGAATCTTCTCTTTAATCCAATATTTGCCTAAGCTTAGGCTGGTATTTACGGTTCCCTTGAGGACAATATCAATGACCGCCGAAAAAGCGTTTGCTGAAAGCCTCTCAGTTGGCGATATAAAATTGCCAGCTGCATTATTTACTAATCCGTCCACTTGACCAAAAGCTTTCAAAGCAGCAGTTAACACCGCTTCTACTTGCTTAATGTCCCTTACATCGCAAGCAACCGGTAATACCTGTATTCCACTTTGCTGCGTAATTTCATCTGCGGCAGCTTGCAGGATAGCTATTTTTCTGCTTGCAATAACCACATGAGCTCCTAATACAGAAAAATATGTAGCCATTGCCTTTCCTAAACCGGTACCCCCGCCAGTAACAATAATGGTTTTTCCTCTTAGTGCATCCTTATGCAGCGCTCCTGCTTTCGTTACCATAATCCTTTATTGATGTTGTTCTTGAAGATTCGTGATTATTGTTTTTAAGATTGCCCGCGTGGAAGGGTTCCACCATTGCTGTAAAACATCATTTATTATCTCATCCACATCTTGATGAAAAGTCGCTATTAAATCCTTTCGCATATATTGTTTACTACGTTGCCAGGTAGTCCAATTAAAATTCAGGTATTTCTTCATTTGCTTGTCGGCTAAATGGTGCAATTGATTCATGGGAGCAAGTTCATCAACCAAACCCTCATGTAAGGCCCGTTCAGGATCTAAAAGTTCTCCAGCTAATAAGAATCGATAAGCCTTTGCTTTACCTAACCAAAAGCTATATAACACAAAGATATTGTGGGGGACAATAATACCTACCGGAACTTCATTCATCCCGATAATAAAATCGCCTTTGGCCATTATGCGATAATCACAACATAAGGTCAATACACAACCACCGGCAGGACTATGTCCGCTAATGGCAGCGATAGTAGGCTTCGGAAAGGAAACAAAGGTTTTCAGTAAATCTAAAAATGATTCCCAAAAGGTACGGATCTGATGCTCATCATAATCATAAAGCGTTACTAAATCCAACCCCGCACTAAAAAATCCTTCCTGTCCATACAATACCATACCACCTATGGTTTCGTTCTGTTGTAAGCGTACTAAGATTTCCTTAAGTTCACAGACCATTTCCAAGTTTAAGGTATTTGCCTTCCCTCGTTGCATCTTGACATAGGCAACATGTTCGCTAATATCCAGTTTTAAATATTCCATCGGTATTTATTTCACGTTAATATAACTTACAGATCGACCTACATGACCTTCTGTATCGATCCCTTCTACCACAATCTGATACATCCCTGGCTCATCAGCGGTATAAAAAGATACGTTTGCTTCTCCATTTTGATCCGTTACTAATTCTGGATTCCAATAGATAGTAGTTCTTAGATCTTTCATGCCTGGCTTTTCTTCCCCAGCGCTATAATCAGGGGAGTGAAAGGTGCGTGCCTCATATAATCCTTGTGGGCTGAAACTGGTAATTCCAGGTGTGTACATATCGGTATTATATTTCCGAGGCTGGTCACCCCTTCTGGTAGTGATAATTAATACGCCACCACCGCCGTAGCTGCCGTAAATTGCTGTATTTCCGATGCTACGTAATACTTCTACCGATGCAACATCCATAGGCGCGATTGTACTCAGCGCCTCGGCATCCATATACATGCCGTCCAATACTACCTGCATCGGTTGGTTTGGCGATCGAGTGCTGTACGGTACACCGTTTTGAAAGAATACGCCCGTCAAACGCCCGTTCAAACATTGGTCTAATGACGAACAAGAACCAAAGAAGGGATCATCACCACTAAGCACCTGATCGGCATTTCCTGGACCGTTTAAGTTAGACGAATACTTTGCCGGTTCTTCTTTTTTCGCCGTAACCGTTACTTCATCCAACTGTATGCTGCGTTGCAGCAATCCAAATTTCTGCAATTCTCCTAAATTTTTTTGCGCTATAGCAAGGTAATTTCCCAACGATAAATTGGCATCTGCCACCGCATCCGGCCAATTTTTATTAACCCCTATGGGATGTTTAGGTACCGAATCCAAATGTATCTCCACATTCTTCTTCCCTTTAGCATCCCGGGCTTGTACCACAAATTTCACACTGTCTGCAAAAATGAGTTGATCAAAAGCAAACCTACCATCTGGTCCAGTCACTGTATCCAGCACTGCTAATATATTCTGCGGCGTAATTACCGTAACTTTTGCTCCATCTACTGCTTCCCCTTTACGTCTGGTAATGGTGCCACTAATCCGTAGATCCTTTTCCGCTGGATAACGTATCCCAGGAAAGCTTGACGACATTACCCTCGGCCAGAAAGCGCTGTCCAAATGTTGTGTGAGCATGAAATCATCCAATTGCCTCATTCTTTTAGCGTTCGATATCTTCGTATTAAAATAATAACCCGGCTTTTCCAAGTATGTTTTCACCTGATCACCTAATAACAGGGTAGAAACGATATTTGCATCTTCCAGCAAACTATCCGGTACCTTGCCCGTTTGGGTAACAGCCATAGAAAAACAACCAACGCGTAGCGAATCATGTAAGCCCTTAGCTAGGAGCGTAAGATCAACCTTTTCCCGTCTCCCATACGCATTTTTGCTGGCAGACACTTGCAAAGGCAACAGATCAGTTTCTTTGAAATTAAATATAGACCGATGGGCCAGCAAATGCTCTTGCTCATCCAATAGCAACAGATCAACAACTCCCGAAGGCAATTGCTTTCTGGGAATACCAACTGTGGCCGCACCCTCTTTTAATGCACTTTTTAGCGCATAGAACACTGTTCCGTCATGCTGGGCAACCACAGACAAAGGATTCCTACCCTGCTTAACTGCTCCAGTTACTAGAACCCAAATCATGTTTTCAATCGCATTATTGACCGCTAAGGCATAGCCAGTGCGGCTAACTTGAGGCAACATCATCCGAACAGTATCTCCTCCTCCAAAATCAACTACCGCTTCATATGGCTCACCCGCTTCCGGCACAAAAGAAAAGTTGCCCAAGCCTGAAGAATCACTACTAAAGGTATTTACCTGTTGCCCGTCACTTTCCACATATCCACGGATCGGCACACCTCTCCCTGAAGTACCAATGGCCTGAAAGCCCACCTTATTAAACGTTTCGGCCAACAATACTCCTCCTTCTGGATAAAACTTAACTACCGGACGCAGATTTGTTTTTGGAATTGGAATGACCTTAACTACAGGTGACCTTCCCCCTTGATCGATCGTTAACTGAATGTTTCCTCCTTCAGCAGCCAAATCATCTTTAACAGGAAATTCCAGGCTTATTGCTCCTTGTCCATCTAATGCCGTTTTTCCTTTAGCGATAACCTTACCTTTTTGCGTAACGACATAGTTTACCAGTTTTTCTGTAATCGGATTGCCATTTAAATCATGTATTTTAATCGTTTCTCGCCCAATACGCTTCTGTTTATCGTCGACTATAAAAGTAAATTTACTCGACGTAACTAAACTGCTCGTAAGACTGTTTCCGATAACGATGGTCTTATCAAAAAAGAATCCCTCATCGAAATTTCGCATCCAATTGGTATAGGCTCGGATACGATAACTCCCCTCCCGAAGCGTATCCGGTAGCTTAAAATCGCCCATCGATTGCCCAGCAACGACAGGCAATCTTTCCGATTGCACGCATTCATCAGCTGTATTGATCAGCTCGACATATAGCAACTTACTAATAGCCGAAAGAAAATTAAAATTACCGACGGTTATGTAGGCCTTAAACCAAAGATCTTCCCCTGCGGTGTAATACGGTTTGTCGAGATGCAAATAGACTTTCTCTTGTGGATACTCTTTTTGATATTTTTCTAAATTCCCGAGCACGTGCTCAAGAGCGGAATTCGGTTGAATTTGTTGGGCCAGCAGTAACCTTGTTGAAAACAATAGGAATCCAATAAAGAAAAATTTATAGTTCATGCATGGAATCTAATTAAAGCATTTTAGACCTTTAAAGGTAACATTAGTTTAATAATTAAGCGAGGGGCTGGTCAATAATTTTTCCCCATTTCCTACAAACGAATACTTGAATACAAAACAACGATTGTATCGGTTTTGCATATAACGTGTATGGTATCTTTGTCGTAAAATATGCCGTTCATAGGATTTCATGAAATTTCCTAATGCAGAATTCGGGATAAAAAAATATCTTTGCGGGTATGAATATCTTACTGATTGGCTCTGGTGGAAGGGAAAGCGCTTTTGCCTATAAAATTGCACAAAGCCCTTTAACTGCACAACTATTTATTGCGCCTGGAAATGCGGGCACAGAAACGTATGGAAAGAACATAGACATCAAGGTAACCGATTTCAATGCGATTGGCGCCTTTGTTGTTTCTCATCACATCAATTTGGTTGTTGTTGGCCCAGAAGAGCCTCTTGTCAAGGGTATTCATGACTACTTTTTAAGCCGACCGGATTTAAAGAATGTTCCTGTCATTGGTCCAACTGCCCAAGGTGCCCAGTTAGAAGGCAGTAAAGACTTTTCCAAACAATTTATGCAGCGGCATGGTATCCCTACCGCTCAATCCAGAACCTTCACAAAGGAGTCATTAGCCGAAGGTTTACAGTACCTAGAAAACCAACAGCTCCCGATTGTACTCAAAGCAGATGGCCTAGCCGCTGGAAAGGGTGTTTTGATTTGTACAACACTGGAAGAAGCTCAACATGAACTCCGCGCGATGTTAGCTGAAGCAAAATTTGGCGAAGCAAGCAGTAAGGTGGTAATTGAGGATTTTTTACAGGGTATTGAGTTATCGGTATTTGTATTAACTGATGGCCAAGATTATAAACTATTGCCGTCGGCAAAAGATTATAAACGGGTAGGAGAGGGAGACACAGGATTGAATACGGGTGGCATGGGCTCTGTTTCTCCGGTACCTTTTGCAGATGAAGCATTTATCCAGAAAGTAGAACAACGTATTGTTATCCCAACGATTGATGGATTGACAAAAGACGGTATTCCTTATAAAGGATTTATTTTTATCGGCCTGATGAATAATCAGGGAGATCCTTATGTTATCGAGTATAATGTACGAATGGGTGATCCGGAAACAGAAAGTGTTCTCCCCCGTATCGAGAGCGATTTTGTTGATTTATTAATGGGTGTCGCCGAAGGAAATTTAGCTTCCAAAACGGTTAGCGTATCCGAAAAAACAGCCGCTACAGTCATGTTGGTTTCTGGTGGCTATCCCGGTAAATACGAAAATGGCAAAACCATTAACGGCACGGAAAACATCAAAGAATCCATTCTTTTCCACGCTGGCACCCAATTCGTAGATGGTGAAATTAAAACAGCTGGTGGCCGAGTGCTCGCCGTAACAGCACTAAAAGATAATTTATTGGATGCGCTACAACAAGCTACCGCAGATGCCGGCCGTATCTATTTTGAAGGCAAAAATTTTAGAAGAGACATTGGTTTCGACCTGATCGACTAGGCATTCCTTCTTTTTTTAGGTCCGATACGCATTGCTGTTTCCCGATTCTTCGTTAGTAGGCATACGAAAACCTTTATATCATTATCGGAGATCTTAACTGTTCATTTCGAGTGGAACGTAGGAAGTAAAGTCAAAACATCTTTATCGGTAAAAAAACCGCTACAAGATACCTGATTACTGAAATATCGTTCAGATAATCATCTCGTGTCTTATTTTCAATGTATTCATAAGCTCCCCCCGAATAACCTAATCATAGCTTTTCTGTTCACTTTGTTCATTCTTCTGCATTAATCGTTTTTTAGTAAAAGTATCCCTTTGTTTGCAGTGTCACGTAAAGACATGCATAAATCTATTGTACACTTAACAAACAAAATGATGAAAAAATTTTATGTAAGAATGCTGTATTATGTATTGGTGCTGCTAACCTACAGTAGCTGCGAAAAGCCTATTCCAGAGTTACCATCCGAATCAGCGGCAGATGAACTACAACCAGTAACCTTTAAACTTAGTGGCTTTTCTTCAACAACCAAACCCCTAGACTTGTCTGCTAGCACCATCCTGAGCAAAAAAGAGGCTTCACTGGCCAATTTAGCATCTTTGCAGGGAATAAGTCCATCTGCAAGTGAACAATATCTTTATTTTTGGAGCTTCAATGATGAAAATCTGATACCAGACTTAGCAGTATATACCGATCTAGCAACGTTAACATTTACGGCTACCAACACAGAACCTGCCTTCACTACCGGTTATGGCCTCAGTCCTTACCCGGCAGGGAAGTGTTTAAGCCTTAAAGGTGCGAAGACCATTTTAATCAAAATGCCCTTAGCTGACGTCGAACAGCTAACCACCTTTGCATTTGATGCCGGAAGCTCGGACACAGGGCCTAAAAACTTTAAACTGTCTTATTCTACGGATAATGGAGAACATTTTACCTCGCTATCGGATGATAACCCTATGCCTATAGACCGAAACCGCTATTCGTTTGATTTATCCATGATAAACTCCAACTTTTATACCGCTGATTTTCTGATCAAGATCGAACCATTTGAAGGTGATCGAGGTGACGGAAAACCCTACAATGAGGCAACAGGAACGGTAAAGATCGATAATGTACGTCTTTCTGGAATATACAATACTCCAAGTACCGGAAATCCTCAAGGAATTAGCGATCTACACTATTATATTTTTAACGCCGAGGATCATCTATTGGCTGCACAGGGTATAACTCCTTTTGATGCAAGTAATACTAACTCCGAGCTTACCATCAAACTGCCCCCAGGCAGTTATTACGCAAATCTATTTTCCAATGTTTCATCAAAGGAACTTCTTTTACCAAGTACGGTCGAACAAGCATCAA
Organism: Olivibacter ginsenosidimutans; assembly: GCF_039542865.1. NCBI lineage: Bacteria > Pseudomonadati > Bacteroidota > Sphingobacteriia > Sphingobacteriales > Sphingobacteriaceae > Olivibacter > Olivibacter ginsenosidimutans. The sequence goes on along the minus strand of NZ_BAABIQ010000005.1, from coordinate 195,922 downwards.
GCCTATATCTTGCCAATGCTTTTGAGAATGCTCAAGCACTTATCTTTGGAGCTAATATTCCTACATTTCAAGTAGAACATCCCATGGAAAGTGAGGTGATTCTAAAGCGGTATTTTAGCCAAATTAAATTTGAATTCACCGATAAAGACGACCTCTCATTTATTCATAAGCTAATAATCAAGCCATTACACACCTCATTTGTTTATCGCCCATTTGGTTCAGATCCCACTAGCCCAATAGTTGATGAATCAGTTATCACCTTATTTCCAACTTTTCAGACAAACGATAATAGTATTGCTTTTAATCAATTTATGGGAGACCTTTCAGAACCAGTTACGATAAGTTACACGGTACAGGTATATGATGCAGCAGATGAGCTTATTCGTACATTTGACGTAAGCAGTGCCATTAAAAATAATATTCAATTGACGTTTACCGGTGATTTGTTAAGTGGAGTGGATAAGCCCAGTGCATTTCAGGTAAACTGGAATGAAGAATGGGATGGGTCTTTAAACACACCATTTTAGTAATACGTTAAGCTATTCCCGGCACATGCGGCAACCGGTAATTATACGATCAAGAAGATTGCCGGTTGCTTATGCATATCTACTTTCTTTTTTTTCCATTCGTGTATGGTATCACTGATTATTTTTTCATTTGCTCCGGTAATATTCATGGCCACACATAACCGGGTTTTAGGCTGGCAAGTGCGTAATATTTCATCTAATAATTGATTATTGCGAAAGGGTGTTTCCATGAATAATTGTGTTTGTCCTTGTTTTTGTGCGAGTAATTCTAAAGCTTTCAATCGTTTATTTCGGGCAGCTTTATCTATCGGCAAATAACCGTGAAAGGCAAAGCTTTGCCCATTAAAGCCAGACGCCATGAGCGCCAAGATCATGGAATTGGGGCCTACTAGCGGTTTTACATCGATTCCTAACCGGTGTGCTTGAGCCACTATGGCTGCGCCTGGATCAGCAATGCCTGGACAACCCGCCTCGCTCATTAACCCAACATCTTTACCGGCTAAAAGACTACTGAAAAACTGCTGTTGGTTATCGTTATTCCGCGCGTGTTTTCCATAGTCGTGTAAGATCAATTGCTCTTGTGGTGTTTTTATTCCGGCCAATTTTAAAAACTTACGCGCTGTTTTCTCATTCTCTACAATATATTCGTTAATTACATTTACGGTATCCCGCAAAAAGAGCGTATAAGAAGCATTTGCCGCTTCATCTGCTAGTGGCACGGGAATTAAAAATAACGTTCCTTTTGGCATATACAAAGATGCATTTTTTAATGAAAGATTGACTGGAAATTCATTAATTTAGCTTGATAACCAAAAATAATAGCAGTGGAAGACATTAATTTTTATGAAAGCGTTTATGCATTAGTTCGTGAAATTCCAGTAGGACGGGTAACCTCTTACGGCGCCATTGCCAAAGCCTTAGGAAGGGATGGCGCGGCACGGATGGTTGGTTACGCTATGGCAAATGCAGGGAACGTTAGGCCATCCGTTCCTGCACATCGTGTGCTTAATAGCAAAGGAGAACTTAGTGCTAAAGCCGCATTTGGACATCCAAACCGCATGCAGGAATTATTGGAAAAAGAGGGTGTAAAAATTAAAAAAGATCGCGTAGTCGATTTTAAAACCGTATTTTGGAACCCATTAGATGAACTTTAGTAATTAAACAATATGGCGATCGTGAAAAGATGTGGATGGTGCGGAAATGACCCATTATATATGGAATACCACGACAAAGAATGGGGCAAAACGGTGACAGATGACAAAATCCTATTTGAATTTTTGGTGCTTGAGGCTGCACAAGCGGGCCTCAGTTGGATAACTATCCTAAGAAAACGTGAAGGATACCGACGTAATTTTGCTAATTTTAATGTAGAAAAAGTGGCATCATTTACCGAAACCGATATTGAACGGATCTTGAAGGATCCCGGAATCATCCGGAATCGCAACAAAGTGAAAACCACTGTTACCAACGCGCAGATTTTTATTACTATTCAACAAGAATTCGGTTCTTTCTACCAATACTTGTATGCTTTTATGCCTAATGGTAAGCCTATTCAACATATAGTTAAAGATTATAAGCATGTTATAACCACTTCTCCGGAGTCTGATGCTATCGCTAAAGATTTAAAGAAAAGGGGGGTAAAATTTTTCGGCAGTACCATCTGTTATGCCTATATGCAAGCCGTTGGTATGGTAAACGATCACGAATACGATTGCACCTTTAGATAGCGATACAGATGATTTTAATTACACCATTTAAGGGGGAAAAGCAAGGTAAAAATGAGAAATCTCCTAAATCTGCATCCGAAAACGGCTTTTAATTCTGTTTAACTTCACTTGTTTTACATTGCAGATTAAAAACAGTACCAGCGGGGTCTTGAATCCAATGCATATTTTCTGGTAATTCTTCAAGCTCATCACAGGTTTCAATACCGTTCGATTGCAAATAGTTGGTTGCTTCTTGCACATTAGGAACCGTAAGCTGCAACCAGGTTTCTGCATGGGTGTAATTGTCAACGCAGTCAAGCCATATAATATTATTGCCGAATTTGACTTCGTGTGTTCTGGAAACGGTTGGATTGTTAATAGGCCTTTCTGAAACTTCCAGCTTCATTATATTCCTATAGAACATGATTGTTTTTTCGTATTTGCTTTTAGATATTTTAATGGCAATGTTAATTCCAGCTTCAAATTTGTGGTCTATATTGTTTTTTACTTATAAATTCGTCATTTTTTGATATTGAAAAATGTACTCGAAAACAATTCGTGGCTTTGCGGGCCGGGAATTTTGAGAACACATGAAACTGCATCTTCAGAATAGTTCCGATTCATCATTCTACACTTGTTCGGTTAGTAAATTTACAAGCTAATCACAAACTGTATCTTTCAGATCAACAACAAATTATCCCTAAAAAAACAGGAAAAGCGATAAATTAATCACTTCTCCTGTATAGTAGGGTCGAGTTGCGGAAAGTCTAACCTATTAGAAGATTGCGAAGCCATAATGAATGCTAAGGATCTTTTCGAATAGATTAAAGCAACAGCCCCGACATACTGCTATTTAGATATTTATCTTTCGAATAACCCTAAATATTCCTCAAAAACAAATATTCTGTTACGCTTATATCCAGTTTGTTCTTTGAGTATTCCAAGCTTATCAAAATCTTTTATTAATGTATTTGCAGTTTGTTTCGTTACTCCCAGTTGGGTCATTACATCTGAAACAGTAACCACAGGCTTACTATATAGATAGGTGAGCAATGCTTTTGCATTCGGCAATCTCTTACCCAAAGATACAATGGTATCTTTCTCCATCTTATCTCGTAACGCAATAATTTTAGTAAATGTATCGATGGCACTTTTAGCCGTTTCAATGATACCAACCAAAAAGAACCTCAGCCATTGTTCTATCTTATTATCCAGGGAAACGGCCATTAAGTTGTTATAATAATGCTGCCTGTTTTTCTCAATAAAATCGGATAAATATAGCGTTGGTTTACTCAACATTTTTTGATTGATCAGGTATAAAGTGATAAGTAGTCTTCCTATTCTTCCATTCCCATCCAAAAACGGGTGTATGGCTTCGAATTGATAATGAGCTATTCCAATCCTTATCAAATGAGGAACCTGTATCTCATCATTGTTCAAAAACTTTTCCAGGTCGGCTATACTTTCAGAGACAAGGCTATGATGTGGAGGTACAAATACGGCATCATTGATGGTTGCACCACCAATCCAGTTTTGACTGGTGCGAAATTCACCCGGTAGCTTATTTTTGCCCCGCACTCCTTTCAATAAAATCCTATGGGCATCCCGTATCAGTCGGGAAGACAGTGGTAGCTGTTCCAAACTTTTGATGGAGTGGTTCATCGCTTCAATATAGTTTTGCACTTCCTGCCAATCATCTTTTTGTTCAGGGCTTATGTTTTTTGCCTCCATGATCGCTTCGTCCATCTTCGTCCGAGTTCCTTCAATACGGCTGGATTGCGTTGCTTCCTTTACAATATGCATTCGAATAAAAACACCCACATCCGGGACGAAGGAGGAAAAGGCATTCAATTCACCAAGTCTTAAATTGGCTTCCTCCAACAACGTGTTTATCTCAGGACTTGTAACAGTCCATTCCCTATTTATAGGGTTGGGATTAAAGCTTTTATATCCATATTGCTTATTAAAACTCCCGGCTTTGTAATCTTTTATTGTCATAGCTGACATCAAATTTACTAAAAATAATTTTAGTCAATGGAAGTCGATTTGATTTGACTATGTCTTTTTATAGTCAAAGATTGTGTTTAATTTCTAATATGGAAATACAACAAAACGGAAGAGGATCAAGAAGCCTAATCCCTAAGGAGAAATCGAACTTTGGAAAAAAGGCCATAACAACATCAAGGAGTAGGTTTTTCAGACAATACTACACAACAGGCTAAAAATCTTGTCCACAAATATCGAACTATAAATGACCTAACATTAACAGTTTGGGTCACAGATTTTTATTGGCATAAAAAAAGGAGACAACCGTGATATGGTGTCTCCTTATGTAGCCCCGACGGGAATCGAACCCATATCTAAAGTTTAGGAAACTTCTATTCTATCCGTTGAACTACAGGGCCGATTCATTTGGACTGCAAACTTAGATAAAATAGTTTTGATATGCAATGACAAACCGAAGTCCACCGACTTCACCTTATTTCCAATTATCAATATCACAACATTGTAAATATAGTTTTTACCTATACCAACATAAGGAAATACAATATCATTTCGCAAAATAAAGCCGTATCTTTGTACCAACAAAAACAAAAAAATTTTATTTATGAGCTTAGTTGGTAAAAAATTTCCGAACGTTACAGTTGACGCCATGGATCACATGGGCGACGATTTAAGAATTAATATATTAGAAGAAGCAACTAAAAAAGGAAAAAAAGTCTTATTGTTTTGGTATCCTAAAGACTTTACCTTTGTATGCCCTACCGAGCTGCACGCTTTCCAAGAAGCACTTCCAGAATTTGAAAAGAGAAACACCGTAGTCATTGGAGCCTCTTGTGACACAAATGAAGTACACTTTGCTTGGTTAAATACACCTAAGGATAATGGTGGTATTGAAGGTGTTACTTATCCTATTTTAGCAGACACTACGCGTAACCTGTCTAATGTATTAGGTATTTTAGATATACAGAAAGCGGCCTATGATGAAGAATTGGATTCGTTAATCGTAGAAGGTTCAAATGTCACTTTCAGAGCTACCTATTTAATAGACGAAGATGGAAAGGTATTCCACGAGAGTGTAAATGACATGCCTCTTGGTCGTAATGTAAAAGAATACCTCCGTTTAATTGACGCTTACGCACACGTACAAAAATTTGGAGAAGTATGCCCTGCCAATTGGGAAGAAGGCAAACAAGCCATGCATGCAAACCGTGATGGCGTAGCAAGCTACTTATCCGCAAATTAATTACTATGATGTTACAAGAATTAGAACAAGATAATTTGGCAGCTATCGTAAATGACCATAATATTGTAGTCGTACAATACGCGGCTTCGTGGTGCGGTAATTGCAAAATAATGAAACCAAAATTTAAAAAGCTGGCTTCAGAAAATGAAACCATTCCGTTTGTAATTGTTGATGCTGAAAAACTTCCTGAATCCAGGAAATTAGCAAATGTAACTAACTTGCCTACATTTGCTGCCTTTAAAGGAGGCAGATTAGTTAGTCAAGTACAGACAAATAAACTGGACGCCTTAACACTATTAGTAAATGAAGTTACCAATAATTAAGCACTTAACACAGTTTATTGAAGAAAACGACGAAGATTTCGTTATCGAAACCATTGAAACGTTAGAATCTCTAACGGAAGTGTCTTCATTGAAAGATGAGGAACTGGATGTAATTGGTGAGCTGATTTCTAACTTGTATGGTGCTGTCGAGGTAAACAAGCTGATAAGAGATCAGGGACTTAGTCAGAAAGATGCGCTTAATACGTTTATGCAACGGGTATTAGGCTCCATTGATAAATAATTATCACCTTTACAAAACAAACACATGCAAAAGAGACGAATTGAGCCTCTTTTGCATGTTATATCTCCAATCCAAAACTTCTTGTTAATACACATAAGATCAGGGTTTTCCACAAGAACATGTTGAAAACCTATTTGTCTGTTGAAAACTAATTTAGCAGACTAGCTTAATTTTCGTAAATTTACTAGTGTTAAAGGTTAATGCTTTAGCTTGCTCAATCGTGTTTTATTACGCTGTGTTTCGTAGCAAGACGCGTGTTCGAGTCAGCTTAAAAAAACAAAATTTTTTAATTGTTAATTTTACAAAGACCGTCGGGCATATTAACCCGGCGGTCTTTGTGTTAGCGCATTTCAGACCTCCCCATCATATCTTAATAAATACGTAACATGAAATCTTTAGCGAGCGATAACTATGCAGGCGCTATCCCTGAGGTAATAGAAGCAATACAAACGGAAAATCGTCAACATGCACCCGCTTATGGCAATGATGCAACGACCAAACGATTGGAAGAACAGTTTAAAGCGCTTTTTCAGCGGCCATTAGAAATGCATTTAACATTTAATGGTACAGGCGCTAACCTAATGGGCTTAAGCTGTATGGTACATCCTTATAGTGCCGTTTTATGTGCCGAAACGGCGCATATTTACGTAGATGAATCTACAGCTCCCGAAACCTTGTTAGGATGCCGGTTAATCCCATTAAATATAAATAAAGCGGGCAAACTCACTCCAACAGTTATAGAACATGCTATTAAACGTCAAGGTGATCTGCACCACCCTCAGATCCACGTCTTAAGTATTACCCAACCTACCGAATACGGAACGGTGTATACCTTAGATGAATTAAAAGCGATTAAAGCCATTACTCAGAAACATAAGCTCTTTTTACATATTGATGGTTCCCGAATTTTTACTGCAGCAACTTCTCTAGGATGTAACCTGAAAGCATTAATCGATGCCAGTGAGGCAGATGTACTATCACTTGGAGGCACTAAAGCAGGAATGCTCTATGGAGAGGCGGTATTGATCTTCAATGAGACCATTCATAATAGTCCTTTTTTTCATAAAAGAAGTATGCAATTGGCATCCAAAAACCGCTTTATCGCTGCTCAATTTCTAGCGCTATTACATCATGATACCTGGAAAAAATACAGCTCCACCACCATTAAACGAGCGAAACAGCTAGCCGCCTGCTTAAGTGAATACCCCATCATCAGCATAACCAAACCTGTAGAAGCAAATGCGGTGTTTGCTATCCTGCCACAACGATGGATAAAACCCCTTCAGGCTATTTTACCGTTCTATGTGTGGGATGAATCGAATGATGAAGTCCGTTTCATGTGCTCATTCGACACTACCGAAGCCGAAATTAACCTATTTGACAAAAAGCTTGCAGAGTTAAGTAAGGCTAGTATCGAATCAAATTTGTAAATTCGCGGGGTATGTCAGATATCATTCAATTACTACCCGATTCGGTGGCCAATCAAATTGCTGCTGGAGAGGTAGTACAACGCCCCGCATCGGCCGTAAAAGAGTTGATTGAGAACGCTATAGATGCCGGTGCAGATCGGATACAATTAATCATAAAGGATGCTGGAAAATCGCTTATTCAGGTTATTGATAATGGCTGTGGAATGAGCGTTACAGATGCCCGACTTTGCTTCGAACGCCATGCAACTTCCAAATTACGCAAGGCAGAAGATTTGTTTGCCATACGCACGATGGGTTTCCGAGGAGAGGCGATGGCATCTATTGCCGCTATTGCACATGTCGAACTTAAAACGAGAAGACATGAAGACGAACTAGGCACATGTATTATTATAGAGGGCTCTACTGTAGTAAGCCAAGAACCGGTAGCTACTCCTGCCGGTACCAGTATAAGCATAAAAAATTTGTTTTTTAATACGCCAGCGAGACGTAATTTTCTTAAAAGTAATCCTGTAGAAACCCGTCATATCTTAGAAGAGTTCCAACGTATCGCGCTAGCTCACCCAAAAATCTTTTTTAGCCTCCATAGTGATGGTAATGAGCTCTTTCATCTACCTCCTGAAGGCCTTAAACAGCGCATCATTCACATCTTTGGCAATAACTATAATCAACGGTTAGTACCTGTAGAAGAGTCTACCAGTATCATTAATCTCGGAGGCTTCATTGGTAAACCAGAATACGCCAAGAAAACACGGGGTGAGCAATATTTTTTTGTTAATAATCGCTTCGTTAAAGACCCTTATCTTAATCATGCCGTATTGAACGCTTATGAGGAAATTCTTCCTGCGGAAAGCTACCCTTTATATGTATTGTTCATCGAAATTGACCCTGCCCAAATAGATATTAACGTACACCCGACGAAAACGGAAATAAAATACCAAGATGAACGCTCTATCTATGCGATTATACGTTCGGCAGTTAAACGCTCCTTAGGCAGGTACAATATTACCCCTACATTGGACTTTAATCAAGAAACGGGTTTTAGCCACATGATATCACCGAAGAATACCGAAGATATTGTTCCACCTACCATACAGTTTAACCCCCAATTTAATCCATTTGAGGCTGAATCTTCTACGAAAGAACCATCGCAAAAGCAGGTTTCAATTACTCATGGACATCGGGATAATATCCCACAAAACTGGGATACACTCTACGAAATTACAAAAAAAGCTTCCTCTCAACAGCTGGCTTTTGATCAGCAGGCTATCGAACAAGAAAACGATAATGAAAATTTTCAGGAAAAACCTGCGGGTAAGCTTATCTTTCAGTTACACAATCGCTTTATTTTATCGCAGATCAGATCGGGATTTATACTTATCGATCAGCAAGCCGCACATGAACGCATTTTGTTCGAACGCTTCTTACAGCAATTGGAAAATCATCAGGGGGCTAGCCAGCAAAGCCTTTTTCCGCAAACGGTTATGCTAAACCCTGCGGATTTTGAATTGATAAATGATTTGCTACCTGATATTCATGCGCTAGGATTCCAAATTCGGATTTTTGGAAAACATGCTTTTGTAGTAGAAGGTATTCCAGCAGATTTGGGTAACGGCATGAGCGAATCGCAAGTACTGGAACAGCTCTTAGAGGCCTATAAAAATAACCAAGCAGAATTAAAAATAAGCAAGCGGGAAAATTTAGCGCGAAGTCTAGCCAGAAACGCGGCCATAAAAGTAGGCACTATGCTCAACATTGACGAGATGACGGACATTATAGACAAACTCTTTGCATGTGCAACACCCAATATTTCTTTGAGCGGTAAACCGATAATTATTACCTTTACCCTTAAGGAGCTGCTTGAAAAATTTGATAAATAACTGATAGAACGAAACGATGCTTAATAACTCTTCTCCTTTTGGCGGATTGCCTCCTGTAGTAAAAAATTTACTCATTATGAACGTCTTATGCTTCATTGGGGGAGCTTTCATTTTCCCAAAGGCAAATATGCTATTCGGCGTTTATTACCCTGATTCCCCAGCCTTCCATTGGTGGCAAATTTTTACCTATATGTTCATGCATGGCGGCTTTACCCATGTGTTCTTTAATATGTTTGCATTGTTTATGTTCGGCCCTATTTTAGAACAGATTTTAGGTTCAAAACGGTTTATCAATTATTATTTGATTACCGGATTGGGGGCATTGGCACTACAGTTTGCTGTACAAGCCTACGAGGTACATAGCCTAACCGGAACCTTTGCTGCGAGCCATCAGATGGATGTTAACGTGGCCCAGCAAACAGCCATTGGCCCCGCCCTACAGGATCTAAGCCAAGACCAAATTAATAACCTACTATCGATCTATGTGTTTCCTATGGTCGGCGCATCAGGAGCGATATTCGGCTTATTGGTTGCTTTCGGATATCTTTTCCCGAACACCGAGCTATACCTTTTTTTTATTCCAGTACCCATTAAAGCCAAAATCTTTATTCCGATTTATATTATCTTGGAACTGTTTTTGGGTGTTTCAAAATTTGCAGGGGACTCTGTAGCCCATTTTGCACATCTCGGTGGTGCACTTTTTGGATTCATCCTAATCAAGGTGTGGAAAATCAAGCGTCCGGGACTTTGGGGTTAAGGCACAACAAGAAACAATTCGTAAAGCTTAAAAAACACGCATAATGATGAATAAACCATTTTTAAGCGAACTCTACTATAAAGCATTTCAATCGGGAAATAAACTGTATCTCGTTATTGCGATAAATACCCTGATTTTCTTGGTGTTGGGTATTTTGTCCCTTATTGACGTACTCGCAAAAACACCGCTTAGCTCTTTTCTGATTAGCCAGTTATCTTTACCTGCAAATTTAGGCGATTTGCTATACCGACCGTGGACAATAATAACCTATATGTTCACGCAGCTCGCTTTTTTTCATTTCTTATTTAATATGCTTTGGTTATACTGGATTGGGTTGATTTTCTTAGCTTTTTTGAATAATCGCCAATTTTTGTTTACCTATTTTGCTGGAGGAATTTTCGGCGGACTATTATTTCTAGCATTATTTAACCTCATTCCTTCCTTTTATTCCCGCCAAGCGATACTCATCGGTTCATCTGGAGCGGTATATGCCATTATTGTTGCCGCCGCAACACTGGTTCCCAATTATACCTTACGTCTACTTTTTTTTGGTAATGTACAATTGAAATATCTCGTCGTGGCTTTCATCATATTGAATATCCTTGGACTGAACGGAGCGAATATTGGTGGGAATTTGGCACATTTAGGTGGTGCATTGTTTGGATTCATCTATATTCATCAATTGCGTAAGGGGAACGACTGGAGCAAGTTGTTTACCCGCAACAAACCAAAGCTTCGTGTCATTAGAAATGAGCAGGCACCGAAAAACAACCATTCATTTACCAATCAAGAATATATTGACAGCATTTTAGACAAAATATCCCGCTCGGGTTACAATAGCTTAAGTAAAGCAGAAAAGGATGCCTTATTTAATGCAAGCAAACAGGATAAAGGCTAAGGCGATATATTACATAACGATGCAAGTCAGAAAAAGAAAAAGGAAGAGCAGTACAGGACGCTTAATTTTATTAAGTATCAATGGCTTATTTGTTTTTTTCCTACTTCTGAGCTATTTAGCCCCTTACCTTAATCCGAAACATTTTTGGCCTATAGCCTTCTTTGGGCTTGCCTATCCGTTATTACTAATTCTAAATCTTGGCTTCAGCCTTTTTTGGTTACTGAAACGCTCTAAAGTTGCATTATTATCCTTTTTTTTTATCCTTGTCGGCTATGTTCCGCTAAAAAAGCATTTCGGCTTTCATGCTCAACCTAGTGAAACGATCATTAAGCAACGTGATACAACTAGCGTACGTATCCTGACGTATAACGTTCATTTATTTCGAAAAGATGACCAAAATCCAGCTCCGGAAACAAAATCTGCGATTACCACGCTTATTCAATCCGTTTCGCCAGATATCGTCTGCTTACAAGAATTTTACACTCGAAAACGCGGAAAATACAATACCAAACTGAGACTAGCATCCGATTTAGGTTTAGCTTATAGCTATTTCCAACCCGTATTTGAAAATGATTACGAAGCATTTGGCCTAATCATCTTATCCCGTTACCCTATAAAAAATGCTGGCTGCCTGCCCGATTATAAAGCGAAAAAAACCTTAAATCGGGTAATCTATGCCGATATAGTCAAAGAGAAAAAGGTTTTTCGAGTTTACAATATTCATCTTCAATCGATTGGTTTTCAACCAAGGGATTATGCCTTCGTCAAAGACGTCCAAAATCATGCGTTTGAGAAGACAGATGTCGCCTCTACTCGCAGGATCGGCGGACAATTAAAGCGTGCCTTTTACGAAAGAAGTGAGCAAGCAAAACATGTAAAAGAAGAGATCGACCGGTGCAGAAAGCCGGTCATTATTACTGGTGATTTTAATGATACTCCCTTATCGTATGCGGTCAATACAATTGCGAGTAACTTAAACAATAGCTTTGCCAGCAAAGGTCAGGGATGGGGGATAACTTATAATGGCGATTTTCCTAATTTTCAAATCGACTATATCTTATCTTCCAAAGTTTTTGTTGTCGAACATTATCAAATTTTAAAGAAGAAACTTTCGGATCATTATGCGGTTTGGAGTGATTTACGACTTTAATGCATAGCAAGACCAATAATCTATACTTGATGAAATTTATTAAATTCGCAACATTTTTGGTAACATTGCCAATTAGCTGCTATTAAAATATATGACGAATGAACAGCAACTTAGTTATCTATAATACACTTAGTCGGAAAAAAGAGCCCTTTGAACCCATCAATCCTCCCACGGTAGGCTTATACGTTTGTGGCCCTACTGTTTATAGCGATGTGCACTTGGGTAATTGCCGAACCTTTGTATCATTCGATCTTATTTATCGTTACCTACTATACCTTGGATATAAAGTACGCTACGTACGTAATATAACAGATGCAGGGCATCTGGAAGGCGATCGGGATGAAGGAGAAGATAAATTTGCAAAGAAAGCAAAATTGGAAAAGCTAGAGCCCATGGAAATTGTACAGAAGTACACAATCGGGTTTCATGATGTACTCAGATTATTCAATACGCTTCCTCCAAGTATTGAACCAACGGCAACCGGACACATTTCAGAACAAATTGAAATGATTAAGCAGATTATGGCTAATGGCTATGCTTATGAGGTAAATGGTACGGTCTATTTTGATGTCGAAAAATACAGTAAGCACAATGACTATACCCTACTGACCAACAGACAGCTGGACGATATGCTAAATAATACCCGTGAATTAGGTGGGCAGAATGAAAAAAAAGGTAGACTAGACTTTGCTTTATGGATCAAAGCCAAACCTGAACACTTAATGCGTTGGCCATCGCCTTGGGGCATAGGGTTTCCTGGTTGGCATATTGAATGTTCGGCAATGAGCAATAAATACCTTGGCGATCAGTTTGATATTCATGGAGGTGGCATGGATTTAGCGGCAACTCACCATACCAATGAAATCGCCCAATCACAAGCATGTAACCATACCAATCCGGCGAAATACTGGATGCATACCAATATGCTTACCGTCAACGGTGCCCGCATGTCCAAATCCGCCGGGAATGGCTTTTTACCACGGGAACTTTTCACAGGCGATCATCCCCTGTTAAACCGGGGCTATTCACCGATGTCTGTCCGTTTTTTTATGTTACAGGCACACTATAGAAGTACGTTAGATTTTTCTAACGATGCTCTGGACGCCTCAGATAAGGGTTATAGGCGTTTAATGAATGCTATTGCATTGTTGCCGAAACTTAAAGCGGGCAAAACCTCTGATATTGATTTTGATGAGATCCGAAACCGGTGTTTAGCAGCCATGGATGATGACTTTAATAGTCCGGTATTGATTGCCGAACTCTTTGAAGTGGTCCGTATCATCAACAGCATCTACGACAATAAAACGAGTATAGACGACCAGGGTTTAGAACAATTGAATGCCCTGATAACAGACTTTGTATTTAATATTCTTGGTCTGAAAGATGATATGCATACAGATCATAATGGAGATATGGAAAAGCTGATGGAATTTATTATTAAACTCCGTCAGGAAGCCAAAGCAACAAAAGATTATGCTACATCTGACCTCATCCGTAATGGCCTCCAAGAAATTGGGATACAGCTAAAAGACAGCAAAGAAGGGACCATTTGGAGTAAAATTAACTAAAATCAACGCGCATGTTAAGAATTATTTGGATCGCTTGCTGCATTGCCTTTATTAGTAATAAGGCTATTGCCCAGCAAGATCCTTCAGAACAAGTAAATCAACTCATTTCGGCAGAATACAACTTATCGGTACTTGCCACCAAAAAAGGCTTACTAACAGCTTATCAAACATTTAGTGATGAAAATACGATATTCTATACACCCGCTCCTACTAAAGTAACGGATTATCTGAAAAATAAACCCAACCTACCCGATGTGATGCAATGGAAACCGATATATGCAAAGGTGGCTAAAAGTGATGAGTGGGGTTTTACAACCGGGGCCATAACCTGGCAAAAAGTAGGTTCACCAAAAAAATATGGGGAATACCTCTGCTTATGGAAGAGGGATCGAAAAGGTGAATGGAGAATGGCTTACCGAGCGATTAGCGAGCATTTCGAACCCTACCGTAAGATCAGCGTCGACTTTGAAAGTCCGGCGAACAATAAATATCGGAAATCACGGTCGAGAGCCCGATTGAAACAACGGGAAGATATTATCCTGAGCACCGACCAACTGTATGCCACCATCTTAAAGGCCGATAATAAGACCGCTTTCAAGGAATTTTTAACAGATGGTGCTCGAATCTACATTCCAGGCTATAACCCCGTCATCAAGCTGGATAAGATTCAAGCTTTCTTGGAGAAACAGGACATCAACATTGAAAGTGTAGAAGGGAAAGTAGACCGAGCTTATAGTGGAGAATTGGCCTTTAGTCAAGGAGACGCCATCATCCGGCAAGGAAATAAGGTAACCAAATGTTATTACATTCGCATCTGGGAGCTTCAAGAAAATGCCATGTGGAAGGTTTCCGTGGATATGTATTTCGCTAAATAATACTTATTATTTGTTCACCTGTGCTGTCTGTGGGCTACTTACCCAATCTTTCAATTCCGAGCAGGTAGCGAACTCATCGTCTATTCTAATATAAGTCGTTTTTCTTCGTTCTTCAAACCACTCGCTAACCACACGATTTAACTTATCTTGTTCTGCCAGATTCTTAATCTTCGCGTAATCGGTTTCCAGGGATGCTTTATGAGGTGCTGTACGCGATTTTAAATACATGAATTTGTACCCCTCTTTTCTTGTTTGAGGATCAGTAAACGTGAATGGTTGGGAGTACTCTCCGGGTTTTAACGTATCAATAGCAGCAAAATCCGCTGCATCCAATTGATCTACCGGAATATAGGTTGTACGGCTTTGCTGATCGCGTGCATTTAGTAACATACCGCCATTATATTTCGTCATTTCATCGCCAGAATACAAGGCAGCTGCGGTAGAAAAAGGCAATTTATCTTCCTTAACACGTGTACAGATACTATCAATTTCCTTTTTTGCCCGTTCCATACTTGCATCGCTAGGTTTTAATCCAATTAAAATATGTCTAACCCGTACCTGCTCTCCACGTCGTTCCAATACCTGCAAAAAATGAAATCCAAACTCTGTTTCAAATACTTTAGAAATCTCGCCCGGCTTCATTCGGAAAGCAGTTGCCGTAAACTCTTTGGCCATACCAGAAGAACGATCAAAGAACCCTAAATCTCCTCCTGCAGCTGCAGATCCCGGGTCTTGGGAATAGAGCCTCGCCATTGTTCCAAAATCATCACCCGCCTTAATACCCATACGCAAAGATTCCGCCCGGTCATAAAAGGGTTGCTTTTCCTCTTTCGTCAACTTAGGAAAAATAACAATTTCGCCTACTTCTACTTCGGAGTTATAATTAGGGACACTATCTTTTGGTATTTTTTCAAAATATCGTTTTACTTCCAAAGGGGTTACGCCTGTTTTTTCCGTAATCTTGGCTTGCATCTTCTGCGCAACAAGCTGCTCTTTTACAGCAGGACGCATCTCTTCCTTATACTGTAATATCGAACGGTTTAAAAACTTCTCCAGATTTTCTTGCCCTCCAGCTTGCCGAGTCATGTAGCGTAAACGATTATTGATATTATCATCCACTTCATCCTCGCTCACTTCTATGGAGTCAATAGCCGCCTGTTGCGTTAATAGCTTATTGGTCAGTAATTGTTCCAGTATCATACATCTGACACCGGGATCAGGTTGATTACCCTCCGAAAGATACTGCGCATATTGCATGTCAATATCAGATTGAAGCACCACGTTACCTCCAACAACAGCCGCTACTTTATCGATTACCTGCACCTCTTGGGCCTTCATCTTCCCAATACCGCTAATCAGGATCAGCAAAAACAAACCAGCAAACTTCTTCATTCGTTATATTTTTATACTATACTATTGCTTTTAAGGTTGCTAAGTTACATAAATCCATTACACTATAATCCATATTTAACGAATTTTAACAAGAAAAATCATCTCGAAGCTACTTTTTAGTATGTTTGGTTTTAAATAAGGTTTCTACTCATGAATCATGTTCACACCTATCAAGGTAGCTTTTCAACGTTTTTAAAACAATTTTCATTATTTGTATCTTTACTTATTGGTTTTCAAGCCCTGGGACTTACCTTATTCGCCTTTTACTCACAGGCAGATTTATTCTTGATGATTAATCGCTTACACCACAACGATGCCGATCAATTTTTCATGTACCTTACGCATTTAGGCGATTGGCCGGTAACGGCCCTTTTAGCCTTTTTCTTTTTATTTGTCAATTATCGCTATGCACTGGTGTTAGTGGCCAATATGCTTTACACAGGATTTTTTACACAACTCATTAAAATCATTGTACAACACCCCCGGCCAGCCGTTTATTTTCAGCATTTAGAACCTATTTATACAATAAAAGACTATGCTCTCCAAAATTCCTTAAGCTTTCCTTCGGGACACACAACCTGTGTCTTTTCCCTCGCCATAAGCCTAAGTTACCTTTTCCTAGCCCAACGTAAGCAACCATGGCTCTTCTTAATGGCACTCACTGTTTCCATCTCAAGGGTTTATTTAGCCCAACATTTTTTTAAGGACCTGCTAGCCGGTTCTTTTATTGGTACGTTTTTCGCACTTCATTTGCTCTGGCTTTTCGAAAGAACGCAGTGGTTTCATGCTAAACAGCTAGACAGCAATCTCTTACGCAGATTTAAAAGCAACAATTCCGTTAAATCTTAAGCGAATTGAGGAATGCACTTGCAACTCGCTATAAATTCTTATATTTTCGTTTTGGTATTTTGGTATCCAACAAAACGTGCAAATGACTTCTTTAACAACTAAAAATCCTACTGCACTCCGCTATTTTATGGAGGAAACCTTATACCCTGTTCAAATAACAGGAAAAACCGAAACCCAGCAAATCGCTGAAAAAGCACCTGTAGGCTATCATTTTTTGGGAGGGAACAGCAAACATATTCTCTTTTTAGTCCGTAATAAAGCGCATGCCTTTTTCTCACCAACAGCGCATGAAGCTTTTTTGAAGACGATCCAAGCATTGGCCCTGTCATTAGAAGATGTGGCTGTGTTCAATACTTCAACAACAGCGGAAAGGGTAGACATGGATCGTATCTGTTCCTTCTTCCAACCGAAAATATTTGTTGTTGCTGGTCCTATTTCTAACGATTTGGGCTTACCGGATTACCCCTTAAATACCCCTACCCATCAAGACGGAATTAAATTACTGTATACCTTCTCTTTTGAAGAAATGTTAACAGACACGCAAAAGAAAAAACTGTTCTGGCAAGCTATAAAAACACTATAATATGCCATTATATCGCACAGGGCTGTATTTTTTATTTTTTTACTTTTAAATTTTTACTTTTTAATGCAACCGCTCGTTTTCGCTACCAACAATCAACATAAATTAATCGAAGTTCAGGGTATGGTAAAGCATCTATTCCATATTCAATCTTTAAGCGATATTGGATGTATGGTGGATATTCCAGAAACCGCGCAAACACTTGAAGGGAACGCAGCGTTAAAAAGCGCCTACATCTTGGAAAATTATCAATTAAATTGTTTCGCAGATGATTCTGGTTTGGAGGTCGAGGCGCTCAACCAAGAACCCGGTGTCTTTTCTGCCAGGTATTCAGGTTCGCGGGATATGGAACAGAACATCGATTTATTGCTAAGCAGATTGGGTAATAACACGAACCGTAAAGCCCGATTTCGTACGGTTATATCGCTCCGCCTTGGACATCAACACCAACTATTTGAAGGCATTATCCAAGGAAACATTATCCATGAAAGAAAGGGCCTTAAAGGCTTTGGTTATGATCCTATTTTTGTTCCAGAGGGCCGTACTCAAACCTTTGCCGAAATGTCATCAGAAGAGAAAAATCAGATTAGTCATCGGTCAATCGCCATTAATAAACTGGTTAATTTTTTAAAAACGCATTAACCCTGTATAACATGCCGCTCATCCGCTTGAAATCACTTCTAATTGTTACCCTATTCCATTTAACTTTTGGCTATGCCGCAGCACAAAGTGCTTCTAATAAAAATGCAGCCACAATCAAACTAAGACTTCAAAAACTGAATACCTTAGGTAGTGTGTTATACTTTGCGGCGCACCCGGACGATGAAAATACTCGATTGATCGCATGGTTAGCTAATGAAAAATATTACCGGACGGGTTATCTGTCTTTAACCCGGGGCGACGGCGGACAAAACCTCATTGGTACAGAGCAGGCTGAAGAACTCGGATTATTGCGTACTCAAGAATTATTGGCAGCGAGGCAAGATGATGGCGGAGAACAATTTTTCTCGACCGCAAATGATTTCGGTTTTTCTAAAACGTACGCAGAAACATTTAAGATTTGGAATAAAGAAAAAATATTGGCCGATGCCGTATGGGTTATTCGAAATTTTAAACCGGACGTCATTATCACCCGTTTTCCAGGTGATCCAAGAGCTGGGCATGGGCATCACCAAGCATCTTCTATTTTGGCATTAGAAGCCTTTAAAGCAGCCGCTGATCCGAACAGATTCCCAGAACAACTCGCTTACGTAAAGCCTTGGCAAGCCGAGCGAATTCTTTGGAACACCTTTAATTTTGGTAGTGCAAATACCATAGAAGAAGGGCAATTCCATGTAGACCTCAGTCAGTACAATCCCTTTCTAGGAAAAACGTATGGAGAACTAGCAGCCATCAGCCGAACAAACCATAAGAGTCAAGGCTTTGGCTCAACTTCACAACGAGGAATCATGAAAGAATATTTTGAGCTATTAGGTGGCTCTAGCCCTCGTAAATCCTTATTTGATGGCATTGATACCACTTGGTCTAGGGTACCAAAAGCGCAATCCGTTCAGAAACTCATTCAACAGGTTAATCAGGAATTTGACCTAGCACACCCCCAATATAGCGTCAAAACATTAGTTAAGCTGTTAAGTGAATTAGAGAAACTCGGAGATAACTATTGGGCCCAGCAAAAAATCAAGGAAGTTAAACGTCTGATCTTGGATTGTGCAAACATCTGGATCAGTTGTCAGACGGACGAACCGAAATATGCCAATGGTGAAACCATACAGGTAAACACCCACATCATCGTACAAGCACCCCATATTACTGCCTCCTTAACAGATTTAAGGGCTGGACATTACGCTGGCCAGAATACGCTAACCTCAGCACAACCACTGACCTATAACCAAGCGAAAACCTTAAAAACAACGATTAAGACTACCGATTTGACGCAACCCTATTGGCTCAGTGCATTTCATAGCCTAGGCTCTTTTCAGGTAAAGAATCAAAAACTAATCGGTATGCCGATCACCGATAATTTACCGAGTATGCTTCTCCAGCTGTCGATTGAAGGGAAAATCATCGACTACCGTTTTCCGATAATCTACGCATATAATGATCCCGTAAAAGGGGAAGTAAACAATCCACTCATTGTGGCTCCCCGGCTTACTATTAATCTTGATCAAAAAGCGATTATCGTTAATGGCAATCAGCCAAAGCAAGTTGAATTGTCCTTTACAGCCAATACGGATCAGGTTAAAGCATGGGTTCATCCTGTACTCCCAAAAGGCTGGCGAATGGAACCCGCATCCTTTGAAGTCGCATTACAGCAGAAAGATGATGAATGGACAAAACAGGTAACCATTTACCCTCCGGCACAAGCCAGCCTAAACGATTCGATCTATTTTAACCTCGTCTACCCCGATAGCCTTAAAGAATTAGCGAAGGCCATCCACTATATCAAGTATGATCATATACCTCAAATCGCATGGTTTCCAACAACTGCGGCCCGTCTGAGTAAAATTGAGACGGGTACTGCTGCAAAACGCATTGGATACCTGCCTGGAGCGGGCGATTTGATACCGCAATCGTTGCGCGAAATCGGCTTACAGGTAGATTTATTGTCCGAAAATGACATCATGCACCAAGATCTTTCCGTATACGATGCGATTATAACCGGTATTCGAATATACAATGTCAATGATCGCATACGTTATTTACAACCTAAATTATTGGATTATGTTAAAAATGGCGGCACATTAGTGGAACAATATAATGTAAACGGTGGATTAAAAACCCCAAGCATAGGCCCTTACCCCTTTCAAATTACCCGTGATCGGGTAACCGATGAGCAAGCAAAGGTAACTTTTACGCATCCGCAGCATCAAGTACTCACCTACCCCAATGCGATTAGTAGTAAAGACTTTGATGGATGGATACAAGAACGTGGGTTATATTTTGCCGGAAACGTTGATGCCCATTACATACAACCGTTAAGCATGCACGATCCTGACGAAGCTAAAAACAGCGGTTCCCTATTGGTAGCAACCTATGGTAAGGGAAAATACGTATACACCTCGCTCGCTTTTTTTAGAGAATTACCGGCTGGCGTACCCGGTGCATATAGATTATTTGTAAATTTGTTAGCAAAAGAAAATAAATAAATCATGGAACATCAAGAAGAAAAAAAAATCAATACCGATCCTATATTTTACATTATTGGTGCCTTTTTTGGCATATTAACTGGAGGATTTTGTTTTAAATCTTTCTGGGGTGTTGTAGGTGGGTTAGTTATAGGCCTGTTTATAGCGATGTTTTTTTTGAATGCTTTAGTGAAGCGTAAAAGTGAGGAAGAAGCAGCCTAAGGCTAATGGCTTACCTCCCTTTGTAAATAGCTGGCAACAATTTTACGGCTTGGTCGTATTGTGGCTATTTATACTCATCTTATTGTTTTACTTATTCAAAATAACCTTTGAATGAGTTTAATCGATTGGATTGTTCTTTTTTGCTCCCTAATATTCATCGTAGGGTATGGAATCTATAAAAGCCGGGGTAACCGCAATATCGATGGTTATCTGTTAGGGGGCAAATCTTTACCTTGGTACCATATTGGATTTTCGGTAATAGCTACCCAAGCGAGTGCCATTACCTTTCTTTCCGCTCCTGGACTAGCCTATAGTTCGGGTATGAGCTTTGCCCAATTCTATTTCGGTGTACCACTGGCGATGATTATCCTAAGCATAACGTTTGTACCCATATTTCATAGCATGCGCGTTTTTACCGCTTATGAGTATTTGGAAAAACGATTCGATGTTAAGACACGCGTATTTACTGCTCTGCTTTTCCTAATTCAACGCGGACTCTCAACGGGCATTACCATTTATGCACCAGCGGTTATTTTATCCAGTATACTTCAAATAGATGCGACCTATGCTACCCTGTTTATTGGATTTATAGTCATTTTATATACCGTTTACGGGGGAACTAAGGCTGTTTCTTATACGCAACTTTTGCAAATGGCTATTATTTTTGTAGGTCTTTTAGCTGCCGGAATGATGGTGATACACTTATTACCAGCAGATATCGGCCTAGTTAAAGCCCTACATATTGCCGGTAAATCTGGCCGAGCTAACGCTTTAGATTTTTCCTTTGATTGGGATAATCAATATACCATCTGGAGTGGGTTAATTGGCGGATTTTTCTTACAGCTTTCTTATTTCGGTACTGATCAAAGCCAAGTAGGCCGATACTTAACCGGATCATCCATAAGAGATAGTCGTTTAGGTTTATTAATGAATGGCTTGATTAAAGTACCTATGCAATTTTTAATTCTACTGATTGGAATACTTGTCTTCGCCTATTACCAATACAATCAACCGCCAATTTTTTTTAACAAACTGGAATTGAATAAAATTGAACAAAGCGCCTATCAGCCGGAGTTAAACAAAATAAAAGGAGATTTTAAATCCATATTTGATGAGAAACATGTTCTTATCAATCAATTGAGCGAAGCACTCGATCAAGATAACCAGCAAGCTATCGCTGCTATTCGAACGCAGCTGCATCATGCGAATGCGAAAACAGATACGATACGCAATCGTTTAGCCTCTTTGATGGAAAAAAATGACCCAAAAGCAGATACGCATGATAATAATTACATCTTTCTTAATTTTGTTACCGAAAAGCTTCCCCACGGCTTGGTTGGTTTACTTATTGCCATTGTTATTTTAGCGTCTATGGGCTCTACTGCGAGCGCACTAAATTCATTGGCTTCTACCACGATAGTCGATGTTTACAAACGATTTTTACACAAAGACGGCAGTGAGGGGGCTTATCTAACCGCATCGAGAATGGCTACCCTTTTTTGGGGTATTTTTTCCGTAATCATTGCTTTATACGCTAGTAAATTAGGAAATTTGTTAGAGGCCGTTAATATTTTAGGTTCGCTATTCTATGGTACCATATTGGGGGTCTTCATCGTAGCTTTTTATATGAAAAAGGTAAACGGCACCGCAACATTTATGGCTGCCATCCTGGCTGAAATATTAGTCATAGCCTGTTGGTTACTCAAACTCATGGCCTTCCTCTGGCTTAATTTGGTGGGTTGTGTGTTGGTTATGCTTTTCGCAGGCATCCTACATGCCCTATCTATTGGCTCAATCAAAAAGCATCTGAAATAATACGCTATTAAACACAACAAGATGTTGCCTTATATTACCTCACCGTTGCTTTTACAAGATAGGGTAGTAGTTCTTTTTGGAAAGAAACAAAATACTTTCTTACGTCTGCTACACTTACAGCAGTAAATGCAAAAGAAAATACAATACTTTTACTAGACTTGATCAAGAAGATTAAATTTTCCCTAGGTATATGTGGATCAATAATGCTACTTTCATTGAATGAGCTGATCAATAAATTTTCCAAATCGTCTGAAAGCGTTTTCAAATATTCCTGAGCATTAGCCGATTCCCGGATAAAGTCCCAGCCCACAAATTCATTACAGATCGTATAGGTTAATCGGCTTACTTTTAAAATGAGATTGCTTAAATAACTTTCCTGATCGGTCGCAGGGCTTGGATTGTGAATAAGATCATCTACGCCTGTCCGGATATAATCCATTAGGATGGCATGCAGGACCATCTCTTTACTATCGAAATATTTATAAATGGTAGCTTTAGCAATCTTGGCTTTCTTAGCGATTTCATTAACGCTTGTTTTATTATAGCCATAACGCCTAAAAAGTTCTTTAGCCGATCGCTTAATGCTTTCCTTTATTTTATCTGCTTCCATCAATTATACGCTAATAGTATACGATTCTCTTATCCTTCCGTAGGGTCTTAAGATGTTGCCGGTATACCTTAGATAACTTCCGTTTCAAATTGTTGCAAAAACCGGATATCATTTTCGGAAAATAAACGCAAATCCTTAATTTCATATTTTAAATTAGTGATGCGTTCAATACCCATACCGAAAGCAAAACCAGTATATTTTTTCGCGTCTATTCCACTATTCTCTAAGACATTTGGATCCACCATTCCACAACCTAAAATCTCCACCCAACCGGTATATTTACACATGTTGCATCCAGCACCTTTACAAATCGTACAGGAAATATCCATTTCAGCGGATGGCTCTGTAAAAGGAAAATACGACGGACGGAAACGTACCTGCGTACCTGCTCCATAAAGCTCTTGCACGAAGTGATACAAGGTTTGCTTCAAATCGGCAAAAGACACGCCCTCATCAATATATAGTCCCTCAACCTGGTGAAAGAAACAATGGGCACGTGCAGATATGGCTTCATTCCGATATACCCGCCCCGGCATAATGGCCCGGAAAGGAGGTTTACCCTGCTCCATCATCCGAACCTGCACCGATGACGTATGCGTACGCAGGGCAATATCGTTTCCTGCTCCTTTTCGGATAAAGAACGTATCTTGCATATCTCTTGCTGGATGTTCTTCAGGGAAATTTAAAGCAGTAAAGTTATGCCAATCATCTTCTATCTCTGGTCCTTCTGCGACAATAAATCCTAATTTTTTAAAAATTTCTACAATTTCCTTACGAACGATCGATAGGGGATGATGTGCACCTGCATTAAATCCCGGGCCTGGCAAGGTCAAATCTTCTACTGCTCGTTTTACCGTTGGTTGCGCAGCACTAAACTTTTCCTTCATGGTGGCAAACCGAGACTCGGTAAATTGTTTAAATTCATTGAGTACTTTCCCGAGCATACGTTTCTCTTCAACAGAAACTGTTTTAAACTCTTCAAAGAGATTTTTTATAAGCCCTTTTGCAACTAAAAACCTTAACCGGAAAGCTTCAACTTCCTGCATGGATGTCGGTTTCCATTGCTCAACCTCTGTTCTATATTGATCTATTTTCTCTTGTATACGCATGGATTTTGTTCACACAAACTGTTGTCAATAATCTACTCTAAACGAGCATCTTGTTTATTTGGCAAACTTACTTAATTTGGACGGATATCCAATGGTTAACCCTATTTGCCTTTTTGCATTATGGATCCCTTTTTTATTTTAAAGGTATCAATGAGCCACCAGATAGCGGTGTTACTTTTAATTTTTAAGTACCCCTAATGCTTTACCTACCTTTACAAAAGCAGCTATCGCTTTATCTAAATGCTCTTGTTGATGCGCTGCAGATAATTGGACGCGTATTCTTGCCTTTTCCTTTGGAACGACAGGATAATAAAATCCAATCACGTAAATCCCTTCTGCTAACATTTTGGCCGCAAATGTTTGTGCCAGTTTAGCATCATAAAGCATAACCGGCACAATCGGATGAAAACCCGGTTTAATATCAAATCCTGCCTCGGTCATCTTATCCCTGAAATATTGGGTATTGTAAGCCAATTTATCCCGTAAGGCCGTCGTTTCACTCAGCATATTCAAGACCTTAATAGATGCACCAGTAATAGCAGGGGCCAAGGTATTGGAAAATAGATAGGGGCGGGAGCGTTGCCTCAGCATATCGATGATTTCCTTTCTTCCTGATGTAAACCCTCCAGAAGCACCTCCTAAAGCCTTTCCTAAGGTTCCAGTGATAATATCTACACGATCCATTACCTGAAAATGCTCATGTGTTCCTCTCCCTGTCTTGCCAATAAAACCAGTACAATGCGATTCATCAATCATAACCAAGGCCTCATACTTATCCGCCAAATCACAGATTTTATCGAGCGGGGCCACCACTCCATCCATAGAAAACGCACCATCAGTTACGATAATCCGATGCCTAGCACCTTTTGCAGCAATTAACTGCTGTTCTAAGTCCTCCATATCGGCATTTTTATACCGAAAACGCTGGGCTTTACAAAGCCGCACACCATCAATAATGGAAGCGTGGTTCAGCTCGTCGGATATAATCGCATCCGCTGCCGTAAATAAGGGTTCAAAAACACCACCATTCGCGTCAAATGCTGCTGCATATAAAATGGTATCCTCCGTTCCCAAAAATTTAGAAAGTTTTGCTTCTAACTCTTTATGGATATCCTGTGTACCGCAAATGAAGCGTACCGAAGACATGCCATAACCGTGCGTATCGATAGTTCCTTTTGCTGCCGCAATAACATCTGGATGGGCTGATAGGCCTAAATAATTATTCGCACAGAAATTGATAACCTCTTCGCCTGTACTTACTTTTATTTCTGCTCCCTGCGGAGTAATAATAATCCGCTCTTTCTTATATAAACCCGCTTGCTCTATCTCAGCTAGCTCTTGTTGTAATACCGGTTGAAGTGTTTTATACATATTTTCGACGTTTTGTGGTAAAAATACAGATTTCATGATAAAATAAGCGAAAAAGCAACGACAATCCACCGTTTATTCACTCATAAAAGATAGTATGGATGAAGATTTTTTTATTTCATCCCATATATACTGTGCTAAACATTAACATTCTTTAACACAAGATGGCTGTAACCTTTCTAGCTATTTATTCATCTTAGTTAAATACCAGCAAACGCTTGCCAGTCGAAATAAATAAAACATAGCTTAATTATCATGCTCATGAAGAAATGGTTTACGATTATTTTACTATTAGGAATTAACCAACTTTTATACGCACAAGCCTTATCTATTCAAGGTACCGTTACTAGCGAAGATGGCCAACCCATTCCCTTTGCCAGTATATTTAAGTCCAATTCAACCAAGGGTACATCGGCCAATAGCGAAGGATTCTTTAAGCTAATATTGCCACAGGGCAATCATCAACTAATGATTAGCGCCGTTGGTTATCAATCCAAAACGGTAAGCATCAATCTCCAACATAACGACAGTCTCCATGTACAACTTGCCCTCGCTGTATATACATTACCGGAAGTAGTTATCGGAAACCAAGAAGATCCAGCCTATGCAATTATACGCAAAGCCATAAAAAAACGATCCTATTATTTAGCCCAGTCTGGGCCGTATACTGCACATGTTTATATCAAGGGTTTGCAACGTTTAATGAAAGCTCCAAAAAAATTTCTTGGTCTTGACATCGAAGAGGCTAGTAAAGAAATGGGCTTAGACTCCAACCGTAGAGGCATTATCTATTTATCAGAATCAGAATCTAATATCACCGTAAATCCGCCGAAAGACTTCAGGGAAGAGATGATCAGTTCAAAAATTTCGGGAAACAATCAAGCGTTTAGCTTTAATCGGGCCTCCGAATTACAATTGAATTTTTATGAAAATCATCAAGATATTGTCGAAGGCCTAAGCAGTCGGCCGTTTCTTTCACCTATTGCAGCCAATGCCCTAGCTTATTACCGCTATCAATACGTAGGCTCTTCCCAACAACATGGTTTAACGATCGATAAAATTAAGGTTATCCCGAAAAGAAAAGGCGAGCCACTTTATAAAGGTGATATTTATATCGTAGCCAACGAATGGCGGATACACAGTGTTAATTTGTTGTTAGACAAGACATCGAGTATCAACTTTGTTGATTCCTTGAATATCAAGCAACTTTTTACACCGATTAATCAGGAAATCTGGATGCCATCCAATGTACAATTGGATTTTATAGGCGGCTTACTGGGCTTTCAAGTCGGCGGTTACTTTACAGCGATTTACCAAGATTACCAATTAACAAGGTTACCCAAACGAAAACGGTTTAAAGAAGTATTGGCCATAGATGAGGGTGTCAATAAAAAAGACAGTGCTTATTGGGCAAATCACAGGCCTATTCCGTTAACTATGGAAGAACAGCAAGATTATATAGACAAAGATAGCTTGCGCAAACGCCGCGAATCCAAGTCCTATCTCGACTCCATCGACAAAAAAAACAATCGCTTTAAGCCCTTAGGTTTTATCTTAGCCGGATACGACTATCGCGATCGGTACAAAAAGGAATATGTGAGTCTAGGCAGCCCCTTACGGTCGCTCCTTTTCAACAGCGTCGAAGGGTTGGCCATTAATTACAGTTTAAGCTATTCAAGACAAATCGATAGTACCTCTAATCGTTATTTCCGCATAAATGGCCGCTTGCGGTATGGCTTTGCCAATAAACATGTAAACGGAGTCTTAAGTACAAGTGTACCGCTCAAGAAACAAAGCCTTATCTTATCAGGAGGAAGAGACGTATTGGATCTCAACAATAGGGGTTCCCTTCCGGTTCTAGTGAATAGTTTGTATACCCTGCTCGCGGGCGAAAATTATCAAAAGCTATATGAAAAAACCTTCGCTTCTGCATGGTGGAATTATACCATACCCGGCAACATCAAAGTAGGTGTCCAAGCAGAATGGGCACATCGGCATTGGTTGCCTAATGCTACAGATTTTACCTTTTGGGATCGCAATCAACATAAACTAACGTCTAATAATCCCCTACATCCGGAAGCTGATATTCCACTTTTTGAGGATAATAATGCCACCAAGATAAGTTTCGGGCTAAGCTACGATTTCTCTAGTCGGTATGAAAGTTATCCCTCGGGTAAGCGCTATTTACCATCAAAATATCCAACCCTTGGCATACAATATACGAAGGGTTTAAAAAATATGCTAGGATCCGATGTAGACTACGATCTTTTAAGTGCAAGTATCTATAAAAGTGCTATCGGGCTCGGTTTATACGGAAAGCTTTCCTTTTCTGCCGCTGCCGGCAAGTTTTTACGAAATAACCGTTTGTTTTACCCCGATTTCAGGCATTTTAAGGGAAACCAAATTTTATTCACAGATCAACAGTTAAGCTCCTTTCTGGCATTAGACTATTATCGGTACAGTACATCTACCAGCTTTGCTGAAGCGCATACCGAATATAATTTAGGTGGCCTACTTACAAGCAAAATACCCTTGTTACGCCAATTAAAATTAGAAGAAATTGTCGGATTGCATGTACTACACACTCCAGAATTAAGCCGTTATGGCGAACTGCACTTAGGCCTGCAATGGAAAATGTTACGTGTAGTATATGCCTACTCAAAAAGCAGCAACACACTATTGGATGGCTGCAATACACTCAGAATCGGATTAAGCTTATTCTAAGTTATCCTTGAAATATGCTAAATGCAACATTAGGCAATAAGCCGTACACATTAAGCTATTTGCATCGTCTGCAAGGTTATAAAGTCGGCAAAAGCTGATTGCTTAAAGCCCAAAGCGTATGTCGGATAAACAGCCATACGGGACGGTATAATCATGATATGTTTTATTTCAGCATTCAATAAAAAGTCTTATTTTTGGGCGAATCTTTGCTTGATAGCCGTTAAAACAAAATACATCTATACCATTTTACACCATAAGCTGTACAAGAATGGTTAGTGTAGGATTCTTTTGAACGACAAATATTAAACATATGAATGACCTAATAAAGTTACAATTAGAAGACGCTAGTGATTCGATGCAGAAAGCGATTGCGCATACCGAGTCCGAATTAACCAAAATCCGTGCAGGTAAAGCGATGCCTTCCATGTTAGATGGTATTAATGTGGATTACTATGGAACACCAACTCCACTTTCACAAGTGGGCAACATTAATACGCCTGACCCTCGTAGCTTGGTTATTCAACCTTGGGAGAAAAACTTGTTAGGAGCAATTGAAAAGGCAATTATAGATTCGAATATTGGTCTGAACCCTCAGAATGACGGAAACATCATTCGCTTGGCAGTCCCTCCATTGACCGAAGAACGAAGAAGAGAACTGGTTAGAAGAGTAAAAGATGAAGCCGAAAAAGGAAAGGTTGCCATCCGCAATATTCGCAAAGACGCCAATGACGGGATCAAAAAATTGAAAAACGATGGCGTATCGGAAGACGAAATAAAAGTTGGCGAAGCCGAAGTGCAAAAGCTAACCGATAGTTTTATTGTGAAGGTCGATAAATTAGCAGAAGCAAAAGAAAAAGATATTATGACCGTATAAACAACTCTTTTTGTTCAACCCAGATTAGGCCCTACTATCATTTCCATGATAAATACTAAGATAGCTATCGTATCGGCTAGGTTCAATTCCCCCCTCGGCTAATGCTGCAAGAACAGCGCATCCAGGCTCATTGATATGCCTGCAATTGTTAAATCGGCATTGATGCATTAAGGCCCGCATTTCTGGAAAAAAATGACCCAGTTCTTGCTGCTCAATGTCGATAACACCAAACTCTTGAATACCGGGAGTATCAATGATATAACCGCCTTGGGATAGCGGTAACATCTCCGCAAAAGTAGTCGTGTGTTTGCCTCGATCAGACCAATCCGATATCTTTCCAGTACGTAGGGAAGCCTCTGGGATAATTCGATTAATGAGTGTTGATTTCCCCACTCCGCTGTGGCCTGAAATCAACGTTATTTTCTGCATTAAAGAGGCTTCTATGTCTCCTATATTGATACCCTTTAAGGCCGATATCTCAAAGCATGGATAGCCAAGGTCTTCATAGATAGACCGATAATCAGCCAATATTTCCAATCCTTCTTGACTAAATAGGTCCAGTTTATTGAATAAGATACTCGCCGGAATACCATATGCCTCTGCGGTAACTAAAAAACGGTCAATGAATCCTAAAGAAGTGGGAGGAGAAGCTAACGTTACCACCAAATAGGCCTGATCGATATTGGCAGCAATAATTTGTGCTTGTTTAGACAGGTTAACAGACTTCCGGATCATATAATTTTTCCGGTCATACAGTGTTACGATGACGGCGGTTTGCTGTTCGGGTTCAAGTTCAATATCCACCCAATCGCCTACCGCAATTGGGTTAGTGGTTTTAATGTCCTTGGTCCGAAATTTCCCTTTAATACGGCATTCATAAGATTTGTCGTCAACGGTGACCGCATACCAGCTTCCAGTAGATTTAGTTACGAGGCCTTTCATCTATTTATGCTACTATGGCCGCCAAGCCCTTTTTCATACGGGTAATTGTCTCTGCTTTACCTAATAATTTAGCGATATCAAAAACATGAGGCCCAAATTTGCCACCAACAAGCATAATACGAAAGGGAAGCATGAGTTCTCCTACTTTTAATCCACTCGCCTGGATAGCCAATTTATAAAAATGTTCCAGCTCTTCGGTATGCCAAGGCTCAAATACTTCTAACTGAGGAATAATCTGATGGAAAAAAGCGGTCTTCCCATCATCCCATTTCTTTTTAATAGCCTCCAAATCGTAGGTAGTTGGTGGAGTAAAGAAATAGGAAGCCTGTTCCCAAAAATCAGGGATAAATACCAAACGATCTTTAACTAAATCCAACACTTGTTCGACATACAGGTCGTTATCGGAAACCATTCCATGGCTTGCAAGTACCTCTTTGATAGCAGGCAGTAATTCCTGATTGGTTAATTTTTTAATCCATTCATGATTAAACCACTTTGCCTTTTCAAAATCAAATCTGGCACCGGCTTTACTGATTCGTTCTATAGAGAATTGCTTCACTAATTCTTCCAAGGAAAATATTTCCTGATCTGTACCATCATTCCAACCTAATAACGCGAGCATATTAACAAAAGCTTGTGGTAAAAAGCCCATTTCTTTGAAGCCTTTAGTTAGCACACTCGTTTTCGGGTCTGTCCAATTCATGGCATAAACCGGAAATCCCAACCGATCGCCATCCCTTTTGCTCAATTTACCATGACCATCCGGTTTTAAAATCAAAGGAAAATGAGCCCATTGGGGCATATGGTCTTTCCACCCCAAATATTCCCATAGCAAGAGGTGAACAGGAGCTGAAGGCAACCATTCTTCGCCTCTAAAAGCATGCGTTACTTGCATCAAGTAGTCGTCTACTACAACCGCTAAATGATACGTTGGCATACCATCCGCTTTTAAGAGTACTTTATCGTCTACTAAGGCCGTGTCAAAACTGACTACACCCCGAATCATGTCATCAAAGCTTATCGTTTCGTCAATAGGCATCTTGATACGGATAACGTAAGGGGTACCCGCCGCCAATAGTTCATCGACTTCCTGAGGTGTTAACGTGAGCGAATTTTTTAATTGATTCCTATTTTCATGACCATATTTGAAGTTAGGACTCAACTGACGTTGGATTTCCAGCTCTTCAGGAGTATCAAAAGCGTAATAGGCATGGCCACTAGCTATCAATTGCTCTGCAAAAGCTTTATAACTGGCCTTACGTTCACTTTGACGATAGGGCCCATAGGCACCCCCATGAAAAGGACTTTCATCAGGTGCTAGTCCACACCAGGCTAAGCAAGATAAAATATATTCTTCCGCCCCAGGTACATAACGTGTTTGGTCGGTATCCTCAATACGCAGGATAAAATCGCCACCTTGACTTTTAGCAAAAAGATAATTAAATAAGGCGGTACGGACACCACCCAAATGCAAACCACCCGTAGGACTTGGGGCAAAACGAACTCTTACTTTTTTCTCTACTGACATCCTGCAAAGATAACTATTTGTACGTTGGCCTAAAGTCAAACCTTGTAGTTAATTGTATAAAGTTGTACTTTGGCCCTCTGTTTCGTTGTTCGTTGTTCGTTATTCGCTTTTCGTTGTTTGGAGATTACCGATAGCTAATAACTAATAACTAAAAACCAACAACTAAAAAGAATGAATCCCTATCAGTATAGCCAACGGTGGAAATTTTTATTACTTATTTTTGCGGCTATTATCGCTACAGCATCTTTATGGTATACCAATTATCTGGTACAGAACCTTTCAGATGCTGAGCGTACAAAGGCTTCGGTTTGGGCAATAAGCACCAAAAATATGTATGCCATGCCCGATGTGAATGATGAATACATTACCTATATCTACGGTGTGCGCGATAGTTTGAAAGTTCCTGCTATTATTACGGACTCAAAAGACAGCATCATTTATTGGCGTGGACTGGATTCGACCAAAACGTTGTACGACGTTGGAGGAGAATCAAAAGAAAGCCTTAATCTACCTAAATATGATCCGGGATATTTTCAGCATGAATTATCCGTCATGAAAGAGCGGCATTTGCCCATTGTGATTGACTTATCTGGTGGAGAAAAATGGTATGTGTATTATAAAGACTCTTTATTACTGACACAACTGCGGGTTTTTCCTTATGTCCAACTAACCTTGATTGCTATCTTCTTAGGTATTGCGTATACGGTATTTAACAGCATGCGTAAATCAGAACAGAATCAGGTATGGGTAGGACTTGCCAAAGAGACGGCGCACCAACTGGGTACCCCCATTTCTTCATTAATGGCCTGGTTAGAATTGATGAAAGCAAAATTCGATGCAGAAGATGACCCTCTTTTGGGCGAGATGGAAAATGATGTCAAGCGTTTGGAAATTGTGGCCGACCGGTTTTCAAAAATAGGATCCAAACCCGTATTGGAGAATCACGCTGTGTATCCCGTGGTAAACAACTTTGTACGCTACTTTAAAGTACGCACCAGTGATCGTATTAAGTTTTCGGTTACTGGCGATAAGACGGTTGAAGCCCAGTTAAGCATCCCTTTATTTGATTGGGTGATCGAAAACATCTTAAAGAATGCCGCTAATGCTATAGAATCTACTGGTGAAATAAACATAATAATTAGTGAAAATATTGCTAAAGAGCAGATATTTATTGATATTAGCGACACCGGAAAAGGAATTCCACGGAATAAATTTGAGGCTGTATTCCAACCTGGTTATACTACGCGTAAGCGTGGTTGGGGTTTGGGCCTTTCACTTACAAAACGGATAATCGAAAATTATCATAAAGGACAAATTTTTGTAAAAGACTCTGAAGTGGGAAAAGGAACCACCTTCAGAATCATATTAAAGAGTAGTTTAACCTATGAGCCAGCTAAAATCTGATGAATTTCCGGCTTTTTATGCCACTTACATTGATACCGTTTTTGGAGACGTCATGCAGGTGCTTAAGGAGCAGACAACCAGTTTTCCCGCTTTTTTAGACGCTATACCCGCTGGAAGATCGGAATATGCTTATGCTGAAGGAAAATGGACCATTAAGGAAGTTGTAGGACATGTATTGGATACAGAAAGAATTATGGCCTATAGAGCCCTACGTTTCGCACGGAATGACACCAAAGCACTTCCAGGATTTGAACAGGAAGACTTTGTGGCTAATGCCCGATTTAATGAACGGAGCCTAACTTCCCTTGCGGAGGAATTTGTGCTCTTGCGGAAGTCAAATATCGCCCTCTTTAATACATTTAACGAAACAGAGCTAAACCGCAGAGGATTGGCTTCAGATCGCTTAATTAGTGTTCGGGCATTTTTATACATTATTGCCGGACACCTGAACCATCATCGAAATATTATTAAAGAACGATATTTAGATACCATGGTATAAATTTTAAAACCATTTAACACTTGAAGTGTTTTAGTAATATCAGTAAGGCCAGGTAATGGTTTTGTGATAAGGTTTAGGTTTTTGGAAACGCCTCGATGAGAAATTGAGGCGTTTCTTTTTGTGCTAGCTGTGGCAAGTTCTATTGTCGTTACGATGTGTGAGGCTGTACTCAGCAATAGGCAATAAGCCATATGCGTTAAGCTATTTGCCTATTGCTCAAAGCGTAAAGCCTAAAGCATCATGCGAGCGTAAGTTAAGCAACCGTTTGCATGATGATTTTGTATAAAAATGTGGAATTATTTTAGTAGCCTTGCGTATATATTTTAAAAAAATTTATTAATTTCAACGGTATCTAAATAAGATACTTAAACTAACTTACTCGCATGAACCAACTCCAGGCTACCGGCAATACCGGTAAGAGCGCCATTAACCCCATCGTGATTATCGGTGCCTTGTTCTTCATCTTCGGATTTGTCACTTGGCTTAATTCCGTTCTTATTCCCTATTTAAAGATTGCTTGTGAGCTTAATCATTTTCAAGCCTATTTAGTGGCCTTTGCGTTCTATATTGCTTATTTCGTCATGGCCCCCATATCCACTAAGGTATTGAAGATCTTTGGTTTTAAAAATGGGATGTCGATAGGTTTATTAGTAATGGCTGTTGGCGCTTTGCTATTCATTCCGGCTGCACTTTCCCGTACCTATGCCCTGTTTCTATTAGGACTTTTTATTCAAGGAACCGGTTTAGCTATCTTACAAACCGCGTCAAACCCCTATATAACGATACTCGGACCAGCGGAAAGTGCAGCGAAACGCATTAGTATCATGGGGATCTGCAATAAGTTAGCGGGTGGCTTAGCACCAATTATCTTAGGTGCTGTGGTACTGAGTAACGCCGATGCCCTTACCGCTCGTATAGCCTCTTTGCCAGATGCTGATCGGGTGTTGGAATTGAACGAGCTTGCGGCAAGGGTTATTTTTCCCTATTGCTGTATCATAGCGGTATTAACAATCTTGGCTTTTATCATCTATCGCTCGCATCTTCCTGAAATTGATACCGATAAAGAAGACGAGGTAATTGGTTCGGCAAATAAAGACAAAACGAGCTTATTTCAGTTCCCCCATTTGATATTAGGCTTTATTACCATGTTTCTATATGTTGGTGTAGAGGTAATTGCAGGCGATACCATCATTAGCTATGGTGCTTCACAAGGTATTAATCTAGTAACGGCAAAGTACTTTACCATGGGAACCATGACCTGCATGATTATCGGCTATACCCTAGGTATTGTGCTAATTCCAAAGTACATTAAGCAGGAAAATGCCATGAAAATATGCGCCTTGTTAGGACTTGTTTTTAGTTTGGGTGCTATTTTTACCCAAAGTTACTTATCTGTAGCATTCATTGCCTTATTGGGACTAGCAAACTCCTTGGTTTATCCGGCGATATGGCCACTAGCTATTGTAGGATTGGGTAGGTTTACCAAAGCGGCTTCTTCTTTGCTTGTTATGGGCTTGGCTGGAGGAGCAGTTATTCCGGTAATCTATGGTGCATTGGCCGATAAATGGAATCCACAACAAGCCTATTGGGTCATGATCCCTTGTTACTTCATGATTTGGTACTATGCTGTTGCTGGACACAAATTAGGAAAAAAATAATCAAGAGATCATTATAAGAGGGTATCTGATAAATCTTTGCAAAAAAACGCGTCATTTTTCTTTTGTACAACAGCAATTAGTTATGAAAAAATTACTATTAGCGGTGCTTGTCTGCAGTACATTGTATGGAAAAGCACAGTTGCCGGCCTATACGCTAGTGAACGAGTTAAACGATCCTCATCCAGTGGATCAAGGTGTATGGAAGGAGGTGACCGGAACATGGCATGCCCGTTTTATATCCGTGGATGAAGCCTTTAAACGATCAGCTCCCCCAGAAAGAAACAAGCTGGTTGATCGTTGGAGGGCCAAAGCTTGGCGAGGGGAGAAAGTGCATACACAGGCGCTGATATGGACCAAGAAAGCACTACAGGGTGTTTCCCTGCAAACATCTACCTTACAGGATGACAAGGGAAATACAATCACTAACGGCCACGTCAAGGCAAATTTTGTGCGTTATGTCTTAACCGACCACTTAGGCGACTTGAAATCAGGCTGTGGTATACCTAAAGGACTTGACACATCTTTGGTTGCCGACTTAATTGATCATGTTCCTAACTTAGCAATCGATGAAAAAACGAGCCGACCAATATGGTTAAGCATCCAAGTCCCTGCTGATGCCGCTCCCGGCGTTTATGCTGGTACATTAACCATACAAGCACGTAACGAAAAACCACAGCGTTTGCCTTTTGAAATAGAGGTATTGCCTCATACCTTACCTCAACCACAGGATTGGACTTATCATCTAGATCTTTGGCAAAACCCTTATTCAGTAGCGAGGGTGTATGGCGTAGAGCCATGGTCAAAAGAACACTTTGAAGCGATGGCTCCCTATATGCAACTATTGGCTAATGCCGGTCAGAAAGTTATTACCACAAGCATCATTTATGACCCCTGGAACGGGCAAACCTACGATGTCTATGACAGCATGATCAAATGGACGAAGAAAAAAGATGGTTCCTGGTCATACGATTACCGCATTTTTGATCAATGGGTCGAATTTATGATGGGTTTCGGCATCCATAAATTTATAGAATGCTACAGCATGATCCCTTGGAACTTAAAATTCTACTATTATGATGAGGCCAGCGGAAAACAAGTATTTTTAAAAGCGAAGCCGGAAGAAAATGCCTATAAAGAGCATTGGAAACCCGTGTTGGTCGATTTTGCCAAACATCTTAAGGAAAAAGGCTGGTTTGATCGTACCACCATTGCTATGGACGAGCGCGAAATGAAGGATATGAAAAAAGCAATCGCTATTATTAAAGAGGCTGACCCGGCGTTTAAAATCTCGTTGGCCGGAGGTGACCATCCGGAATTATACGCTGATTTGGCTGATTATTGTGTAGCGCTACGCTATAAATTGGATAAAGATTTGATACAGGAACGACGGAATAAAGGCTTTACAACAACATTCTATACCTGTTGCACAGAACCTTCTCCCAATACCTTTACCTCGTCAACATCTGCAGAGGCTACCTGGCTCGCCTGGTATGCCTTGAATAGGGATTTTGATGGTTATCTGCGATGGGCTTATAATTGTTGGGGGCCTAAACCTCTTCAAGATACCCGTTATGGTACATGGTCTGCCGGTGATGCGTGGTTTGTTTATCCAGGAGCCCGCAGTTCGATCCGTTTTGAACGTTTAATTGAAGGAATACAGGATTTTGAAAAAGCTAAAATAATCAAAGCATCGCTGCAAGCACAAGGTGATGATGCCGGTTTGAAGAAATTAGATCGTGTAATTGGCGCTTTTGAAGAAGAGGGGTTAAAACAAGAATCGGCTGCAAGCATGGTAAATAAAGCAAAAGAAGTGCTTAATAGTTTTTAAGCTTGAGAAGCAATTGGTAAACTTCATTAGAATACCTTATCTTCGACAAGAATTTTCTACCATTAAGATGTAGAAACAAAAAAACCATTAAATAGTATCCTAATGAAGAGAATGTTTTTGGGCCTAGCTATTGCTACGCTTATGATCACTGTGTTAACCACGCAAGCGGTGTTTGCTCAAAATTTAAAATTACCTGCGGCGAGCAGCACACAAGTACTCACCCAAGATTTAGGGATTAGTAAGATAACATTAACCTACTCTAGGCCGAATGTAAAGGGACGTACCATTTTTGGGGGACTGGAACCCTATGGTCAAGTATGGCGTACCGGTGCAAATAGTGCTACAACCTTAACGTTTACGGGCGATGTTTCCATCG
Source organism: Olivibacter ginsenosidimutans (assembly GCF_039542865.1). Taxonomy (NCBI): domain Bacteria; kingdom Pseudomonadati; phylum Bacteroidota; class Sphingobacteriia; order Sphingobacteriales; family Sphingobacteriaceae; genus Olivibacter; species Olivibacter ginsenosidimutans. The sequence continues at coordinate 158,420 of NZ_BAABIQ010000005.1, read as the reverse complement.
ATGGCAAAGCCATACCAGCGGGTACATATGCTTTGTTTACCATTCCCAATAAAAATGAATGGACAATTATTCTAAACAAGGGTGCCAAGCAATGGGGAGCCTATGAATATAACCAGAATGACGATGTCTTACGTTTTACCGTTAAGCCTCAGCAAACAAAAAATAAGGTGGAAACGTTTACGATCAGTTTCCCAGAGGTTTCTGCCACAGAGGCTAAGCTGAATATTGCCTGGGAGAATACATCGGTTACTTTCCCGATACAGGTAAACCAAGATGCGGAGATTATGGCATCGATAGACCAAGCTATGCAGGGCGAGAAAAAACCATATTTAGCAGCAGCACAATACTATTTTAACAATAACAAAGATCTCGATCAAGCCTTGGCATGGGCAGATGAAGCGGTGAAAGCAAATCCTGAATTACCTTATTCCTATTACTGGAAAGCACAAATTCAATTGAAAAAAGGAGACAAAGAAGGTGCTAAAGCGACGGCCACCTTAGGAAAACAGGCTGCTGAAAAAGCAAAAAGCGAAGAGTATATTCGCCTGAATAATCAAGTTATCGAGAAGGCAAAATAATTCTTTATCTTTGTTGCCTATTACTAGTAAGTGGTAAGCACTTAACAATCGTTTTTCCACCTCATTAAAGGTGACATCCTGCGTAAGGCAGGATTTTTAGATTTTTACGTTTGAATTTTTACTTAATCTATGTTTGATAATTTACAGGATAAGTTAGATAGGGCATTTAAAGTCCTAAAAGGACAAGGGAATATTACGGAAATTAACGTAGCAGAAACGGTAAAGGAAATCCGTAAGGCTTTACTGGACGCTGATGTTAACTATAAAACAGCAAAGGCATTTACTGATGAAGTGAAGCAGAAAGCGCTTGGTGAAAATGTATTGAACAGCATTTCACCAGGGCAATTGCTTACTAAAATTATGAATGATGAGCTGACTAAGCTCATGGGAGGTACAACCTCCGACATTGAATTGGGTAAAAACCCTACGGTAATTTTAATTGCTGGATTGAATGGTGCTGGGAAAACAACTTTCACTGGAAAATTAGCCAAATACTTAAAAGAGAAAAGAGGGAAAAACCCGTTATTGGTTGCTGGCGACGTTTATCGACCTGCAGCAATCGATCAATTAGAGGTTTTAGCACAACAAGTTGATGTTCCCGTATACACCAATAGGGCTTCTAGTGATCCGATTGCTATTGCGGAAGAAGGCGTTGCAGAGGCAAAGAAAAATGGCCAGAACGTGGTGATTGTTGATACAGCTGGACGCTTGGCAATCGATGAGGGCTTGATGCAGGAAATCGCTGCGGTAAAGGAAGCCACACAGCCCCATGAAATTTTGTTTGTGGTTGATTCCATGACTGGTCAGGATGCTGTAAATACGGCTAAAGCATTTAACGATCGCTTGGATTTCACCGGTGTCGTGTTAACTAAGTTAGATGGTGATACCCGTGGTGGAGCGGCGCTTTCGATTAAATCGGTTGTTAATAAACCCATCAAATTCATTGGAACAGGTGAAAAGATGGACGCCCTGGATGTATTCCATCCAGATCGTATGGCCTCGCGTATCCTAGGTATGGGCGATGTGGTTTCTCTAGTAGAGCGTGCACAACAACAATTTGACGAGAAGGAAGCGGCAGAATTACAAAAGAAAATTCGTAAAAATAAGTTCGATTTCAACGACTTTATCAGCCAAATCCAACAGATCAAGAAAATGGGTAATATGAAAGACTTGATGGGCATGATTCCTGGTGTAGGAAAGGCAATTAAGGACATTGATATTGACGATAATGCCTTTAAACCCATTGAAGCTATTATTGGATCTATGACACCTTATGAACGTGAAAATCCAGATGCGATCGATCAAAAAAGACGCGCGCGAATAGCTAAAGGCTCTGGAACCGACATTAATGAGGTAAATAAATTGATGAAGCAATTTAACGATATGCGTAAGATGATGAAACAGTTTTCTAATCCCTCCTTAGCGGCAAAAATGATGCGCGGCATGCCTAAGACCCCCTTTGGGAAATAGTCGAATGATTTTTAAACAAACAGGGCGGTGACTTTTTAAGTACCGCCTTTTTTAGTACCTTAGGTTTTTGTAACAAAATATACCAAAGCCTAAATATATGTTAATTAAAACCTATAGCAGTGCTGTTTATGGAATCAAAGCAACCACCATAACCGTGGAAGTCAATATTTCGTCTGGTACGCAGTATTTTATCGTCGGTTTGCCAGATAATGCCATTAAAGAAAGTACCTTCAGAATAGAAAGTGCGCTGCAAAGTGCAGGGCTCCGAATGCCTAGGCAAAAGATCGTTGTAAATATGGCTCCTGCAGATATCAGAAAGGAAGGATCTGGATACGATTTAGCTATTGCCTTGGGCATTTTAGCTGCATCCGAACAAATAAATTCTAGGCGTTTAGCCGACTATCTGATTTTAGGTGAACTATCGTTAGATGGAGGCGTTCAAGCCGTTACCGGTGTATTACCTATCGCAATACAGGCACGTAAAGAAGGATTTAAGGGCATCATACTTCCAAATGCAAACGCACGGGAAGCAGCCATAGTCGATGATTTGCTTGTTTACGGAATTGACCATATTACAGAGGCGATTCAACTACTCCACGATGACAAGCCCTTTTCGCCCATTACCGTCGATACACGCGCAGAATTTCTTCAACATGTTAACCATTACGAATTTGACTTTGCAGATGTACAGGGGCAAGAACACATTAAACGAGCCCTGGAAATTGCCGCTGCTGGCGGTCATAACGTTATTCTGATTGGCCCACCTGGAGCCGGAAAAACCATGCTAGCCAAGCGGCTACCATCTATATTACCACCATTGAATCTACACGAATCACTGGAAACCACCAAGATACATTCAGTAGCAGGAAAAATAGCAGCAACAGCTTCACTAATGACGGTAAGACCCTTTAGAGCACCTCACCATACAGTAAGTGACGTAGCCTTAGTGGGTGGTGGTGGAAACCCTCAACCAGGCGAAATTTCCTTGGCGCATAACGGCGTTTTATTCTTAGATGAATTACCTGAATTTAAACGTGCCGTATTAGAGGTATTGAGACAACCTTTAGAAGAACGACAGATTACCATTTCAAGAGCTAAGCTTACCGTAGATTATCCGGCAAGTTTTATGCTCATTGCCTCGATGAATCCTTGTCCATGCGGCTACTATAATCATCCTGATAAAGACTGTGTCTGCTCACAAGCCAATGTTCAGCGTTATTTAAGCAAAGTATCAGGGCCTCTACTAGACCGTATAGACCTGCATGTAGAGGTAACGCCCGTAAACTTTCAGGAGCTTGTTAATGAAAAACGTGCAGAATCCAGTAGCGTAATCCGTTTACGCGTAGAAAAGGCTAGAAGAAGGCAGGAAGAGCGCTTTAAAGCAAGTGAGATTCACAACAATGCCCAAATGGGAAGCAAAAAAGTTCGGGAAGTGTGCTCGTTAAGTCAGGCTGGACAGAACTTATTGAAAAATGCCATGGAACGCCTCGGTTTATCCGCTAGGGCTTACGATAGAATATTAAAAGTTTCGCGGACAATTGCCGATTTGGCCAACAGTGAGGAGATTGAGTTGGAACACCTCGCCGAAGCGATTCATTACAGAAGCTTGGATAGAGCAAGTTGGGCAGGGTAGTCTTTGTTCGTTATTGGTTACTCGTTGTTCGTACGTACTTTAATCAAGAAATAAGAATAGGCATTAAATAGAAAAAGCCTTTCTAAATTTGAAGAAAGGCTTTTTCAAAAATGATTATTGTCTAATGGATTACTAGCAACTAATAACCCATACTAAAACTAAGCGCCTAATTGTACGCGTTTAAATGCCGTTACCGTTAATCCTTTGGAAATACCGTCCAAGAATTGACTGATAGTCTTAGAGCTATCTTTAACAAATTCCTGATTTAATAAGGTAGCATCTTTATAGAATTTGTTCAATTTACCTTGAGCAATTTTCTCTACCATGTTTTCTGGTTTACCTTCTGCACGGATTTGCTCTTTAGCAATTTCCAACTCGCGTTCAATAGTACGTGCGTCAACACCATCTTTATCGATAGCCACAGGATTCATTGCTGCAATTTGCATCGCAACATCCTTGCCGGCTTCTTCTCCACCGGCTACCGCGGCACTTAAACCAACTAACACACCTAAGCGGTAGTTTCCATGAATATAAGGAATGACTTGATCTGCTGTTACCACCTCATATTTAGACACTTCAATTTTCTCACCGATCTTTCCGGTTTGATCAATCAATAGGTCAGCAATTTTCGAACCACCGATTTCTAATGTTTTTAAATCTTCTAACGTTGCAGGAGAAGATTGTATAGCCGCATCAGCAACACTTTCAGCAAAAGCGATAAAATCAGCATTCTTTGCCACGAAATCTGTTTCGCAATTTACTTCTACAACAACACCGCGCTTACCATCAGCTGTTGTTTTAGCGATAACGACACCTTCATTAGAGTCGCGATCTTGGCGGCTAGCAGCTACTTTAGCTCCTTTTTTACGTAAGTAATCAACGGCAGCTTCAAAATCGCCATTCGCTTCTACCAATGCTTTTTTACAATCCATCATACCTGCACCAGTTTGTTGGCGCAGCTTATTTACGTCTGATGCAGAAATTTGTACTGTAGACATTTTATTTTTTCCTTTAATTTTAACTATTGCTTTATAAACAAGTTATGGGTCCTGGATCACGTTCAGCAAATAGCGGTTGCGCTAATCACCTTGGTAACCCCCAACCCATAACCGAATTTACTTATTCTCCGTCTTTTGCTTCAGTAGCTTCAACTTTACGTTCCCGTTTAGGAGCAGCAGCTTCAGTAGCTTCTTCTTCGCCGCTATCTGCCTTTGCCTTAGCAGCCGCAGCTTCTTTCTCCGCTTCTTCTTCTTTGTCGCGCTTGCGCTCTTCTAACCCTTCAATGATCGCTTGCTTAATGACATTCGTAATCAAGGTAATCGATTTGGTAGCATCATCATTCGATGGAATAGGGAAATCGATATTTGTCGGATCCGAGTTCGTATCGACCATCGCAAAAGTAGGGATGTTCAACTTGAGGGCTTCACTTACCGCGATGTGTTCTTTTTTTACATCAATGATAAATAAAGCAGCTGGCAAACGATTTAAATCAGCGATACCTCCTAACAAGGTTTCCAATTTAACGCGCTCGCGCTGAATCATCAGTTTCTCTTTTTTTGATAATACATCGTACGTGCCATCCTTGGTCATTTTGTCTATGTTAGACATTTTTTTAATCGACTTACGTACTGTTGCAAAGTTAGTAAGCATTCCACCTAACCAACGTTCCGTAACGAAAGGCATGTTAACGGCCTTTGCCTGATCGGCAACAATATCTTTCGCCTGTTTCTTGGTAGCTACAAATAATACTTTACGGCCTGATTTTACGATTTGTTTGATGGCAGAAGCAGCTTCTTCGAGCTTTGCCAATGTTTTATTTAAATCGATAATATGGATGCCATTGCGTTCCATGAAAATGTACTTAGCCATTTTCGGATCCCATTTACGGGTAAGGTGACCAAAGTGTACACCTGCATCCAGTAATTCCTGATATGTTGTTCTTGCCATTGTTTGATCCTCCTTAAATTAACGTTTACTAAATTGAAATCTTTTACGTGCTTTGCGGCGTCCTGGTTTTTTACGTTCAACCATACGGTCATCGCGGGTCATTAAACCTTTAGCGCGTAAAGCAGGTTTCACTTCTGGGTTAAGCTCAACCAAGGCTTTAGCAATCGCTAAACGAACAGCTTCAGCCTGGCCTTTGATGCCTCCACCCCCAACGTTAACTTTCACATCATAATTGCCAGCAGCTCCGGCAACTTCTGTACTTTGGGTAACAATGTATTGCAAGGGCAATGTAGGAAAATATTCCTTGTAGTCTTTACCATTGATGGTAATATTGCCGCTACCAGCAGATAAGTAAATCCGGGCAACAGCTGTTTTTCTTCTTCCTGAAGTGTTTGTTGTTGACATTTCTTTTCTCCTTAGAATTTAACAGTTTTTGGATTTTGTGCTGCATGCGGGTGTTCTGAACCGGCATATACAAATAAGTTCTTGTACAAAGCACGACCTAAGCGATTTTTAGGAAGCATACCACGTACCGCTTTTTCTACAATACGGGTAGGGTGCTTAGCCAATAACTCTTTCGGAGAAATGAAACGCTGGCCACCAGGGTAACCAGTGTAAGAAACATAGCGCTTATCGCCCAATTTGTTTCCTGTCAATTTAACCTTGTCTGCATTAATAACGATCACATTATCGCCGCAGTCTACGTGTGGGGTGAACGTAGGCTTGTGTTTCCCCCGGATTACTTTTGCAATCTGAGATGACAAGCGCCCCAAAATCTCACCTTCAGCGTCAACAACGATCCATTCTTTGTTAACGGTGTTTTTGTTGGCTGAGACAGTTTTGTAACTTAACGTATTCACTTGCTTGATTTTGAATTAATTAAACAATATACTTTTGTCCTTATTTAAAAGGACTGCAAAGGTAGATGATTTTTTTGTATTTTAAAATTTATTGAAAGAAAAAATATTGATAATGAGAAACTTTTGCTTCTTCTTTCATTGCCCTGACGGATGGATGTGTTTCTTCAACGCCAAAAACCGAGCAGACAAAAATAAAGAAACTAGACTTAAACCAATAATCAATCCTGTCCAGATACCAGGGGCCCGCATGCCCAGATGAAAAGCCAAAAGATAACCGATAGGTAAACCGACTACCCAATAGGCTAGACCAACCAACAAGGTTGGAACTTTAACATCTTTAGCACCTCTTAACAAACCTATACCTACCGCTTGTGTTGCATCAGAAATTTGAAAGATTGCTGCAAAGATCAATAGATATGACGCCAAAGAAACGACTTCCGCATTATGGTTGAATAATTTTGGTAAATGGTTGTTTAATGAAATAAAAATAATAAAGCAAATGATACCGTATACTAAAGCGGTAAGCATACTGCTTTTTCCAATAACTAAGATGTGCCTCCAATCCCTTCGACCATAGGCATTGCTAATTCGAATAGACCCTCCTTGTGCTAAGCCCATCGAAACCATAAATGTAAAAGCAGCACAGTTCATGGCTATTTGATGAGCTGCCTGCTCGACAGCCCCAATCGTACCCACCAAGATTGCCGATACGGCAAATACGCCAACCTCCATTCCAGCTTGAAGACTACTCGGAATACCTATCCGCAACAACTCCCTAATGGTGGCCCAACTGAACTTCCAATGGGTCCGACCCGCCGCAATATACCGTCTAAATGTTTTATGTCTAAAGATAATGATCGCTAAAGCGATAAAGATCAATGTTCGGGTAATAAGTGTTCCCCAGGCGGCGCCGATTAACTCTAATCTAGGAAATCCCCAATTTCCGAAAATCAGCAACCAATTTAAAAAAGCGTTTAGTGGTAGCGCAATAAGCGATAACGTCATAGCCGTACGGGTGTATTCCAATCCATCCGTAAATTGTTTTAGGGTCATAAACAAAATCATCGGAATGATAGAAACACCAATAACCCTCAAAAATGGTACTGCCATAGCGGCTACTTCTGGATCTTGCTTCAAATGAAACAGAATGCTTTTACTACACTCTAAACCAATAGAAATCAATAATGCCGTTGTTGCACACAGTAAAAATCCGTTGAATAGGTAATGCGAAACTTTCCGAGCATCATGCTGACCATGGGCCATTGCTACCAACTGAGAAACAGACATCGTCATACCGATGCCAAATACAAACGGTATATTAACCACACTCATCACCAGCGCTGCCGCTGCCAACTGCTTGTAACTGACAGCGCCCACCATGGCCGTATCAATCAATGCCAATGCCATTTGTGCCAATTCGCCTAGAATAATAGGCCCTGCGAGCTTTAACGTCTTGCCCGCCTCCTGACGAAGCAATACCAATCCGTGCATATCCTGTGAATTGCTTACCCCTAGTAAGCGTTTTTGTGATCCCTCAGCTTAACGGCTACACCGCAACCGAATAGTAAAAAAGGATGCAAATATACAGATTACCGTACACTTTTTATAAAGTATGATACAATCGTATTGCATAGACCGAGTGCAACCAGGTAGGCCTTTCCAAGAGAAGCGTTATTTTTGACTCCTTTTGTAAAACTAAGGCATAATCTCACTTCTGTCTTCGTATAGGTAGTCGCCATTTTCAGCCACTTTTACTAGTAATTCTTTTTTATTCTTCATAAAGGTGTCGTAGCCGCGTTTTAGATTGCCCCAAAATTTAATCAACTCGTTATTATTGTTATACCTGACTTTATACGTCATGAAATTTTGATTGGTCATTTGAAAAGGAAAAACGTAAATAGGTATGTTAACTTGTCCACTATGCTTTGCATAAACGGCTAGCAGGTAAATTTCCTTAATATAGTTGTCTGTCATTGGCAAGCAACCGATCGTTACGCAAGAGCCGTGAATAAAAATATCACCACCTAAGTTACTAGCTTTACTCTTTCTTTGATCAGCAAGATTGGGATAATTAAGTCCAAGCGATAAATAAAAATTGCTTATGGGATTAAATCGATCAATATGATAGAAGCCTTCCGGAACTTGCCTATCTCCTGTCCTTCGTTTTGGTCCAAGTTGGCCAGAACGAGCACAAATGTCATACGATAATATTTTTTTATACGTCGTTTCTTGTTTTGTTTTAGCGTAAATATCGAGTAAGCCCTCGCTCTTATAGGTAACGAAGAGTAAATTGAGATGGTTAATGCTGATATGATTTACCTTTAGTTTTTGCTCAATAAAACCTTGTTTTTCTTTAATGGCTAATCTGACCCGTTCAAATTTCTTCTGCTCCATCAGAAAATCAGCTTTAAAAGTAAAGGCGAATAATAACGTCCCTAAAATTGTTATTAGTGTTACCTTGGTCATAAAGCCTGTTTATAATTGTTAGCGGTATTCAAATTTAGCAATTAGTTTTATTTTGCAATACCTCGTTGTTATATCAAGTACTTTAACCGCTGTTGCGTCAAACATGACTTATGCTAAGATGGGTTGTTAAATTAGAGGGGTACCAATAGATGTAGATGACTAAATAAAACAAAAACGGCACAAGCGATAGGATAATCGACTTGTGCCGTTTGGCGGTCCGGACGGGACTCGAACCCGCGACCCCATGCGTGACAGGCATGTATTCTAACCAGCTGAACTACCGGACCAATAATTTTATATTAAAAAAGAACAACGAAAACCCTTGCTAGACTTTCTTTTCAGCGGTCCGGACGGGACTCGAACCCGCGACCCCATGCGTGACAGGCATGTATTCTAACCAGCTGAACTACCGGACCTATTCCCCTCTTTTGAGGACTGCAAATATAGCGTGATTTTTTAAAATTAAAATCTTTTTATTGAAAATTTTATTCGAGTCCGCCTTCTTTCATTTTCTCTGCATTTTCCGCAAATTGTAATGCATCGATAATTTCTTGGATATCACCATCCATAATGGCTGGCAAATTGTACAGCGTCAAGCCGATACGGTGTTCGGTTACCCTTCCTTGCGGATAATTATACGTACGAATTTTTGCCGAGCGATCTCCCGTGGATACCATCGTTTTACGCTTAGCCGCAATATCGCCATGTTTTTTTTGAACTTCTAATTCGTAAAGTTTGGAACGCAACATCTCCATCGCTAATTCGCGGTTGGCTAATTGAGATCGTTCAACCTGACAAACGACAACAATACCAGATGGTTTATGGGTTAACTGAACTTTCGTCTCTACTTTATTTACGTTCTGACCGCCGGCACCACCCGAACGGGATGTTTGCATCTCTATATCTGCAGGGTTAATCTCGACATCCACCTCTTCTGCCTCAGGCAATACCGCAACAGAAGCCGCTGAAGTATGTACCCTGCCTTGGGTTTCTGTATCGGGAACACGTTGCACACGATGTACACCGGATTCATATTTTAGCTGGCCATAAACATCCTCGCCACTCACCTTCAAAATAACTTCTTTATAACCGCCAGCAGTACCTTCTGTAACATCCATCACTTCTACGCGCCAACCTTTCTGATCAAAGAAACGAGTATACATGCGGTAAAGATCTCCGGCAAACAATGCGGCTTCATCTCCTCCTGTACCCCCTCTGATTTCAAAAATGGCATTCTTACTGTCTTCTGGATCTTTCGGAATCATCATTAAGCGTACCTGCTCCTCTTTTTCTTCTTTCTGGACAAGTAGCAGATCCAGATCTTCTTTGGCCATTTCACGCAACTCCTGATCTTTCTCATTCGCCAGAATATCTTTATTGGTTTCAATATTGCTGATGATGTTTTTATAAACATGGTACTCATCAACAATTTTGCCCAAGTCTTTATATTCTTTATTAAGCTTGGCAAAACGCTTCATATCGTTCACCGTATCCGGGTTGCTTAACTCACGTTCTACCTCTTCCCAACGCAATTTTATGGCTTCTAACTTTTCTAACATTGTTTTTTGGTTTGCCTATTTACCTTGTTTGGCAAAAAAGTTTACAAACTTAGAGAAACTTGCCTTGATATACAAGACAGCCTATGAAACTTAAAATGTATAACTTACAACTCGAATGTCTTTAACTCCAAACGGTTTCCATCAAAAACGGCATAGCTGTTATAATTTACCCACTCCCCTAGATTAATGTATCGACTGCCATGACCCAAATCAATATCCAAGGGTAAATGACGGTGGCCAAAAATAAAGTAGTCAAAATGTTCTTTCGCCAGCTGTTCTTTTGAATATACCACTAACCATTCTTGTTCTGCATCCTTGCGCCATTCTTTCTTTCCATTAGCAATCCGACTGTTGCGCGACCATTTCAAAGCGAGGCCGATACCTAAATTGGGATGGACACGAGCAAATAGCCATTGACAAAATTTACTTCGGAAAAACTTTTTAAGGAATTTATATTTAGCATCACCAGGGCCTAAACCATCGCCATGATGAAGATAGAACCGCTTCGCTCCACGCGTTATAATTAGCTCATCAGCAATGATCGTAGCCCCAAGCTCTTGCTGAAGATACCCAAACATCCACATGTCATGGTTACCCTTGAAAAGGATAAGCTTTATTCCTGCATCAGCAAGTTCGGCTAATTTGCCAAGAAAGCGCACAAAACCTTTTGGAACGGCAGTAGCATACTCAAACCAGAAATCAAAAATATCTCCCATCAAATAAATTTCCGCTGCATCCTCCTTAATGGTATCCAACCAACGGACGATACGGGACTCCCGTTCCCTGCTTTTTTCATATGTCGGTACGCCCAAATGGAAGTCCGAAGCAAAGTAGATTTTTTTGTCTGCAACCATCGAGGCGAAGGTAATTAAAAGCCGTTTTATAACCAAGCACCAAAAATTTCGTATTATTGACTCAATTTCACACAAAAACCACGTTGACCATGGTAAAAAAATATACCCCTGTGCTATTTGCAACGCTTGCTTTAGCCGCTTGCAATAGTAATCAAAAAACAATAGCACCAGCAACACAAATGAATGTAAAGTCCTATCCAGAAACAAAAAAAACCGATGTTATAGATGATTATTTCGGAACAAAAGTTCCCGACCCTTATCGGTGGTTGGAAAATGATACAGCAGCTGACACCAAAGCGTGGGTAGCTGCTGAGAATGAGGTGACCCATGATTATCTGGCACAAATTCCCTTTAGGGATGCCATGAAAGCCCGCTTGGAAACCTTATGGAATTATGAGAAAATCTCTGCACCATCCAAAGAAGGCGACTATACGTATTACTCAAAAAATGACGGACTCCAAAATCAATCGGTCATTTATAGGGAAAAAGAAGCGGGAAAAAGTGAGGTCTTCCTTGACCCAAATAAATTTTCCGCAGATGGCACAACCTCATTGGCCGGCATCAACTTTAGCAAAGATGGAAGCTTAGTGGCTTATCAGATTTCAGAAGGTGGTTCTGACTGGCGTAAAGTCATCGTTTGGAAAGCAGCAGACAAATCGGTAGTGGGCGACACGCTTGTTGACGTTAAGTTTTCCGGTTTGGCCTGGAAAGGAAATGAAGGCTTCTATTATAGCAGTTACGACAAGCCCAAAGAAGGCAGCGCGCTTTCAGGCCTGACACAATTCCATAAGTTGTATTTCCATAAGTTAGGCACTCCCCAGCATGCCGACAAGCTTGTTTTTGGTGGTGAAAGCACACCGAGACGGTATATTGGCGCCTATTTAACCGAAGATGAACGTTATTTAGTCATCTCTGCCGCCAATACAACGAGTGGAAATGAATTATATATACAGGATCTCCGTCAACCGGATTCCAAAATCGTTCAAATAGTAGGCAATTTTGATAAAGAGCATAGTGTTATAGACAATGTGGGCGACACCTTGTTTATCTACACTAACTTGAATGCGCCGAACTATAAGGTGGTAACAGTAAATAGCAACGATCCAAAGCCTGCCAATTGGAAAGACTTAATCCCCGAAACGGAAAATGTATTAACCATCGGAACAGGTGGCGGAAAACTGTTTGCCAACTATTTGAAGGATGCAACATCCTTGGTAAAACAGTTTGACCGGCAAGGGAAGGAAGAGCGTGTAATTGAACTGCCCGGCATAGGAACGGCTAGCGGTTTTGGAGCTAAACAGGATGAAAAAGAATTGTATTACTCCTTTACTTCCTATATCTATCCATCAACCATTTTTAAATATACAATCGCTTCTGGAAAGTCAGAGAGCTATAAAAAGCCTAATGTACAGTTTAATCCAGATGATTACGAATCAAAACAGGTATTTTATACGTCGAAAGATGGCACTAAAATACCCATGATCATTACCCATAAAAAGGGAATAGTACTTGATGGGAATAACCCAACCATGCTGTATGGGTATGGCGGCTTCAACATCAGCTTAACCCCTTCGTTTAGTGTGTCAACGGTGTTACTGCTGGAGCAAGGCGGTGTCTATGCGGTGCCCAATTTACGTGGTGGTGGTGAGTACGGCGAGAAATGGCATTTAGCTGGCACGAAATTACATAAACAAAATGTCTTTGACGATTTTATAGCAGCAGCCGAATATTTGATTAAAGAAAACTACACTTCCAAGGAAAAATTGGCTATATCTGGAGGTTCCAATGGTGGATTATTGGTTGGCGCAACGATGACACAACGACCGGAGCTATTTAAAGTAGCTTTCCCTGCTGTAGGTGTTTTGGATATGTTACGGTATCATAAATTTACTGCTGGAGCAGGTTGGGCTTATGATTACGGTACGGCAGATGATAACAAGGAAATGTTTGATTATTTGCATCATTATTCGCCTTATCATGCATTGAAGGAAAATGTTGAATACCCTGCAACAATGGTATCGACAGCAGATCACGATGACCGTGTAGTCCCTGCGCATAGCTTTAAATTTGCTGCACGTTTACAGGCCTATCAACGGGGAGAAAATCCAGTACTTATCCGTATTGAAACCAAAGCAGGGCATGGCGCGGGCAAACCTACTGCTATGCTGATTCAAGAGCAAGCGGATAAATGGGCATTCATGTTCCAAAATATGGGGATCCCTTATCAGGAGTAAGATCTAACGTGGTGTCTAAACATTCTTTCCTGTAGAATGAATGTTTAGACACCACGTTTATTATCCTTATTCTCCATCGCTGACTTCATCCTGATCCAAATCTTCCAGTATCTTATTGACATCCGCTTCTGTTTCGGTTAATTTGCTTTTGCAGATCTTAATCAACAAAGCAGCCCTTTTCACTTTGTCTGAAAGTTCGTCTACACTGATTTCCCCATCTTCTATTTCCTCGACAATGGTCTGAAGTTCTTCAAACGCAGAGATATAGCTTAATTGATTATCCATTATTGGTTTCGTCATTTGTCTTTACAAAGGTAACCTGACTTTCGATTTCACCAAAAGCTAAAATCGTTTTTATTTGATGGTCTGTTTCTATAACATGTGCATTGCTAACTGCCTTCCCATTTAAAAGGGTGATACTATAGCCCCTTTTAAGTACATGTTGTGGATCTAAGACTGACAGATGTCGTTCTTGGTTTTCAAGGGCCTTAGCACTTTCCAATAACGACCTTTTGATGACTGTTGCTAAATGATGCTGTAGCCTCTCCAAGTCCCTTTGTTCATTGCTAGTCAGCTGCTGGCTTTGGCGAATCAATTGATCCTTTAGTTGTACAAGCAGTTGATGAGACCGCTTATTTACATGAAGGTTCTCACGTTTTAACCGCTGTCCCAAGAAAGCAATTAGTTGCTTTTCTTTCAATAAAGCGCGCTCAGTTCGTATGAATAATAATTTTTTTAGCTGTTGAAAAGTAGTTTTTTCCTGAATTAATCGATGCTTGCTTTGTTGAAGCGTCCGACTACGTAAATCCGCTAGCTGATGTCGATTGTCGCGTAGTTTATTTAGACTGGCCATCCTAAAATATCGGATAGTATTGGCAAGTAATTGTTGCTGCTGGTCAAAGAGCTGCCTTGTTTTTACGCGCAATACTTCTTCTGCATGGCTTATCGGACGGGCATAATCGTGAAAATGCTGTAAGAGGTAATCGGCGAGAACGCTAGGTGTAATGGCATTTTTATAGGCCACCATCTCGGAGACGGTCTCATTCGTTGCATGCCCAATACCCGTAATCACCGGAATGGGAAACGTGGCAATGGCCGTTGCCAATAACACGTGGTTATACGAGCTCAGTCCAACTTCTCCGCCGCCGCCCCTGATTAGGGCAACCACATCGAATTGGCTAAGTTGTAAACGGATTCGTGCCAATTGATCCATAATGGATGATACCGATTTCTCGCCTTGCAAGAGTGCAGGGAACAAGGAATATTCAAAACGATAACCATAAGGATTGTTGTCAATGATTTTTAAAAAATCGGCTAGCCCCTTACTCGTTTCTACGGAGATGATGGCAATACGCTTAGGAAGTAAGGGGAACGGCAATTGCTTATTGGCATCAAAAATCCCTTGATCTTTCAGCAAGGCAATACTGGCTTGTTTTTCCCGTTCTAGCTCACCTAAAGAGAAAGAAGCATCGATATCTACGATATGCAAACTCAAACCATGTACGGGATCATAACTAATGGATGCTTGCAAAAGGATATTAATTCCGTTTTTTAGGGGTTCTTTAGTAATGGCTAGGAAACGCTGATTAATCCGTTCATAGTCCTTTTTCCATAGCGTAGCCCGTATTTCTGCAATAACCCGCCCCGATTTCTTTTCTAATAGCTCTGGATAACAATGGCCTGAATGCGCATAATGATTGAGCTTATTCATTTCTGCTTTTATCCAATATAAGCTCTGGTAACGATCTGCTATCGTCTTTTGAATGCTACGAGACACTTCTGCCAAGGAAAAGATGGTTTTATCTGCAATTGTTTCGGGCATAAACAAACTTAGTTAAAATGCCTGACATATCATTCGATGACCATTTCTTTGTTATATTTTTTCTTATAGTCAAGTGGAGACATGCCCGTTATCTTTCTGAACACCTCCCGAAATGCCTTTTCATCCGCATAACCAACCTCATACATCACTTCGTTAATATTTTTACGTGTCGTTTCAAAAGCCTTTTTAGCTGATTCGATCTTCACGCGTTGCAAATATTCGATGGGCGTATTACCGGTAGCTTTTATAAATCGCCGATCGAAGCTCCTTCGACCAACAGCAAGTCTTTGCGAGAGCTCTTCTATCGATATTTTTTCCTGAAAATGATCCTCTAAGTAGTCTTGTGCTTTTTCAACAACTTCATCACCATGCAGCCGTTGCCCTTTGAATATGGTAAAAGCAGACTGCCTCTGCCGATCAATTTCGATTTGGAAAATTTTAGCGCAATAAATTGCCGTTTCTCTGTCATAATATTTTTCAATCAAATAAAGAAGCAGATTCAAGAACGAATAGCCCCCTCCATTCGTGTATATACCGTGTTCATCGGTAATCAGTTGATCAGGTTTTACGATCACCTTGGGAAAACGTCTTTTTAAGTAGTCGGCCGCGTTCCAATGGATCGAGCAATTTTTTCCATCCAGTAAGCCTGTTGAAGCCAAGATCAGCGCTCCAGTACACATGCTGGCGATTTCCGCTCCATTTTTATATTGTGCTACGAGCCAGTCAATTAATGCGGTATTATTCACCGTCGGTTGTTGAAAATTATGGCTGATTGCCGGAATAATAATGAGATCGGTCTGCTCAATAGCGTTAATATTTACCTCGGGTTTTATCGTTAATAAACCATGATGAATAGCGGAAAGACCAGACTCACCTGCCAATTCCATTTTTTTAAACAATTGCTTTTTGCCCTTCTCCTGCCAAAATTGATCGGCACGTTTAAATATATCATAAGCACCGATAACACAAGCAAACGTATTAAAGGCCATTTGTTTGTCTGGTATTAAAATCGTGAGGTGTTTCATTGTTTATGTTTAAATAGTTAATGATAAATCCCTGAACCTTTACGTACAAACTTACCAAATGATATTGTCCAAATCAACCCATTACAAAGTCCAGTTTACACCTGTGTTTCATATGTCTAGGTCACTACCTTTGGGTTATAAATGGCGGCCTATACAGCTGAGTTTGCTTCCTGTAGTTATGCCTGGGCACTGTTTTTCGGGAGCTTGAAATTCCATTGTGAAACCGGCAAGGGATTTCCTTATCCCGATTTTGAAAAATAGCAACACGAATTAGAACCCGCCTCTCCTGAGCTATCAGGGGCTATTTTATAGAGGAAAATATACCAAAGATAAATTCAAATGGTCATAATAAAAATTTCGTTAAAATTTTAAACAGGCTCTTAGTAAGATTAAAAAATATTTACTTTTATCTTGATAAATTAAAAATAAACCCTTTACTTTACCGCCGATTACGAAAATGAAAGCTCTAATTATTACAACATCCACTATTACGACCATCGGGATTAATTACCGGGGGAAGTAATCTTTATGTTGTAATATCGCGATAAACATAAAAGGCGCTTCTCCCAAGAGAAAGCGCCTTTTTTATATCCATAGATGAACGAAACCATTAACCATTAAAAATAAATGAAAGTACTTAAGTTCGGGGGTACCTCTGTAGGATCAGCAGAAAGCATCAACAGTTTATTGGAAATCTTGAAAGAGGCCTATGCGCGGGGAGAAAAATCCATCGTGGTATTATCCGCCATGAGCGGTGTAACAAACCTTTTAGCGCAAATGGCAGAAGATGCCGAACAGGGAATTAATTTTACGCCTGCCTTAAAAGCACTAGAAAATAAACATTTCGCTGTCATCAAACAGCTGATTAAAATTAAACATCAAAATCCGGTTTTTACACAGCTGAAGATTTTCCTCAATGAACTCGAAGACCTCTTACAAGGGATTTACAATTTGCGTGAACTTAGTGCACAAAGCAAAGATTTGGTGGTAAGCTACGGGGAGCGCTTTTCTACCTTCCTAGTCTCAAAAATAGCAGCGCAATATTTTCCGGAAAGTTTATTCGTAGATGCCTCTTCTTTAATCAAGACCGACAGCCATTTCGGCAATGCTAAAGTAGATTTACCGCAAAGCAAACAGCTTATCCAAACGTTCTTTCAACAGCATCAAGCACATTTCCTTTTCGTTACCGGCTTTATCGCGTCTAATGAACAAGGTCGGATAACGACATTGGGTCGTGGTGGTAGTGATTACACCGCAGCGATCATTGGCGCAGCCTTAAAGGCCGAAGCTATCGAGATCTGGACAGACGTCGATGGTATGCTTACTGCCGATCCTCGCTTGGTGAAAAAGGCCTTTCCATTGCCGGTACTTTCTTATACTGAAGCCATGGAGCTATCGTATTTCGGAGCAAAGGTAATTTACCCGCCAACCATGATTCCTGCCTTTATGGAGAAAGTACCTATCGTGATCCGCAATACGTTCAATCCAACTTTTCCGGGCACCGTCATTCAGCACGATAGCGGCAAAGCGAATTTCCCCATAAAGGGCATCTCTTCGATTAATGCCATCAGCGTCATTAACCTAAGCGGGAGTGGTATGATTGGCAAAGCTGGCTTTAGCGGACGTTTATTTTCACTGCTCGCCCATGAACAGATTAATATTATATTAATTACCCAGTCTTCATCCGAGCATAGCATTACCTTTGCTGTACAACCTGCCGATGCCATTAAAGCAAAAAAACTCATCGAAACGGAATTTGAGTTGGAGCTGCTGGCCAAAAAAATTGAACCACCAGTCATCGAAGAAAATCTATCGGTATTAGCTATTGTTGGCGAAAACATGAAACATACGCCCGGTATATCGGGCCGCTTATTCTCGGCCTTAGGCCGCAACGGAATCAATGTGCGAGCCATTGCTCAGGGATCGTCAGAGTATAATATTTCCGTTATAATCAGTCAAATCGACTTATCCAAAGCGCTAAATGCGATACATGATGCCTTCTTTACGGCATTAAAGAAAACGCTCCATGTCTTTACGTTAGGAACGGGAAATATCGGTTCAACCTTGTTTAAACAATTGGTTGAACAGCAAGATTTTTTACGGGATCATAATGGGATCCAAATAAAAGTAATCGGGATCAGTAATTCCCGTAAAATGGTGTTCGATCCGGAAGGCATATCGGTAGCCTCTTGGGAAGAGGCCTTGAATCAACAGGGTGAAACGGCTAATTTGGAGGAATTTATTCAACGGATGCAAAAGCTGAATTTGCCCAACTGTATCTTTGTAGACAACACGGCAAGTATAGAACCCACCAAACATTATATACCGATCTTTGAGTCCAATATTTCCATTGTAACGTGCAATAAAATTGCCAATTCATCGCGTTATGCCACGTATAAACACCTACGGGATACCGCAAGAAATTATGGAGTAGATTTCTTGTATGAAACCAATGTAGGTGCCGGACTGCCTATCGTACGTACCTTAAAAGATTTAATGACTAGCGGCGATCGTATCCTACGCATTGAAGCCATCCTATCGGGTACGATCAGTTATATTTTTAATAACTTTACCGGTGATGTTTCTTTTCATGATGTGGTGCGAAAAGCACAAGCCTTAGGTTATACCGAACCGGATCCACGCGATGACCTTCGCGGAACGGATTTTATGCGTAAGATGCTCATTCTAGCCCGTGATGCTGGAAATGTTATCGAGGCCGAAGAGGTGCAGCTTGGAACCATCTTGCCGGAAGCCTGCCTTCAAGCGTCAACGGTGGACGATTTTTACACGGAACTCCAGCACGCCGATAGCTATTTTAATGCCTTGAAAGAACAAGCACAACACGAAAATAAGACTATACGTTACATTGGTAAATTGGAAAATGGGCAGGTTACTATTGGTTTAGAGCTGGTGGATGACCAACATCCCTTCTTTTCTTTATCCGGAAGTGATAATATTATCTCCTTTACCACCGAGCGGTATAAGGAGCGTCCACTGGTGGTTAAAGGTCCGGGGGCAGGAAGCGAAGTAACCGCAGGAGGCGTATTTGCCGATTTGGTTAATGCGGGAATGTAAGTTAAAAATGAGAAGAACGAACAACCAAGAACGAACAACAAAAAATGGAACGAGCAACAGCAAAAGAACCGGCAGGGAAAGCCGGACAGGAACGCGATCAGGTGCACGTATTTGCACCAGCAACAGCCGCTAATTTAGTTTGTGGTTTTGATATCCTGGGTTTGGCGCTTGAAGAACCGGGCGACGAAGTGTTCATGAAACGTTCCGATCAACCTGGTGTACGCCTATTAAAAATTACGGGCGACGATGGTCGTTTACCACTGGAACCTTCAAAAAATACGGTGAGTGCCTGTGTACAGATGGTGCTTCAACACCTTAAGCGAGAAGATATTGGCATCGAAATCGAGCTGCATAAGCATATGCCTATTGGTAGCGGACTTGGTTCGAGTGCCGCCAGTACAGTAGCTGGTCTATATGCCATTAATCAACTGCTTGGACAACCCTTAAGCAAGCATGAGCTTTTACCTTTTGCCCTAAAAGGAGAGGAATTAGCCTGTGGGCATGGACATGCCGATAATGTTGCTCCTTCGTTATTGGGAGGTATTACCCTCATTAAAAGTTATGATCCGCTGGAGGTCATTTCCTTACCTGTACCAAAAGATTTATTTTGCTCGGTTGTTTTTCCGCATGTCGATGTGCCTACACGGGCGGCACGCCAAATGATACGCTCGAAAATAGACTTGAAAGATGCGGTTACCCAATGGGGAAATATCGCTGGTTTAGTCAGCGGTTTATTTATGAGTGACTACGGACTGATTGGTCGGAGCATGCAAGACGTGCTTATTGAACCTATTCGTGCTATTTTAATCCCTGAATTTTATGAGATGCGCGAAACAGCGATGGCCTCAGGAGCCTTAGGATTCGGCATATCCGGATCCGGTCCGTCTGTATTTGCTTTTGCTCAAAGCCGAAATCAGGCCGAAAACATCACACATCAAATCGTTCAGCATTTAAAATCCAAAGATATCGACAGCAACGGTTACGTTTCGGCAGTAAATACCGTAGGGCCGAGGGAACTTTTTTAGCATAGACATAAGACACTAGTAGCAAGACACAAGACTGAAAGCAAAAAGCTAATGAGGTGGCACTGACAGTTGCAGTAGAAAAACAGGAAATGCTACTTGCCGCCGCTACTGCTACTAAAAAATCTTGATACTGATGTCTTGATACTTGATACCAAATAAAAAATGATACTCTACAGCACAAACAATAAAAACTTATCGGTTTCCTTTAAAGAAGCCGTATTCAATAGTCTTCCGATAGACAAAGGGCTCTACATGCCAAGCGAAATTCCTTCCTTATCGGATAATTTCATTCAGTATATCGACCAATATACCTTTCCAGAAATTGCCCTCGAGGTAGCTAAAAATCTTATTGGGAATGATATTCCTGCAGCAGATCTAAAAGCCTTAATTGAAGAGGCTATTAACTTTGATGCACCGATAGTACCCCTTGATGAACGCACGGCTGTTTTAGAACTTTTCCACGGGCCATCACTTGCTTTCAAAGATTTTGGTGCCCGCTTTATGAGCCGTATCATGGGCTATTTTGCACAAACAGAAAACAACACTAAACTATTGGATGTGCTCGTTGCCACATCTGGTGATACCGGAGGTGCCGTGGCTTTGGGATTTTTAGGTGTGGAGGGGACCCGTGTTACTATTTTATATCCCAAGGGTAAGGTAAGTCCCATCCAAGAACAACAACTAACCCGTAACGGACAGAATATCCGTGCTTTGGAGATTGATGGTACTTTTGACGACTGCCAAGCCTTGGTAAAAGAGGCCTTTAATGATCCGGAATTAAATCAACAGCTCCGCCTTACGTCGGCAAACTCCATCAATATTGCCCGTCTGATCCCGCAAACCTTTTATTATTTCCATGCCTATGCCCAGCTATTAAGAAAAGGTGTAAAGGAAGTGGTATTCGCGGTACCCAGTGGTAATTTTGGCAATATCGGAGCAGGCTTGTTGGCCTACAAAATGGGTTTACCCGTAAAACAGTTTCTTGCCGCCACTAATGTCAATGATACGGTACCCCGTTTCTTAAACAGTGGCAAATACGAGCCCAGACCTTCCATAACCACCTTATCGAACGCCATGGATGTCGGTAATCCCAGCAATTGGGTACGTATACTCGATCTTTTCGGGAACGATACATCATCCCTGAAGAAAAAAATTACAGCTTACACGTATACTGATGAAGACACCCAAGAAGCAATTGACCAGCTTTATAACCGTTATAACTATATTGCCTGTCCACATACGGCCATCGCTTATCTTGCAACAGAAGCTTACCGCGCGCATCACCCTGAAAGCTACACAAGCGTTTTTCTTTCCACGGCGCATCCTTGCAAATTTCCGGACGTGTTTCGTGACGAAAAACTAGCGGCTATTGCTATTCCCGAACAGGTGAAAGCACTGGCCGATAAAGTCAGCCAGAAAGAAAGGCTAGGAACGGATTATCCGGCATTTAAAGCTTGGCTATTAAGCTAAGTTATAAGAGCATAAAGCTATAAAGCGGAAAGCTTAAAGCTAATTATTTAGAAGTTTGTTCATAACGTCAGTGTCTAAACTATAATGGTGTCTGGCAAGGCACACGAAATAAAGAAAAGCGCAGTTTACTAAATAGTAAATGAGCATTTTCTGAATGAGTGCAACGCAGCCGGACGACATTAGAGATAGACACTACCGAATAATGCTTCCCGGTTTCATGGCCGATTGTGGTGCTACAAAGTCTAAACGCCCGTCGGCGTCTTCCGCCATTAAAATCATTCCCTGAGAGCGGATACCTTTTATTTCGCGCGGTTCAAGATTTACCAAAACGGATACCTGCCTTCCGATGATATCTTCCGGATGGAAAAACTCGGCTATACCCGAAACAACCGTCCGTTGGTCGATTCCCGTATCGATGGTCATTTTGAGCAATTTCTTGGTCTTCGCCACTTTTTCCGCTGTTAAAATTTTCCCTGTACGGATATCTAAGGGGGTAAATTGATCAAAGGTGATATTGGCCTTTGCCGGTTCTGCCGTTACAACTTCCTGTTTATTAAGAGCTTTTGCTTGTGCTAATTTTGCTAACTGCGCATCCACTTGCTCATCTGTAATTTTCTCAAACAGCAATTGCGTCTGACCTAATTGATGTCCGTCTACCAACAGCTGCGCATTTCCGGCAGCTTCCCATCCACGTTCGTTGAAGCCCAGCATTTGGAAGAGCTTCTCGGCCGTATGGGGCAAAAACGCCTGCGCCAAAACTGCCAAATTTGCCGCCAGTTGTAAGCCAATATTCAACACGGTTTGCACACGTGCCTCATCCGTTTTAATCAACTTCCAAGGCTCTTCATCCGCTAAATATTTATTTCCCAAGCGAGCTACATTCATAAACTGCGCCAGCGCCTCCCTAAATCGGTACTGACTCAGCGATGTTGCGATAACTTTCGGATAACGCTCCAGTTCGATTAATACCAATCGATCTTTATCCGTCAGCTGGCCAACAGGCATCACCTGCCCATGGAAATATTTATGCGAAAGAACCAGCACCCGATTAACAAAATTGCCAAAGATGGCTACCAATTCATTATTGACCCGCGCTTGGAAATCCTTCCAAGTAAACTCACTATCCGATGTTTCCGGCAGAATAGAAGTCAAGACATAACGTAGCTCATCTTGCTTTCCCGGAAAATCCTTTAAATACTCGTGTAACCAAACCGCATGGTTTCGCGAAGTAGATAATTTATCGCCCTCCAAATTTAAAAATTCATTAGCCGGTATGTTTTCTGGCAAAATATATTCGCCATGTGCATGCAAAATCGATGGAAAGATAATGCAATGGAATACAATGTTATCTTTACCGATAAAATGGATCAAGCAAGCATCATCTGCTGGATTCTCTTGCTTTTTCCAATATTGTTCCCAGTCTTTATCCTGATCTTGTGCCCATTGTTTGGTTGCCGAAATATAGCCAATCGGAGCATCCAGCCAAACATACAGTTTTTTCCCTTCCGCTTCTTCCAGTGGCACATCAACCCCCCAATCCAGGTCGCGCGTCATAGACCGTGCCTGCAAACCCGATTTAAGCCAAGAGCTGCACTGCCCGTACACATTCGATTTTAAGATATCCTTTTTCCCTTCCAGCAACCAACTTTCCAACCAACTTTGGTATTTATCTAATGGTAGATACCAATGTTTCGTTTCCCTTAAAACGGGCGTTTTTCCGCTCAAGGTCGATTTCGGATTAATTAAATCCGTTGGACTTAGTGAGGTGCCACATTTTTCACACTGATCGCCATAGGCCCCTTCATTATGGCAATTTGGGCAGGTGCCCACAATATAGCGATCAGCCAAAAACTGCTGGTATTCTTCATCGTAATACTGTTCGGAAAATTTCTCGATAAATTCTCCTTTATGATAAAGATTCAAAAAAAACTCTTGTGACAGTTCGTGGTGTATTGTTGCTGATGTACGGTGATAAATATCAAAAGCGATCCCAAATTCCTCAAAACTCTGTTTAATCTGGCTATGGTATTGATCAATAATTTCCTGAGGACTAACACCTTCTTTTTTTGCTTTAATGGTAATGGCGGCACCATGTTCATCCGATCCGCACACAAAGGCCACATCTTTATGATTTAGGCGTAAAAAACGCACAAAAATATCAGCTGGAATGTACGCACCAGCCAAATGTCCGATGTGTAAGGGACCATTGGCATAAGGTAAGGCCGAGGTAATGGTATATCGTTTAAAGTCTCTCATTTTATCGTTTAGTAATAAAGTTGTACGTTTTAAGTTGTACGTTTTAAGTTGTACGTTTTAAGTTGTACGTTTTAAGTTGTACGTTTTAAGTTGTACGTTTTAAGTTGTACGTTTTAAGTTGTACGTCTGCGTTTTCACCGTAAGACTTAAAACTTATTGCTTATCACTTAAAACCCATAACGCAAAAGCTTTTTTAAAAATGATTTGCTAATTCGGCAAAGATACATCAATTTGCGGTTCTTAATCAATGGATATGACGAAAACACCACCCTATTTAAAAAAAGGTGATCAAGTGGGCATCGTATGTCCCGCATGGAAGGTAGATCAAGACTTAACAGGCGCTATAACCCTATTACAGTCGTGGGGATTGAACGTGATCTTAGGTAAAACGGTCCATAGCAGTTATCGGCAATATGCCGGTAGCGATGAATTGCGTGCACACGATTTTCAACAGATGCTGGACAACGATGACATACGTGCTGTTTTTGCCGCCAGAGGAGGTTACGGTTGTGTGCGCATGATTGATCGGGTAGACTTTAGTCGATTTGCCAAACATCCAAAATGGATTATCGGCTTTAGCGATGTAACCGTTATTCACAGCCATGTTCATCAACATTACGGCATTCCAACTATACACGGGCAAATGCCCATCACCATTCCCGATGCTACCAAAGCATCCTTAAATAGCCTAAGGGAAACCTTGTTTGGGAAAACGCCTGTATACGAATACCAGAGCACGCATCTAAACCTTGCAGGGGAGACCAAAGGACAGGTAATCGGTGGCAATCTTGCTTTGCTAGTCAATGTATTGGGTTCTGTATCCGATATGGACTACAATGGGAAAATATTATTCATTGAGGATGTTGGCGAATATTATTATGCGATAGACCGGATGTTGTGGACCTTAAAAAGAGCCAGTAAGTTAAAAAATTTGAAAGGCTTGTTAGTAGGGGGCTTTACCAGTTTAAAAGATAGTGCAACTCCTTTTGGCATAAGCATACCCGATTTGGTGCACGAGATTGTTGGCGAATACGGTTATCCTGTTGCTTTCGATTTTCCAGCTGGGCATATTGATAATAACTTTACCCTAATTTTGGGAAAGGAAGCGCAATTACATGTAGAGAAGCGGCAGGTGCGCTTGGTTTATTGAAGGCGTAAGACAAAAGTAGCAAGACATAAGATCTATTCAGCGAAAGGCAGAAAGCTTAATGCTAGTGAGTAGCAGTAACACAAGCAGCGGCAGTCGTTGCCAATAAACTGCAAGTGCTCCTGTTACTGCCCGTACAGTTAATCTTAATACTTAAAATATATATAAATACCTTATACGAAGTACTAAATACTACAAAGATGGCACTACTATCAACACTTGGAAATTACAAAAACACTGGATTATTAATTATCCGGATTGGATTAGGTTTCATGTTCATCATGCATGGATACGGTAAGCTTATCGGCGGCCCTGAACTATGGAAAGGCGTTGGTGCAGCTATGGGGAATGTGGGTATAACCTTCTTTCCGGTATTCTGGGGACTTTTAGCAGCGATTACAGAAACCTTAGGAGGCTTTTTATTATTGATTGGTTTGGCATTCCGTCCGGCGGCATTGTTCTTAGCCTTCGTCATGCTTATTGCTTCCATTTTTCATCTCCGAACACAGGGATTAATGGATGCATCACATGCCATTGAACTTGGAGTCGTATTTGTAGGTTTGGCCTTTGTAGGCCCAGGTAAATATAGTGTAGATAAACGGTGATTAACAAAAATATACCAAATTTGGGTACTACCAATGTCCAACTTTTATCCCCTCAACCTCTTGGAAGTGCTTGTCTCTAGTAATTAGTGTTACATGCTATTGCTTAGCAATAGCGGCAATCCAGATACCGTTTTCGGGAATAAGTCTCCCTTTCTTGCGAAGATTCGATTTTATTTCACCATAAAACGCATAGTATTCAGTTGCTGTAAGAAGGTTGATCTATACCAACATGTTATATCTTGGTATTTATGGTACAAACACTGGGCTTGCAGCTTGCACGCATTAGTTCTTTCCAATGTCGGGCTTACAAATGAAAGCCAACCTCAATTGAGATTGGCTTTATCTATTTGTTTTGTTCTGTGTTGTTTGGTGTTATCTTTATTGCTGTGGGAAATGATCAACAAAGCCCACAGTTAATGGTTTGTTTGTATTTCCTTTGATTCCTCTTGCGATAATCGTATAGTATCCTCCTGCATTTAACGTAACCGTTTCTTGCTTCTTAGCCACTTCTTCACCACTTTCGTCCGTAAATTGAATAGTATAAACTCCTGTCGCCACTGGCTTGAAAACTTGATTTTGTTTTGCAGTGCTTTGATTGTCTGCACCTCTTCCTGTAATCACATTGATTGGTTCTCCACTACCAATTAGATTTACATCTAATGGAACTGTATTATCTGCCACATTAAAAAAGCGCACATTCGCCTTGCTTTGATCGAAATCACTAGGTTGCTTATCATCTACAAAGATGCTATTTGGCGATCCTTCAGGACCATATATAATCGAGGTATGATAAGTACTATCTTTTAACGTAATGGTAGTATCTAAAATGGGGGTATCCGTACCAGAAATACCGGCGGTATAGTCGTATTGATTTGGGACGATCGGTCCAATATATACAGTCTTTTCACCATATTTTAACGGTCCATCAAGATTTATCTTCTGCTGGCCCAACGCAAAGCCTAAGCCTTCATCTGCGTGCGGATAAGCATTTATAATTTGAAATACCGATTGCGGCACATAGGTATATCCACCATCATCATTGTCATTACAAGCGCTAAAGGCTAAACTCCCAACAAGCACTGTCATCAAGAGAACTAGGTTCTTTTTCAATTTCATAAGCATTTTAATTTGTTCCTTCTTAAGGTTTTTAATATAATCATTTAGTTTGTTCTCCATGGTAACGGCAAACTAAAGGAAAATGCTACATGTATTCGTTATTTGTTGTTCGTTAATAGCTATTTGGTATTATCTTCTAAAAAATTTAACCATCTAGGTGGAAGCACAGCTAATGCCTCTATCGTTGCCGATAATACGTGAATTACCAACAACAAAGATTTCAAAGTCGCCCGGCTCGGCCACATACTTCAGTTCCGCATTATAAAACTTCAGATCATCTGCGCTAATGGTAAACACGATGAAAATAATCAAATTAAATAAAGATCTGGTGGCTAAAGATGGTAGTAAGGTTATTTCTTTTTTTTGAAGTGCCTGGTATTTGATATCAATCGCTTACCATGATGAACAGCCAAGATGTTCACTTGGTTCTCTGCCAATTGGTAAACAATCCGGTAATTTCCGACTATTAATTGCCTGATATGCTCATTCATAAACTCGGGTACAATGTTCCCTTTTCTAGGGTGTTTTTCCAGTATATCAGGTGCTGAAAATAACTTAGACACCGTCAGCTCCGCATAACGGAAAGATTCTTTTGCAATGTATTCACCGATATCGTCCAAATCAGCAATCGCATTATCAGTCCAAATTATTTCAACCACTTAGCTAACTTTTGACGTGCTTCTTCCCTGGTATTGACTTTGCCTTGAGATACATCATCTAACCCACGCTGCACTTTCTCTATGAGCACTACGTGGTCAACCAACTCATCAATGGAGAACTGTTCAGGTAGCTTATCGAGTGAATTAATTAGTCTTGTTTTTGTAAGCATATTTACCTCCTTAAACAAAGGTAATGATAAGGAAACTGAAATACAAAAACTGAAGTCCACCTTTATAATCTGTTTCCAATAACTGATTTGCCAATAACCGAAAAAACAGCTGGCACCTAATTACCAATCTTGATCCTGACGTCAGCAACAAAGAACTAACAACCAATCACCTAGGGTTCCAAGGTAAACTTGGCTGTCTGCACATCACGTGAATTACCACCAACAAAGATTTCAAAGTCGCCCGGCTCGGCCACATACTTCAGTTCCGCATTATAAAACTTCAGATCATCTGCGCTAATGGTAAACACTACTTCTTTGCTTTCTCCAGGCTTCAGTGCTAGCTTCTGGAATCCTTTTAACTCCTTTACTGGCCGTGTAATACTCCCCACCACATCGTGCGTATACCATTGCACTACTTCTTGGCCTTCCCTTTTTCCGGTATTAGTAACGGTAACCGAAGCGCTTATGGAATCGCCGACGCCGAAGGTGTTTTTACTTAACTTAATATCGCTATAGTTAAAGGTAGTA
This sequence comes from Olivibacter ginsenosidimutans, assembly GCF_039542865.1. Classification (NCBI taxonomy): domain Bacteria; kingdom Pseudomonadati; phylum Bacteroidota; class Sphingobacteriia; order Sphingobacteriales; family Sphingobacteriaceae; genus Olivibacter; species Olivibacter ginsenosidimutans. The sequence goes on along the minus strand of NZ_BAABIQ010000005.1, from coordinate 129,921 downwards.
TAACTTAAACCATAGCCAAAAGGATAGAGCGGTTCATTATCCACATCTAAGTAATTGGAACGGAATTTCGAAAACCACTTCCCTTCTTCCAGCGGCCTACCGGTATTTTTGTGGCTATAATAAAGCGGAATTTGTCCGACATTTTTGGGGAAAGTCGCTGTTAACTTACCCGAGGGGTTTACATCGCCGAAAACGACATCCGTTATCGCCTTCGCTGCTTCGGTTCCACCGAACCAAACGTTCAGGATGGCTGGAACATGCGCTTGCTCCCAGGTTAAGGTAAGTGGGCGCCCGGCAAAGACAACCAATACTACTGGTTTTCCGGTTTTCAACAAGGCCTCCAATAATCGCTGCTGTACTGCTGGAATGTTCAAGTCTGTCCGACTGGAACTTTCCCCAGTCATCTCCGAGCTTTCGCCTAAAGCCGCGATAATCACATCGGCTTGCTGAGCAGTATTTACCGCCTCCTTTACGAGTTCTTCTTCCGAACGATTATCCCGTGGTATCTCCCGGCCAAACATTGTAGCTCTTTCCTGATAGGCGGCATCATCAATTAAATTAGCCCCTAAAGCATGTACGATTTTCACTTCTTTTCCTACTACTTCCTGCATACCTGCTAATAAAGATGGTGTGTTTTTCAAATCGGCATTAACGCTCCACGTGCCTGGCATATTACTTCCGGTATTGGCGAGTGGGCCAATCAACGCTACCGTACCTGATTTCTTTAAAGGCAGCGTGTTGTTTTCATTTTTCAAGAGCACAAAAGATTGCGCTGCCACTCGACGGGCAAAATCCAAATGTGCTGCGGAGAGAATCTCCTTTTTCGCCCTTTCTTCGCTGCAATATTTATAGGGATCGTCAAATAAACCGAGCTTGTATTTCGCTTCCAACACCATTCGGCAAGCCCGATCGATGGCTGCTTCCGTTACTTTTCCTTCTGCTAAGGATTGTTTAAGGGTCGTTAAAAAGCCTTCGCCAACCATATCCATATCTACTCCAGCATTTAGAGCTAAGGCCGACACTTGCTGCAGATCGCCCAAACCATGGGCCGAAAGTTCGTTAATGGCCGTATAATCGGTCACGACCATTCCTGTAAAGCCCCATTGCTTGCGTAAAAGATCCGTTAGCAACCAAGGGTTTGCCGTGGCGGGCAATCCATTAATATCGTTAAAAGAAGTCATGATACTTCCCGCACCGGCATCTATCGCTGCCTTATAAGGAGGCAAATATTCGTTATACATCCGGTTTAAACTCATATCGGTGGTATTGTAATCGCGTCCTGCTTCGGCAGCTCCGTATAAGGCAAAATGTTTTACACAAGCCATAAGCGTATTATTGGCTGCTAAGTTATTCCCCTGCAAGCCTTTCACCATTGCTGCGGCGATTTTAGAGCCTAAATAAGGATCCTCTCCACTACCTTCGGATATCCGGCCCCAACGGGGATCTCGGGAAATATCAACCATCGGTGAGTAAGCCCAGTTTAGTCCATCAGCGCTTGCCTCCGTAGCCGCCACACGAGCGGTTTGTTCGATTAAATCCGGATCCCAAGTAGCCGATAAACCTAAAGGAATAGGGAATAAGGTTTTATATCCGTGAATAACATCCTGTCCAAATATGAGGGGTATTTTCAGCCGCGTATGGTTCACCGCCATTTCCTGTGCTTTCCGAACCCGTTGTGGTGTCGTGAGACTAAACACCCCTCCTACCTGTCCTGCTTTTATCTTTTGCTCCAAATCGTTGCTAACGACAGATCCAGTAGTCGCTTCACCGCCGGTGGGTAAATTCAATTGTCCGATTTTTTCCTCAAGGGTCATTTTGCCCATTAAGTCTGCAATAAACGCATCCATCGTCGTAGGTGTTTGTGCACGGGTTAACTCCTTTTTGACTTTTCGTTGCGCCTGAGTTACTGCTGGCGCCGTAATACATAAAACGGCAGCCATTGTTGGTATAATTAATTTGTTCATATTTATACGTTGCGCGTTATTTCACTTCTTGTACCTTTGTTCGTTCAGAAACGCCATTTTCATTGATTGCCTTGGTACATCTGGATAGAGATCAAATCAATAACTCGATAACTCAATCCGACTTAGAATATTTTAAAATGTTTGACCTTTAATTTTTTAATCAATCCATATTGATGGACAAGATTCGCAGCCAGCTAAAGGCACATTTTCAGCATAAAATGCTGTTGTGAGCCCACTGGATTCGGCCCAGTAGAATCGCATTTTAACAGGCCTTGAAGCTTGCATAAGAATATTATAATAATCATCGCTTTTTGGCACCTGTCCAACCACGACATTCGATACATTAGGAGGTACAACAAATGAATAATATGTTCCAGTTACCTGATTTTGTATATTTACATTTACTTCAACAAACGTTGAATTGTTCGCTTTCACATCAATCAAATTTGTTTGCTGACTAGCAGGCAGATTTACGCTGTTAGTTTTGCTCAAACTTCCTGCTTTCCCCGGATTGCAAATTAATATCCCTGATATTAAGCTTGCCAAAATAAAAATATGCTTCATAACGTAAGATTTAAATAAATATATATGGTCAAACATTTTTTAAATTTTTGGACCCGAAAAACCTAATTTCTTTAAGCCTTCCTTGACCTCAGGTGCGCTCATAAACAAGTTCCATAACAAACCGCTTCGTTGATTTTCAATCATCACGGGTATTGGCCCTTGATCAATAGCCAGATAACGTTGCGGGAACCATTGATCTGTTTCACTGTAGGCATCATAGAAACCGTACTTTCCCCAGACTTTATCCCCCAATTGTTCATAGAGGTAGCGGATGACTTTCATACTATATTCCGGTGTATAGGGGTAGGACGAAAGCGCTGCTGTAGGTGCAATCACGCCCAAATCTTCTTTCGGGCTATGTCCTGCATACCCTTTAACCGAGTAGCTTGCTGTAAGTCCCCAAGCGTTTTCGCCATAGCCTTTAAAATGTTTTGGGTTCTCGATGCAGTATTGCCGCTGTATTAGGGTCTGATTTTTATTCAGCTCCCAATAATCGGCATATTGATCTTTCAAGCCCCTGGGGTCTAAGCCGAGATAAGAATAGTGCGCCCAAAACATGGGTCCAACCGTGCCCTCGCTTCCATTAAAATTCAGTACTACAGGATATCCATATTGTGTAGCTGTTGATTTTATAGCACCGTTTTTTGCCCAACCTTCGTGGTAAACCGCTGCCGGTACACCATGTGTCGGCGAAGAAGCTGCTAGCACATACATGATAAGGCATTCATTATAGCCCGTTACTGGAAAATTCATTTCCCATTGATATTCTGGACTCCAGTGCCAATACAACACATTTTGCCCGCCTTTACGATACCAGCTCCAATCGATTTCCTTCCATAATTGATCTGTTTTTGCAGCCAACGTTTTTTCCTGCTCATTACCTCCGGCAAAATACTGACGCACACATAAGAGGCTTTGCGCCATAAAAGCTGTTTCCACTAAGTCGCCGCCATTATCTTTTGTGCCAAAAGGTTTGACTTTGCCCGTAGGTCCATGCAACCAATGCGGCCATGCGCCGTGAAAACGATCGGCTTTTTTTAGATAGTCTACGATCTGGTTCAAACGCTCAACACCCGCTTCTCGTGTAATAAATCCGCGTTCGATCCCCACTAAAAGCGCCATCACACCAAAACCACTACCGCCAAGGGTCACTACATCTTGATCATTTTCGGGGTAATTACCATCCATATGAATGCGTTCTCGGGCCATCCCCGAAGTTTTTTCAGCACCTTCCCAGAAATACTGGAAGGTTCGCTGCTGCACAAGGGTAAGAAGAGAATCATTGGAGAGAGAGTCTGCTGCTTTACCGTTAGCATCTCCCGTTTTATCGTCGTTTTGAGAGGAGCTGCAAGAACTAAAATTAGCGGCTAAGGAAAACGCTAAAACATTAATCAAAAGAAATATTTTCATGGTAGAAAATAGCACTAGAATGGATATTTATAATAAGGAATAGGGTTTTTACGTATCGAAAACCCTATTCCAGTTATTTATATGGTTAATAACCAGGATTTTGAGTAAGAATACCGCCTGAGCGATCGATTTCATTTTGTGGGATAGGTAAGATCCTATTTTGAGTCTGGTAACCTGTTTTACCAGCTTCGTGCATAACTTCTACATCTATTCCCCATCTAATCAAATCAAAAAAGCGCTCATTCTCCATACCCAATTCCACTTGCCGTTCATGGCGAATTGCTTGTCTTAATTCTTCTTGGTCATTAGTGGTTATTTTAGGAAGAATTGTATTGTTATTTCCTCGTGCTCGAGCACGTATCTGCTCGAGATAATCCAATGCAGCCTGATGATCACCTGTTTCATTAGCAGCTTCTGCTGCCATTAACACTACGTCTGCATAACGTATCACTCGGAAGTCGAACCAATCGCCCCCTAGGCTCCCTGTCGATTGACGAATTGCTGGGTTTGTATACACTTTTTTATTCCAATAAGGACGAGGCACTGTCGCAGTTGGAGCGGGGATAAGCTCACTATAGGGCGTATTTATTTTACCCGCATAAAGTAGCGTTGCATCTTTTCTCGGATCACCTTCTTCAAAAGCAGATGCCAAGCGCTCATTGGGCACATTCCACCCCCAACCTAAATTCATATCACCTGAACCTCGAACGCCTTGCCTGCTGGCATATGTAATACCAAGGCTGGTTTGTGCCTGTGTATAATATGCTTGGATTTCAAATACACATTCCTTACTATTCTCTTGTGCCTCTGTAAAAATCTGATCATACGGTACACTGAGATCATACTGACCTGATGAAATGACCATACGTGCGGCTGCAAGGGCTTCTCCAAATCGATTTCTAGCCAAAAAAGTTTTTGCTTGTAAAGCGAAAGCTGCACCTTTAGTAATTCTACCAATATACCTAGTTTCCCAATTTAAGGGTAACGATGTTGTGGCTGATTCAAGATCGGCATCTATTAATTGGTAAATTTCTGCAACACTAGATTTTGGTAGAATACTTTCTGAAGGATCGTAGACCCTAAAATCTATTTTTGGTACCCCACCGAAGGCCCTAACTAAATTAAAATAAGCCCATGCACGGAAAAACTTTGCTTCAGCTACCAAGCTCATTGTGATTTCATCATCGTTACCCAACGAATCTGCTACTTGCAATGCGTTATTGCAAAGCGCTATTAACTTATAATGATCTGTCCAATAATTTCCCCACAACCAATAGTTGGTTGTATATTGAAAATTATCTGTATTTGGCGCAGCTTGTGCTTCATCCCCTGTATTCGAACCAATATCAGCATCATCAGATCGGATATTATGGACAGCAACATAGGGAAGGCCGCTTGTTCCTTCACTTCTCAAACCTGCATAAATAGCCAATACTTGGCCTTCCAAGGAACCCGCAGGCAGTTCATCTTCTGTTAATTGGCCGAGCGGCTTTCTATCCAACCAATCTTTCTTACAACTGGACAGGGCTAAAAGCATTATACCTGCCAGAAAAATATATTGTGTTTTAACTATTCTTTTCATTTTGAGTAGGATTAAAAATTAAGGTTAACACCTAACGTATAAATGGCTGGAACTGGGTATGTTCCGTTGTCTACACCAAAAGCGATGGCCGTACCTCCCATTTCAGGAGTAAAGCCTGAATTTTTGGAAAAAGTGACCGGATTTTGTGCATTCACAAACACCCGTAAGGCCTTAAGCTTCATTTTACTTAACATTTCGGGGCTAAAATTATAGCCTAATTGTACGTTCCTAATCCTAAAGAAGCTTCCATTTTCGATATAGTAAGAAGAAAATTGTGTGTTATTGCCTCTTGAAGCATCCATAATTGGTTCGAAATTCGAGGTTCCGGGGCCCGTCCACCGATTTAACCGATCTTCTAAGAAATTAAACGTCGAATAAGTACTTTGATTCCAAGTTCTTATGATTTCGTTTCCAGATACCCCCATAAAGTCGGCTCCAAAATCAAAATTCTTATATGCCAGACTAAAGGAGAAACCATAGGTAAAATCAGGTGTTGGATTACCAATCATCGTGCGATCATCATTATTAATTTTGCCGTCACCATTTATATCTACATATTTAATATCACCCGGCTTAAAAGGTGATCCGAGGCCACTTTCCGGTCCGTTGTTTACTTCTTCGTCGGTTTGATAAATACCATCTGTTTTTAAACCCCAAAAATAACCTATTGGGAGACCTGCCGTCGTTCTCGAAACACTATTGCTGGCCAAAATAGCAAAACCTTCCTTGGCCAAGCTGATCACCTTATTATCAATGGTTGTTACGTTGGCATTCACGGTGAGCTTCAAATCATCTGTTATGTTTTGATTCCAACCAGCGGTAATTTCGAAGCCTTTATTTTGAATTTCACCTGCATTTTGCAGATTGGGCAGAAAGCCATTAACGCCTGGCACCTCTACTAAAATGTCTTTTGTTTTTTTATCATAATATGCCGCTTCTAAGCTAAGTTTATTGTCTAGCATATTTGCTTCAACACCTGCTTCCCAGGAATGCACCGACTCCCAACGCAAATTAGGGTCGGGTACATACGCTGGTGAAAGTGCTGGATAGATATTGTCTCCAAAAGAAGTCGAGCTTCCTGCAACAAGCGTCGGGTAAACTGGATAACGATACGAATCGCCTGTATTTTCATTTCCCAAGATCCCCCAAGAGCCCTTAAGCTTTAAATTATTGAAAAACTGCTGATCTTTCATAAAATCCTCCTCGGTAAGTACCCAAGCGGCACCCAATGCACCAGAGTTTTGCCATCTATTGGAACCAAGGAATGCTGAAGAACCGTCCCGTCTAAAAGAACCATTTAGCAGATATTTCCCTTTGTAATTATAGAGCCCTCGGAATAGGTAAGATAGCGTTACTCGTTCCCATTGACTTCCATCAATAGATTGCGTCGATTTATCTCCCATAGTCGTATAGAAAAAACGGGGATCGTTTGGTATAGGATCGCCATTACCTTGAGAAACTTTCGTGATGATCCCCTCATAACTTCTAAAGTAGGATGTTAAACCAGCAGTTGCTGTTAAATTGTGGTCGCCCCAACTGTTCTTATACGTCAAAAGCCAATCAGATTGTACTTTTCGATAGGTATTTTGTTCCTGACTTACTGCTGTAGCTCTAATTAAGGTGCTCGTTTTATCATCCCCTTGTATGTTTGGGTCATAGACATTCACGATAGGGGTATAGCTCCGTATTTGATTGAAACCATAATCATATAGGAAAGTACCTTTAGCTGTAAAATGACTTAAGAAGTTCAATTCAGCGAATACACTCCCCACGGCTCGATATTCATCTTCAATCCGTGTGTTCTTCCGCAACTCGAGTGCTACCATTGGGGAATTGATTTGTGGTGTCTGAAAGGGTGGTGTATTATAATATAAACCATACTCATCATTATAAATGGGCGTTACCGGAGAGGCAATAATTGCGGTATTAATTAAGTTATCCTGAATCTGTGGCAGGCTAGCTTTATAGCCGCTGAAGTTCATCCCCACTTTGAAGTCTTTGGTAATACTTAATTCGTCGTTGATATTAATCGTATATTTCTTATAATCTTCGTGCTTAACGACACCCTGCTCTGTAGTATAGCCAAGCCCCATGTAAAATCGGTTTTTATCAGTAGCACCGCTAACACTTAAGTTATTATAATTCAGTATACCTTTTTGAAAGATAACATCCTGCCAATTGGTATTGGCATTCCAGTCCGTGTAATCAAATGGTTCAGCACCTTGATTGGCCAATTGCTCATTATACAATGTTTTAAATCCTTCGGCATCCGTCATTTTCATGCGATGGTTCACATCTTTAAATCCAACTGTCGAATTAAAGTTAAAGGTTAACTCGCCCTGTTTGGCCTGTTTTGTGGTGACGATAATAACTCCATTAGCCCCACGGACACCAAAAATTGCTAAAGAAGATGGATCTTTCAGAATCTCCATAGAAGCAATATCGGAAGGATTTAGAAAGTTAATATTGTCGTTTAATATACCATCAACAACATAAAGCGGCGATGCGCCATTGATAGAATTTGTTCCCCGAATGCGTACATCAGGTTCCGCTCCCGGTTTACCGCTGTTGGTAATCTGTACACCTGCTACTTTACCTTGTATAGATGAGATAGGGTTTGGTGACGGTTTATCCGCAACATCTTTCCCACTTACCGAAACAATTGATCCCGTTAAATCTCGCTTAGCCGCCGTTCCATACCCGATTACCACTACTTGATCTAACAACTCATTCTCGCCAGATAAGGTTACATTAATGCTGGTTTGATTATTAATGGCTACTTCCCTTCTTCCGTAGCTGATAAAACTGAACGTTAAGGTCGCATCGGAAGGTGCAGTCAAGCTGTAATTACCATTAGCATCGGTCTGTGTACCCTTGGTGGTGCCCTTAATAAGTACACTCACTCCAGGTATTCCTTGGCCATCGAGTGAGTCGACCACTTTACCCGTTACGGTGATTTCTTGCTGAGCAAATACCGGCGCAGCAAAAAATACAACTAATACCATCAGGTAATACGTAAATTTGTACCTCATGTTTGTGTGTTTTGATTGGTTAAATACTCTTGTTAATATAAGCTATAGTCAGTTGTAAATTGGAAATACTTTATCATCAATTTAATGAGTAAGTACCCCCTCACTTTTTGTAACTAACAAAGCAAAGGTGTCTTATTGTTCGACAAAAAGGAAAAAAATCCCCTCTACATCGCTACATCAAGGTAAATTTTTCCTGCTCATACTTTTCTTTTTTAAAAACTAAATAGTTATATATCAATAAATTAATTTAAAAAAAGACCTCTCTATTTTAGTAAGCTTAGTGTAGTCTAAACACATTTTACATGATGTGGTAATGATGTAGCGGTTGCGTAGTGAAGCTTGCCGGTTGTTCTCTTTATTAGATACCATAGCTCCTAAGCAATTGGCAACCTTTTTCTCTAAAAAAGGTAAAAAGAAGTTAAAAAGAAAATAGTTAGAACGTATAAAAATATTCGTGTTTACCGTATTTTCACCGTAAATCTACCGTATTTTTACCGTAAATTATACGGTCAATTTACGGTAGAAATACGTTTAGAAAACGATAATACTAGCTATCTTTTTACCTTCTTAAGATTTTCTTTTCTTTTTCTTTCTACTTTCCTTTTAGAAGAAAGGAACAATACAAGGTGAAGAAAGCATAAGCCAACAGCTAAACGAAAGACAGGCAACGTATAAGTGTACCAATGGCTAATCAGGAAATACAGGGGGGTATGATGTTTAGATTTCCAATAAAAACTCGGTGAGGTTACGGTCGTGCTCTAGGTTTAATTTTTTGCGTAGACGATATCTTCGGATCTCCACGCCCCGCGTAGTAATATTAAGTAGGGAGGCAATTTCTTTACTCGACATGTTCATCCGAAGGTAAGCGCAAAGTTTGAGATCATTGGGTACCAATTCGGGGTAATTGATCTTTAATTTCTTGAAAAAGTTTTCGTGTGCTTCGTTAAAGCTCTCTTCAAATAGATTCCAATCGCGCTCGTCACTTCGCGCATCATCTATAATTTTGCTGATTTTTTTTAACTGATCTCCCGATAGCTTCCGGCCTTCACCATCTTTTAGTTGCAATAATTCGTCGTGCACATTGTTCAATAACTCATTCTTATAAACAATGTTCATGGCCGAGTTGGCGAGCTCCCTATTTTTACTGGCCAGCTCTTTTTCCAGCTGACTATTTTTTAGCTTTACCAAACGCTGTTCATTTTCAATGGCTTCCTGCTTCAATCGCTCTTCCTGCGCCATCAACATCTTTTGCCTTACTTCATCCCGATGTTTCTGCAATTTATACCGATAGGTGTTACGCAATACCAGCAGGATCAGCAGTACGATCAAGACGTAGGCAAACCATGCCCACTTGCTATTATACCATGGTGGGTAGATTTCGAAGGAAAAACGATTAACAGATGTCATCTGTCCGTTGATCAACGCCCGTACCTTAAATACATATTCACCCGAAGGTAAATTCGTGAATTCTTTTTGCGTGATATCGCTCCAAACCGACCAATTCTTTGCATTCCCTTCTAACAGGTATTGGAATAGCACAACGTTTGCGGTATAATAAGGCAACGAAAAGGTTATTCGAAGATTATTCTGTCGTGCTTTTAATCCTAAATTGGTTGCCCCGTTAAACGCCAATAATACTGCTGCGCTATCGGCTATATCTTCAACCTTTTGTATGAGCGGTTTTCCTAAGACGTTCGGTCGAAGCTGCTTTTGTTTTCGATATAAGGCAAAACCATCGTCTAAACTGATTAACGATAAATCGGGCGTGAGACGACTCACATTTTCATAATAGCTGATCATCCGGTTACTGAGCACACCAAATTGGGTCGAATCAATGGAAGCTTTTCCTCCTTCGCCGAAGGCTACAAGTGCCAGATGCCCTTTCCGGATAAACCAGTAACGCCCATCTCCTACGGGTACAATACGGTTGGCATTCGAAAATGTCCCCAATCGCTCATTCAATTGCTCGTAAGCATGAAAGCGATCGGCAATTTCATCATATAAATAAAACCCTGAATCGGTCGCAAAAACGGTTCGACCTGCTAAATCAAAAACATTCACATACGGACTATTGGGCAACCCTTCTTTCTCCGTATATTGCTTTTGCTGTGCTACACGGTACCCGTCATGACTTAATTGTAGCCAATAAAGCCCCTTATAACCACTTACCCATAGCTTACCACTACCGATTTGCTGTAAATACTGTACCGGCTCATTAAAATTCGCTATTTTCTGATCCAATCTCCACTGGCTATCTTGAAAGCGAAACAACACCAAACCCGTATACGTTCCCTGCAATAGCTGCTTGCCATTGGTTTGATTGGGTGTTAAGATATAACCGCCTGTAATAGTGGAAAGCCATTGAATTTTATCGCCCTTTAACGTGAAGGTACCGTTGTTATGCCCACAGAGTAATTGGTTTCCGATAACCGACAAATCCCATACCTGCCCTTGACTCCCTTCAATTAGTTGGAAATCGAATAGATTGCTTTTCGTTGGCCACCGACTGACGTATAAACCCTGATTAGTTCCTATGTACAGTTTTTCCTGAAAAATTTTGGAGGTATAAACCGTTCCTAACGTACCGGCTCGATCATCGTAATAGTAAATGGGCGAGTTAACTTCAATCCGATCAATACCATTATCCAAACCAACCCAAAGGTTTTCTGACTGATCACGCTGCAAACTTAATACGGTATTATTCTGCAAACCGTTCCCTTTATTCACATGTTGGATCAGCTGGCCTTTACGATCGACTAAATACACACCATTCAAAATGGTACCGAAGGCATAATATGATCCTAAAATCTGCAATCCATTATTCAGTTGAAACCGTTTTAAAGCCTCATTGGCATCATTATTCCATGGGCTTAGCTGATGATGAGTAAGCACAAAAAGTCCTTGCTGCGCCGTGCCAATCAGTAAGCTGCTATCCTGAAAAGGAAGAACGGATAATATCCGGGAATCTCTATAAGCTTCTTTGTCGACTAGCTTGATGAGCTTATCCTGCTTAAACTCAAATAAGCCTTCGGCAATAACTTCTATCAGATAGCGGCCTTGGGCTTGAAAAAGAAAAAGAAAAGGACTTTTTGTTTTAACTACATGAAGTTTTCCTTGTCTGTAGGTATAAATGGATGAAAAGGATTGAAACAACACCTGATCCCGATCAACATAAATTTTCCAAATTTCATCATGCAGTTTATCCTGCTCTCCTAATTGCTTACTGAGGGAATGATAGGCGAGCTGCCCATAGCGATCTCTTTCCCAAAAACCAAATTCTCCAAAACCACCGGTATACACCCTTCCTTTTTCATCAACCGCAACGCTGCGTACCACCACATTGCGTGGCATATGTGCCAATTGCCAATGCTGTCCGTCAAAAATCAACAAGCCATCATTGTTGGCGATGTACAGCTGTCCATCTGTTCCACAACTTAGGGCCCAATTCTGATTGCCCCCTTGATAGGTGATCTTGCTATAATTCTGAACAAATGGCGTACCTGCATACGGTATAGATGCTGGCTCCGCTTTTGCTGACGGAGGCGCTGCGGAGGTAAAGCCATAAGATAAGATACAGAGGCTTATAAAGAAGATCCAGCATGTACGCATGGTATCGGCGTTTATGTTTTGGCAGGAAATTTCTTATGTTTCCGTTTGCTTAAATTTACTGCTTGCGGAATTTTTACGTAATATCCTGTTCCGTCATAAGGGCGTTTCCTGGGATGTGCCTGACAAGCTTCAGAACAGCAACCATCTAATTTCCAGCCGCATGCATCACATTGCGTAAAATGCTCATTACATTCTGGATTGGCACAATTGATCATTTTAGTCGTCTGTTTTCCACAATTGCGACAGGTGGAAATAACCGAAGGATTAACCTTATTTACATCTACTGCAACACGGTTATCAAAGACATAACACTTTCCTTCAAAGTCCTTCCCTCCCACTTCCTTTCCATATTTAATAATGCCCCCATGCAGCTGGTATACCTGTTCAAAACCTTCGTGTAAAAGCAATGCAGATGCTTTTTCGCATTTAATACCGCCGGTACAATACGTTAGGATCTTTTTGTCTTTGTATTTAGCCAACTCATTGATTTTTTCTGGAAACTCGCGAAAATTTTCGATGTCCAAACGAACCGCATTTTTAAAATGCCCTACATTGTGTTCATAATCTGACCGAACATCTAAGATGACGACATCTTCCTGATCTTTCATTTCCAAAAATTCTTTTGGTGCTAAATGCACACCCGTTTTTTTGGTAGGATTAATAACTTGTGGATCGCGCAATCCAGAATGCACAATCTCTGATTTATAACGGCAATGCATCTTCATAAACGAAGGTTCATCCACCTCATCGATCTTGAAATCGGTTTTTGCAAAACGTTCGTCCGCATGGATATGATCCATATACGCTTTACAAGCCTCAGGAGTGCCGGAAACGGTTCCATTTAATCCTTCATCGGCTACAATGATGCGGCCCACCAATCCAAGTGATTTACAAAATGCTAAATGCTGTTGGGCAAACTCTTCGGCGTTTTCAATAGGACTGTAACAGTAATACAGCAATGTTTGGTATGCTTTCATATCGTTCATTGATACCGCTGCAAACGGCGTTTAATGGTTTAAAAATGCAAAGATAAAAAAATTTGAATTTTCAAATTACATAACAATCCCTTAACGTTTCATTTATATCTAGTGGCTTACTTTGCGATCAAACAATACAACTTAATTTAAGTTATAGAAACGTTTTTGAACCATATAGAACAAAACATGAAAGATATTAGAAAGATAAAAAAACTAATATTTTAAATTAGAAGTCCTAAAATGCATTATATACCCAGGAATTCGATGCCAAATAGCAAAGTAGATGATTAAAACTTCAACTACAAACCATGTAATGTCCAAAATATACTTATTTCCTAAGCACTTAGGAAAGCGCATAAATATTCTTTAATATATTGAAAATCAACATAAAAATACATTATTATCAACAACAAAACAACACCGAATTATGGTTAGCCATTTATTTTTTTTCATTTTTATTCGTTTTATTATTTTTTATTACGACATTTGCTTAAAGAACCTATTTGATAACTTAAATTATAAACCTTTGAAATGAAAATTTACAAAAAATGTACTAAGAGGTGCTTTTATTCACTTTTTTGGGTATATCTTGGTTTATGGTATTTAATGTCTTGTAAAAGCGAGTCAGAGAACCTAAGTAAAAATCATGATCCTTCTATCCCCGTAAGCCTAACTTCATTTGCACCAACCGAGGGCGGAGCCCGAGACAAAATCCTATTGGATGGAAGTAATTTTGGAAGTGATCTCTCCAAAATTAGCGTATATTTTAACCATGCGAAGGCATCAGTCATTTCTTCCAACGGAAACCGTATTTATGCCATCGTGCCCCGCCTTCCCGGTGAAAACCCTCGTATTTCAGTCGTTGTTGGCGACGATTCGGTCACCTATGAAAATACTTTCACCTATCATACCCAAGCACAGGTAAGCACCGTTACGGGTAATGGCGAAACAGCATTCAAAGCGGGAACACTTTCCGAAGCCCAGGTGTATGGCAAATACCTGGAACTAGATGCCGAAGGCAATATATTCATGTCCTGGCGGGATGGGGGTTCTTTTGGGATAGCGCGGATCAATGAACAGCAAAATATAGTAACTCCGCTATATTCGGCTGCATCCAGTCCTGTTCCGTATTCCAATGGCTTGACGGTAGATCGTGCTACCGGTGTGCTGACCGTCTCTCACGAATCTGTCAAGGAAGTATTCTTCTCCTTCGACCCACGGGAGGCCTGGTACCCGCGCCAACGCAACGCTAAATTTTCACCAGCAGACTTAGCATCCATTGTAGATGCCGACCGCTATGCCAACTTTATCACGTTCTGCCCATATGATGGTAAGCTCTATACCCGGTTCCGGGATGGAAAAGTTGCCCAAATAGACCCTGACACCTATGAAGCTAAGATTGTTCATCAAGGACCTTACGGATCACAATATGGACAGGCCATTAATCCGGCAAAACCTTGGCTGCTGTATATCACACTCCATTCCAATGCCACTCCTGTAGAATTCAAACAAGGCATCTCCGTACTCGACCTCCGACCGGAACATATTGGGGAAGGCTTCAAAAGACTTAATGCTCCCGGTGGCAGCGGCTTTCGGGATGGACCACTTGCAGATGCCTTATTCAATTATCCTAAAGACATTAAGTTTGACAATAACGGAAACATGTTCGTAGCCGATTATGGTAACCATTGCATCCGCATGGTATCTGCCGATAATATTGTTACGACGGTAGCCGGGCAACCTGGAGTATCTGGCTATAAAGATGGCGGGCCAATTGAATCGCTGTTCAACAACCCATGGGGAGTAGCCGTGAATGAGCAAGGGGAAATCTATATTGCCGATTGGGGCAATGCACGGATCCGCAAATTGGTGATAGAATAACAACCGATCCCTATTATAAATAGACCATCATTAATAACCTTATTTCAATATAAGATGAAGAAGACTTTACAGATTTTGTGCATGCTATCGCTGTACCTGTCGCTCACGGCAAGCTATGCACAGGAAACAAAAAAGCAATTAACCATTGCCGGTACCGTTGTTGATAAAGATGGCCAACCGCTACCCAGTGTATCCATATACATCAAAGACAAACCTTCCTTAGGTACATCGAGCGATGCCGACGGAAAATTTAGCATTCAAGCGGTTTATGGCGATAAAGTGGTGTTTAGCTATGTAGGCTACGACCCCGTTGAACACCTTGTCATTGAGTCGAAATTAAACTTAAAAATGGTGCTCGCCAACAAAAGCGAGGCGCTGGATGAAGTTGTCGTGGTGGGGCTGGGGGGCGTGCAACGAAAAATCAGCTCGGTCGGGGCTATCACCACCGTTGATGCCAAGGACCTGCAATCTCCCGCCCCATCTATAACGAACCTCTTGGGTGGACGGGCAGCGGGTGTGATCTCCATGCAAACCAGTGGAGAACCAGGGCATAATATTGCTGATTTCTGGGTACGGGGTATCGGTACCTTCGGTGCCAACAGCAGCGCCTTGGTGCTCATTGATGGACTTGAGGGCGACCTGAACACCATTGATCCGGCAGATATTGAAAGCTTTTCCATTCTAAAAGATGCTTCGGCCACCGCAGTATACGGTGTACGCGGAGCCAACGGCGTAGTGCTAGTGACCACAAAAAGAGGTCTGGTAGACCGGCTTCAAATCACCGCCCGTGCAAATACCACCTTATCTCGCCTGAATCGATTACCTCAATACCTAGATGCATATGGTTATGCCCAGCTGGCCAATGAAGCCAATAGTATCCGGGGCGACGGACCACTATATGATGAAACCGAGATGGGAATCATCCGGGATGGCTTGGATCCAGACATGTATCCCAATGTAAATTGGCAGGAGGAAATACTCAACAAAACTTTTTGGCGCCAAAGCTATTATGTCAGTGGCCGCGGAGGTAGTGAAGTAGCCCGTTATTTCCTAAGTTTAGGTGGTAATAGCGAAGCAGCAGCATATAAGGTGGATAAAAACAGCGTTTACAGCTCAAATGTGGGCTACAACACCTATAATTACCGGATTAACCTGGATGTCAACCTGACCAAAACCACCAAAATTTACCTGGGATCAGATGGTTTTTTATCCAAACTGAACCAGCCTGGCGTAGCCAATACCGACTATATATGGGGCGCACAGTCGCGGCTCACACCATTATCCATCCCTACTCAGTATTCCAATGGCATGCTGCCAGGCCGTGGTGGCGAAGACCAGTCTTCGCCATATGTCATGATCAACCGCACGGGAAGGGCTTCTGATGAAGTATATAAAGGTAAAGTTACCCTTGCGCTTAACCAGGATCTTTCTAGCGTGCTCGATGGACTTAAGTTCCGCGTTCAAGGTGCTTATGATATCAATAGCTATTTCAAAGAAAGAAGATATATACAACCTGCCCTCTACATGGCTCAGGGTAGAAATTACAATGGCGAATTGATCATGCAGGAAATGGTACAGGAAAAACCCGCTTCGTATGACCAAATGACGCGGCAATACCGTAAATATCACCTGGAATCTACCATCAATTACGACCAGGTCTTTAATGAAGACCACCGGGTATCCGGACTGCTATACTACTACATTAGTGATGCCAAAGACACTAAAGACGCCACGAGTAACCTAGCGGCCATTCCTTTGCGCTATCAGGGCGTATCCAGTCGGCTAACCTATGGTTTCCGTGATACGTATTTAATCGATGTCAATTTCGGGTATACCGGCTCGGAGAATTTTCAACCCGGCAGGCAATATGGCTTTTTTCCGTCGATTGCTTTGGGCTGGGTACCTTCGAGCTATAAGTCGGTACAAAAAGCCGCCCCTTGGCTGAATTATTTCAAAATCAGGGCTTCGTACGGAACGGTGGGTAATGACCGGATTAGTAGCATCCGCTTTCCTTACTTAACCAAAGTTGACTTAGGTTCGGGATCCACATGGGGCATTGGAGGCATCGAAACCATTAATGAAACCCGGATCGGAGCAGATAACCTGGCTTGGGAGAAGGCCATTAAATCCGACCTGGGAATTGAAGGTAAGCTCTTCAATAATAAAATTGATTTTGTGGTCGATTTCTTTAAAGACCAACGGAATGGTATCTTCCAGCAACGGGTGCAGGTACCTGAATATGTAGGAGTTGTTTCCAATCCTTTTGCCAATGTAGGCCGGATGAAAAGCACCGGAGCTGATGGAAATATCAGTTACAATGGTACTATTAGTCCCGACATGAGTTTCACCATTCGGGGTAACTTTACGTATTCCAAAAACGTTGTACAGAACTGGGAAGAGGCCTACCTAGAGTATCCCTACCTCGAGAAAAACGGGTTCCCACACAATTCCATCCGTGGTTACCAAGCTATCGGACTGTTTAAAGATGAAGACGACATCAAATACAGTCCGCAACAAACCTTTGGAGAAGTACTCCCCGGCGACATCAAATATAAGGATGTAAATGGCGACGGTATCATCGATGCGCTGGATAAAGTGCCGCTCACCCATAGCAATTATCCCTTGCTCATGTACGGTATGGGTGCCGAGTTCCGCTACAAAAACCTATCGCTAGGTGTATTATTCAAGGGTACCGGAAAAACATCTTTTTTCTATGTGGGACAATCGATGACCATGACAACGAACCAGGACTGGGATAGTTGGGAAGGCACAAAGGAAACCTTCACGAATGGCATGGGTTATATGCCTTTCTTTGAAGGTACGTCGGGCAACGTTCTTAGTCTAGCGGCCGATCCGAAAAACCGATGGATTCCGATGGATTATGCGCTTGAGCATGGTATTGATCCTGCTTTGGCAGAAAACCCCAATGCCCGTTTCCCCCGTCTGCAATACGGCAAGAATAATAACAATAGTCAGCTGTCGTCCTTCTGGCAAGGGGATGCGCGCTACATCCGCTTACAGGAAGTTACCCTAAGTTACCGGGTTAACCCTGAGTTCCTGAAACGGATAGGTATTTCTTCGATGGATTTACAGTTTGTCGGCAATAACCTCTATATCTGGGATAAAGTGAAAATTTTTGATCCGGAGCAAGCCGCATGGAATGGGCGTAAATACCCAATACCATCCACCTATTCGTTACAAGTTTATTTGAATCTTTAGTACAGACCCCATTTTAATGATATGAGAACATCCATCTTAAAACGCATAACAACAGTAGCCATTGTCCTTCAATTGGCCATACTGGCAAGCTCCTGCAAGGATTACCTGAATATCGATAATTACTTTGACGACGAGTTTAACATCGACTCCGTTTTTACCAATGCTCGGTACCTGGAAGCCTATATGTGGGGCGCTGCAGCCATGTTTCCGGATGAGTCCCAAACCATCCGGTCGAATTATACTCCTGGCCCCATGGCCACCGATGAGGCGTTCAACGGACTTACCGGCGGTGGAACTACCAATATTTATTACGGAATGGATTTCGCTACTGGAAATATCAGTCCGGATTTTTTTGGCGGCCTCAACCAATGGGGAAACTACTACAAAATCATCCGGAAATGTAACAGCATCTTACAAAACCTTGATCAGCCGAAAGACCTAACCACCATGGATCGGTTTCGGCTTGAAGGGTATACCCGCTTTATCCGCGCTTATGCCTACTATAACATCCTGGTTGATTATGGCCCACCAATCTTGTTGGGCGATGAGGTGGTCAATACCAATGAAGACCTCGAATACTACGATCGGCCGAGAAGCACTTATGACGAAGCGATGGAGTATACTTGCAGTGAATTTGAAAAAGCTGCTCAACTGCTTCCTACAGAGATTTCGTTATTGGATTTTGGAAGACCAACCAAAGGGGCCGCACTTGCACTGGTAGCCCGCTTGCGATTGATACATGCCAGTCCGCTGTTTAACGGCGGGCCGGTGGCTGCCGCTTATTTCGGCAATTGGACCCGCAAGACCGATGGAGCACATTATGTCAATCAACAATACGACGAAAGTCGCTGGGCGGTGGCCGCTGCTGCAGCCAAGCGCGTAATGGATATTGGCAAATATAAGCTTTATACTACAGTGGCAGACGAAAATACACCTACCCTGCCCAAAGGTGTTACTTCGGATCCTGCTTTTTACGGCGAATACCCTAATGGTGCTGCCGGCATAGACCCGTTTAAATCCTATTCGGATATTTTTACCGGCGAAGCGGTAGCTGCCATCAATCCGGAATTGATCTGGGGCAGAAACACCACTTACCTCAATACCGATATCAACCAAGGTGCCTTTCCGCCCACGCTTGGAGGCTGGGGCCGCTTCTGTGTAACCCAGAAAGTGGTGGATGCCTACCTGATGGACGATGGCCGTACTATAGAAGAAGCCAAGTCGGATGGCTATTACTCCGAAACGGGTTTCACAACGGAACCACGTTTTTTCTCTGGGTATCCGCTCAACTCAGGTGTATATAATATGTATGCTCACCGAGAAATGCGCTTCTACGCATCCGTCGGTTTCAACGAAGCTGTATGGCAGGCCTTGTCGAGTTCATCACTCAACAATTACACCGCCAAGTACTACTATCAGGATGCGGACGGCCGTGGTGGAGTAACCGCCGCTTCGCCTAATTATCCGATTACCGGCTATGTCATCAAAAAATACAACCATCCGATGGATGCCATCACGGGTACAGGCCACCGGTTCATCCCTAAAGCCTATCCTATCATCCGCTATGCTGAAATCTTGTTGTCTTATGCAGAGGCACTCAACAACCTGACTGGCTCTCATACCGTTGAAATAGACGGACAATCACAAACGTTTTCCAGGGATGTGGAAGAAATCAAAAAAGCCTTTAATGCCGTTCGGTACCGAGCCGGCCTACCCGGCCTATCTGCTGGTCAGCTTAGTGACCAAGCGGAAATGCAGAAGCAAATCGAACGGGAGCGTATGGTGGAGTTTCTATGGGAAAATAGACGTTTTTACGATGTACGCCGTTGGGGTATCTATGAAAAAACAGAACGAGAGCCCATCCGTGGGATGAATCCGGACGGAGCCACGAAGGAGACCTATTACAAACGTGTCATTCCGGGCACCTCTTCCTTCCTGACGCGGCAAGTAAACAAAAAGCTCGTTTGGGTGCCCATACCGCGTGCCGAAATGCGAAGATTGCCCTCACTTGATCAGAATCCGGGCTATTAGGTTACCGCAGAAGGTGGCATAAATGCTTTAGCAACAAATAGGCTATAACTAAAAAAAATAAACAAATGAAACGGACTCATATAGCAATTACCATACTTTTTCTCATGGCTTGGATCACCTCCTGTAAAGACAATGAATTGTTCGAAAAGGAGATGTACAAAAATGTAGTTGCCCTGATCAGTAGCGAGTATTACAATACCTTTCAAGAGGAAGTGCCCCTTACCGGAGAGGAATTTGTTGGCTATATCGCTGCTTCCGCCGGAGGAACGCATGCGACCGACAAGGATCTTGTTATCGAATTTGCCGAAGACTCCTTACAGTTCAACTACTACAACTTCTCGGTCTTCGATGCCGACTCCAACCTGTATGCGCGCTTATTGCCTAAGCAACATTACGAAATACCCGATTATAAGATTACCATCCCAGCCGGAGAACGTACAGGCAAAACCCTGATTAAGATCAAACCAGAAGGATTGTCTCCTGATTCCACCTATTTCGTTTCCCTGAAAATCAAGGAGAACTCCAACGTGGAAGTCAACGAAGAGAAAAATACCGTTTTATATCAGGTACTCATCAAAAACGCTTATGCCTCGCAGGCTAGTGACGAGCTATACACCATGAGCGGTTACCTGAACGAAGCAGTCACCGCGGGAAACAAAAAGATGTTTCCCCTGAGTCGCAATAAAGTACGTATCATCGCTGGCAACGAAACATTCGAATCAAATGTAGACCACATCAACAAAACAGCCATCGTACTGGAAGTCACCGATGATAATAAGGTATTGATAACACCATACAAGGATATCGAGGTAAGCCAGGTTGATGGCGATCCGAACTATCCAAATACATTTAAAACGGAAGAATCTTTTGGCAGGAAATATAATTCTTTTCTGTTGGCTTATGATTATGTGTTGAACGGCGAAACACATCATATGCAGGAAGAACTCCGGATGGAAGTAAAAAAGGAGTAGCCTACGCTTTTAAACAAGCTCTGCGGGAAACAAAGTACTTTTATTAACTTTGGCCAAGAGCTTGTTTAACTATTGCTTATGAAATTACCTTCACCGGCTTCCATTACCCGTCATACGACGGTCGTTTTGCGACGCTTCCCATTACAGGTGCTGCTCTGTCTAATTGCTGTAATTGCAGCTTGCTGGCTTGTTGAGGTTGACTATAAACAATACCTAGTCATAAACTCCTTAAAAAAACTGCTCGCTATCTGTAACGTATGCTTTATTTTCTTACTTGCCGGAGACATTTTTGCAGAAACATATGGGCAGCATCCAGCAAAGAGATGGTTGATACGCTTAGCGATATTGCTTGGCGGAATATTGCTTTTTTATGTCCTCCAGCCACACTTTTACCAGTCTGATACGTATATCCTTATCCTTTTAGCCATAGCGGGACATCTCTTACTATCGTTTATTCCTTTTGTCAGGCAAGGAGATACCACGGCTTTTTGGCAATTCAACAAGATACTCTTCCTTCGGATACTGACCAGTATATTTTATACCCTTGTATTGTTTATCGGACTTGCCATTGCACTATTTGCCGTAGACCATCTTTTTTCGCTCGATTTACGCGAAAAGTACTACCAAAATTTATTCTTCATCTTAGGCATAGGGTTTAATACCTTGTTCTTTTTGGCGGGGGTACCTACACAAATACCTTCTTTAGCGAAATATGCCGACTATCCTAAAGGACTAAAAATATTTACACAATATGTACTAATCCCCCTAATGGGTATATACCTGTTAATTCTCCTATCCTATGAATTAAAAATTATCATCGATTGGGAATTACCTAAAGGCATTGTATCGAATCTGATTATTGGATACGCCTTCTTTGGGATATTATCCCTGCTATTGATCTTTCCTATCCGGAGCCAGGAAGGTCATACCTGGATACAACTATTCTCCCGTTTCTTTTATTTCACGATGGTACCACTCTTGGTCCTATTGGGCTTGGCCACATATAAACGTATAAACTACTATGGCATTACTGAATTGCGCTATTTTCTGCTCGTGCTTGCCTGTTGGCTCACCTTCATCACGGTGTACTTTCTGGTCAGTAAAGGACAGCACATCAAACTTATTCCCTTAAGCTTATGCCTCTGTACGTTGTTTGCTATTTATGGTCCGCAAAGCGCCTCTTCGATTTCAAAGAACTCCCAAATAGCCCGTTTAAAACGATTAATGCCCCAATCGGATCGCGCCGCTAATATGGAGAAGGGGAGCATCATTCGCTACTTGGTTAACCATCATGGATTAACCGCATTACAATCTTTCACTAAACGTGATTTAACTGCTTTAGAACATCATTTCAATCAAGAAAATGACACCTTGGCCAGTTACATGCTAGATAAGCAAAAATTGGACACGGCCTTTGCCTTGCTTTCGGTAGATCCCAATCAATCGTATCAAAATACCAAAAGCTATTCGGTTAGCACATCCAATGCTGGTGTAACTGACGTAAAAGGCTGGAATTACCTCGTGTTGCTAGACAATTATCAACGAGAAAGAAAGGTGATGATTGGGAAAGATTCCATGACCATAACCATGGGAGATGACAATAGGCATTTGGATATACAGATTGGCAAGAATCATATGGCGATTAAACTGGATAGTATCATAGGGGCAATCGACAAAGCCTATGAGCATAAGCAGCTCGTTTCTCAAAAAGGTGGAGAAAATCATTATTATTATCCGCAAGAAAAGATGCAATTTATGAAGACTATTGGCTCCTATACGATTGGCGTCTTCGTTACCGATATAACGATTTATAGTTACTTCACTCATAGTAAAGAAACCACCAACTCCAGCTTCCGAGCAACTATTTTATTAAAATAATAGAATTATCTGGCAGTTTGCCTAAGCATTGTAATACTTCCTGTCGTATCGAAACACCCTATTCGTCATGTCGAGCAGAGTCGAACCGACCGCAGGGAGTTCATGCCCTTTCGGGGAACTTACCAGCTAGTCATGATCATGATTTGTGTTGTATTTTGTAGCAAAAACATAACACTAGGTTAACCTTAGCATCACATGCTTTACGTTTGTTTGCTTAAACAATTTTGGACGTTAATGTCAAAGCGTGCAGTAGACCTAGTGGTTATCTCCGATGTGCATTTAGGAACTTACGGATGCCATGCCAAAGAACTCTTGACTTATCTTAAAAGTATACAACCCAAGCAGCTCATCTTAAATGGAGATATCATTGATATCTGGCAATTCAGCAAGCGCTACTGGCCTGAGAGCCACATGAAGGTTGTCCGTAAACTGCTGAAATTTGTTGCAGAAGGTGTTCCTGTTTATTACCTCACAGGAAATCATGATGAACTTTTACGGAAATTTGCCGATTTCCAATTGGGCTCCCTACAATTGGTAAATAAACTCGTTATTCCCCTAAAAGATGGTAAAGCTTGGATTTTTCATGGTGATATTTTTGATATCACCATGCAGCATTCCAAATGGCTCGCCCGTTTGGGTGCTATAGGCTATGATTCCTTGATCTTACTCAACAGTTTTGTGAACTGGTGTTTGGTCAAATTGGGTAAAGGGAAAATGAGTTTCTCCAAAAAAATAAAAGCTAGTTTTAAGGACGCCGTGAAATTCATCAACAACTTTGAATCGACATGTGCTGATTTAGCGATCGAAAAGGGCTACCATTATGTCATATGCGGCCATATTCATCAACCTGAAATACGAGAGATTAACACTGAAAAAGGTAACGTTATTTACCTAAACTCCGGTGATTGGGTGGAAAACCTCACTTCCCTTGAATACCACGCCGGCTCTTGGAGCATTTATCGCTATAATGCCCAAGAAGCTGTTGCTGCGCTGGATGAAAACGATCTTTCAGATAACGAAAACCTACAGGATAAACTAAATGTGAATAAGCTACTGGAACTATTAAAGGCAGAAGGTTAGTTTCTTCATTCCTTTTTTATCTTTACTTTTAAATTCGGTTATTATTTTCTGCTCAGAATAGCAAAGCTAATCAAGAATAATCGAATTCGGGTTTTTACTTTTGCTTCGTTTAGCCTAATATTGTGCTTTTAAAAACGCAGTGGAAATTTTGTCGCATGATTCACTTATTTAGAAAGTTTACTCCATCAAATCTAGCGTTTCTGATTGTCATAGCCTTTATTTTATGTGCTGGGGCTTTTTTTCATTTACCAGAAGCCTTCCATCCCCTGCTTTTTGAAAAAGCCATCATGACCTTCTTAAGCGGCTTCTCGCACATCACTTTATCGCCACAAAGCAATGTCGTTATCACGTTGGTCATTACGGTCACGCAAGCGCTTCTGCTCAACCGGATTGTAGACAATCATAATTTACTGGGCAAGCCTACCTTTCTACCGGCATTAATGTATGTTACTACGGCCAGTTTATTACTTCCATTTTTAGCGCTAACACCAACGCTTATTTGCAACTTTGTGCTTATTTGGATGATTGATAAATTGTTGAAGACCTATCATCGGAGCGAGGTAAAATCTACCCTATTTGATTTAGGCATGTTAGTCGCTGTTGGGACCTTATTTTATTTCCCCTTTATCTTAATGCTTCTGGTTTTATGGGTGGCATTGATCCTTTTTAGGCCTTTTGACTGGCGGGAATGGGTTGCCGGATTGTTGGGTTTTGCTACGGTTTATTTTCTTCTCGGGATCATTTATTTATGGAATGATAAAATTGGCGAATTTTATGCCATATGGAAGCCATTAACCAATCCTATTCCTACTTCTTTTACTATTGAACTTTACGACTATTGGGTATTGTTGCCCTTGGGACTGATCTTATTACTATTTTTTAACACGCTACGTGAAAATTATTATAAGAGTGTTGTGCCTGTGCGGAAATCCTTTCAATTGCTCTTCTTTATGTTCCTTTTTGGTGTGCTCTCCTATTACTTGAAAGCACATACCCCTGACTACCATTTTTTAATTTGTGCTCCACCGATTTCTATTTATATGGCTTATTATTTTAACTTCGCCAAAACAGCTTGGTTTTATGAAAGTGTATATGCCTTATTGTTAGTAGCCATCTTATATTTTCAATTCTTTTAATGTTTTAACCTTTTTTAACAAAAACACACTGCTACACTAGTAAAAAATAAATAGCTTTGCAATCTTGAATAAGCATGTAACGTCGTGAATAGTACATCCGCATGAGATTAAATAGTAAGAAATACCTTTATATCCTAGGAATATGCGTTAGCACAATAGCTAATGCACAGTCAAATAGCAGCTCTCCTTATTCCGCATTCGGACTTGGGGCGCTTAGAGGCGACCAGTTGCCACAATACCGCTCTATGGGTGGACTGTCTACTGGCGTACGGAGCTTAGGCGGATATAGCAATATCAACGTAGCTAATCCCGCTGCTTATTCTAATATCCACCTTTCTACTTTTGATATCGGGGCTTATATGAACCGGACTATTCTTGAAAAAGATGGTAAAAGCGAAGGAAGTGGAAATTTTGCCTTAAATCATATCAATTTTGCAATCCCATTGAGTCAGCAATCGGCTTTTAGTTTTGGGCTCATGCCCTTCTCCGATATGGGCTATAACTACTCAACACCTACATCTTTTGGTAATGCTGATACCACAATAGCCAACAAAGCGTTTGCTGGCGAAGGGGGGATAAGCAAAGCCTATATCGGTTATGGTATACAATTTGGAAAACACTTTAGCGTCGGTGCTAACATATCCTATCTTTTCGGTACGCTGAATAACATTAGTGGAATTGAGTTTCCTAACCAAATAGGAACGACTAATTCCAGAATTGAACACAAAAGGGAAATCCATGGCTTCAATTACGATTTAGGGGTGCAATACCATACCTTATTGAATAAAAATACGTTATTAACTTTAGGGTATACTAATAGTCTGAATACGAATCTTACTTCAACCGCTTCAGAAATTGTTACCCGTATTTCGAGTAACGTTTCGGAAGGAACGATTAACTCCGTACTTGATTCTGTGCGATCGTATTCTGGAAAAGAAGAAACCATCAAATTACCCATGCGTCAGAGTTTTGGTTTCAGTATAAATAGGGCTGATAAATGGTTATTAGGTGCAGATATTCGCTATGCCAAGTGGTCTGATTACAAAGACGGTTCCCTTTTAGACGATCAAACAAAATTTGAAGATAGCTATGGAGCTAGTATTGGTGGCCAATGGACCCCTGATATTACGTCGATTAAATATTGGAATGCCGTAGATTATCGTTTTGGTTTACGATATGATAAAACCTATTTAAATCTCAATGGTCAAAATATTAAAGATATGGCCTTAAGTGTTGGTCTCGGCCTTCCTATACGGGCAGATCGGACGCTTTTAGCCTATTATAAAATTAATCTTTCGGCAGAAGTTGGCCAAAGAGGTACCTTATCCAATAACTTAGTAAAAGAACGGTACTTTAATTTTACGGTTTCCTTCATGCTCAATGACCGGTGGTTTCAACGTTATAAATACGATTAATACACCTAAAAGGTATGGAGGGGAATGGTTAAAGGAGCAACATACTGCTTTTGTAAATATAAAGCCATGGTTTTTAAGCAAGCCATGGTTTCCTTGTTTTTTGCTGTGCTCTTGTTGTGCTCGTGCGAAAACGATTTGAGGGACGTAGAACGTATTGCAAACATTGACGCAGAAGAACCAATAGACGTTTCTTATGGCGTTACGGTAATCTACAGCGACTCCGCTTTAGTAAAAGCAAAATTGATTTCCTCCAAAATGATCAAACACAATATCGATAGTCCTTTCTACGAATTTCCAAAAGATGTGCTGCTTATCTTTTACGATAAAGATAAAAAAGAAGAACGCAGAGTAACTTCAGACTATGGCCTTTATTTTGAGAAGAAGGACTTGGTAGAGCTGAGGCATCATGTCGTGGTAACCATGGCTGATGGCACTATTTTTAGATCAGAAGAGCTTTTTTGGGATAATACCAAACGGATTTTTTATAATACCTTGCCACTAACGGTTACCCGTCCAAATGGAGATGCCATTGAAGGGAATTTTTTCGAAGCAGACGAATCTTTCAAAAACAGAAAAATTGATGGTGCCAGAGGGGTATATAAAACAAAAGAAGGTGAAGGCCCGTAAAATTAAGGGCCTGTTTAACGTTGTATCGTTAAATTTTATAGGCTCTAAAACATTTATCTTGGTCGAGATAGGGTATTTGAACAACAGCATTAACGAAAGCAACCTATGTAGACGAGCAGGCGCCATGAAATAGTCGCTACAAATATTATTTTTTATCAGTAAAAATTGTATCTTGCGCCCTCATTTAAAATTTTGTTGATTTTTTACTTTAAATACTTAATAAGCAAATAAATAACGGACTTAAAACCTTCAATCAATTAGTATAGAGAGCATATGGGATTAATGACTTTTTTGCGGAACCGCGCGGGAATAATCATTGTAGTGATCATCGGTTTAGCAATCGTAGCATTTTTATTAGGAGATGTTATTCGTTTCGGAACACCCTTTTGGGCTGGACGTCAAGATGAGGTGGGCAATATCAATGGCAATGCCATCAAATATGAGCAATTTAATACACAGGTAGAGCAAAGCATCAATAATATGCGGCAACAAATGGGGGGTAATATGAGCCCTCAGATGAGATCTTATGCCGTTGAAGAAGCCTGGAATCAAAATCTCCGTCAAATTCTATTAACGAAGGAACTGGAACGTATTGGCTTAGGTGTGGGAACGAGCGAGTTACAAGACATGGTAACGGGAAAAAATCCTTCTCCCATGATTGTGCAGAATTTTGGTAATCCACAAACAGGGGAAGTTGATCGTAATCAACTGAACCAATTTCTAACCAATATCAACA
The DNA here is from genome assembly GCF_039542865.1 of Olivibacter ginsenosidimutans. Classification (NCBI taxonomy): domain Bacteria; kingdom Pseudomonadati; phylum Bacteroidota; class Sphingobacteriia; order Sphingobacteriales; family Sphingobacteriaceae; genus Olivibacter; species Olivibacter ginsenosidimutans. The sequence goes on along the minus strand of NZ_BAABIQ010000005.1, from coordinate 101,809 downwards.
ACGAGTCAGGGACAGAATTGAGCCAGCAATGGAATAGTTTTCTAGAGGCCATGCGTGATAACCGCTTACAGCAAAAATATAATAACCTGATACAAAATAGCATTTACGTAACCTCCCTAGAAGCAAACGAAGACTATAATCAGCGGAATAAAATTGCCAACTTTAGCTATGTATTACTGGATTACGCTTCTGTGCCCGATAAAGACATTAAGCTAAGTGATGCAGACTATCAAAACTATTATGACGCACATAAGGCTGCTTTCAAAAATGAAATGGAGACTCGCTCATTTGACTATGTTGTATTCAATGCACAACCTACTGCGCAAGATACAGCTGCAACCAAAGAAGCGGTTACCAACTTAACCCAAGAGTTAGCCAAAACGACAAATGATTCGCTGTTTGCGGTTTCTAATTCAGAACAAAAGAGACCTGTTGCGTACCTTAAGAAAGGTACGTTGAGTCCGGCTTTGGATTCTTTGGTATTCTCTGCTGCTAAAGGAACAACGGTAGGTCCGGTTTATGCTAATGGTGTTTATGAATCGGCAAAAATTTTGGATGTACGCAATAGTCCTGATTCCGTTACGGCACGCCACATTTTATTAAACCCTGCGAAAGAGGGTGGTGTTGACAAAGCCAAGGCTAAGGCTGATTCACTTAAAAATCTAATTTTAAAAGGAGCGAATTTTGCGGCACTAGCGGTTGAATACGGGACGGATGGCACCAAAGATAATGGTGGCGAATTGGGTACATTTGCACGCGGAAGTATGATCCCCGCATTTGAAGATGCTGTTTTCGATGCTAAACCCGGAGATGTATTCGTCTTAAATACACAATACGGCGTACATGTTATCAAGGTAGATGCGCAAAAGGGTATGTCAAAGGTAGTCAAAGCAGCTATTATTGATAAGAGTGTAAGCAGCAGCAACGAAACCTTAAAAGCAGCTTATAGTAAAGCGTCAAACTTCTATGGAAAAATAACAGGTAAAAATTTTGCAGAAGAAGCAAAAAAGGCAGGGCTTACGGTTGAACATGCAGAAAACATCGCACCTATGCAAGGCTATATTCAAAACCTAGAGTCACCTCGAGAGCTGATTAAATGGGCCTTTAAAGCAGAGCAGGGAGACCTTTCAGATAAAGTATATGAATTAGACAACCAATATGTTGTTGCGCAGTTAACCAGTATCCGCCCTAAAGGGCAGCTTTCGCTGGCTGATGTTAAGAAAGAAATCGAACCAGAAGTGCTCAAAAAAGTTAAGGCAACGAAATTGGAGCAAAAATTCAACGAAGCCTTAACCGGTGCTAAGACGATAGAACAGGTAGCTCAGAAAGTGGGAAAAACGCCTAAAGCAGAGCAAAATATTGTTTTGGCTAATCCAATATTGCCGGGGGTGGCGCAGGAAAATAAAGTGGTCGGAACTGTTTTTGGCTTACAGCCTAAACAACTTTCTAAGCCCATTGAGGGTAATCAAGGCGTTTACGTTGTTCAAGTGACCGATTTTGTTAATCCTGCGGCCTTGGATAACCTGGATGGCCAGAAGCGACAAATCCAACAACAGTTACGGCAGCGGATAGCTAACCAAGCTTTCCAAGCTTTATTAGATAAAGCAGACATTACTGATAACCGCGTAAGATTCTTCTAAAATTATTTATTCGTACTTTTGTATCCGGATAGCATTTCAACGCTATCCGGATTTTTTTTGAGTCTCGAAACGCTTTGCAATTCGGGAAACTCAACACGTGTATTTCAGATGAGAAGAAACGGATATGGAAATTCAAGAAAATATTGTCAATAAAGTAGCGAATAGCGGTCTACTCACCTTTGATTTAGCGAGCCTTAAATCATCCGCTGAAACAAGCGTATACGATATTAAAGATAACCTGTTTCATGGACTGATTTTGAGAGAAAAGGATTTCAGGGAATTTGTAAAGCTGCACGATTGGTCTACTTACCAAGGAAAGAATGTATGTATCATCTGCACGGCAGATGCCATCGTTCCCACATGGGCCTACATGTTGCTTGCGAACAGGCTAACGCCTTATGCCAATGAAATTTTCTTTGGTGATGAAGAAACCTTTGAAGTCATTCTTTTTGAACGTGCGCTGGCGAAACTTGATCTGGAACGATTCAGGGACCAGCGAGTAGTCGTTAAAGGCTGCGGCGACATTAAAATTCCGACAGCGGCATTTGTAAATTTTACCAGTAAATTATCCAAGGTTGCCAAAAGTATTATGTATGGAGAACCCTGTTCTACGGTTCCCATTTTTAAGCGGAAATCAACATGAAGGATAGCTTCAGAGATCATTTTAACAGGCAAAATTGGCGTTGTTCACGAAACGGGATGAGGAAGCAATTAACGATCATCATCGTCATGCTATTCTCCGCGAACGCGACTTTCTCCCAAGCCTTATTACCATCGTTAAAGAAACGTGTTTTCGCTCCTGGTGAAGAATTAACGTATAAGTTAAAATACGGTTTTATTTCTGCCGCAGAGGGAGTTCTTAAAGTCTTACCTTCCGATTTAAGCTTCGAAGGGAAACCCACTTATCACTTAAACGCAGTAGGAACTACTTCTAAAGCATTTAGCATTTTTTACAATATACGCGATCAATACGATTCTTATATTGATCAGGAAACCTATCTTCCTTATTTCTTTAGCGAAAATATCAAAGAAGGTCGATATCGAAGGAATGATAAAATCCGGTTTTATCAACAAAAGAAAAAAATTGAAGCGACCCGGGGGAATTTTGATGCCAAAGAATTGCAGACATTTGACCTGCTTTCTGCTTACTATTTTTCCAGAACCTTGGATTTATCACATATCAAGGAAGGCGAGTCATTCAAATTATCCTATTTCTTAAAAGATTCGTTGGCTTATTTGTATATTACCTATTTAGGAAAAGAAAATATAAAAACGGCTTTGGGCACCTTGAGGTGTTTAAAATTTAGTCCTTCCTTAGAGCCTGGAAGAGTCTTTAAAAAAGACAGCAAATTACATTTGTGGGTAACCGATGATGATAACCGCATTCCTGTTAAAGCACAGGTAGAAATTCTTATCGGAGCAGTTACTTTAGAATTAACCGGTGTAAAAGGATTAAAATATCCGTTGGAAAAAGTAAAAAAATAGACATATTGTCGTAAAAAAGACATATTGTCACTATACTATGGCATTATGATGATCGAAGTTGGAGCGGTATTAGTTAGCGAAGAACTCATTCAGGAGTATTTTGTTTGCAATTTAAATCAATGTAAAGGCGCTTGTTGTGTAGAAGGAGACTCAGGGGCTCCTCTAGACCGAGAAGAACTTGCGATACTTAACGAAATATACCCCAAAGTTAAGCCTTTCATGACGGCAAAGGGTATAGCCACTATTGAAGAGACAGGCACCCATGTTATCGATATGGATGGCGATCTTACTACCCCCTGTGTTGATGGAAATAAGGAGTGTGCTTATGTAACCTGGGAAAACGGCATCACGAAATGTGCTATTGAATTGGCTTATCAGCGAGGCCTGATTCACTGGAGAAAGCCGATATCCTGCCATTTATATCCCATCCGGATTACCAAATACCCAGAGTTTGATGTTTTGCATTATGACCGTTGGCATATTTGTCGTGATGCCTGCTCTTTTGGCCGCGAGCTCAAGGTTCCGGTATACAGCTTCCTGAAAGAACCCCTCATACGCAAGTATGGGGAAGATTGGTATCATGAGCTTGTTGAAGCAACGAAACTCCCTGAACAGTAGGACTTTTGTAATATTTTCGTATAAATTCTCTTTTTTAAGTTTCCTTTAACATTTTTTAACAGAAATGACATGTCAAAAATTTGGCTTTACGAGCCAAATGGTATTACTTTTGAACTAGTCAAATCAAAGTTTGCAGACTTAGACTTAACAAATCAAAAGGGATTTTTTGACATCCCGAATTAAAAATAAATAAGAAGATGAAGAAAATAGGATTGACACTACTAACAGCCCTTATTGGTGGGGCAGTGGCTGTTGGAGGGTACAAATTGTTAGAGAACAAACAAAACACCCAGTTATCATTTGAAGAACGGCAACAATTGCATTATGCAAGCAATCCGAGTACCATTAATGCCTCTACGGGTAATCCGGATTTCACCCAGGCTGCCGCCGCCGTTATTCCCGGTGTAGTACATATTAAAACAACATATGAGCGATCTGGGAGCGGGGGCGGAGATCCCTTCCAAGATATGTTTGAAGAGTTTTTTGGTGTGCCAAGGGGTCGCCAAAGACAACAAGCGCAGCCAGCTATGGCTTCGGGTTCAGGGGTAATTATATCAACAGATGGTTATATCGTAACCAATAACCACGTGGTAGAAGGGGCTGATAAAATTTCCGTTGAATTAACAAACAAAAAAGTATATGACGCTAAAATCATCGGTCGCGACCCCAATACAGACTTAGCTTTAATTAAAGTTAATGCGACAGGGTTACCCATCGTAAAATTGGGTAATTCGGACGATGTTAATATCGGTGAATGGGTATTAGCCGTAGGTTATCCGCTAGGCTTACAGTCGACCGTTACCGCTGGTATTGTCAGTGCTAAAGGACGGGCTATTGGTATCTTAGCCGACCAACAACGTCAAGAGCTTTACCAGCAATGGCAGCAAAATGGTGCCGATCCCAACAACCTTCCGGCCTCTTCTGCAGTAGAATCTTTTATTCAAACGGATGCGGTTATTAATAAAGGAAACAGTGGAGGAGCCTTAGTAAATGCCAATGGCGAATTAATCGGTATAAATGCAGCAATTATGTCGCAGAGCGGCTATTACGCTGGTTATGGATTTGCTGTTCCAGTTAATTTAGTCAAAAAGATTGCCGATGATTTCATCAAGTTTGGTGGTGTGAAGCGTGGTGTTGTTGGTGTTAAATTCCAAGAATTAAATGCAGAATCAGCGAAAGAATTAGGTATTAATGAGATCAATGGTTTATATGTTAGTGGCGTATTACCGAATAGTGGTGGTGCCGAAGCAGGATTGAAGAAGGGTGATATCATTACCAAAGTAGACGGCAAGGAAATCTATTCAAGCTCTGATTTACAAGAGAAAATTTATAGACTACGCCCAGGGGATAAGGTTAAACTTACCTATAAACGAGACGGCAAAGAGAAAGATGTTGTCGTTACACTGAAGGCGGAAGACAGTGACAACTCATCTAATAATGCTACCACGGATAAACGCAGCACAGCTGAACTTTACAATAAATTGGGTGCTGGCTTTATTCCTGCAAATGCACAATTAAAGAAAAAATTCAACCTGTCATCCGGTGTAGTTGTTTCGGATATACGTAGAGATGGCCTATTTGCAGAATATGGTGTTCCTCGTGGCCTAATTATTGTATCGATTAATGGAAAACCGGTAAATAATGTAGATGAAGTGGAAAGCGCTTTATCGTATAGCAAAAATGATATGATCCGGTTGTCTGGTGTTACCCAAGATGGCGAGCGGTATAACATGAATTTCCCGTTGAAATAAAAAACGGCAAATACCTTTAACACAAAGAAAGGGTTCTTCGAAAGGGGAACCCTTTTTTGGGCTGTAAGCAGTAAGCCGTAAAGCGGTAAGCTATAAGCTTTAGGCCTATCGCCTACTGCTTACGGCCTATCACCTGTTGCCTAAAATTAGAACCATTCTAAATTGCGCAAATCGCGAGATATTATGCTATCATTATTAAATCAATTAAATAGCTTTGCCTACCATTATTAAAAAATAACACAACAATGAGTAGTTTTAATCAAGCATTAACTTCCACTTTAGGAAAAAAACTAATCATGGCCTTAACAGGATTGTTCTTATGTACATTCCTGATTGTGCATTTGGTTGGTAATCTCCAATTATTCAAGGATGATGCGGGTAAAGCCTTTAATGACTATGCCTATTTCATGACCCATTTTCCGCCAATAAAAGTGGTATCTTATCTATTATACACCTCCATTGTACTTCATGCCATTTATGCCTTAATTTTAACCTTACACAATAAAAAGGCACGTCCTGTAGCCTATGCCAGTTATGCAGGCAACAAAAATAGTGCTTGGAACTCCAGAAATATGGGTATATTGGGTACGGTATTGCTGGTATTTATAGCGACGCACATGGCTAATTTTTGGTGGAAATTTCATCAAGATCAAGTACCTTATATTGAATATAAAACCGACCTGAACACTTTAGAGACGCAAGCTACAGAAATTCAGGCTAGTGATTTTACCGATTACCAAAAATATACGCAGGATGGTATGGAAATCACTAAAGCACGCGACCTATATAAACAGGTAGCCTACGCTTTCCAAAATCCTATTTTGGTCGCCTTTTACGTATTAGCGATGGCCGCGTTATCCTTTCACCTGATTCATGGCTTTAACAGCGCATTCCAATCTCTTGGTTTTGATCATAAAAAATATATTCCGATTATCCGATTTTTAGCGGTTTGGTTATTTGGCGTTCTCATTCCAATTGGTTTTGCAGCGATGCCTTTGTATTTTTTCTTTTGTAAATAAATTTCACGGTTTTGCTTTACGTAAACCGAGATAAAATAGAATAAAGATGATATTAGATTCTAAAATACCAGAAGGCCCATTAGCGGAGAAATGGTCTAAACATAAATTTAATCTCAAATTAGTTAACCCTGCCAATAAACGTAAATTTACCATTATCGTTGTTGGGACCGGTTTAGCTGGAGCCTCCGCTGCTGCATCTCTGGCTGAGCTCGGCTATAATGTAAAAACATTTTGTTACCAAGATAGTCCACGTCGAGCACACTCGATTGCTGCTCAAGGGGGAATAAATGCGGCCAAAAATTACCAAAACGATGGTGATAGCGTGTACCGCCTGTTTTACGATACCATTAAAGGGGGCGATTATCGTTCGCGCGAGGCTAACGTTTATCGCTTGGCTGAAGTGTCCGTCAATATTATAGATCAATGTGTTGCACAGGGCGTTCCGTTTGCACGGGAATACGGGGGCTTGTTAGACAACCGTTCGTTTGGTGGAGCGCAAGTATCGCGTACCTTTTATGCGCGCGGACAGACGGGCCAGCAGTTATTACTTGGAGCATATTCGGCGTTAAACCGCCAGATTCATGTAGGAAAAGTAAAATCATATACCCGCCACGAGATGTTAGATTTGGTCATGATTGACGGCCATGCCAAAGGGATCATTACCCGTGATCTTAAAACCGGCCAGATAGAGGCACATGAAGGTCATGCCGTTTTACTATGTACTGGAGGTTATGGCAATGTATTTTTCCTCTCTACCAATGCCATGGGGTGTAACGTCACGGCTGCGTGGAGAGCACACAAACGTGGTGCTTTCTTTGCAAACCCTTGTTACACGCAAATCCACCCCACCTGTATTCCAGTTACAGGTGACCATCAATCTAAATTAACTCTAATGTCTGAATCATTGCGTAATGATGGTCGGGTGTGGGTTCCAAAGACGGTTGAACTTGCTGAAAAACTAAGAAAAGGACAATTAAAGGCTTCTGATATAAAAGAGGAAGATCGGGATTACTTCTTGGAACGTAAGTATCCTTCTTTCGGTAATCTCGTGCCTCGGGACGTAGCTTCGAGAAATGCCAAAATGATGTGCGATGAAGGTAGGGGTGTTGGAAAAACGGGATTAGCCGTATTTCTGGATTTTGCTGAAGCCATTCAACGTATGGGAGAAGATACCGTTCGGGCGAAATATGGTAACCTGTTCGATATGTATTATCAGATTACTGATGAAAATCCGTACAAACAGCCTATGCGCATCTATCCAGCGGTACACTATACGATGGGTGGGCTTTGGGTAGACTACAATTTAATGACTACCATTCCAGGTCTATATGCTTTAGGCGAATGTAATTTTTCAGATCATGGTGCAAACCGCTTGGGAGCTTCTGCACTTATGCAAGGTTTAGCCGATGGCTATTTCGTGATTCCTTATACCGTAGGTGATTACCTCACCAGTTTAGGAAGTTTTGCGCCGGTTGACAAAAATCATCCCGCTTTCGAAGCTACTCGAAAAAGCGTTGAAGAAAAAATCCAAAAGTTACTCAGTCTAAAAGGATCTAAAACCATTGATGATATCCATAAAAAATTAGGGCATATCATGTGGGAAAAATGTGGGATGGCCAGAAATGAAGCTGGCTTGAGGGAAGCTAAGCAAGAAATTCAGGAACTTAGAAAGGAATTTTGGAATGATGTGACGGTATTGGGTGAGAACGAGGAGTTAAATCTTTCGCTGGAAAAAGCCGGTCGGGTAGCCGACTTTCTAGAACTTGGCGAGCTGATGGTAGATGACGCACTCAACCGTTCAGAATCATGCGGTGGGCACTTCCGGGAAGAAAGTGCTACTCCAGAAGGAGAAGCAAAACGTGACGATGAGCATTTTGCTTATGTAGCGGCATGGCAATACAATGGGGATAACCAAGCGGAGACCCTCCATAAAGAGGAGCTGGTTTTCGAAAATGTCAAGTTAACCCAAAGGAGTTATAAATAAATAGCCACTCGTTAAAAATAAACACCATGAGTGAAGAAAAAACAATGAATTTAACGCTTAAAGTTTGGCGTCAAAAAAACGAAAAAGCAAAAGGTAAGTTTGTTACGATACAAGCCAATGGCATTTCTCCGGATATGTCCTTTTTAGAAATGCTTGATGTGGTAAACGAAGACCTTACTAGAAAGGGCGAAGATCCTATATATTTTGATCACGATTGCCGCGAAGGAATCTGTGGAATGTGTTCCCTTCACATTAACGGTCGGCCACATGGCCCTAAACAAGAAACAACAACTTGTCAACTCCACATGCGGAGCTTCCACGATGGGCAAACGATTGTGATTGAGCCTTGGAGAGCGGCGGCTTTCCCTGTAATTAAAGACTTAGCTGTAGATCGTACCGCTTTTGATCGTATTCAACAGGCAGGAGGTTATGTTTCTGTCAATACGGGTGGCGTACCCGATGGAAATGCTATTCCTATTCCTAAAACCAAATCGGATGAGGCATTTGAATCGGCTACCTGCATTGGCTGTGGAGCATGCGTTGCCGCATGTAAAAATGCTTCGGCGATGTTATTTGTATCAGCAAAAATCTCGCAATACGCATTGCTACCGCAAGGTCAAGCAGAACGCTATCACCGCGCACAGGCCATGGTTGAACAAATGGATAAAGAAGGTTTTGGTGCATGTACTGTAACTAAGGCTTGCGAAGCCGAATGTCCGGTCGGTATTAAATTAACGAATATTGCCCGAATGAATCGGGATTACTTTAATGCTAAATTCTTTAAAGAAAAGGTTTCGCATTAATCCGCTTTACATTAACTAAACAGAAAAAGGCCTGCTAATAAGTAGGCCTTTTTATTTGGGAATATTAATCTCGGAGCCCTTAGCTTAGTTAGGGGACTAGGAAGTCGTATTGGTAGCGTCAGTTTTTGTCTTTTGCCCCTCATCCATCCCCCTTAGGTTTAATTTAATGGGTAGGGAATAAGCCACTTTAACGGCTTTCCCATTGATAATGCCTGGCAGCCACTTCGGACATTCCTTTAACATCCGGATTGCTTCCTCACCTGTGCCATATCCCAAATCGCGAAGCAAACGGATATCACTTAATGATCCATCTTCATTGACAATGAAACTTAAATGAAGCGCTCCGCTTACACCCTGTTTCACCGCTTCTTTAGGATACTTATAATGGGTAGATACCCATTGATAAAAGGCACGCATACCTCCCTGAAAACTAGGTTGAACCTCGACTTCGTTAAAATCCCTTGGTTTCTCTGGGTCTTCTTCGCGTATCGCTTCCACATTAGCTGCACTTAGCGTTAAGTTCATACCCAATTTTTCACTGTCGGCCTTGTTCTGGTTCGATACGGTAGCGTTTTGCTTTTCCCTTGTGGTAGTCTGAGACGCCTTCGACCCTATGGTCTGCTTTACTTTTTCTCTTTTCGCTTCAGGATAATAACCCATAATGACTACCTCTTCAAGACGCCGATAGCCTCTAGGAATAACCAATGGCTCATTGAGCTTCGCTGGCTCTACTCCCGACAACAGAAATTTAACCCGGAGCACGTTTTTACCCGCCGGCATTTCCTTTATTACTTCCGGCAATTGCAGAGCACGCACCAGTTCTTTTTCTTGGTTATACCCCATGGTATATAACACTTTTGTTTTCACCTCTCCTTCTTGCTTTTCAAAAGAGACATCAACCACTCCCTGAACCTTTTGTTCTTTTGCTTCCTGACTATACCGTACCTGTTGCGCTATTAGCTTATAAAACGATTCATTATCTTGCACGCGGAGGGTTAATCCTGTCAGGTCTTCCGCTCCATCGCTCACTTTCGCCGAAGAAAAAACCAACATGGCAATAAATAAAGGCATTGCCAAAAGGTATTTAAACAAGGCCGGTCTGCCCGATTTATCTCTAAAAAGCATGACAATGCGGTTTTTAACCGTTGATTGGTTGAAAAAGTTATTGGCTAAAGCCGAAGGGGAGATTGCAAAAGTTCGACCAATGAGTAATTCCGCATAAGCGATCTTGTCTGTATGACTTTTGTTTACTGCCTCATCCGCGATGTATTCATGCACCAATCGAATGGATTTAACAAACCAATATACCACCGGATTAAACCAATTGAATAGTTGAATCAATGCTACAAAAAGAATATCTATGGAGTGCCGCTGTTTTACATGAACCTGCTCGTGTTCAAACACCCGGTCACTTCCTTCTTGTCTATCATCAACCTTTATTGTTCCTAAGAAAGAGTAGGCATCCCCCAAATTATTTTCTTTTAAACGCCTTTTTATCATCCAATAGCGATAAATCAAAAACAGCAATTGTAAAAAGCAACCACCAATATATACATAAAGCCACCAAGGAAGCCCAACACCAACGGCATGGATTTCGGCGGTTTCTTGAGGATGGGTGTATACGGTAACTGCATCTAAACTCGTCCGTGCAACAAATACCGATGATGACTTAAACGCATGTTGTAACCATTCTAGTTGTACTAGTGGCAAAACAAATGATAAAAAAGCGGTTCCAACTAAATAAATCCTATTCAGTTGGAAAAACGTTTCTCTAGCTAAAAACAACCTATAAAATGCATAAAAAAGCACTAGATATATATTACTGATGATTAAGTAATTCATAATATCGAAGTTTAAACGGTTTCACCAAAGCTATTTTTTCTTTGCTTTTTCTAGGAGCTTAAATAAAGCATCAGCATCCTTAAGGGACAATTTCCGCTCCTGAACAAAAAAAGACAACATGTTTTGCGGAGAATTATCGAAATAGCCTGACAACAACTTGCCGGTCGCAAAATCTTTATACTCGTCTTTAGAAATCTTAGGAAAATAACGATGGCTTTTTCCAAAACTCTCGTGCCCAACAAAACCCTTGGTTTCTAAAATCCGTATAATGGTAGAAACGGTGTTATATGCCGGTTTCGGTTCATCCATTTGCTCAATGATTTCCTTCACAAATGCCTTTTGAAGCTTCCAAAGCTCCTGCATAACCTGTTCTTCTGCCCGTGTTAATTCTTTTATATCCATAGCTAAAATCATTAATCCAATTTAATAGATCAAATATTAAACTAATTATTTAGTTTTACAACTATTTTATTAGTTTTTTTTAACTACAATAAAAAAGCGCCCAGAAGACCGGTGCGCTTTAACATATAACTGTATAGGGGGTATTTTACTAAAACAAAATTGCTCTCACGTTCAAATACTTAGGAATCGTAATGAAAGATGCATGAAGATCAATTTGTTCATGAATCAGGTCTTTATTAACGTGTGCACAAACAATTAAAGCCGCCACCAAAATGGGAATAAGTAACAGCAAAAATGGAGAAACATTGGTCAAATATGTTTTCATCTGTTTAGATTTAAAATTTTTCATCAGTATATTGTGTTTACTGGAAATGAAGCTTTCATGCAGCCTTCCCATCTTGTCGGTTTTTATTTAATCGTTATTCTTTGACAGTACAAAGGAACAATCTTTTTTACTATTCGAAAGTTTTTTAGACTAACGAGGTGTATTTCTAGACAAACGGACCCAAACACTTTATAGGTTTAACTGCTCTGTTGATAGAAATAAATAGCCTGTTGGTCTATCCTAACACGAAAATCTTTTATTATAATCCTATTTTTGTTTATGACTATTGGATAAATTACCCAAAGGTCATGAACACGTCGTCTCGACCGTAGTGGAGAGCCGTGCATTATTAAAAAAAGGACTAATTGATATGAAGAAAAACCATATTATCTATCACGTATTGGTATGGTTAATACTGGTTATACTATTGTTTTTAACCGGCGACGATAAAGCAAATTTAAGGCATATTTTCTTTTATGCCCTCTATTCTGTATTTAACATTGGGATCTTTTACACGACCTATTTTCTAATTGCCCCTTATTTTATTGGAAATAAGCGTTACCTCACCGGTACCATCTATTCGATGTGCTTTCTTTTACTTGCTGCATTTATTAAACTGGTCATTGCTGTTTATAATCGCGATATCCTGATGCATTATGGAGATCGCCATGAAAAAGCCATTAGTAATGGTGAATACTTTTTATCCGCCCTCATTATTACGCTATTTTTTATGTTGCTGGGTTATGCCTTCCGTTTGGCTATCAATTCTTATCAAATGGAGCAGGCACGAAAAACCTTGGAAACAGAAAAGTTAAATGCGGAACTCGCTTTTTTAAAGTCGCAGATTAACCCCCATTTTTTATTTAATTCACTAAACAATATCTACTCGCTTGCCTATCAAAAATCAGATAAAGCCCCGGAAGCAATACTAAAATTGTCTGAAATTATGCGGTATATGCTGTATGAAAGTAATGATGACAAAGTTTCACTGGAAGATGAAATCAATTACTTGGAAAATTATATCGATTTACAAAAACTACGTGTAAAAGAACACGTTTACCTAGAATTAAATATAAATGTCGATAATTTTCAACACCGTATTATGCCTTTACTTGTTATTTCCTTCCTAGAAAATGTTTTTAAGCATGGTGTGGCTACGGACAAAGAGCATCCTATCCGAATTACGGTTGAAGTCCAAAACAATCGACTGCATTTTAAAGCACAGAATAAAAAAAACCGGTTAAATAAAGATAAATCAGGAGGTATCGGCCTTACTAATCTTAAAAGACGTTTAGAATTAGGCTATCCGAACAAGCATACCTTCATTGTATACGACAATGATGATTTTTACAGCAGTGAATTATTTGTATATTTATAACCGTAAACTTCACTACCATGATACGATGTTTAGTTGTTGATGATGAACCTTTAGCCTTAGATATTATCGCAGATTATATCGCAAAAGTGCCTGAGCTTACCCTTTCAGCAACGACGACTAGTGCCATTGAAGGAATTGGCCTAGTACAACACGAAGCCATTGATCTCGTATTCTTAGACGTACAAATGCCCGAGCTTACTGGTATCCAATTTTTAAAAATCATTAACGGCAAATGTGATGTCATCTTAACTACCGCTTATCCGCAATATGCTTTAGAGGGTTATGAGCTCAATGTGGTAGACTACTTATTAAAACCAATTGCTTTTGATCGTTTTTATAAATCCATTCAAAAGGTTATCCATCAGAAAAACAATAATTACCACAAAAATATACCGGCAGAAACGCCATCACCATTGAGTAAGGCAATTGATTTTATTTTTGTGAAAACCGAGCACAAAATCCAACGCATCGATTATAATGATATTTTATATATCGAAGGTTTGAAGGATTACATTTCTATTTTTACGTGCAACGAACGCGTCATTACCTTACAGAACATGAAAAAGATGGAAGAGACCCTTCCAGATGAGCGCTTTATTCGCGTACATAAATCTTACATTGTAGCCATTGAAAAGATTGAAAGCATCGAACGCGGAAGAATCTCTTTAAAAGATAAACGTATTCCTATTGGAGACACATATAGAGATGCTTTTTTTAAACGGATCGGTGAGCGCTATAGCTAGTGTTCGACTACATCAGGCGGCGTTGGACCTTTTGTTATCCCAACCATAGCAGATCGCGATGATGCCACATGATCATCTATCCAGATGAAGATTATTATCACTAGTTCATGGTATTTACAAAGACGTTTTATTCAGAAGACGCCAGATGAACCCCAGGCTTACCGATAATACCATATCTACCCTTGCCCGAAAGGACTTCCTGATAAGCTAATTTATGTTCAGGCTGCAATATATCTTGTGCCTTTAAGATATCCTTATCACGCTTTTCTGCATAAGTAAACTTCCCTTTTTGAAAATAATACCGGGAAACGATCTCTTTTTCCAACTGCATCTTAACCTCCGCTTTGGCCGACAATAAAATTTGATCATCATTGGCCAATAGTTTATTTTCCAATGATGTTAATTCATCTTTCAAATTCACGGATAATCCCTCTTCCTCTATAGACGTCTTTAAATGCCGCATAAGCTTCTCTGAACGGGATGAATACGTAAACTGTTTCATTTTTAAGAATGTCAAAAAATCAGCGTAATCAGCGTCAGTTAACCGGAAAAGGCCCGGTGCTGGAATGTTCTCGTGATGGTTATAATATTGGGTGGCATAATCGGCTAAGAGAAACTGCTTCACGAGTGCCTGCAGAACTGCAGGTTGCTTTTTTGCGGCAACTTCAATATCTGGGAAAACGCCATTGCCATCGTATACTTTCCTTCCCACCCTGGTCGTAAATTCTGCCATAAGGCTATCGTTAACCTTAATTGCCTTGCCATCTTTATCTTTATGCGCGTAGTCAAGGGCTTGAATACATCTACCTGATGGCGTATAATATTTAGCTACCGTAACCTTAAGCATATTGTTATATGGTAGTCTGTACGTCTGTTGTACTAAGCCTTTGCCAAAGCTCCGTTCGCCTAAGATGATTGCGCGATCAAGGTCTTGCAATGCGCCGGCAACAATTTCTGAGGCAGAAGCCGAATTTCCATTAATTAATACCACTAAAGGTAAGTTAGGCAACAATGACTGCCGACTAGTAAAATAGGTAAATACGTTGTCCTGCTCTTTTCCCTGTTGTACAACAACTTTTTCTCCTTGGTTTACAAATAGATTGATAATCTTTACAGATTCCTGAAGGATACCTCCACCGTTATTTCGTAAATCCAATATTAAACCGTTTAATGCACCTTGTTCGCGTAAATCGGTAAGCGCTTGGTGCACTTCATCTGCTGCTCCATTTAAAAATTTATCTAGTTTTATATAGCCAATACCGTGAGGTAACCGATTTGCATAACTTACATTCGGTTGTATAATGTTATCCCGCACAACGGATACCTCTTTTATTGTTGCCGTTTTACTATCGTTAATTCTTAGCTGTACACGCGATCCTTCTTCTCCTTTTAATAAGCGACTTACCTCATCTGCTTCTTTTCCTTGAACAGGCCTCCCGTCAATAGCTAAGATTTGATCTCCAACATGTAATCCAGCCTTATGCGCAGCAAAGCCTTCAAAAATTTCAGCAATCACAATTTCGCCATTAGCCTTTGCCAATATACGTGCACCCAGTCCACCGTATTGTGTATTAACATATTTTAATCTGAAATCTTCCAACGACGTTTCCGGAATAAACTCGGTATAAGGGTCTAATTCTTCCAACATGGCATCTATTCCTGTCTTCATCAATGCCCCGGCATCTACCGGCTCCACGTAATGTTGGCTTACCTGTCGATAAAGTGCAGCAAATATTTCGAGATTTTTCCCAAGCTCGAATAAATCTTGCTTCACAATAGTGAAGCCCGTTAATAAAAGGCCAAAAGAAAGAAATATGATGATCCGTTTCATTTATAAATAATTATTCGTCTACATTTATATTCTTGGTGTTACCGTCACGTATGACCAGCAGCTCGGTTTCTAATCCATCGGTTAGATGGAGCTCACGCTGTTCAAAACCCGAAGGGCTTGTGAATACCAATTGAATAATTAGAATCCGTGAATAAATTTAACGACTATCTGGAAGTTTATCTAAAATTTAGAATACTGCTATCATATCAAGTGAAGCGACTTGTTCGTTCTGGATTAAACAGGAGCGGTTCATGCTTAAGTCCTGGTACTTTACTGACTTCTTTATCCGGAAAGGAAGGTTGCGCGCGCTGATCTCCAGCACTATTATAGTCTGTTACTTGATAAGTTCGCTAACTCCTTTTTCAACGTAAACAGCACATAACTGGGTTTCCGCTTGATACGCTCGGCTAATTTAGCAACTAAATCGGCTTCCTGGCCCGGTGTATAGGCCAAATCTTCATCCGTAAGATGGTTATATTTCCGTTTTATCTTCTCCTTTAATATCTTCCAGTCTGCTTCGTTTAATATCAGTGCATCCATAAATGTTCGGTTTTAAACAAAATAAATAAAAATTTACGAAAACACGCTCCAGTCTATTATCTTTATTTTAGGCTCGAAATTTGTGCATGCTGATAGCGATCAAGTAATAAGATGCTAAAACAACACTACGGTGTAACAATTAAAACTATTATTAACATGAAAAAAGTATTTCTATCTTTTTGTTTACTGTTTAGTACAGTACTAATGGCTTCCGCCCAATTACTACCGACCTTCCAATTAGGGATTAAAGGCGGACTAAACTTCTCTTCACTAAAGACAGATGGCGAATGGCTAAACTCGAGTGCAAAAGCCGGTTATCAAGCCGGTATTTGGGCTAGGCTTGGTGGAGCTGGCCTCCATTTTCAACCCGAGCTCTATATTACAGGTAAAAATGCAAAAGCTAAACTAACGCACGAAAATAACGCACAAGTAGACCTAAATTTTACAAGCTTAGATCTACCTCTATTGTTGGGAACTCGAATCGGACTTGGACCGATCGCTGCTCGTGTGCAGGTTGGACCTGTTGTATCCTTTGTTATCGATAAGGACAATTCAATATTTGATCGTATTGGCGATGCTACAAAACCGGGCGGCTACCGAAATCAAGCCATTGCGTTGACCGGAGGTGTAGGTGTAGATATTATGAAATTCAGAGCAGATTTAAGATATGAGCATGGCCTAAGCAGCTTAAGCAAAGACGGAACTGAATCGCAGAAAATAAATCTTTGGACAATTGGTGTTGGGTATCGCTTATGGTAAATGAATACAGGACTGTCCGAAAAGTCTTTGCAAACTAAAAACGCGTCATTGTGATCTGCCAATTGTCGGATTGCAATGACGACGTAGATTTTCGCCCCCCTCATATTATTACTTTTCTCTTTCATAAACGCCAAGTTTAGTTTGCATAATCACCGCAATACTGTTCGCCCGAAATTTAAGCTCTTCTGCCCGCTCTCCTCTAAATAATTGATCTACTGTTTGTCCCCACAATTGCAACCATCGATCAAAATGGACTGATTTAAAAGCCGAAAGATAGTCTAGATTCATATGTTTAAATAGCATTCCTCCCTTATATGCACCTGTACTAAATAGGATGTTTTCCCAAAAGGATACAATGGTAGGAATATGATGATCCCAGTCGATGGGTATCACGGAAGTGAAATAATGCCCAATAAGTTCATCGATCGTTGCCCGTTCATAAAATAAACGAACCACTTGTTCAATATCTTTCCGGTTATTAATGTCACTCATAAATCGTACGTTTTAAGCTTTACGTTTATGTACGCGCGTGCCTTAATCAGCAATAGGCATTCAGTGCTATGCTTTACGCTATTTGCATGGCTTGCATAAGCCTAATGCTTAAAGCGTAATGCGGGTTTAAAACAGGCATTAGCCTCATACCTTGTACCTCTATTACAAAAATAAACATAAAAATAAAGGCTACCAAAGAACATGGTAGCCTTCCGTCAGATACTAAAACAAACAGTACATACTTCTAAAGTACTTTACCGTTATCTTTAAACTTCGCTATTTGAGAATCATTATCCTTAAGCAAAGCTATTTCATAATATGATTTACCTTTAACAGGCTTCACAAAACTTACACTAGTCGTTTTCCAGCCTCTAAATTTATCACCACTTAAGGTTTCCTTTATCGCACTGGGTAAATCCCTCGGATGCACGGGAGTTTTTTCATCATCAAAGGCCGATTCCATCCGCTTAAAATTTACACATGCCTTTGGTTTAATTTCATTGGTCGAAACCAATGCTGCCTTTAATGAATCATTAGACGCTTCATAAACAATCAATGAATCTTTTGCTGTACTGCTCTTCTGCCCCTCATCTTTAATTCCCGCTTTTACATTAAACCCTGAAACTGTCAAAGACAAAACCGCTGCAATCAAAACAAATTTCTTCATTACTTCATCCTTCTTTGATTCGTTGCTTATATAGGTAAATAACGTGCCAAAACAAAAATCTCACTTTTTAGACCAAAAAAGCCTCATAAATGGTACAAAGCCAATTTTGCTCTCCACAAGTTGTGGAATATTCTCCACGAAATTGTGCCTTTAATTGAACAAAAAAAATAATTAAGTTTGTATCATGAACGCTTCAGAAATCAACAGGCGCTGGAGAGCATTGCAACACTATACAGCAAGTTATTTTGATACGGAAACGCCAGATATAAAAGTGCTCCTATTTTTAATCGGAGTACAAGAGCTCGGAAAAGGCCCCATGGCATTCTCGAAAAGACAAAAAGAAGAGTTGATGCACATTGCAACTTGTAGGTTATTTAGCGGCATGGGTTTTTACGAATTGGAGGGGGTTGACCAAGATGGCTGGCCACATTGGCAATTAGTTAAACCAATTCCCAACTATACCTTACTAGAGCAGGAAATGATTATTAAATCACTTATTATTGATTATTTTGAAGAACAAATTCCGAATATACCCCACCATTAAATCGTCATTCACCAATCGGCGAGGCAGGCGGGACGATATTCCCATAATACCTTCGAAGCTCTAGATATCCAGATGACAAGGACCTTAGTCGACGCCTATTCAGGTGAAAATAGTCGTTCATGCGGATCCGATAGGTAAGCACTCGCATAAAATCACTTAAAAAATACTCATGAAAAAAACACTTCTCCTTATATTGTTGCTCTTTCAAATATCTTTCATCGCCTTTGCTGCTAAACCAAAAAACCATTATGTTAAATTAGCGGTGAAAGACAAGACATGCATTATCTTACTTTATAATAAAACACCACAACACCGGGATAACTTTTTAAAATTGATTAAAGAAGGAACGTATAACGGTACCCTTTTCCATCGTGTTATAAAGGATTTTATGATTCAAGGTGGTGACCCCGAATCTAAACATGCCGCCTCGGGAGCCTTGTTAGGCGAAGGAGATTTACCCTATAAAATACCAGCTGAATTTAATGATAGTTTATTTCATAAAAAAGGGGCATTGGCAGCAGCTCGTGATAATAATCCGGAAAAAGCTTCCAGCGCAACGCAGTTTTATTTAGTGCAAGGAAAAAAATACACATCGAAAGAATTAGATCGTTTGGAAGAATTGAAATTGGAAGGCCGAAAGATTCCTCCCTATCAACGAGAGGTTTACGAAAATCTAGGTGGAACCCCTTTTTTAGATCAGCAATATACCGTGTTTGGGGAAGTAGTTAAAGGCATCGATTTAATTGACAGTATTGCTTCTTTACCAACAGACAGTAATGATCGCCCCATTGCGAATCAGGTTATAGAGTTGTCTATTTTGACTCCCTTAGCCACTAGGCAACTGGAAGCAGAATTAAAAGGAGAACCTTATAAGCCTAATATATTTAGACGTTTCTTAGATCTGTTTGCCAATTAATCCATGAAAATCATCACGTACAACGTTAATGGTATTCGTGCAGCTATACGAAAAGATTGGATTAACTGGCTAAAGACAATTCATGCAGATGTCGTTTGTTTGCAGGAAATAAAAGCCTCGCCTGATCAACTCCTAGATTTACTACAGATAGAGGCTTTGGGTTACGAACACTATTGGTTTCCTGCGGAAAAAAAGGGTTACAGCGGGACAGCGATCTTGACTAAGTTAACGCCAAAACATGTGGAATACGGCTGCGGAATAGAAGCCTACGACAAGGAAGGGCGGATTATTCGTGCCGATTTTGATGCTTGTTCTGTTATGAGTGCGTATTTTCCTTCTGGATCTAGTGGTGATATCCGACAGGATTTTAAATACCAATTTCTCCGTGATTTTCAGCAATATAGCGATAAATTATTGACGGAATTTCCAAGATTGATTATCTCTGGCGATTACAATATCTGCCATCGGGCAATAGATATTCACAATCCCAAATCGAACGCCAACAGTTCGGGCTTTTTGCCCGAGGAACGGGCTTGGATGGAGGGGTTTATCAATAGTGGCTACATTGATACGTTTAGACACTTGCACCCAGAGCCTCATCAATACACCTGGTGGAGTTATCGTGCAAATGCTCGTGCAAAGAATCTAGGTTGGCGTATAGACTACCATTTGGCTAGCAGACCTTTAGAACCCCATATTAAACAGGCCACCATATTACCAGATGCCCTGCATTCTGATCATTGTCCTGTATTGCTTGAATTGGATTTAACGGATACTTAACTGGTGTGATCGGCAACAATTACCCATTGACCATTTATCTCTTTGAAAAGCAAGGTAAATGTTCCGCCAATATTTCCCTTGGTGCGTGTCAGCTTCCAATTTCCCAAGACAAAATAACAGGATGTGGAAAGCGCATCTATACGTAGCAACTGGAACTGTAAGTTTCCCATACTTGCGCGATCAGGATAAGCTTTCTGATAACGATTAAACGCTCCTTGCCATCCATATATTGGGCCCTGTTGACCAACAAATAATAAACTATCGCTTTTCCAATACGTCTCCATAAACTTCGGTATATCTCCTGCATTCCACGCATCTTCCTGCTTTTTCATCACCTTCTTAATTGTCTGTATGGGTTGCTCTTGTGCATGGAGCATTATTGACCAGGTAATCAAAACACTTAAACAGCTAATCATCCGTTGCATAGCGGTATTATTCATTATTTCAAGATAAAAATTAAAAAGAATTTTGCATATAAAAATAGTATTCTTCATGTTTACCTCGTAAACAAAAAATTGATTGACTATGAAAAAAAAACTCTATATGCTACTATTGGGCTGCAAACCCCACAATCGATTTACCGAACAGCACGATGTATTTTTTGGCATTGGTGAATCGTTGCAAGATTTGGTTCCTTCTATTATCGCCTTTTGGCCGGAAGCTGAAGGTAAAATCCATATAGATGCCTGGCGTACGGTTTCTAATGTGAATGGATATACCCTCCAGATTATCCCAGCTAACGGGATCCAAAATATGGAAAAGAACAACAATCACTTATTCTTTTTAAACCTCGGAGGGTATAAAGAAAATGATTTTGAAGAATACCATTATAAATTATTGGTCGTAGCACCGGATAAAGCTAGCGCCATTCGACAAGCCAAACATACTGCCTTTTTTAAACACAACGCTTCGCCTCATATTGATGATAAATATGGTGTTGATGTAGACGATATTTACGAAATCGACGAAATACTTGCTCCTTCATTTAAAGAAAATTACCACTTACTCATTAGCGAATCACTCACCGCGACAAGGGAAGATGATATTCATCCGGAGTATATTAAATTAGATCGATTGAAGGACATTTAATCTGCCAATAATGAAAGGGTTAATCCATAAAATTATGCGTCATTAACTACGCTATTTCACGAAGAGAATGGCCGACTTCGATAGTGAAGTGACGGACTTCGATCGTAACTTGCGCTATTTCGACAACGAAGTACACTAAACGGTTAACGAAGTCTTCCATCTTACGATCGAAATGACGCAACTTGTTAGCGAAATTTACTATCAATCTGGAGATTTAAAAAAATATTCACTACCTTTGATTTAAAGCTTTAGGGGTGTCCCAATATTTGGGGCTGAGAGTTACCCTCATAACCTGCTCAGGATAATGCCTGCGAAGGGAAAAGTACACGAGTCTTCTCAAACCTTTTTGGTTGACTTCTAAAGCATAAAAATTCATGCCTTATGGAAGTCATCATTAATCAACAAACATTTTCCTTACAAAGTAACTCCCTATCAGGGGCCTTAAAGACGTATGGCCTAACGCAAACAACAGGTATTGCCGTTGCCGTAAACGATACCGTTATTCCCAAAACCGCTTGGGAGGTCTTTCAAGTAAAAGCCAACGATCAGATTACCATCATCACAGCTGCCCAAGGAGGGTAGTATCATCATAAAATAAAAATTACTGCCATGAAAACAGAAAAGCTGCCTTCACCGGAAACCATTAGCCGCACGCCATTTCCAGGTTCCAAAAAAGTTTATGTGAAAGGCCAATTACACGACATAAACGTTCCGATGCGAGAAATAAGCCTTTCTCCTACAACCGATCGGTTCAAAAACATAACGGAAGAAAACCCGCCGGTCACGGTCTATGATACCAGTGGTCCTTACACCGATCCTACGGTAAGTATTAATGTATTAAAAGGCTTGCCAAAACTTCGTGAACCCTGGATTGAGCAGCGTAACGATACCCAAACATTAGCCTCCATAAGCTCTGACTATGGAAGATCACGTTTAGCCAATTCTGAGCTCAATTATCTGCGTTTTGAATATGCAAAAAAACCCAGAAAAGCCAAACCGGGTTATAATGTCTCCCAAATGCATTATGCAAAACAAGGCATCATTACACCTGAAATGGAGTTTATAGCGATTCGCGAGAATCAACAGCTTGAAGAACGCTATCAAAAAGACAACACCTTATGGCAACAACATAAAGGCCATAACTTTGGCGCACATACACACGGCGGTTTTATAAGTCCGACGTTTGTGCGCGACGAAATTGCTCGGGGACGGGCGGTTCTTCCGAGCAATATTAACCATCCGGAAATAGAACCCATGATTATAGGTCGCAATTTTTTGGTCAAGATTAATGCTAATATCGGTAATTCAGCTGTAACCTCCAGCATTGAAGAAGAAGTTGAAAAAATGGTATGGGCAATACGGTGGGGGGCAGATACGGTAATGGACTTATCGACAGGAAAAAACATACACGAAACGCGCGAATGGATTATCAGAAACGCACCCGTTCCAATAGGTACTGTACCCATCTATCAAGCGCTGGAAAAAGTAAATGGTAAAGCAGAGGAGCTCACGTGGGAACTTTTTAAAGACACCCTTATCGAACAGGCCGAGCAGGGGGTAGACTATTTTACTATCCATGCCGGTGTACGCTTGCCCTATGTGCCCTTAACCGCTAAACGTACTACTGGAATTGTTTCACGTGGTGGCTCCATTATGGCTAAATGGTGCTTAGCCCATCATCAGGAAAGCTTTTTATATACGCATTTCGAAGAGATCTGTGAGATTATGAAGGCATATGATGTTAGCTTTTCCTTAGGAGATGGCCTAAGACCAGGATCCATCGCCGATGCCAACGACGCTGCTCAGTTTGCTGAACTCGAAACTTTGGGTGAACTCACTAAGATTGCCTGGAAACACGACGTGCAGACGATGATAGAAGGCCCCGGCCATATTCCTATGCATATGATCAAGGAAAATATGGATAAGCAGCTAAAGGAATGCGGAGAAGCTCCATTTTATACCTTGGGTCCGCTTACCACAGATATTGCTCCCGGCTATGATCATATTACTTCCGGTATAGGGGCAGCTATGATTGGTTGGTTCGGAACCGCCATGTTATGCTACGTAACGCCGAAAGAACACCTCGGTTTACCTAACAAAAAAGATGTGAAAGATGGGGTAATAACCTATAGGATTGCAGCACATGCCGCCGATTTGGCTAAAGGGCATCCCGGCGCACAGCATCGCGATAATGCGATGAGCAAAGCCCGTTTTGAGTTTAGATGGGAAGACCAGTTTAATTTAGCGTTGGATCCGGATACTGCTCGGGAATTTCATGATGAAACACTGCCCGCTGAAGGTGCTAAAACAGCCCATTTCTGTAGCATGTGCGGGCCTAATTTCTGTAGTATGAAGATTAGCCAGGATGTTCGGGATTTTGCTGAAGAACAGGGACTGGAAACGAAGGAAGCAGTCAATAAGGGGATGCGTGAAAAAGCTGCAGAATTCCAAAAGAATAACTTCGAAATTTATTCTTAGTGTTGAATAACTCTTTTGCATGAAGCTAATTGCGATCACACCGGAAACATTTGTCCACGCAGAAGTTGACCTTATCCATCAGCTTTTTAGGGTGGGTCTGAAATATCTGCATATTAGAAAACCTGCTGCAAATGAAGATACGGTACGCAGGTTTATAACGAGCATTGATCCTTCTTTTCGCAAAAGAATTATTGTCCATAGACACATTCGCCTTTACGAAGAAATGGCATTAGGTGGTATCCATGTAGGTATTGAGCAGTTTCGTAGCTTACCGCAAGGTAATTTTGCAGCGATATGTTCGACCTCAACCCATCATATCGAAGCGTTTAAGCAACTTGATAGGCCTTCTGCACACATCTTTATCAGTCCGGTATACAATAGTATCTCAAAAATAGGTTATCACGCTAATCCAGATCTGTTAGCGGCGGGGGCTGTAAAGCGTAAGGGGAAACTTATTGCATTGGGAGGTATTTGTTGCGAAAATATCCTAGAGATTAAACGGAAAGGCTTCGATGGCGCCGCTATCTTAGGTTATCTATGGAATAGGGGGGCGCCTCTTGATCAATTCAATAACATACAAAAAACGTTATACACAGGTCATGGAGTCCAGATTAAAAAAAATTGAACGGCTACATTATATTACGCATCCGGTTGCAGCCTATACACTGGCCGAACAGACCCGTTTGGTAACGGAAGCAGGAGGAAAATGGATTCAGTTTCGAATGAAGCAAACAAACGCGCACACATTTAAGGGACAGGCTGAACAGGCATTACAGGTAGCTCGCGAGGGAGGAGCCACATTCATTATCAATGACGATGTGCTGGCGGCAAAAATGTTGGATGCCGATGGTGTACATCTCGGTAAGGAAGATCTAAACCCGCTAGAAGCAAGAAAACTACTCGGAGATGAAAAAATTATCGGTTGTACCGCAAATACCTTAGCAGATATCCTATACCTCCAAACATTGCCTATTGATTACATCGGCTTAGGCCCTTTTCGCTTTACCAGTACCAAGCAAAAGTTAAGTCCGATATTGGGCTTGAGCGGTTATAAAACGATTATACAAGCATTGCAAAGGCAGGAGATTGCTATTCCCATTATTGCTATTGGTGGAATAAGGCTAACCGATATAGTCCATCTGTTCGAAATAGGTGTTTATGGTATTGCCGCATCTGGTGTTATTCTAAATACTTCAGATCCTAAGGCCTCTTGTACCGCACTGTTAACTCAAATTAAGCAATCGCAGTAGGCTATAGGCTATAGGCTGTAGGCTTTATGCCTATTGCTTACAGCTTAGCGCATAAAAAAATTGTTATGAATCAGTCTTTAAAAATAGCCGATAAAATCTTTAGCTCAAGATTATTTACCGGCACAGGAAAGTTTAGCTCGACCAAGGTAATGGAAGAGGCGATACTTGCTTCGGGCAGTGAACTGGTAACCGTTGCGCTAAAACGCGTGACGCACCAACAAGCTGAAAACGATCAGCTATTAGCTCACCTAAACCATTCTCATATTAACCTCTTACCTAATACGTCGGGCGTACGTACGGCTAAAGAAGCTATTTATGCAGCGGAATTAGCTCGCGAAGCGCTGGAAACAAACTGGTTAAAGCTGGAAATACACCCAGATCCTAAATACCTCATGCCAGATCCCATTGAAACGTTAACCGCCGCAGCAGAGCTTGTTAAGCTCGGTTTTACGGTACTGCCTTATTGCCACGCCGATCCTGTGTTGTGTAAACGCCTAGAAGAGGTAGGGGTGGCTGCAGTGATGCCTTTAGGGGCACCCATAGGAAGCAATCAGGGGCTTACCACCTTAACCATGCTTGAAATCATCATTCAGCAATCAACGATACCGGTAATTATTGATGCCGGAATCGGTAAACCCAGTCAAGCCGCCCAAGCAATGGAAATTGGAGCAGATGCGGTATTGATCAATACGGCGTTGGCTATTGCTAACGATCCAAAGGCCATGGCTCTAGCATTCAAACAGGCCGTGGAGGCTGGAAGATTGGCTTATGAGCAAGGAGGTTTAGCTCCGGTAAGCAATCATCATGCTGTCGCATCAAGTCCGCTTACGTCATTTTTAAACACCATCTAATATGCTGTTTACCAAATATTTTAATCGTTATCAGTGGGATAAAGAGCAGACGTCCATCTATGCTAAAACGGCTGAAGATGTTATACGTGCATTAAATAGCAATAGCCGTACCTGGGAAGATTTCAAAGCGCTGATTTCTCCGGCTGCCTTTCCTTTTCTGGAACAAATGGCCCAACTTAGTCAGCGAGAAACACAAAAGCGCTTTGGGAAAACCATACAGCTCTATGCCCCCTTGTACTTATCTAACGAATGTCAGAACATTTGCACCTATTGCGGTTTCAGCTTAGATAATAAAATACCCCGAAAAACGCTGACCGCGTTGGAGATGCTACAGGAAATTGCGGTGCTCAAAGAAATGGGTTATGAACATGTCCTGCTGGTAACGGGCGAAGCCCAGCAACTCGTTGGTATGGATTATTTTAAGCAGATGCTCCCCCTGATCAAAAAACATTTCGCCCATATTGCGCTGGAGGTTCAACCCTTAGACGAGGAGGATTATGTAACGCTACACCACTTAGGAGTCAATACCGTTCTTGTTTATCAGGAGACGTATCATCGTGAAGATTATAAGCTTCATCATCCAAAAGGTAAAAAATCAAACTTTAATTACCGCTTGGAAACACCCGATCGATTGGGGAGAGCAGGAATACATAAAATTGGCTTAGGGGCACTTTTAGGTTTGGATGACTGGCGTACAGATAGTGCGTTTACGGCTCTGCACCTTCAATATCTGGAAAAACAGTATTGGCAGAGCAGGTTCTCGATATCGTTTCCAAGGTTACGGCCTCATGCCGGCGGACTCGAACCCAAAACGGTCATAAACGATGCTGAGCTGGTACAATTGATCTGTGCCTGGCGCTTATTCAATGGTGAAGTAGAACTATCCATGTCTACACGTGAAAGTGAAACGTTTAGAGACCATATTATCAAGCTGGGCATTACGTCTATCAGTGCAGGTTCTAAAACCAATCCGGGAGGTTATGCTGTAGCACCACAAAGCTTGGAGCAATTTGAAATTGATGATAGCCGGTCGCCTGCTGAAATCGCAGCCGTCATTCAAAAAGCCGGTTATGAGCCAGTCTGGAAAGATTGGGATCCTTCATTACAAACGATATAACCCATAAAAATGGAAGCATCCGAAAGGCAATATTATGATCGCCAGCTCAAGTTAACGGGCTTTGGTGAGCAGGCCCAGCTCAAACTACGTGCGGCTAACGTGTTAGTCGTAGGTGCAGGAGGCTTGGGCTGCCCTTTATTGCAGTATCTAGTTACCGCCGGAGTAGGCGAGCTGGGCATTGTCGATGGTGATCGGATTGCGCTAAGCAATCTTCATCGCCAAATTCTCTATACCAGAGCAGATATCGGTCAATATAAATCAACCGTAGCAGCAGTCAAACTGAAGCAATTACAACCCGATACGGTCATCAAAGCTTACAACTACAACCTTAACCGGGATAATATACTAGCTCTTTTTGCGTCTTATGACCTCATCGTTGATGGGACCGATAATTTTGCCACGCGCTATTTAGTAAATGATGCATGCGTAATCAAGAACAAACCTTTCGTTTCGGGTGCTATTCATGATTTTACGGCACAAATAGCTGTTTTTAACTATCAAGGTGGCCCAACATACCGATGTCTTTATCCAGAAGCCCCAGCTGAAGAAATTTGCACCACTTGTGCTATTAATGGTGTACTGAATGTGTTGCCTGGTATAGTAGCGTTATATATGGCTAATGAAACCATTAAAGTAATTACAGGATATGGAGATGTTCTCTCGGGTAAATTGCTGCTGATTGATATCCGACGGAACATACATCAGCAACTTAAATTTGATTTGGTGCCGCAAAATAAACAAATCAAACAGTTGCAGGAGGATAGGGTTATGCTTGGAGTAGAAGAGGTAAAATATTATCAGCAAGAAAAGCCCGGAACCCAGCTTATCGATGTTCGCGAGGAGTGGGAATTTGAAGAAGACAACCTGGGGGGAATAAATATTCCATTACACGCGCTGTTAGCAAGAAAAGGTGAAATTGATCTGTATAGACCCATCATCTTCATCTGCCAAACGGGCAAAAGGAGCCGGATTGCCCTACAGCTTTTAAAAGAAGAGGTAAATGGTGACGTACTATTGGCCAAAATGATGAACTGAAAAGGCTACTACAGTAAGCCTTTAAACGCTTCGACAATTATTGAAGCTTTTCATTGTTTTTATGTCTTTCGCTATCGCGTATCGATTTCTTCTCCAAATTTTTCTCCAACGCTGCGGTGAGATCTATTCCGGTTTGATTCGCCAGGCATATTAACACAAAAAGAACATCAGCCATTTCATCGGCAAGATTTACTTCCTTATCCGATTTTTTAAAGGATTGCTCCCCATACTGTCTAGCCATAATACGTGCTACTTCGCCAACTTCTTCCATCAGCATAGCCGTATTGGTTAACTCGTTAAAGTATCGTACGCCTGTAGTTTTAATCCATTGATCTACTATTGTCTGTGCTTCTTGTATAGTCATTTTTTAATTCAATATAAAGTTTAAACGAGGAGTTACGCGACTTCTTAATCACTAATTTTTGAGGGGAATTAATATTCTTCCCTATTTTTGGTATCCATCATAATGGTAACGGGACCATCGTTCAGTAAGTTTATTTTCATATCTGCACCAAATATGCCCGTCTCAATCTTCTTCTCTAGTAACGTTTCCAATATACTGACCATACGTTCATATTTCGGGATAGCGATTTCGGGCCTTGCCGCGCGAATAAAAGACGGGCGATTTCCCTTTTTTGTTTGCGCCAATAAGGTAAACTGGGAAATCAGTAAGATGTTCCCTCCGACGTCTCGAATAGATTTATTCATTAAGCCTTCTTCATCGCCGAAAATGCGCATATTGACGATTTTCTTTGCTAGCCATTCCTCATCTTCGGGTGTATCATCTACTCCAATCCCAAGCAATATGAGGAAACCATGATCTATTTTTCCAGTAACTTGACCTTCTACCGTGCAAGAGGCCTGTAGTACCCGTTGTATTACCGCGCGCATCTACGTCCTTTCCTTTTCTGCCCACAAATTAGCAATATGCATAATAGTCAATACAGATTGCTGCATATCTTGTACGGATACCCACTCTTGCTTACCGTGAAAGGCATGTTCACCAGCAAATACATTAGGGCAGGGTAGGCCCATAAAAGACAGGCGCGAACCGTCGGTACCCCCTCTGATACTTCGCCGAATAGGTTTTAATCCAACTCTTCTAATGGCCTCTAGACCTATTTCTACTACTTCAGGATATTTTGCAAGCACTTGTTTCATATTTCGATATTGCTCTCGGATTTCCAAGCTAAATGATGCTCCTGGATATTGTTGCAGAACACGTTTAGCGGTTGCTTCGATAACCGCCTCATGTTCTTTTAAATGCGTGTTTTCAAAATCGCGTACAATAAACTCCACAGTTGCCTGCTCAACTGTTCCATTCATGGCTACAGGATGAATAAATCCTTCTTTATCTTGAGTCGTTTCCGGAGAAAGCCTATCCTTTGGTAAAGCATCAACAATAGCCGCGGCTATTTTTATTGCGCTTTGCATTTTTCCTTTTGCAAAGCCGGGATGTGCACTCACCCCATTTATGGTTAATATTACACCATCGGCGGAGAAAGTTTCATCCTCGATAGAACCTGCTGTTTCACCATCAATGGTATAGCCAAAATCAGCTCCTAATTTGGCCATATCAATTTTATCAACCCCTCTGCCAATCTCTTCATCAGGTGTAAACAAAATTCGTATTTTACCATGCGCAATCTCCGGATGTTTTATTAACAAAGCAACAGCATCCATAATGGCCGCTAGGCCTGCTTTATTATCTGCTCCAAGGAGTGTTGTACCGCTTGCAGTTATAATATCATTCCCATATTGGTTTTTCAAATCCGGATGATTGAGCTCCGTTAACTGCTGACTAGGATCGTCAGGTAATATAAGCGGCCCTCCCTGATAATTATGATGGATAATGGGTTTTACATCCTTACCGCTACAATCTGGAGAAGTATCCATGTGCGAACAGAAGCAAATAACAGGGACATTTGCTTGATCGGTGTTCGATTCTATCGTAGCATAAACATATCCAAATTTGTCTAAATGTGCGTCCTGTATTCCCAGTTCGTGTAATTCTTGCACCAAAAGCTTTCCTAGATTTTTTTGTTTCTCCGTAGATGGATGCGTTGTGGCATAAGGATCGCTTTGTGTATCTATTTGGACATAACGCAAAAAGCGTTCAGTGACACGATGTTCTTGGGGATGTATAAAAATGCTCATCCTGTAAAATTAAATACTTTCCTGTTATTCTTTTAATCACTGTTGATATTATTTTAAAAATGGGATCAAGCAAGGTTTTTTATGTTCTTTCTTTGTCCGCCAAAGAAAGAAACCAAAGAAATCTCCCGCTTCAAAATTTACAGGAACGGCAGTGCCTCCCTCTACAAGATGTAAATTTTGTAGGCGGTTTTTTCGAAGACCAATAGTAGGTGCTTTTAACCAGACGTATTAGCCTATAAATTAGGTTTTAAGGCTGGTTGTTCGCGCAAGCTCCCCGTTTCACTTAAAGTATCGCATAGGAAATTTGCGGTTGCAGGTTGATGCACTACCTTTGTAGCAAAGTTCCAAGCGATGAGTTTTTGGATACTTTTTGCGGAAAAAAGTATCACATAATTTTTAAAAATTAGTCTAAAGAAAAGGTTCTTTTATATTAAGCAAAAAAAGCCCGGAATAACCGGGCTCTTATCTTATATAAGAATTATTTTTTAAGCTTCAACCGTATTTTCAACAAATGCTTCATCTACTAAAATACGTCCGCAATGCTCACATACGATGATTTTCTTCCGCTGGCGGATATCTAATTGTCTTTGAGGAGGAATTTGATTATGGCAGCCTGAGCAAGAATCGCGATCGATGGTAACGACCGCCAAACCATTCTTTGCATTATTCCGTAAACGATTATAGGCAATAAGCAAACGTTCTTCAATTTTAGAAGCCGCATCTTCTGCTCTTGCCAACAAGGTATCCTCATCTTTTTGAGTTTCTGAGGTAATGGTGTCCAACTCTTCTTTTTTTACCGATAGATCTTTTTTACGCTCTTCTAAATCTCCTTCTGTTTTTTCGTAAACCTCGGTTTTATTTTTTATTTCAAATTCATGTTCACGTATTTTCTTTTCGCAAACCTGGATTTCTAAGCCTTGGATTTCAATTTCCTTAGTGATAGCATCATATTCACGGTTATTTTTTACCTCATTAAGCTGAGATTCATACTTCCTAATAGCCGTCTGTGCTTCTTTAATCATATTTTTACGATTAACGATAGCATCTTCAAGATCATCCAATTCTGACCTAATCTTTTCCATGCGGGTTTCCAAACCAGCAACCTCGTCTTCCAAATCAGCAACTTCTATCGGTAATTCACCACGAACTTGGCGTATCTTGTCAATTTTGGTATGAATGGTCTGCAAATCCCACAGGGCCTGCAATTTTTGTTCTACAGTTTGTTCCATTAAATATAATAATTTATGGGGTTTGTATTTACTCCGGTTAAACGGACTGCAAAGTTAGGAAATTTTTTTTGAATTATTTCCAACAATAATTCTTGTGTAAATTGCTCACTTTCAAAATGTCCGACATCTGCAATGATGGTTTTTCCTTCAGCATCAAAAAATTCGTGATATTTGTAATCTGCAGTAATGAAGATATCGGCTCCTTGCCGAATGGCATGGGGCAGTAAAAACCCACCTGCACCCCCGCAAACGGCTATACGTTGAATTGTCTTTTGCCGTAGAGCCGTGTGCCGGATGACCTGAACCTGTAGCCGATCCTTAAGATAAGCCATAAAATCCAGCTCGGCCATGGGGTTTGGCAGTACACCAATCATTCCGCTACCCACGCGATCATACCTATTTTGCAGGGGATAAATGTCATAAGCGACCTCTTCATAAGGGTGATGTTCATAAAGAGCAATAAGTAGCTTCCGTTCGATATGGCGTGGATATATTAGCTCGACACGTTCTTCCTTTTCTACATGTCTTTCGTTGATATGGCCAACATAAGGGTTCGCTCCTTCTTGTGCTTTAAAAGTTCCGGAGCCAGTTGTGCCAAAACTACATTCACTGTAATTACCAATATCTCCTGCACCGGCTTGGAAAAGTGCCGTTCTTACCGTTTCTACATGGTCTGACGGAACAAAAACCACCAATTTACTCAAAAGGTCTGCCTTTGGTGAGAGGATGCTTAGCTGTTCCAAGCCCAGTTTTTCTGCGATTTTCCTGTTTACGCCATGGTACATATTATCGAGGTTGGTATGTATGGCATATAGCGCTATACCGTGTTTGATGGCCTTCATGACCACCCGCTCTACATAGGTTTGCCCATTAAATCGTTTTAACCCCTTAAATACAATAGGGTGGTGGGCTATAATGAGGTTACATTGCTTACTAACGGCCTCTTCAATTACCTCTTCTGTACAATCCAAGGCTACGATAGCCTGATGAATTTCTTGGTTGGGATGTCCTACTATTAGTCCTGCATTATCATATGTTTCCTGATAAGCCAGTGGCGCCAAACTTTCCAAGTAATCAATTAATGCTTTTAAAATCATGTGACTTTATGGATTTTGTTCTTGGTTCTCTTGTTGCTCCAAAAAAAGATTGTGATCTTTCAATAATTCCCTAAATCTATTCATCTTGATCCAATACGCAAAAAAATAGAATAGATACACGAAATTCAATCCCATTATAATATTGACCGGCAATGGCAATACGGTAACGACATATAAAATAGCCACTACTATTCCCGTTGAACGCCCAGGAGCTTCCTCTTCTGCTATTTTGCGATCATAAAATTCATTCGTTAAAGAATCTGCCATTCGCTTTGCCAGCTCAAAATTCCAATAAATATTAAAAATGGGGACCAACACCAGCCAAGCTTCTCCGGGGCGCATAAACCGATTTTCCGGAGCAATTAGCTTCAAGGTTGCCCTAAAGGTGTTCGCGTATAGTGCTTTGATTAACAAAAAAACTGCTGCGACAAGCCCTATAGCAATCAGTGTTTCCTGATCAAGAGTATTAATGTCTAATTCCATTGGTACGAAAATACATCAAAAAACTTAGAGCCTGTTTAAATTTGCATGCTTAAATTTTTTACAACCTTTTTTAGAGTAGTCAATACCAATTTTAAGGGATAGCCGGAAACCAAGAGTAGGTCTTTTAAAGCGAAAGACTTGAGTTTCGGTAACAAGGTATAATATAAAAAAAGACAACGAGCAGAAATTAACACTTGTTTAAACAACACAATGAACGCGTTACCCTACTCAAAGATGCCTAGGGCGGTTCATAAACCACAGGCTCACCGCAAAATTTAACACGATACCCAGCAGAAGCGCACCACCTATTCTACCCATATATTCATCCATATACGGTTGCCGTTCATACTGTAATAGAATGGCTGTCGCTAAACCAGCCAGTACACCTCCAATTAATAAGATCATAAATCCTTGAACGAAAGCCCTAAAAAAAGATAGTTCTCTGTTGGGCAAGGTTTTCTTATAGTTGGCGATACCAAAATATAATCCAAGAAATGGTATAAAAACGGACAAATATTCCATCCAAGATATGCCTAAGAAACTTTCGCTTGAACTTCCGCTAAATTTTTGGATAACAAAAATCCATATCCCACTGAGAACACCGATGAGTACGCCGTATGGCCATGCTTGTTTCATAACGAGTTTCTATTGATTTTTATGTATGTATAACAAGGCGGGACGTTAATTGTTTAGCGGGTTCAAGACAACGAATCTTGTGGGTCTTTTGTTAGCTTGTTGCATAATAAGCTGAATATACCTACTTTTAGCTCAAGCATAAATTAAACAATAGACCTTGGCTTTTATTAAATCCGTAGATAAACAGAAAGAGGCTGATTTATTACGCCAATATAAATCAAACGGAGATCTCAAAATTTTAGGGATTCTTTATGAACCCTATATGCCTTTGATTTATGGTGTATGCTTAAAGTATTTGAAAGATGAATCGCTAAGCGAAGATGCCGTCATGCAGATATTTGAACAATTAATCCAAAAACTACGCATACATTCGGTAAGCAATTTCAAAAGCTGGTTATATTCTTTTGCCCGAAATTATTGTCTGATGGAGCTGAGGGCACATAAGATCAATACCATTTCTATAGAGGACGATACTTTTATGGAAAATAACGAATTTTTGCATCAACCTTTTGGAGAAGATACGGTCGAGACCAAGCTAAGTGCGATGGAAAAATGTTTGGAACATTTAACGGCCGAGCAACAGTGGTGTATTCGCTTATTTTATTTAGAACAAAAATGTTATAAAGATATTGCCACCATTACAGGTTTTGATCTTAATAAGGTAAAAAGCCATATACAAAACGGAAAGCGAAATCTAAAAATTTGCATGGAGAAAAACGACAATGAATAATACTACCTACCATATCATACGCATACAGCAATATTTAAAAGGAGAATTATCGACTGAAGAGATGAATCAACTGGAGCGTGAAGCGTTGGAGGATCCCTTTTTAAACGATGCACTGGAAGGGTATCAGCACGTTGGTATGAGTACCAATAAACTCACACTTTTGCAACAACGGCTGCAGGATCGGGTTACGGAACAACCACAGGAACGGAGTCGTCTATTGTTTACCAGCCAACGCTTGGGTATCGCTGCAGCCGCTTGTTTACTTTTTATACTAGCCTGTGTACTGTTATGGATGATTAACACTAGAAACGATACGATTCGGCAAAGACAAGTAACAGTAGAACTAAATACTGCTGAACCTATACCCTATAGTGATGGATCGTTTATTGCACGGAAATTAACACAAACGTCCGCTTCTCCTAAACAAGGATGGAACCATTTTAATCGCTATATTAAAGAAAATATTAAAGCCCTTAAGGGTAAAAACGTGGTTGTTTTGACATTTGATATAGACAATCAAGGGAAGCCATTCCACATTCGTTCTGAGAAGGGGGATAAACCATTTATAGAAGAGGCCAAAAGATTAATAGAAGTAGGACCTACTTGGGATGAAAATAAATCTGCTAAAGTCGAATTTGTATTCGAGTAGCTACAGGATATAATGCAAAATAGCAAAGGTAATTCCAGCCAGAATTGCCGATACCGGTATCGTTAAAATCCACGCCCACAAAAGACTAATGGTAACACCCCAGCGGACAGCGGAAACTCTTTTCACCAAACCTACGCCAATAATGGATCCCGTTATGGTATGGGTTGTAGATACCGGAATACCAAAGTGTTCTGTAATTCCTAACGTCACTGCTCCGGCAGTTTCAGCGCTTACACCTTCAAAAGGCGTTACTTTCGTGATCTTCGTCCCCATTGTTTTTACAATCTTCCATCCCCCGCTCATGGTACCCAAAGCAATGGCTGTATAACAGGTTAACGGAATCCATTCCGGCATATGATCGGCATTGGGTAAATACCCTCCGGCAACCATAGCAACCACGATGATACCCATAACCTTTTGTGCATCATTTCCGCCATGAGCAAAACTTAAGGCTGCCGACGAAACCAATTGCAAGCGCTTAAACCAACGTTCAGCTACAGCTGGGCGCGCATGTTTTGCCAAGTGTAAAATAATAAGCGTAATCACAATCGAAATCAACATACCAATCACAGGGGCTAGAACAATGAAAGATATGATTTTTAAGGTAGGACCGAGGTTAATCGCACCTATTGCGGAATCGCCCAAAAATAAAGCATGTGCCATACCGGCTCCTGCAAATCCACCAATTAACGTATGCGATGAACTGGAAGGAATACCATAATACCAAGTAAAAAGATTCCAACCTATAGCAGCGACTAATCCAGCAAGGATAACTTCTAAGGTAATATAGTTTTCAACAACGGTTTTTGCAATGGTATTGGCTACTTTATGGTCGGTAAAATAAAAGTAAGCGGCAAAATTAAATGCTGCTGCCCATAAAACAGCTTGAAATGGTGTTAATACTTTTGTCGAAACAATGGTTGCTATGGAATTCGCGGCATCATGAAAACCATTGATATAATCAAAAGCAACGGCCAAAACAATAACAACAACCAATATGGTTAACATATTCTCTAAATTTTAATCAGGGATTTATCAGGCATTTTTCACTAAAATGCTTTCCAGCACATTGGCCACATCTTCACACATGTCTGTTGCCGTTTCCAGTGTTGCCAGCACCTCTTTATACTTAATTAATGCAATAGCATCTGTTTCATACAAAAAGAGATCACCAACGGCCTTATTATAAACATAATCCGCTTTATTCTCTACACTATTAACCCGAACGCAGGCGTCGGCAATACTTCTAACATTTTTAAGATTTCTTAGCTCATGCATCCCTTTAGAAAGCGCGGTAACGGCCTCTACAATAAGACTAGCAAGTTCCTTAATAGGATCGGTAATATGATTGACATGATATAACTCCATTCTATTGGCCGAGTCAAAAATATAGTCAGCGATATCATCCAGCGCACTCGCCAAGGTATGGATATCCTCCCGATCAAATGGTGTAATAAAATTCTTACCTAATTCTAAATGGATTTGATGGGTAATGTCATCTCCCTTGTGTTCTAAGTCTTTTACTTTTTTGTAAAGGATTTTCCGCTGCTCTAAATCGTTGGTATTCACTGCCTCATGGAGTGCTTGAGCAATATCAATCAGATTGGTACTGGCTTGTTCAAACAATGGGAAGAACTTTTTGTCTTTTGGAACGAAGTATTGGAATATACTGTTTAACGACATCTTGTTTCTTATATATGATGCTGCAAAGGTATATCCTTAATGTTAAGTTAATGTTAAGTTTATGCCAATTCTATAAAAATCAACATGTAGGTAACAAATGTACCGTTAATTTCTTTCTAAAGTGAAGCCAAATGTTGATCCTAACCCTTCTGTGCTTCGCACGGAAATAGTTTGTTGATGCGCTTCTAAGATATGCTTAACGATTGCCAAGCCTAATCCGGAACCACCGATCTGTCTTGATCTGCTCCGATCAGTTCTGAAGAAGCGTTCAAATAAACGCGATAAATATTTCTCTTCAATACCTATTCCGTCGTCTGTTACTTCTACCAATACCTGATCATGTAATTCATACATTTTTATAGAGGTATGCCCTTTCTCTTTACCATATTTGATTGAATTACTGATGAGGTTAACCAACACCTGTCTAATCTTTTCCCGATCGGCTTTTACAAAAAGAGGATAGTTATATTTTTGTTTAAAAATAAGCGCAATACCGTGCTTCTCTGCCTTCCACTCTAACGATTCAATAACCTCTCGGATAAGTATGGAAAGATCAAAACGCTGATAATTTATTTTTATTTCACCACTTTCCAATTTGGCTATTTCATCCAAATCTTTTATTAAATAGCTTAGTCGATCTATATTGTTTGAGGCCTTTTGTAAAAAGATTTCTGCTCGTTGGGGATCTTCAACCATTAGCCCTTCCTGTAAAGCATCAAGATATCCCTGAATGGCAAAAAGCGGGGTTTTAAATTCATGAGATATATTCGACAAAAATTCGCGTCTAAACTGTTCTTGATTTTTTAAGGCATCAATCTCAATTTTTTTTTCGCGTGCCCATGCTTTAACCTCTTCGTGTACATCGTTTATAGGATCATCACTTAATTGCTCACCCAAAGCCTCTTTGAGATCTTTCCCTAACTTTAAGTTATGAATCATCTTATAAATTAGGGTTATCTTTCGATATACGTAGCGCTCAATAAGGTAATAAAAGACAAAAAAGCTACAAATGAAGGCTATTACAAAAGTAATCAGAAAATAATACCAACTATGTTGAAAATAAAAATTAACCGAACTTAACGACAAAGCAACAATTAAGGCATTTATGGAAACCAATAATTTAAATTGCATATGACTATCCCGTTAAAATTCACCTAGTTCTGTAATACCGCCTTTTACTTTATCGCCTAGTTTTACCTTAATTTTAGTTCCTATGGGTAAAAATACGTCTACTCTTGAACCAAATTTTATAAAACCGAATTCTTCGCCTTGTTTCACTTCTTTTCCTTCATTAACATACCAAACAATCCTACGAGCCAAGGCACCAGCGATCTGTCGGAATAGCACTTCTGCACCAGAAGTTGTTTTAACAACGATGGTTGTACGCTCATTCAACGTAGACGATTTAGGATTCCATGCCATGAGGTATTTACCTGGATGGTACTTAAAAAATTTAACGATCCCCGAAACCGGGCTTCTATTGCTATGCACGTTTATGGGCGACATAAAAATAGATATCTGCAAGCGCTTTTCGTTAAAATATTCCGTTTCTTCCGTCTCCTCAATAACAACAACTTTTCCATCCGCAGGGCATAAAATCTTCTGATCATTTCCATTGATTTTCCGGATCGGACTGCGAAAAAACTGGATAACCGTTACCAGCAGCGCAAAGGAAAGAAAATAAACTATCCAAGTTAATGCCTTATTATCTGCATAGAAAAAATGCACGAGTGCATTTAGAACAAAAACAACTAATATGGACAGTGCAAGTGTAGTATAGCCCTCTTTATGGAATTTCATGGAACATTTATTTTCTGGTACAAACTTAGATAAATAGCTTTTGATATGCAATTTAATTGCTTAGTATAACTGCTATTTAACGGTGCTTTCACACTCTTAGGGAGAGTTATACTGCCCGATAGATATCTTTCAAATTACGCCCTAATCCATTATAATCTAATCCATATCCTACGACAAACTGATTTTCAATTTCAAAACCAACGTAAGCCAACTCTTCAAATTGATACGCCAATGCATCAGGTTTAAGTAATAATGTACATATGGCAACAGATGCTGGCTCTAAAGCCTTAACTAAGTCAAGCATACGTCTAAGTGTATTTCCGGTATCCACAATATCCTCTACAATAATAACCTCTCTTCCCTTCAAGTCGTGATTCAATCCAATGAGTTGAATAATCTCATCTCGCCTATTTTCCCCTTCGTAAGAAGCCAATTTAACAAAACACACCTCTGAGGCGATATGTATTTGCTTCATTAAATCTGCCAGGAACATAAAACAACCATTTAAGACTCCTATAAATATCGGCACCCGATTTTCATAAACAACGTTTAGCTGTATTCCGATTAATCGCAAGCGTTTCTTTACCTGCTCATGCGTAATCATCAACTCAAAGTCTTTATGGTCAATTTCGATCTTCATGGTATAAAAAATGCACCTTTATTCTTCTTTTTTCTTGTCTTTTCCAAAAAGCTTTTCCAGAAAGCTTTTGGTTTCTTCCAGTTCTGTTTCGGGATTATCGGGTTTGACGGTATCCACTTTTAACGTGTCTGGCCTTGCAGGGCGCAATGCCTCCCGTAAAGTAACATTATAGAATCCGTAATTACTGCTATCTTGCTGAATCAAGCCCCTTCTGGCCATAAGGCCACCTATAAGTCGGAAATATCCACTTAAATAGGATTTTAAATGCCCATCGTACTGAAATGGATATAGACCGGTTTTCGGCTTGGGTACAATACTGGCTAAATAGATACTTTCGCCTAAATTTAGTTGTGAAGGGTCTTTCCCAAAATAAAAGCGCGAGGCCTCTCCGATACCGTAAACGTTTCTACCCCATTCAATAACATTAAGATAGACCTCAAACATCCTGCTTTTATTCACTACTTGATTATTCTCTATTAGCCATACCATTAGAATCTCCTCAATTTTTCTTGCCAATGTCTTTTCTCTTCCCAAATAAACATTCTTGACCAATTGCATAGAAATCGTACTCCCGCCACGCTTAAATGATTTTGCTTTCAAATTAGCGGTAATAGAGGCCTTAAATGCATCTTCCACAAAACCTTTATGACTGAAAAAAGAAGGATCCTCTGCTGTTAAAATGGCATTTTTTAAATATGGTGAAATTTCATTTATAGATGTAAAATTCGGATTTTCTGGACCAACCAAAATACTACGCATGGGTTTTCCATCTTCATAAGGCACATAGGTAAAAGGTGCATTAATCTTTGATAAGTTGGTTTTTCCCCACGAATTTATGCGAAAATCTTTTTTATCCATCCCTGCAGATAATCTCACGCTATCGGGTTGATCTAAATCAGCATAAAGATCCAAATGGTATTGCAGCTTACCAGCAACCCGTATACCCTCTAAATTGTCGAACATTCCTTCTGGGAACGAATCAAACATATCCTGTGCTGCTATCTGTGGGATTTCGACACCAAGCTCAATCGTCCTATGTGGTTTAAACGTTATTTTGCCAAAGGGGTGAGCCACTAATTTCTTTATCCTGACCGTTGTTTTTTTATCTAGACCGATATAATTTTCTCCGATCAAGACCTCCGCATCCATATAGCCCTGTGGTACCGTGATATTATTTTCGGATATACGCCAGTGTTGTAAGATTAAATTTTTTGCCGACCAACCACCTGTCATCTTTAATTCATTTCCGTTAAGAACAACCTGATT
Organism: Olivibacter ginsenosidimutans; assembly: GCF_039542865.1. Classification (NCBI taxonomy): domain Bacteria; kingdom Pseudomonadati; phylum Bacteroidota; class Sphingobacteriia; order Sphingobacteriales; family Sphingobacteriaceae; genus Olivibacter; species Olivibacter ginsenosidimutans. The sequence goes on along the minus strand of NZ_BAABIQ010000005.1, from coordinate 61,100 downwards.
TAAATTGGTTTCTAGCGTATCGAACTTCAGCGTTAATCCGTATTTTCTCTTAATTACAGGCAACTCAACGGCTTTTCCTTCCGCGTATAATTTAACATAAAGTTGTTTTTTACTGGGATTCAATTGTCCTTCTGCATGCCATACCGCTTCTTTTCTATTCAGGATTAGGGTAGACGTTAAATCGCCCTGTGCTATTATTGCCTGTGGTATGTTTATATGTTGCCTGGTACTGTCATCTTGATAGCTAACTTCAAATTTTTTCAATTCCATATTCTCCGGAATTTTGTAAAGCACACTATTAATTAATTTATTGGCCACCTCGGCTAGGTTCATTTTTCCCTTTGTTTGCTGAGTCGTATCAATATCCTTTTTTCTAAATAGAAAATCATAATTGCTCAGGCTATCTTTCTTGATAAAAGACAACTTTGCATCATGCATATTTAACGCAAACACTTTAACATCTCCTGAAAGTAATGGCCACAATTTTAAATCAACATCCAAAAAATCAACCCCTAATAATTGCTCCCGGTTTCTCGGTTTAACACGAAATCGTTCAAAAGTAACTTTACTGAAGCCCGAGAAATAAGCTTTCTGAATAGAAACCTCCAAATCATAATCATGAAGAGCCTCTTTTTTTACCTTTACTAAAGCTTTTTCCAGCAATGTTTCCCGTTTATTATAAATTAGGATGATCGCTAATAGGCCTATAAAAAGTATCCCTCCTAAAATAATAAGGGAAATTTTTAGGTGTCTTGGATTAATCCGCCTGATATTAATCTGTTTGATATAGTCTCTTAACATGCTTGTTTAAAAACGCAATGATCTTCCAAAAGTAATATTATTCTATGATTAAGGATTCATTCGATCGGCTTTTGTTTACTTAATGTAGAAATACCCTAATACGTCTGTGAAAAGGTCCTGATTTCAATTGATTCTGTAGCTTATTTCCTATTTTTGTATCATATATCGGAGATTAAATGATAACTAAAGAACAGGTATTACATGCGTTAAGTTTTGTTGAAGATCCGGATTTTAAAAAAGATCTGGTTACCTTGAACATGATTAAAGATATAGAAATCACCCCGAATAATATTCGATTTAGTGTGGTTTTAACGACACCTGCATGTCCGATGAAAGACCATATTGAACGTGCTTGCCGCAATGCTATTGCGCATTTTATCGATAAGGACATCGCTGTTTCCATTCATATGACCTCAAAGGTTCAGACCAAACCCAATAATAAACAATTGGATAAAATCAAAAATATTATTGTGGTAGCCTCTGGGAAAGGGGGGGTTGGAAAATCTACTGTTGCAGCGAATCTTGCTTTAGCGCTACAGCTTAAAGGAGCCAAAACAGGATTACTCGATGCAGATATTTATGGTCCATCCTTGCCCATTATGTTTGGTGTGGAGGGCGAACGCCCAAAGGCGACGAAAACCGCTGAAGGGAATACAAAGATTGAGCCTATAGAAAAATTTGGTGTTAAATTGCTATCTATTGGTTTCTTCACAGACCCTAACCAACCCATTCCTTGGCGTGGACCTATGGTAAGTGCGGCTATCAAACAATTGTTTAATGATGCGGATTGGGGTGAATTAGATTACCTAGTTGTTGATCTTCCTCCGGGTACTGGTGATGTACACATCACGGTTGCCCAAAATTATCCGGTAACGGGCGCTGTTATTGTTACAACACCTCAAAACGTTGCGTTAGCGGACGCAAAAAAAGGGATCGGCATGTTTATGATGAATACGATCAATATCCCACTATTAGGTGTGATTGAAAATATGTCTTATTTCACTCCAGCCGAATTACCCGATAATAAATACTACATTTTTGGAAAGGACGGGGGTAAACGGTTAGCAGAACGCTTTGGAGCACCTTTCTTAGGAGAGCTACCTTTAATCAAAAGCATAAGCGATGCAGGAGATAATGGTTATCCTATTGCCATAGATGAAGATGAGCCTATTTCAAAAGCATTTTTATCCCTGGCAGAGAAGGTGGCGCAACAGATTTCTATACAACATCAATTAAGCGTTTAAAGAAAAAAAGCACATTTTATACAATAAAGATTTTTTAGTATCTTTACATCTATTTTAAAACCACAAAGGTTATGAGTTTACTGGAGAGAGTAGAAGAAGCATTAAACACCTTAAGACCTTATTTGGAGACAGATGGAGGAAACGTTACCGTTGAGGAAATAACTCCTGAAAACGTTGTTCGTTTACGTCTGCTAGGTTCTTGTGCTTCTTGTTCAATGAGTATAATGACGTTCAAGGCTGGTTTAGAGCAAGCTATACAAAAAGCTGTGCCAGAAATTACAGCTGTGGAGGCTATTAATATAACCGACCCGGACGATCCAAATGCAACCATGCCTCAGCGTATTAATTAATGCGAAAATCCCTTTTAACATTATTTAACTAGAGGATTTATGGCGTTTTTGGTAGTTTTATCACATGATGAGAAACAGGTTATTTTTCGTTTGCTTACTGATCGTAGGATGCTGCACCATCGTTTACGGGCAAGAGCAGCTTCCCAATAAAAAGTTGGTACAATTTAGCGGCGTAATTCATAATGCTGATTCCGCTATTGCTGTTCCATATGCAACGCTTACAAACGTTTCTTATCAAAATCAAATTTTCAACGCCAATCATCAAGGTTTTTTTTCTTTTGTAGCACATGAAGGAGATACCATACGCTTAAGCGCGATTGGATATTTTCCTCAGCAATTAGTCGTTCCAAAGACAAACGAGCATAAAGTAACCGTAAACCTATCGCTCAAAGCTCAGGTGATAGATCTTCCGGTGGTTACAGTTTTTCCTTGGGCGAGTATTGAAGAATTCAATTATGCTTTCATGAATTTAAAGATAGCAGCAGACGACTATCTAATTGCACAACGGAACTTATCTCCTGAATCTTTAATGGCTATGGCCAAATATGTTCCAAGGAACGCAGCAGAAATACAGAACACAAATGCGAGCAATAGGCATATTGGCCTTTCCAACAAAGTGGTTAATCAACGTAATTCCAATGCGCTATTTAGTCCTTTAGCTTGGGCCAGCTTTATTGACCAAATTACACAAGGGAATAAAAGTAGGGGAAAAGAGTAATTACGATTTTTTAACCCACTTAACCCGCTCGTCAATAGGCTTCCGAAAGCCTTCAATGGTTTTTTCCTGATGGTAGCCTAAATAGAACAGGCCTAAGCATTCTTCTTCCTCTTCAAGACTTAAAAAGCTACGCAAATAACGTATTGTTCCTGGTGTACTCCAATATCCACCAATGCCTTTTGCATAAGCAGCGAGCCATAGATTCTGTACAGAACAACCAATAGCAGCGACTTCTTCCCATTGCGGGATTAGTCCGCTATACTTAATTTGAATCGTTATTACCACAGCAGATTGTGTTATCTTTTCTCTGATTGATTCATATTTCTTTTGTACAAATTGCGCTGGATTTGTCTGTTCTTTATATAACCGAGCCATCTCATTTGCCAATGAAACAAGTCCGTTTTCCTTAAAAACGGTAAATCTCCAAGGTTGTGTCAATTTATGGTTTGGAGCATAATTTGCAGATTTCAATATTTCCATAATCGTTTCATCGGCTATCTCTTGATCGGTATAGCTTGCTGGAAATATACTTCTACGATATTTAATGGCATTGAGGATTACTTCTTCTTCAAACATATGGTGGTGGTGTGGATAAACTGTTTCTTTACCGCAGAAAAAAGAATGTGTCTAAAAATATCCATCGATCGCTGTCATATCGAAGTGCAGCATCATATCTCGACTCTCCCGAGGGCTCGGAAGAATCGAGATAACGCAAGAAACGTTGAAATGACTACCTTTTAGACACACTCAACCTATATTAAATTATGCTTTCCCTTGCAATGCAATAAAGTCAGCCATAACATTCAGACTTTCGTCTTCTATAAAATCATTGTCTAACCTTGGAAGCGGACTATTAGACTGTATTTCGGGTAATCCACGAATTTTTCGGCGAACATTCATTCGTTCCCTATTCCTAGCTTCTTGTTCTTCCCGTTCTTTTTTCAATTTGGCCTCTTGCAAAGAGACAGACGTCTCATTTTCCCGTTCTTTAAAGGTAGCGATATCATCTAACAAATATTTATATTCTGTTGATGTCTTCATCCGTTCGTTATGCTTAGCAATGAGCTCGGGCTTTATCTTACTCAAATCTGCATAAGGTGTAAAAGTAGATGATTTTATCTGATCCCAAGGCAAGGCCGCTTTTTCCGAACTTTCTCCAAATTTGTCTGCAGGAAAAACCGTAGGAAACTCAACATCTGGTGTAACACCTTTATGCTGTGTACTGCTTCCGTTAATCCGGTAAAACTTAAAGGTAGTAAAATTGATTTGACCAAATTTCGGTGCGCCCTGTGGCATACCATCATCGGCACTTGCTCCGTTAGATTTATCCCGAGCGCTCAACAAAAGCATGTCCGCTCTACTGATAAAATTATCCATGGATACAGCACTCTGTACGGTGCCCTTTCCATAAGATTGATTTCCTATAATCACCCCTCTTCCATAATCTTGGATTGCAGCAGCAAATATTTCAGAGGCAGAAGCGCTAAACCGATCAATCATTACACCTAATGGTCCTTCCCAACTAATACCCTCATCGTCATCACTGTTAACTTCTACTCTATTATTCGGGTCACGGACCTGTACGACAGGACCAGATTTTATGAACAAGCCCGTTAATTCAACTGCTTCTATCAATGATCCACCACCATTCGCACGAAGATCCATGATAACACCGTCTACATGATCTTGTTTTAGCGTATCCAATATTCGGCGTACATCTCTCGTAGTGCTTTTATAATCAGGGTTTCCGGCCTGCATCTCTTTAAAATTAAGGTAAAAACCAGGCACCTTAATAACACCTATTTTATAGGTTTTACCGTCAGAATCCTTAACCTCTTTTATTTCCTTCTTTGCAGACTCCTCTTCATCCACTATTTTGTCCCGTACCAACGAAACTATCTTTGGTGTAGAAGTAAGCTCTTGTCCAGCGGGGATAACCTTTAGACGAACAGTCGTTCCTTTTGGTCCTTTTATTTTAGAAACAACGTTACCAAGTCTCCAACCAATAACATCCACAAATTCGCCATTACCTTGAGCCACTGCGATAATTCGGTCATCTTGCTTCAGAGTTTTGTCGCGAAACGCTGGCCCTCCAGGCACAATGCGCATAATTTTCACCACTTCATTATCCGTGGTAAGCTGCGCTCCAATTCCTTCAAAAGAACGAGCCATATTTTCGTTAAACCGCTGAGCGTCTTCTGGGGTAAAATAATTCGTATGTGGATCTATTGACCCGGTAAATGCATTCATCATGATCTGGAATGCATCATAATTATTTTCCGTTTTTACTTGGGAAAGCAGATTTTGGTACCTTTCTTTTATTGTCTTTCTATTTTTCGCATCTTCCCCTTCTTTTCCCGTACTGCTCAATTTTAAATTTAATAGATCGTATTTAATCCGTTGTTTCCAATTTGCCTGAGCTTCACTTTCTGTTTTAAACCAAGGTAAATCTTCACGGTTATAGACAAAAGACTCATCCTTAGTAAAGTCATATGCAGCATCGACTTGCGCTATAGCATAAGTTAGCTGTTCATTAAACCGTTTTCTATAAACGTTATAGATTTGAAACATCGAACTGAGATCTCCATTCTTAAGATCATTTAACAGTACTGCTCGGTAGGGTTGAAAACTATCGATATCGGATTGAAGAAAATAATTCTTTCCCTGGTCCAACCCTTTTAGGTAAAGGTCAAAAACCACGGACGACAAAGAATCATTAAACGGTACCTTTTTATAGTGTGCCTTTTCAAGCAAACTAACCAAATCTTTGGCAATCAACTCTTGTTTGGCATTAGGCCGCAATGCACCTGCCCCTTCATCCAATTTAACGCGCGGATTAGCACTGCACGCTACGGCAGCAACAACAAACAACGCCAAAAACAATTTTTTTAACATCTCTTGGAATGATTTAATATCCATTATATTTAAATAATACTTCATTTAGACCCCGCTGTCCTCAAGGGTTTAAATTTATCAAAAAAAGAACCAATTTTTCTACCTTCTGATAGCAAAAACGGATTTACTTTATAAATCATATAATTTTTACATTAGAAATAGATAAACAACGCAGCTCCTTTTCTTTATGGTCAGTTGATTTTCAGTAAATTAAGGTAAAACAGCGATTTCACGTCTTTCCTTAGAAGTTTGTGTTATCTCCTCTTTTTGGTTACTCGCCTGAATGAGTTTATTCTTAATGTCTTCATAAGCTTCTAAGTAAGTAGTAGCATTCGCATAGTCCTTAGTCTGGATGTAAATATCGCCTAAGTCATCATAAATATGCATCCTCAACCATTCATCACCACTTTGTTTGGCATAAGAGGCGGCCTTGGTATAATCACTTATGGCAAGATCATACTCTTTCAAGATCTTTTTTACCTTTCCTAAATGATAAAGGCTATAAGAAAGATCCGCTGTATAACCCCCATTTACAGATGCGGTCTTAACTGCCTGCAAATGGAACCATCTCGACTCTGTATATTTTTCCTGAGCCAAGTATACGAAAGCTAAATTATTATAGGCACCGACCCGTCCGTGAGTATCCTTTAACCGTTTATATAGCGGGAGCACTCTTTTTATAATATCTTGTTCTGCCTCGTGGTATTGTCCTTTCCTCGACTTGAGCAGTGCAAGCTGTTCCAACGCGGTGACCTCACTCAGTATGTTCCTTGATTTTACTGCTAATTTATTGATCCGGTTATAATAGCTATAGGCCTGCTCGGCATTACCCATAAATTTATATATTAATGCCAAATTATTGCAGATAGCCAATTGACCATTTATATCCCTTAAAGATTCTTTATTGATTAACGCCTGTTGAAAGCTGTTAATCGCTTTGTCATAGGTTTTATTTTCTACTTGCAATATTCCCAGCCTATTTTGAAGATTAGACACCATTTCCATATTACCTAATTGCAGATAGGCTTGTAGCGATTGTTGAAAAGAATGTTCAAGATCAGCAAAAGTAAAATTGCCCTTTAACGTAGATGATGGTAGGGGATAGGCCGCGCCAGTTTGTTGCAGACCGCTAACCAGCTTTCGCTCTTCAAATAAACGGATTAAAAAATCAGCATCAGCGTGTTTTTTATCATATTTTTCCTCTAATCGTTGCTCACTTGTTTTTTCTGGAGGTAAGATATAGTTAATAGGTCCGATAAACCCTTGGTTTGTTGATAAACTGTCCTTTATATCAATTATGGTAGGATGTTGTGCCTCAAACGACCTGCCTTTTACAGGCATAAGGAAGCACAGGATAAAACCTATAAAGGGTATATAATAATTATTAATTTTCCTCATGCACACAAATAAGCTATTGAACTAATGTACAATAGCTATCTTACAAATTTACAAAAAACTCTACGATAATTTAGCATATAAATTCTATTTCTGGTATTCACGTCGGACCAAAACCCGCATAAACTATTGATTTTAGTATTTTTTTTATTAATTTTGCTAAAAATCATGGCAATACTCCCACCTTTAGCAGAGCGCATGCGTCCGGAAAATATAGACGATTATGTTGGGCAACAACATTTGCTTGGGCCAGATGCTGTCTTAAGAAAGTCTATTGAAAGTAACAATTTGCCTTCTATGATCCTCTGGGGACCTCCAGGGGTTGGAAAAACGACTTTAGCTTATATTATATCCAAACGCTTAAATCGTCCTTTCTTCAACTTAAGTGCCATAAACTCGGGCGTTAAAGATGTACGGGACGTTATTGAAAAAGCAAATCTAAGCAAGGCAATGTATGCCGAGCAGCCAATCTTATTTATTGATGAAATTCATCGTTTTTCAAAATCCCAGCAAGATTCGCTTTTAAATGCGGTAGAAAAAGGGTTGGTTACGCTAATAGGAGCAACTACAGAAAATCCTTCCTTCGAAGTGATTTCGGCACTTCTCTCCCGATCCCAGGTTTATACATTAAAGCCTTTAGCAGAAGAAGACCTTGTAAAATTAATACATAAAGCACTTACGACAGACGAACTATTAAAGAAAAAAAACGTTCGCATAGACGAACATGAAGCATTACTTAGAATATCAGGTGGAGATGCGCGAAAACTCTTAAATGGATTAGAATTGGTGGTCCATGCTTTAAAAGATAGGGAGCAACACATTAACAATGCATTTGTTCTCCAGCAGATCCAGCAAAACATGGCCTTATATGACAAAGCAGGGGAACAACATTATGATATTATTTCTGCTTTCATTAAATCGATTAGAGGAAGTGACCCCAATGCTGCCGTATACTGGTTAGCTCGCATGATAGAAGGAGGAGAAGATCCTTTATTTATTGCACGGCGTTTACTCATTTTAGCATCAGAAGACATAGGGAATGCTAATCCTAATGCTTTATTGTTGGCAAATAATTGCTTTCAAGCCGTCAATGTAATCGGTTGGCCAGAAGCTAGAATCATTTTATCGCAAACCGTAACCTATTTAGCTTCTTCTCCAAAAAGTAATGCCGCTTATGAAGCCATTAGTCGCGCGCAAACTTTAGTAAAAGAAACGGGAGACTTACCTGTTCCTTTACACATCAGAAATGCACCAACCAAATTAATGAAAAACCTCGATTATGGTAAAGATTACAAGTATGCACATGCTTATGAAGGGAATTTTATAGAACAAGAATTTCTTCCTCCGGAAATCAGCGGAACGCAGTTATATAATCCAGGTAATAACCCGGCAGAATACAAACTTCGAGAGCATTTAAAAAAACTTTGGAAAACGAAATATAGGTATTGAGGATTGAACGTCAACAGATCAGGGTTTTTAAAAAAATTAAATTCGGAATTTACGGTTGCAGAGGGTTTTTAATTTTTCTAAGTGCGCAGGGATTGATTCTAGCATCCTAATTAAACAATTCCCAACGCCTCACAAGCCTTTTCTGCCGCCAATTTTTCAGCATTCTTTTTATTATAATCCCTTCCTGTACCTCTAACCTCGCCAGAAATAATAGCATCTACTGTAAATAGTTTGGCACTTTCTCCCTCCGCATTATTGGTAACTTCAAAGAGGACTTCATTACCTGTAGATTGACACCATTCGATTAATCTGCTTTTAAAATTTGTCTCCGTTTGTTCCAATAAATGAATATCCACATGGGGTTTAATGATTCTCCCAAGCAGAAAATTTCGGGTAAAGGAATATCCCTTATCTAAATAGACCGCTCCCACTAAGGCTTCAAATGCATCCCCTAACAGCGAACTCGATTTGCCAGGATAACCTACCATTTTGGAGTCATATTGAATCAGTTCATCAAAACCAAGTTTCCTAGCTAATTGATTAAGGTGTACTCTGCTGACGATTTTTGAGCGCATCTCGGTTAAAAAACCTTCATCCTTATAAGGATACATTTTAAAAAGCAATTCGGCAATCACAGCACCTAAAATAGCATCTCCCAAAAATTCCAAGCGTTCATTACTATTCTTGGTACCTCTTTTTACCGGTACAGCAACCGACTTGTGCCGAAAGGCCATTTGATAGAGATAAATATTCCCCGGAACAAAACCCAATAAGTTCTTAAGAGCCCTTACGTATTTACGCTTAGACGAGAGATAGAGCTTATACGTGCTAAAAAAAATAGACATTATTCTTTTTGGAAATTTTGCCGTAATCCATATCAATAATTAGCAGCAAAGCTCAAGGATACGATCCTTTGCTATTGCAGACAAATTAAAAGAATATTATTCTTCAAATTTCTTAAATATCACGGAAGCATTATGTCCTCCAAAACCGAAGGTATTACTCAAGGCATAATCAACCGTTCTGCTTTGTGCTACATTAAATGTAAAATTAAGCTTACTATCTAAGTTCGGATCATCCGTAAAATGATTGATCGTAGGAGGAACAATGCCATTACGAATGGCCAGTATCGAAGCGATCGACTCAACGGCCCCAGCAGCACCCAAAAGGTGGCCTGTCATAGATTTGGTTGAACTAATATTTAAGGCATAGGCATGCTCGCCAAAATGATCCAAAATAGCTTTAGATTCACTTATATCCCCCACAGGGGTGGAAGTTCCATGTACATTGATATAATCAATATCCTCATTGGTAATTTTGGCGTCATTAATTGCATTTGTCATCGCCAATCGAGCCCCTAAGCCCTCTGGGTGTGAGGCTGTAATATGATGGGCATCGGCGCTCATACCACCACCAACAAGTTCAGCATAAATTTTTGCTCCCCTTGCTTTTGCATGTTCTAAGCTTTCCAATATAATGGTTCCCGAACCCTCCCCTGCAACAAAGCCATCCCTATCGTTATCAAAAGGTCTAGAAGCTGTAGCCGGATCATCATTACGGGTTGATAACGCGTGCATAGCATTAAAACCACCTATACCTGCTTCATTAATAATTGCCTCAGAGCCTCCACTAATAATTACATCGGCATAACCTGTCCGAATATAGTTCAGAGAATCAATCAAAGCATGTGTTGATGATGCACAAGCAGATACTGTGGAGAAGTTCAGCCCATGTAAACCATATTTCATGGATATATGACCTGGACAAATGTCCAAAATCATTTTAGGTATAAAAAAGGGATTATATCTTGGTGTACCGTCACCTCGGGCAAAACTACTCACCTCGTCTAGAAACGTTTTTAATCCCCCAATACCAGATCCCCAGATAACACCTATTCGATTGGTGTTTAAGTGTTCAAATACCAATCCAGAATCCTTAACTGCTTCTTCCGTAGAAGCTAAAGCATAGTGAACAAATGGATCCAATTTACGCGCATCTTTCCGATCCATAAATTGGGTTGGATCAAAATTTTTAACCTCACACGCAAATCTTGTTTTGAATTTTTCTGCATCAAAATGCGTAATAGGAGCAGCTCCGCTTACCCCGTTGATCAAACCGTCCCAATATTCAGAAACAGTATTACCAATAGGAGTAAGCGCACCTAATCCTGTTACTACTACTCTTTTAAGCTCCATTTATTCGATTAGCCTAATTTTTAGTTAGTTAACGTTCTTTTCTAAATAAGCTACAGCTTGTCCAACAGTGCTGATGGTTTCAGCTTGGTCATCAGGGATAGCGACGTTGAATTCCTTTTCAAACTCCATGATCAACTCTACGGTGTCTAATGAATCAGCACCTAAATCATTAGTGAATGAAGCCTCTGGTGTAACTTCATTTTCGTCAACACCTAATTTTTCAACGATAATTGCTTTAACTCTTGAAGCGATATCAGACATGATTTTTATGGTTTAATGTTTAATAAATCAGTGCAAAGAAAAATAAAATTCAGCAAAATTCAAACCTTTTTAAGTTTTCCACTAAATTACTTTAGTTCTACTCTTCTTTCCACTATACCAACAACTCTAGTTTCTATAGTAGGCCCCATCTCCCTCTTCCATAGGAAAACATCGTTTCTTTCCTATAAACAGCCGATTGTTCATTTTGTGTGGTGCTATACATTGCAATAAAAATTCTATTTCTCTAAGTTTGCATGAAAGTACAATAAATTTTGAACAAACTTACATTAAAATACGAATTGGCTATTGATTTTAATCTAATAGCAATTACGTCTCCGCTAAAAGATTATCGTCTGTGCTATTTTATTAATAAAGTTACCGCACTCGATCTCCGTAAGATAGGCGATCACGAAATTTGGATAAATCCTCAACAGACATTCTATTTTGGACGTTTTACCTATGAAGACGTAATAAACGAGACCGCTTATTTTCTTTTAAATAATAAAGGTATAGAAGGGGGCATACTTATACCGGAAATGAAGGCAACAGATTTTTTTCTCCTCATTCAGAACGCTATTGACGAAGATCTTTTACAATGGCAGATTAGTCAAATTAACCATTTACGCGAAGTTGTTGTTGCTACAGAAATTAATCCACACAAATTGAAATCGAAAGAAAATTTAGTATTTTAGCTTGATTAATGATTTTATTACCTTTGCCTGTGTAATTTTTACACTATACAGCAACAATAAAAAAACAACGTGTTTTTCCCTTGGCATAGAGGGACAAAGACAATAAAACGAACAATCAAATGAAACTGCATAAGCTATTGTATAAGAAAGTTGTATAACTGTTCATGCAGGCTTCATCATCATTTAAAACAAATATACAGATGAAAAAAGTTCATAAGCGAACTAAAATTGTAGCCACATTAGGCCCTGCCTCTTCTCCAAAAGAAATATTGAGCAGTTTAATTGAAAAAGGTGTAGACGTTTGCCGATTAAACTTTTCACATGGAAGCCAAGAAGATCACCTAAAAGTTATCAACACCATTAAAGAAATTAATGCTGAAAACCATTTAAACATCGGTATATTGGCTGATTTACAAGGACCCAAAATCCGTATTGGAAAGATGAAGGAAGGTGGGGCCATTTTGTTAAATGGTAAACAACTCCGAATAACGACCAACGAATTGATTGGTAATGAAGACGAAATTTATATCACTTATCAAGAATTTCCAAAGGATGTCACCGAAGATGAAATCATCTTATTAGATGATGGTAAAATACAACTTCGTGTATTACAGACCAATCAAATAGATACTGTAACCTGTGAAGTGGTTCATGGCGGTGTATTAACTTCTAGGAAAGGTGTAAATCTACCCAATACGAAGGTTTCCATTCCAAGTTTAACGGAAGAGGACTTAGATAACCTGAACTTTGTATTAAATTATGACGTTGAGTGGATCGGTATGTCCTTTGTACGTACAGCTGAAGATATTCTCCAATGTAAAAAGATCATTGCTGATCGTGGTAAATCTGCCCGTGTTATTGCAAAAATAGAGAAACCAGAGGCTATTGAAAATATTGATAGTATTATCGCTGCTACAGATGGCGTAATGGTTGCTCGCGGGGATTTAGGGGTAGAAATTCCTATGGAACAAGTACCCTTATTACAAAAAATGATTGTTCAAAAGTGCCGAGACGCTTCTAAACCTGTCATCATTGCTACGCAAATGCTGGAGAGCATGATTACGACACCGAGACCAACCCGTGCAGAAGTTAATGATGTAGCGAATTCCGTATTAGATGGAGCAGACGCCGTTATGCTTAGTGGAGAAACTTCTGTGGGCGAATTTCCCGAAATTGTCATTGAAACCATGACGAAGATTATCAAAAATGTAGAAGGTACAGCTTATCCTTATTTTGCACCTCGTAAACAGGGTCTCAACCCTTCTACATCAATTCCTGATTCTATTTGCGCATCATCTGTTTATCTCGCACAGCAAATTAAAGCAAAAGCCATTGTCGCCATGACTTCTTCGGGCTATACGGCTTTTGAAATTTCTAGCCACAGGCCGGATGCAGATATTCATATTTTTACTGGAAATAGATCCCTCCTTAATACGCTAAGCCTGCTCTGGGGGGTAAAAGGCTTTTATTATGACGGGGAAGAAAGTACTGATTCGTCTATAGCGGATGTCAATAACCAATTGAAAGAATCTGGACTTGTGTCTTCAGGAGATTTGGTTGTTAATACGGCCTCTATTCCGATCAATGAAAAGGGAAGAACTAACATGATTAAGGTAACGGAAATCCATTAAAGCATAGCGAAAATTCATTCTCATAGCAGGAGCTTTATGCTCCGCTATGCTTTGTTTTTTAGTTTGTCTATTTCTTGTGTTACTTTTACGGCAATCTTTGTCTGCTGTACTTGGTCAATAACGGCTATGTCAGCGGCTCTATCTGTCGAAGATTCGTAAATTGACACCGCCTCTTTATTAGCAATCCAATCATCATATGGGCCTTCGGCACTCATTAACTTAACAAAAACAGGTAAGCATTCAAAAAAAATAAATAATAACCCAATAAAAGTAATGGCCCAGTAATTACTTTCATTTACCTGGCCATTTTTATCATATTGGAGTTGTCCCAACGCCTTGTTTCTATCAGCAAAACCAGCCAATGCAACTAAACTATCTAATTGCTTTGATGTTGCTAATTGTTCATCTAAAAGCCCATCGAATTTTCTTCGCTCATTAATAAAGTTTTCCTGCTGAGTAATCCTATGCGCTATCTGTTCTTCTTTTTTCTCTCGTTCTTTCAGAGCTTCTTCTTTACGTTTAGCATAGGGGCCATAGCCAACAACACCTGATGTTTCCGGTGTTTTATTACCAAAAATTTCATAATTCAGCTTTTTCCTGTCTTCTGAAATACCGTTTAACAAGACATCTCGCTCAGTCCGTAGGCGATTAAGGTCAGCAAACGCTTCCTTATATTTGCTAATAAATGTATTATTCAAGCTATCTATTCTAGCCCTTTGTATTTCCAGATAATTTATTTGCAGCTGTTCTTTAATTTCCTTATCAAAGATTTTTAATTCTAGTGGTCTGGATATAACAATACCTATCAAAATCGCCAAAATAATCCGTGGAGTAGCTTGTAAAAATTGTCTGAGAACGGTTGCTTTTTTATGAATAGTAGAAACGATGTATCGATCTAAGTTAAAAATGGCTGCTCCCCAAATCAAACCAAATACAATTGCTATAAAAACTGCAGCCGAATTCCCACTGAAAACGAAATAAAGTGCGTATGCTCCGGCAATCGCCGCAAATAAGCCAGTAAAAAAGATAGTTGCACCAATACTTACATATTTATTGTGTTCCGTTGGCGTTTTTAACAGGGTAGGTACATGCGCTCCACTACAAAACCAAAAAAATTCTTTTATTTTACGCATGATTTCCTTTTTTAAACGGTTATAGATGCATTAGGAGTCCTTCAAAAGCCATCCCTCTCGATGCTTTGAGTAAGACCAGAGCATCCTTTATGGGTGAAGCAAAAAGCCCTTCTTTTGCGGCATCAAGGGTTTCGTAAAATTCATTTGCGGCGTTTCCTTTTGCTTTTTGAGCATAAAAATCTTTGCCAACAAAGATGCTACGGTATAAATCCATTGCATTCACACGTTCTATGATGTGTCGATGCTCTTCAGGAGCATCTTTACCTAGTTCAAACATGTCGCCTAAAATAACCGCTTTTTTACCATGTGGCATTGATGCTAGATTATCTAATGCGGCCCGCATACTACTGGCATTGGCATTATAATAATCACTAATAATAGTATTATTTTCCGTTGTAACCAGCTGCGAGCGATTATTTGTCGGTTGATAGCTCCTAATCCCATTATTAATTTCCTCAGGCGACAAACCAAAATACAAACCAATGGCAATTGCAGCTAAAATATTTTCTAAATTATAAGCCCCGGTAAGATTGGAAGAAATCTCTTTCGCAGAGCAACCAAAGGTCTTTACACTTTCCCATACGAGATTTAAGGTAGGATTACTGGATGTGACTGTTCCTGAAACCTGATTATGCTGATCAAGTCCATACGTAATCATATGTTTAAAGGTTCTATTGTTTGCCATTGCCAAGAGGTGATGATTATCTCTTTGTAAAAAGACCACTCCTTTATGTGCTTCAAGCCAAGAATAAAGTTCTCCCTTAGCCTGTTTTACACCTTCAAAACTGCCAAAGCCCTCCAAATGTGCCTTACCTACATTGGTAATCAAACCGCATGTTGGTTTAGCAATACTACATAAAAAAGCGATTTCGCCTACATGATTAGCGCCCATTTCGATAATACCGATTGCTGTATTGGATGTAATCTCCAATATACTCAATGGGACGCCGATATGGTTATTTAGGTTACCTTTCGTTGCATACGTCGCAAATTTCTGAGACAAAACAGCAAATATCAGTTCTTTAGTGGTTGTTTTTCCATTAGTCCCCGTTATCCCAATAATGGGAATTTGCAGCTGATCCCGGTGATATCTTGCCAGTACCTGTAAGGTGGCCAATACATCATCGACTACAATACATCGATCATTTAGTTGATAAGCAGGATCATCTATTATAGCAAATGCAGCTCCTGATGATAATGCTTGTGCAGCAAATTGATTCCCATTAAATGTCGCTCCTTTAAGGGCAAAGAAAAGGGATCCAGGTGCAATTTTCCTGGTGTCCGTTGTTACTATAGGATGTTGTTGAAAGAGATGATAAAGAGCTAGAATATCCATAAACGCTGTTTTTTCCTCTATAAAATGAAATCACCATTGGTAGATGAATGATCGGCTAATTTACAGATTAAACTAGGAATGATAATAATACCGTAAAATTAATGTTTACGCAGTCCCAAACTGTCTACGTTATTGTCAACTATACTATCTCTAGTGTCCTCCTGTTCATTCGCTGATTCCGCCATGCATTTTAGTCCTTCGGAAGTCATTAACCATTCGGTATAACCTTCACGTAACTCCTCAGGATAATTATCCCGACATTCCCAGGCAGAAAGGTTACGCATGTAACGGTCGGCATCATTACTCAAAAACAATTTTGTCCCGACAGGCAGTGATAACTTAACATGTATACGTTGATCACGGATTAATTCTCCTTTTGGCAAAGTAGAGTGACTATCAAATGTCAAGTGCTGCTCTTCTTGGTTAATTGAATACACCATTCTTCCAGCTCTTTTTGCGGCCACTTCGAAATCTTTCCCTCTTGCTCGAAATTCCTGAATTAATTTAGGAGCCCCACCTTGCTCAGCTTTAACAACGCTTATCCCAACAGAACCGAAGTTTTTAAATTTACCCATACGTTTGTTCGACCGAATAATCACCCCTATAGAATCCACCGAGTGCGTTGTGCTATCCGTTTGTTTAATTTGGTTGACATCGTGTATGTCAATATAATATTGAGGTGCTGATTGCAAGACTTGCTCCTTAACGATTGTTGCGTCTTCCCTAAAATCTTCTGCGGTCTGGATAGCATAATAAGCCAGCGTACCCGTGGCAACCAGCCAAATAATCAATAGGCCAAATCCAAAATAGCTCCCAGCCAAACGCCGATTAAACACCATTCTGATCGCCAATAAAATTAACGCAATTAGCGGTATAGCTAAGCTGAAGAAAACAGCAATAATAACCATATTCTTATACGTCTCAGGAATATAGTACAATGGAAAATCTGGTCCGTATACTCCCCCATAATTATCGCCACCCCAATTTGGAATTGCCAGTACTACGCAAATAATCAGTCCTACCAACGCAGCGCATAAACCAAAAACAACCAATGCTCCTGCAATTTTTAATAAAATAATAAAGGCTTTCGCTATAAAATTTGCCAACTGTTCTAATGCATCCCCTGCTTTTACAAGGCCGGGTTTAATACTTTCCCCGGCCATAGTAAAATTTCCACGGAGGCCCTCCATTTCCTCTTCGAAGTTCTTTTTAAAGTTTTGGAGATTCGGAGCTTCACCACGCATAGCCATACGATCTGATCTGGTTCGCGCTGGCGGTACTACAATCCATAAAATAATATAAACCAGAAAACCTGTACCCGCAAATACAAACAATAGAACCATTACTAAACGTACCCATAACGCCTCAATATCCAAATAGTGCCCAAGGCCCGAACAGACTCCACCGAATACCTTATCATCCATATCTCTAAATAATTTGCGTGTGCCCGTATAGCCTGCACCATAGGTTGTTTGTTGCGTATCCGTATAGCCACCTTCTTCTCCACGCTCAAAATCTTTTACACTTCCCATTTGCGCGCACACTTCTTCTACATCAGCTATCGTGATAACTTCTTTCTTTCCGGCAACAATCCTTTCGCTAAACATTTCAGCAATTCTATTCTCTATATCGCCTACAATTTCTTTACTATCTTCGGTATAAGCGAAATGTTTCTTCACCTCGATCATATATGAACGAAGTACTTCATAAGCATCTTCTTCAATGTGAAATACAATGCCGTTTATATTAATGATAATTGTTTTGTTCATGATCAAAAAAATTTAAGAATGATTTGCTTTATTTTCTTCCTTAGGGCTCCACGTGGTTGCTGTTTTTACCGCAAATACCAACTCATTCCATGTCTCATCTAACGCCTTTAATACTTGCTGTCCTGCCGGAGTGATTTGGTAATACTTCCGAGGTGGCCCTGCGCTGGATTCTTTCCAACTGTAACTTAACAGCTCATTATTTTTTAATCGGGTTAGAAGAGGATATAGAGTACCCTCAACCACCAATAACCGAGCTATCTTAAGCTCGCTGATGATATCTGAGGCATATATTTCCCCTCGGGAAATTATGGATAGAATACAATATTCAAGTATTCCCTTCCTCATTTGGGTTTGCGTGTTTTCTACTAGCATAATACAAAGATATATGTTTTATTAGGTATTTTGCAATACATAGTAGCTTGCTAAGAAACAACCTTCGCTTAACACGCTGATTATTAGCTATAAAAATTTGCTCGTGTTTATTTTTTTATAATTAGATCGACCATCGTTTCTTATTTCCGAAACATAAATTTTACAAAAGTGATCTTATTTTGAGAAGAAATAGTGTATTTTTCACACAATTCTATTTGTTTTTTACTTCAGCATCCAATACATTTACAAACTAAAATTTTTATAAACGATAAGCATGACTGAAGTTGCTAACCTAAAAAACGCTTTTAAAGACCTATTTCATCAGGAACCCTTACTGATTCGATCACCTGGGAGAGTTAACCTCATCGGCGAACATACAGACTACAATAATGGTTTAGTATTACCTGCAGCAATCAATAAAAATGTTTACTTAGCTATCGCGAAAAATAATCTTAAGCGGATCAGACTTCATTCCTTGGATCTTTCCGATACATTTGAAACAGGTGTTGATGCCATTAAACGGTCAGGTAAACTTTGGCCAGATTACATCTTAGGCGTAGTTGAGCAATTACAATTAAATAATTATGCCATCAATGACGGATTTGATCTTGTTTTTACCGGTGATATTCCCCAAGGAGCAGGTTTGTCTTCATCCGCAGCATTGGAATGCGCAACAGCCTATGCTTTAAGTCAACTTTTTCAATTAAACATTCAAAAGCTTGATCTTGCCTTATTATCACAGGCGGCTGAGAACCAGTTTGTAGGTGTAAATTGTGGACTTATGGATCAGTTCGCCAGTGTTTTCGGTAAAGAACAGCAACTTATTAAACTCGACTGCGCAGACTATACATACGAATATATTCCTTTTAACACAAGCGATATCAAAATTCTGTTGTTAGACACCCAGGTTAAACACTCCTTAGCATCCTCTGCCTATAATGAACGCCGTGAACAATGCGAGGAAGGGGTTCGACTAATCCATCAACACTATCCTGAAGTGAAAAGCCTACGAGATGTTTCAGAAGAAATGTTATTAAAATATGTTAAGCCTGCCAACGAAATCGTTTACAATCGATGTACCTACGTAGTTGCCGAAATTAAACGGTTGTTGCTCGCCTGCGAAGATTTAAAGAAAGATGACTTTACCTCTTTTGGAAAACGGATGTTTGAAACGCACGATGGTTTACAGCATCTTTATGAAGTGAGCTGCCCCGAGCTGGACGAACTGGTAAATTTAGTCAGGGATAATCCGTATGTTTTAGGTGCTCGCATGATGGGTGGGGGATTTGGAGGATGTACGATCAATTTGGTTAGCGCAAATAAAGCCGAAGAAGTTGCACAGGCCGTGCAACAAGCCTATAAAGAAAAGACTGGAATAACTATTCCATACTATATTGCAGAAATAAATTCTGGAACAAGCATGATTAATTTAAACCGAGAATAATGATGCGGCAAGACAAGCTCCCATTGCTAGAGGATTTTAAGGCTAAAATAGGGGATAAAAGTACAGCGCTTATTATTTTAAAAAATAGCCGTGGCATGCAGGTCGCATTGACCAATTTTGGCGCAAGAATAGTCAGCATCATTGTACCAGACAAATCGGGTAATCCTACCGACGTGGTTCTTGGTTTCAATACGATTTCTCAATACCTAGAGGCTGATGAAATCTATCATGGCACAACCGTTGGCCGCTATGCTAATCGTATTGCAGGTGGTTCTTTTTCTCTAAACGGAAAAACGTACCATATTGAGCCTAATAATGGTTCAAATGCTTTGCATGGAGGTAAAAACGGATTCCATCAGCACATTTGGGATAGGCGTCTACATAACCCCACTGGTGTTACATTTTATTATAACTCTCCCGATGGAGAAGAAGGGTTTCCAGGAAATTTAAATACTTCGGTAGATTATTTCTTGACCGAAGATAATGAACTCAAAATTCATTATCGTGCAACAACCGATCAAGACACCATCGTTAATTTGACCAACCATGCTTATTTTAATCTCAATGGTGAAGGTGCAGGCGAAGTCTTAGATCATTTTATACAAATCAATGCCGAAACATTTCTCCCTATTAATGGCCAACACGTCCCGACAGGAGAAGTGGCAACGGTAGAAAATACACCATTTGATTTTAGACAATCCCGACTTTTATCAAGCACTATTCACGATCAGGAGCAGCAGCTTCTACATGGCGAAGGCGGCTATGATCATACCTTTGTCCTTGCTCTCCAAAAACGTTATGAACCTGTCCTTGTTGCATCGGCTTATGCAACACAAAGCGGCATCAAACTCGATGTATCGACAACTGAACCCGGTGTACAATTTTATACCGGAAATGCGCTCTCCGGTAAAGATAAAGGGAAATCGGGTAATGCTTATGCCAAGCAACATGCCTTTTGTTTCGAAACGCAACACTTTCCAAACGCTCCAAACCAGCCCGAATTTCCTTCTACCATATTAAAAGCTGGACACACATATCGGTCACAAACCATTTATCGTTTCAACGTAATAAAATAATCTTTAATAAAAAACCAATGAAAACCCTACAAACAACTGATTATCTTGTATTCCTTTTTTACTTCCTCATAGTGGCCTTATATGGCTTCTGGGTGTATCAAAGGAAAAAATCGCTTACTGCGGATTCAAAGGATTACTTCTTGGCAGAAGGTTCTTTAACATGGTGGGCCATTGGAGCCTCTTTAATCGCATCCAATATTTCTGCTGAACAATTTATTGGTATGAGCGGATCGGGCTTCAAAATGGGGCTTGCTATTGCAGCATATGAATGGATGGCTGCCATAACCTTGATAATTGTCGGAATTTTCTTTATTCCGGTATACCTCAAGAACAAAATTTATACTATGCCGCAATTCCTGAATCAACGATATAATGGGACTGTTAGTATCGTAATGGCTGTTTTTTGGCTGTTATTGTATGTAGTGGTTAATCTAACCTCCATTCTGTATCTAGGGGCTTTGGCGGTATCTAGTATTTCGGGTATTAATTTTACGTTCTGTATTTACGCTTTGGCCGTTTTTGCTATCATTATCACGCTTGGGGGCATGAAAGTGATTGGATTTACGGATGTTATTCAGGTCTTTTTCCTCATTCTCGGTGGGTTAGCGACTACCTATATTGCACTTAACTTAGTTGCCGATCATTTTGGGGTACAAGGTGCACTGAAAGGTCTAGGACTCATGTACGATAAAGCGCCGGATCATTTTCAAATGATTTTTGGAAAGGACAATGAGAATTACCTAGATTTACCGGGGCTATCTGTACTCATTGGCGGACTTTGGATCGTTAATCTCAACTATTGGGGATGTAATCAATATATCACCCAACGCGCTTTAGGTGCTGATTTAAAAACAGCTAGAGGCGGACTTCTATTTGCAGCGGCCCTCAAGTTGCTTATGCCTGTGATTGTAGTATTACCGGGTATAGCCGCTTTTATTTTATATAAAGAAGGTTACTTCCAGCAAGAAATGCTCCAAGACGGCAGCGTTAACCCTGACCACGCTTATCCTGTTTTGCTAAATCTTCTTCCTACTGGCTTAAAGGGCCTTTCTTTTGCCGCTTTGACTGCAGCAGTAGTTGCTTCTCTAGCGGGTAAGGCCAATAGTATCGCCACCATATTTACATTAGACGTTTATAAAAAGCTATTCAATCAAGAGGCCTCAGAAAAAAAATTAGTGACAACTGGAAAAATAACCATTATTGTCGCCATGTTACTTGCCATTTTTATCTCACCACACTTAGGTATCGATAAAAAAGGTGGATTTCAATATATACAAGAATATACCGGCTTTGTTTCTCCAGGCATTTTTGCCATGTTTATTCTAGGTTTCTTCTGGAAAAAAGCCACTTCGTCAGCAGCCATGTTCGCTACAATTGGGGGATTTATATTATCTGTAATTTTTAAATTTTTGCCCAACATTATGAATCTCTCTTTCTTGGCTCCCTTTGGTTTTGCTGTAAAGAATGGAGACGGTGTTTATGAAATCCCTTTTATTGATCGCATGGGTTTCGTATTTATTATTTGTATGGCGGCGATGATTATTATTAGTAATATAGAAAACAGGAGAGGGGTAACACCTAAAGGACTCGAAGTAGATACCAAGATGTTTAAGGTGCATCCCGGCTTCGCCATTGGTTCTATTTTAGTAACGGGAGTGGTGGCTGCCCTGTATTTGTTATTCTGGTAAATCTTTATTATGGAAGAGCTGTCCTTTTTAGACAGCTCTTTAATTTTGTTCATATGGTTACTATACATCCTTCCACATTTATCTTTCTTTCCGACCTCAAGACCAATAATAATCGCGATTGGTTTTTGGAAAATAAATCGCTTTACGATGCTGCGCATCAAAATGTAAAAGATTTTATCACCACCTTTATTCAGCATCTAGCCAAGGTCGACCGTTATATAACCGAAGAAATTTCCGTTTCCAAATGCTTGTTTCGCATTTATCGGGATACGCGCTTTAGTAAAGACAAAACACCGTATAAAAACTGGTTTGGTGCCGGAATTTCGGTCGCTGGAAGAAAACTCAATGGCCCTGAATATTACTTGCACATTGAACCGGGGAACTCTTTTATTGCAGGGGGCTACTGGCGACCTGAAAAAGATCATTTAGCGGCCATCAGACAAGAAATTGATTATAACGGTACTGAATTTAGACGCATTATCAGTACCCCAGATTTTATTACGTATTGTACCTTAAATGATGACGATAAATTAAAAAAGGCACCTGTTGGTTATGCTCCAGACCATCCGGAGATCGAATTCTTAAAACTTAAAAGCTTCACAGTCAGCAAAGCGTTAAAGGATAACGAACTTACCGATAAGCAATGCTTCACGTATATTATGCCCTTTATTGAGGCCATGTACGATTTCAAATTATTCTTACACCAAGCACTGGATCAGGAATAACGCTTTACGATTTCCGCAATAGCTTTAATGTTTCATGAAGTTTTTCAAGCTGGGCAAACATCGCTTCAGCTGCCTTTTCATTCGCCTCTGTTGCAGCAAAGCCGTCATCTTCATTCAATTGTTTGGTAAAATTTGGTAAAATCAGACCATCAAAAGGAAACATCCGCAAAGCATTCGTAACCTGTTTGAGCTGTTGAATGGAACGCGTTCCCCCGGATATTCCACCATAACCAACCATTGCTACAGGCTTATACGCCCATTCATTAAATAGAAAGTCCAATGCATTTTTTAATGGGGCAGGCATCCCATAGTTGTATTCTGGAGTTACAAATATAAAGGCATCGGCAGCTCCTATTTTTGCACTCCAATCTTTCGTATGTTGATGCACATACCGTTGAACGCGCGGATGCTCTGGTTCATCCATAAAGGGTAGATTAACCAATTTGAGATCAAGAAGCTCCGTTGCAAAAGCAGTGTGTTTTTTTGCCTGATTAAATACCCAATCAGCAATAGCAGTGCCTTTACGCCCATCACGGGTACTTCCGAAGATGATTTTTAACTGAATCATAATGTATATTTGCTTATATTATTCAAACAGGTAATCCTATCATTTGTTCAAAGATTTCTCATCCAGAGGCGCCAATAAGTATTCCAACCCGTTCAATTTAATTTCATACATCGTAGCCAAAAGTATTCCTAGTTTTCCTTTTGGAAATCCTTTACGATGAAACCACAACAGGTAACTTTCCGGTAGCTTGGTCAACGGCCAATCTTTATATTTACCATAAGGCATTTTATAGCTTGTCAGCTCCTGTAAAATAGCATTTGCTTTCTCCATCGATTATCGGGTTAATTCTTGCAAAAGCATTACGGCTTCATTGACGTTTTGAACACGGTCAAAACCTATTCTCAGGGTTCCCTTAACTTCCTTAAGGTTACAAATAGACGCGTTATGCTGAACAAACTGTAAAACCCGATCAAAACGTTCACTTTCAAAATAGGGAGATTGCTTGTTGCTCACAAAATAACCTCTTAAAATCCCTTTTTTATAGGAAATCTTTTCAAAGCCAATCGCTTTTCCTAACCACTGCAAGCGCAAGGTATTCATCAATTCTTTTACCGCTGCAGGAACAGGTCCAAACCGATCCATTAACTGTTTTTCAAACACGTCAATTTCATCTTCTGTTTTTAGTGCGGCCAATTGATTATATAGGTTATAGCGTTCGCCAACATTGGTTACATACGAATCGGGGATATAGACCTCTAGATCGGTATCTACCTGTGTAAAAGATACGTATTCCCGTTCTTTATCCTCTTTAAATACGCCAGCAAATTCATCATCTTTCAATTCCTGGATGGCTTCATCCAAGATTTTGTGGTACATTTCGAAGCCAATTTCGGCGATAAAACCACTTTGTTCAGCACCTAATAAATTACCACTTCCGCGGATATCAAGATCCCGCATAGCCACGTTGAAGCCGCTGCCCAATTCGCTAAACTCTTCAATAGCGCTTAGCCGCTTCCGGGCCTCCGGAGTAAGCGTAGACAAAGGAGGGCTTAGCAAATAGCAATATGCTTTTTTATTTGACCGGCCTACCCGACCACGCATTTGATGGAGATCACTCAAGCCAAACATATGCGCATGGTTAATGATAATGGTATTAGCATTAGGGATATCTAAGCCAGCTTCAATAATGGTTGTCGCAATAAGCACATCAAATTCATGGTTAATAAACTTAAGCATTACATCTTCCAGGGCATCTCCTTCTAATTGTCCATGGGCAATTCCACACCGGGCTTGTGGCACTAATTTTGAAATCATGCCCCCCAATTGCTTTAGATCCTGCACCCGGTTATGGATAAGAAAGACCTGCCCCCCTCGATTAATTTCAAAGGCAACGGCCTCTTGAATTAATTTTTCATTAAAAACATGTAATTCTGTCTGCACCGGTTGCCGGTTAGGGGGAGGAGTGCTAATAATACTTAAATCGCGTGCTCCCATTAAAGAAAAATGTAATGTTCGCGGAATTGGCGTGGCCGTCAGTGTCAACGTATCAACATTTACCCTTAATTGCTTCAGTTTTTCTTTTACGCCAACACCAAATTTTTGCTCTTCATCGATAATCAACAACCCTAAATCTTTAAATTTAACATCTTTGCTCACTAAACGATGGGTACCAATAATAATGTCTATTTTTCCTTCGGTCAGCTCTTGCAAGGTTTCTCTGATCTGTTTCGATGTCTTAAACCGATTGATATAATCGATACGACAGGGAAAACCCCTTAAACGCTCAGAAAATGTGCGATAATGCTGTAAAGCCAAAATGGTTGTCGGCACCAATACCGCCACCTGTTTACTATCCGCCACGGCTTTAAAAGCCGCCCGAATAGCTACTTCAGTCTTTCCGAAACCGACATCTCCACAAACTAATCGATCCATTGGATGTGGGGCTTCCATATCTTTTTTCACATCGCTGGTAGCCTTTTCTTGATCAGGTGTATCTTCGTAAATAAACGAGGCCTCCAATTCGGTTTGCAAATAGGTATCGGGATGAAAAGCGTTTCCGGACTGTGCTTTACGCTGTGCATAAAGTTTAATTAAATCCCGGGCAATATCCTTAACTTTTTTTTTAGTGGTTTTTTTAAGCTTTTCCCAAGTGTCTGTTCCCAATTTATTCATTTTAGGAACGGTACCTTCTTTACCCGAATATTTACTAATGCGATTTAAGGAATTGATATTCACATAAAGCAGGTCATTATCCGCATAAACTAGACGAATCATTTCCTGCATTTTACCATTTACTTCAACTTTTTCCAAGCCTGCATATTTTCCTATGCCGTGATCAATGTGGGTAATATAATCTCCCGGCTTTAAATCACGAAGCTCCTTTAAGGTAATCGCTTGTGAGCGTGCGTAGCCCTTTTTATGCTTATACTTATAGTAACGATCAAAAATCTGATGATCAGTATAGCATGCCAATTTTAATGCTAAATCACTGAAGCCCTCTCGTAGTGCGATGGGTATTGGTGTAAATTTTGCATCCTTATCTAAATCATCTAAAATAGCAAAGAGCCGTTCCGTTTGTTTCGCCGAGTCGCTAAAAATCGTATTGGTAATTCCTTGGCGATCATTCTCCTTGATGTTATGGATCAATAAATTGAAATCCTTATTAAAAGAAGGTTGTGGGCGTTGATCAAAATGAATAATGGCATCGCTGTTATAAAAATACTGTTTGCCAAATTCTACCAGCGGAAAATCCTGCAACAGATTCGCAAACATTTTCTCATCACTAAAATTAAATTTTGGATCGATCCATTCCGGATTATGTGCTTTATCGGCAGTCGATAAAGCAGTCCATAATTTAGCCGCTTGTTTATATCCTGATTGTATAATATCTAAGGTAAACTGAACGTCTTTTACCCAAAGAACGGCATCCCGATCAATGTATTCCAACAAGGAAATATTATTCTCCGTTAAAAATTTAGCCTGCACATTAGGAACGATAGTTACTGTATTTATTTTATGTACAGACAACTGGTTTTCGGTGTCAAAAGTCCGAATACTCTCGATGAGGTCGCCAAAAAACTCAATCCGATAGGGTAGATCATTGGAGAAAGAAAAAATGTCCACAATGCCCCCGCGTATGGCAAATTGCCCAGGTTCATAGACAAAATCTACCCGTTCAAAGTCGTACTCAATTAAAAATTCATTAATAAAATCGATATCCAATCTCGCATTTAGCGAAATTTCCAGCGTATTCTTGCTAAGTTCGTTTCTATTAATAACTTTCTCAGCTAAGGCTTCTGGATAAGTAACGACCATCTTTGGAAGCTCAGAGGTATGATTTAACGTACTTAGTGTTTCTGCCCGTTGTAATACATGGGCACTATCCGCCTGCGTAAAATCAAAAGATTTCCGATACGAAGACGGAAAAAATAATACCTGCCTGTCTAGCAATCCTTCTAGATCACTTAAAAAGAAGGCAGCTTCTTCGTAATCAGGCAAAACAAAAATGAAAGGTCTTTCTTGCAACTGGTAGCTAGCTACCGCAATTAGCGCATCCGCAGAACCTATTACTCCTCGTAATTGAATACGGGCATTACGTCCCTGCAGAGATTTGGTTAAGGTAATAACTTCTTTATAGGATTTAAAATACTGTAAAATATCTGCTACTGTCACTATTAATTTTTTTAATTTTTATTCTGCTGCTCTCAATTGGGTCATATTCCTAACGCTTAATTGAGCAGATACTGCCGATGCTATTCCAGATACCAGGAGTACGGTTAGGAAAACCAATATAAAATCTGTTGGCCGCATTGCTACAGGATATACATCGGTAACCATATTTTCAGCACCCATACGCACTAAACCAAACGCCTGTTGAGCAATACAGAGTAGAGCCCCTATAACCAAGCCAATAATACATCCTGCCATAGCAATAAACATGCCTTCCAAAAAGAAAATTTGCTTAATTAATCGATTAGATGCACCTAAGCTACTTAAAACAGCAACATCTTTTTGCTTATCGATAACCAGCATCGTCAGTGAACCCACAATATTAAACGCTGCAATAACCAGCACAAAGGCCAGAATAAAAAATACCATCCATTTCTCACTATTCAGTAGTTTATATAGTGCTGGATTCTGCTGGGCTCTATTTTTTACCTGATAAGATTTTCCCAACAACTTTTCAAAGGCCTTATGTATCTTATCAACATTCGCTTTCGGTTTCAAATTTACCTCCAAAGCAGATACGCCACTATATTCGCCCAAGACATCCCGAGCAAAGTCTATTGGAACAACTACTAAATTATCCAATTCCTGCTGCGCCCTAAACACACCTGTTAAGGTTATATTTCGGTCATTAAATTCGTCTGCCGGATTTAAGGCATTTTTTACCCCTTTTTTAGGTGAAAAGACCTCTATTGTTGGGTTTGCATCTTCTAAGCTGATCCCAAGATTAGTAAAGGCTGCCGCTCCTAAAACGGCATAATCCACCCCCTTAGCTTTTAACATAAATGTTCCATCCCACAAGAGGCTATCCATGACAGCACTTGGCCTATATGTGCTATCAACACCCTTCAAGGTTGCAATATATTGGTAGTCTCCATGCCGCAGCAACACCTTCTCCTGCAATATATCGCTATAATTAGCAACGCTTGGATGCTGCTTTATCTGGCTAAAGAGTGTAGTATTCTCCTCAAATACCTTACCGGAAGCCGGTTCAATTCTCAATTCTGCTGTAAAGGAACTATACATATCCAGAATCAGATTCTCTAACCCATTAAAAACAGATAAAATAAGAATCAAGGCTCCACTCGCCACCAGTACACCAGCCGTACTGATACCAGAAATAATATTGATGGCCTGGATCGATTTTTTGGAAAGAAGGTATCGCTTAGCGATGAAGGTGGCAGTATTCATCACGATGACCTTTATCCTCTAATAAACGGATTGCTTTCCTTTTCCGCACCAATACTTGTTTCTGGTCCATGTCCTGGATAAACAAGCGTTTCATCAGACAACCGGTACAACTTTTCGCTGATGTTTTTAAGTAAGAGTTGATGATTGCCTCCGGGTAAATCTGTTCTTCCTATACTTCCTTTAAATAACACATCCCCACCGATCAATAACTTGTCTGCTACACTATAAAAACACAAATGTCCAGGAGAATGCCCTGGTGCAAAAATCAATTCTAAGGAACTATCACCAAAATAAACGCTTCCGGTCTCTTGTAAAAATTGTTCAGGAATAGGTGATTGCTCATATCTTAGGCCAAACATGGGAGCCCTCACCTGTACATCGGATAAGACAGCCGCTTCTAGCTCATGGAATTGCGGCAACAGATTAAACTGTTCATAAATGAACTTATTTCCTAACACATGGTCCACATGGCAGTGGGTATTCAGTAATAGTGTAGGTTTCAGTTTGTATTTGTCAATGAATTCCAAAACCGCCATTTCTTCTGCCTGCGTATACATTCCTGGGTCAACAACAACGCATTCTTTACTTTCATCAAAAAGAAGATACGTATTTTCTGCAAAGGGATTATTTTCAAACCTTTTAACCTGTATCATATCAACAAACTTAATTAATTTGCCTCCTTTCACAAAATATAAAAACAGGTCGAAAGAATTTAGCTTTTTATTTTTTGCAGAAGCATAAATTCCCATGAATGAAAATCTGGCACGGTACGTTTAGTAGTACATTTACAGCCGCATGCTCCACTGTAATGAAAGAAGAGGTAACAGATCCTTAACTAAGCATTCCAAATTTCCCAGTTTTTCTCTGCTTGTAAGTGTAACATTTCCAATCCATTTTTTATAGTGGCACCCCTTTCCTTCCCTTCTTTCAAGAATGCCGTTTCTTCTGGATTGTACACCAAATCATACAGCAGGTGTTTTTCACCAATAAATTCGTAAGGGATGACCGGCTTTTCGTCTACTTTGGGAAAAGTACCCAATGGGGTAGTATTGATAATCAGCGGATGCCCCTCTATAATTTCCTGATTTAGCTGTTCGTAGGAAAACTGCTTGGCATTTGCCCGTCTAGAAACCACGTCATAATCGACATTTAGTTTCTTGAGTACATAAAAAACGGCTCGTGCGGCTCCTCCATTCCCAAGGACTAATGCCTTGTGATGGTGTTTTTTAAGCAAAGGCTTCAAGGACTCTTCAAAGCCATATACATCGGTATTGTATCCTTCCAACTGCACCCTTTTCATACACATTTCTCCGCTGAAAAATGATTCTACCGGATTCGATTTTACAATCTTGATACAATTCACCGCGTCTATTTCTTTGGCTTCCGGAGAAATTTTATCTAAATAGAACATGACACCTATTTTGTGCGGTATCGTCACATTCAGGCCACAGAGTTCAGGTTGTTGCCGCAATAAATCAGGAAGATCACTAACATTTTGGAGGGGTAATAATTCGTAATGGTGATCTGTAAGTCCTTCCCGTTCAAATTTCTCATTAAAATATTGCTTGGAAAAAGAATGCTTCAACGGATATCCAATCAATCCAAATTTCTTCATCACTAATTTAATAAAAACCATGGCGCATCATAACGCCCTTTATTATTTATAAAAATCCTAACCAACGAAAATAATAAGCTAATTTTCATCTCAACAATTATGTCGAAATAAAGTGATCAAACGTATCGCCTCGTAATCCTAAACGAATGGTTTCCAAAGGTATTACCTCTTGGGGAGGGATATTTCCCAAATTAACATTACAACCTATTAATTTGATAAACCAAACTTGCTGAGCCTTTATGGGGGCTTCCCAAATAATAGATTCCTGAGGAATTTGTGTTAAAATTTCATCGATCAATCCCTGTCTTACCTCTCCTGTTTCCCGGTATATTCCCACATTTCCACTTTCTCTAGCTTCAGCAATGACCTTCCACGATCCCGCTTCCAGCTCCGCCTTTATAAGTTCTATCCAACGATAAGGAGCTATAATTTTCTTATCATCTTTAGAACCCACTTCTGAAATTACCGTTACCTGTTTACTAAGAATATCAATGTATTTACACTTTTCATCGTGGGGTAGATTAATTGATCCGTCCGAAACTTCAGCATATTCCATTTTGTATTTATCTAATACTTTCCGGTAAGCATCAAACTGATTGCGAATTAAAAATGCTTCAAACAGTGTGCCCCCGAAATAAAAGGGCATTTGAGCATCTCGATAGATTTGTAGTTTCTCTTCAAGCTTTGGCGTAACCATAGACGTCGCCCAGCCCAATTTAATGACATCGGTGTGTGGAGCAGCAACTTCGATGAAGTCTTGAGCTTGTCGCGTACTCATCCCCTTATCCATCACCATTGTTATCCCATTATTCCGAGGCTTGAGAGTCCGTGTAGGGATATTATTTAACTCAAAGTTCATAGGAATGCAAAGGTGAAAAAAAAAATCAACACTGTTAAACTTTCGCGCCGATAAATATCATCTTAATGCGCAAATTTATTGATAATTTCGAGAATCACCTTATTATCCTGTAGTTGCGGCAAATACTCAAACAGTATATGATATTTTTCCGGATCAGCCGTTAAGGCCAATTCCAAAAAATGGAGCGCCTCTGTGTATTTCCCAAAAGCAAATAAATAAGCGACCATTCTGTAATAGAGCTCTGCTGCATCCGGATTATGCTTAATAGCGTCAGAAATAACCTCTATGGCACCAGATAACTTTTCTTGCTCATATAAAACAGAGGAATAATCCAACCAGGCTTCAATGTCTAAGGGATTAAGCTCGACCACCCGCTCGTATGCCGCTTCAGCTTCCTTGATTTGTTTAAGCTTATATCTCGCATCTGCAATGGCAAACCAGTATTCCGGATTTTGGTCATCAATACCTAAAGCCTTTTTATAAAAGTGCAATGACTCAAAGTAACGTTCTTCGTAGTCTAATGTCACACCAATACCAAACCAACCATCGCCCAGTTTAGGATCTAATTTTACCGCTTTTTTATAGTAAGAACGGGCCTCATCCATCTGCTCTAGCTTCTCATAACATTCACCTATTGCGCAATAGGTTTCCGCGCTTGGTGGTTCATATTCAAATGTTTGCTTATAAACGGCAATAGCATCCGCGTACCGATCAAGGTTAACCAAGGCATTTCCTTTATTGAAATAGGCAGACGCAAAATTCTCCTTGATCAAAATAGCATAATCATACGCGTCAATTGCTTTCTCATATAAACTTAACTTATGATAAGCATTGCCCAAGTTATACCAAGCAGCATAAGAATAGGGTTCATTATCGATATATTGCAAATAAAACCCAATGCTTTCCTCTTGTCTATCCAACACGTCATAACAAAAAGCTAGTTCATAAAGGGCCTCCTGATTTTCCATGTTGTGCTCCAAGCTCTTTTTTAAATAATGAATCGCTTGCTCGTAATCCCCTTTATTCTGAAAAAGCATTGCCATTTGCAGGTAGATCTCGTCAGCATTTTCGGCCAAAGAAAGAGCCTTCTCCAAATTGGCTATCGCTTCCTCGTAACGGTCAATAGTGCCGAGAATTCCTCCCCGTATAAGAAATATATCTGGCTCGGAGGCCTCCAATAGTTCAGCTTTATCCAGTGCCCTTAAGGCCTGATCCAACTGATTGGTTATAGAATAAAGCTGGGCCTGCTTAATATAGAATATGGCTGCAAAAGGATGTTGACTCACGGCGTAATCTACTACCTGTAGGGCTTTTACCGGGTCATTTTTCTCCATATAATAGTCAATAATCCCTTCAAAGGCTTGAGCATCAAAAAAATACTGATCCTCATTGCGGATCATTTCTTCGTAGCGTTCCACTGAAAATTTTGGGTCTTCAGAGAATTCAAAATCAAAATCGTCTTCCATCGCAATTTAATAATTAGTAGTTTAGCTATTTATTGGGCTCCCTCATTCTTTGCGTCCACTATTTAATGAACGACTCCTGCAATGGACACGACTGCGTCCGGATTATCATGCCAGTATATCCATCTGGTCTGGCGGTACTTGCTGATGAAATTTATGTGTTCAAATTACCGTTAAAACTGCTATTTAGCCAATTTAGTTTTCCACAAACAAACACTCAGAAAAACAAACACCTGTAAAATAGCCGTTTAGCTTATTATTTTTTTAACACTTTTTCCCTCTATACACCCGCCAGCAGTAACCTAATGAAGAAACCATAACTGATATCTACTAATCTCCTTGTACAAAGATACGGATTTATTTTTTAACCAACATATCAACCGAAGCCGTTGAAAATAAACACTTCACGCAAAAAGAAACCTACAAATTCATGGTTTTCCTTCAGATTATATTTAGGTTTGTATAGCATCCTTAAAACAATAATCAATATGATTTCTATAGCTATTTCCTCTGTTTTAAAAAGATTAAAAATCCGCTCGCACCTTCCTTCTACGTCGACAACTCTTGCAAGTTACTCTCCAGTTGATGGACAACTGATTGCGCATGTTGTACAAACCACTGAAGCATCCTATCAGAATCAGGTCGAGCAAGCAAACCAAGCCTTCTCCACATGGAAACAAATTCCTGCCCCTAAAAGAGGGGAAATTGTTCGGCAGATCGGCACAGCTTTAAGAGCTCACAAAGAAGATTTAGGCGCACTCGTTTCTTACGAAATGGGAAAAAGCCTTCAAGAAGGCTACGGAGAAGTACAAGAGATGATCGATATTTGTGATTTTGCTGTGGGACTAAGCCGGCAACTTTACGGGTTAACCACCCAATCCGAGCGACCGCAACATCGTATGTACGAACAGTGGCATCCCTTAGGGGTCGTGGGTATTATTTCGGCATTTAATTTTCCTGTAGCGGTATGGAGCTGGAATGCAGCTATCGCTTGGGTTTGTGGAAATACCTGTATCTGGAAACCTTCGGAAAAGACACCTATTACTGCAGAAGCTTGCCAACAACTTGTACAAGCGGTATTTACTAAGAACCAAATTCCTCAGGCTGTTTCTTGTTTAATCCAAGGAGATGCCTCTCTTGGCACCTTAATGGCCAACGATTCCCGTATCCCATTAATTTCTGCTACGGGATCAACCCGCATGGGTAAATCGGTAGCACAAGCAGTGGCTACACGTTTAGGTAAATCGATTTTGGAACTCGGAGGAAACAATGCGATTATTATCACGCAGCATACCGATTTAGATACCGCATTATTGGCCAGTATCTTCGGAGCGATAGGTACTGCCGGCCAACGCTGTACGAGCACCCGTAGGCTTATCATCCATGCATCCATTTATGAACAATTTAAGCAGCGGCTCGTTAAGGCTTATCAACAAATACGTATTGGAAATCCCTTGGATGAAAAAAACCACGTTGGGCCCCTAATTGACGAGCAAGCTGTACAGACTTATCTAAGTACCATTGAACAATGCAAAAAAGAAGGTGGTAAGCTTGTTGTTGAAGGGGGACTACTTTCTGGACCGAACTATCCATCCTCCTGTTATGTGAAACCTTGTGTAGTAGAAATGCCACCAACATCCAAAATAACCCATCAAGAAACTTTTGCTCCCATCCTATACCTGATGAAATACGACACATTAGAGGAAGCTATTGCTATACAAAATCATGTTCCACAAGGTTTATCTTCTGCTATTATGACCCTAAATCTGAAAGAAGCAGAACATTTCTTATCGGTTAATGGTTCCGATTGTGGTATTGCCAATGTCAATATTGGCACTTCAGGGGCAGAAATAGGAGGGGCTTTTGGCGGAGAAAAGGAAACTGGTGGTGGCAGGGAGTCTGGATCGGATGCTTGGAAGGCCTATATGAGGCGCCAAACCACTACCATAAATTTTTCAGACAAATTGCCCTTAGCACAAGGAATCAAATTTGACTTGTAAAAGAAAATGGAGTTATCTAAGTTTACCGCAATTTTAATTCTGATCACGCCATGATTATATATAATCCAAAAGATTGGTTGCATGCTGTTTTTTCCTTTCACCGTTCTGAAACGATAAAAAAACTTTATCCCTTTCTTTTTTTTATGGCGATCTATTCTTGGGCCATAGCTTTCTTCGAAATCGAATATCTAAAATTATCTGAGCAGAGCTGGTTACGCAATATTCCCTCCATGCACAGTTTACTGGGTTTCGTGCTATCTATTCTATTAGTATTCCGAACAAATACCGCCTACGACCGTTGGTGGGAAGGCCGAAAATTATGGGGACAGCTAACCAATACGAGCCGAAACCTCGCCTTACGCATCGAAAGTCTTTTACCTATAAACGATAAGGTGAACCGAAGCTTCTATAAAAAAAGTATACCTTTATTTGCGAACACGTTAAGAGATCATCTTCAATCCAGTAGAACGCGCTTTATGCTAGATGAAAAAGACCATCCAGCGTTTGCCCAGTTAGATGACAGTAAACATGGTCCGAATCAGGTGGCAGCCATGCTTTTCAAGCGCACCAACATCTTATATAAAGAAGGGATTATCTCCGGAGACCAATTCATTCTACTCAACAACGAACTACTTGCATTCGCGGATATCTGTGGCGCTTGTGAACGGATTAAAAACACACCAATCCCCTTTACCTATACTTCTTTCATTAAAAAGTTTATTTCGGTTTATGTATTGACCCTTCCATACGGATTCGTCTTTTCCCTAGGCTATTTTGTAGTTCCAGCGGTAGTTTTTGCTTTCTACGTACTTACCTCTCTAGAGATGATCGCAGAAGAAATAGAAGATCCTTTCGGTTCAGACTTAAACGACCTTCCTTTAAGCAAAATGGCGAACAACATCCATAAACATGTTGGAGAACTGATCCATTAACCCACCAATAGCTTATACCCTTTTCCATGCACATTGACAATCTCTACTTTAGGGTCGTCCCGAAGGTATTTTCTAAGTTTGCTTAAGAAAACATCCATACTTCTTCCGTTAAAATAGTTATCGTCGTGCCAAATTTTTATCAGTGCTTCTTCACGAGTAAGTACATCATTCTTTTTTAGACACAGCATTCGCAATAGCTCTGCCTCCTTTGTAGAAAGCTTTTGTTGTTGCCCATACCGGGAAATAAGTTGTGTTGTATAGTCAAAATGATATTCCCCAAGATCAAAGTTAACGGGCAATTCTTCCTCCGTCGTCCGGTCTTGCTGTGAACTACGCTTCAGTAAAGCATTAATCCGCAGCAATAGCTCCTCTACCCTAAATGGTTTAGTTATATAGTCATCCCCCCCCAAATTAAAGGCTTCCGTCTTATCTTCCATCATACCCTTTGCCGTAGCAAAAATAATCGGAATTGCTTCATTTACTCTTCGGATTTCTTTCCCGAGCGAAAACCCGTCTTTCTTGGGCATCATGACATCTAAGATACACAGATCAAAGTCCTCTCTCCCAAAGGCACGCAGGGCTTCCTCACCATCCTGGCAGAGTTTTACATCAAACTTTCCTTTTAGTTCTAAATAATCCTTTAATATTTCGCCAAGATTGGGATCATCTTCTGCTAATAAAATTTTTCGCATATTCTTTTGCTTAATGATGAGATACGGGTAAAATGACCTCAAACTCCGTACCTTTATTCTTTTCGCTTCGCACCTTAATTGTACCTTTCATTCGTTTCACAATATCCTGCACATAGCTTAAGCCCAAACCAAATCCCTTAACATCATGTAAATTACCGGTAGACACCCGATAAAATTGATCAAAAATTTTAGACAATTGATCGCGACTCATTCCGATACCTTGGTCGGCTACTGTTATATGAATGCTGTTCCCGCTATTCCAGGTTTTAATCGTTATTTCAGGAATTTCTTTACTGTATTTTATGGCGTTATCGATCAAATTAAAGATGACATTTGATAAATGAAATTCATCACCATTTACAACAGGATCGCGAGCTTCCATTTCCAGCCCAACCTTTGCATGACGCTTTTTCAACTGCAAATCCATGCTATCAATTACTGCTCCCACCAAATCATTCATATTAAGCTCCTGCCGATCCATACGTAACTCACCCTTATCAATCTTCGCTATATTCAGAACACGCTCAATATGGTTACCCAAACGCACATTTTCATCATAGATCACATTCGCCAAACGATCTACTCGTTTAGGATCGGCGATAATTTCCGGATCTTTTAACGATTCACTTGCAATCATAATGGTTGCCACCGGCGTTTTAAACTCGTGAGTCATGTTATTAATAAAGTCGGTTTTCATTTCCGATATCTTCTTTTGACGGAGGATAGTAAAAATCGTATACGTAAAACAACCGATAAGAACGAGGAGTAATGCTATCGATGATCCTAACATTACGCCCATATTCCCTAGCATCAATGATCGTTTGCTTGGAAAGCTGACCGATAATTTTCCCGAAGAACGGATAACACTATTCGGAAATAAGATGGTACTATAAAAATTCTTATTGTCATACTGCCCTGCAAACGAAACCAAGCGATATAATATCGAATCTTGCTGACCAGTTATCCGAAGTTCAAAAGGCAGATGAATGTTTCTATTGGCAAATTCTTCCTTTAGTTCTTGCCGGATGAAGCCTACATCAATCCGACTTTTTAAGGGCTTTTTTGCCATTTCCAGATCACTGGCCAAATTTTCCATCACTGAAGGGCCTTGTGCTGCAGCCATAAACGAATCCACCAATGACCCCGTTTGGAAGAATTTTTCTTGTTGCTCATATTTCTTCATTTGAGCGTCTAACCGTCTATCCTTTCTTGGTGGTAAGGCAACCACACCAATGTCGTTCATATAGGGATCAATAAAAACATAGCGCAAGCTATCGTCTTTTGCTTTTTTTGGATGGCTAACCGGGTCATTGACGTAGACATCTAATCTATTCCGTTGTTGATAAAAGCCCTCGGGCATCGTAACAAGCTCCACATTGACCAGATTTTTAAGTTTGGCATCACGCATGTACGTTTCATAAAAATCATTCGTGATCAGGGTAGCACTAGGAAAGGCTCGCAATAATTTGGCTTCCAGCTCGCGGACCTCCATTTCTTGCTGACGCTGTTCCCGTTTAATTTTCTCTACAAACATTTTAGTACGCCACTCGGCTTCACGTTTCTCCTGTAACTTCCGATTTTGGGCTTCCTTCGCCTGTAAAAAATCAACAGCCTCCCGCTTTTCAGCCTTAAGCGCAACGGTATTGAGTGCGGCATTTACCGCTTCATCGAATAATTGGGTTTTTAAATGATACGATTGGCTTATGAAATAGTATTGCATGGCTATTACACCCAATAATGCAAATAACATCAAACCAATAATGGCCGCTATACTTTTCCGCTTCATATAAACACAAAAATACGCAAGAGCCTGCTATTCAGCTCCATTTTAACAAATTTTAACACAAAACCACATAGGTGATAAGGAATTTAAATCCGAAATTTAATAACTTGTTGTTCAAAATAAAAAGCACCCGCCAGTTGGCGGATGCTTTTCTTTATCAAGTTTCCTCATATTTCGCTGTAAACCCTTTACGGCCGAGGAGAATTAAAATGGCAAATCGTCATCATCGGGAGCCGAAGATATGTCAACAGGAGGGACATGTGCCGCTGGAGCAGCTGTTTCTGGAGCCGTTTTCGTTACTCGCCAAGCAACCAGTGAATTAAAATAGGTGGTTACACCACCTTTGTTTGTCCATGGTCTACCCCGTAAATTAAAAGAGACCTCTACATCTTCACCGGGGGCCAAATTATCAAAAATATTAACCCGATCTTGGGTCGCTTCAAAACGAATATACTCTACAAATTGCGGATTTTCAGCGTATTGAACAATTAAATCACGTTTTTTGAACGAATCTGTAACTTGCTGTACCGCACCAACCTCGTGTACCTTACCTTTAATTTCCATAACAATCAAACAAAATATAAATTGTAAAAATAGGGATTTTTGGCGACAAATAATCTTAACTTCGCAGAAATAAGCTATGCAAGTTTTCAACACACCACAAAAAGTTATCATTACCTGCAATAAACGGTTGTCACCCTATGTACAACAAGAAGTAAAAGCACTTGGTTTTCCTATCAAACGCGCGTTTAGTACCGGAGTAGAACTATTGGCCACACTCAACGATTGCATAACCTTAAACCTCAATTTGCGTTGCGCCAGTCAAGTATTATATGCCCTAAAAAGTTTTACCGCCGCCAATGCGGATGAATTATACCATCACATACAAGCAATTGCTTGGGAAGAGCTCCTCGATTTTAACGGTTATTTTTCGGTGAATTCAAACGTAAACAATGAAACCATTACCACGCCTTTATTTGCTAATTTAAAGGTAAAGGATGCCATTGTTGACCGCATAAAAGAAAAAAAAGGCGTTCGGCCCAATACCGGTCCGAAATTAAACAAGGCTGTTGTCCATCTTTTCTGGAAAGAGAATAAAGCCGATCTGTACCTCGATACTTCTGGCGAAACGCTGGCCAAGCACGGTTACCGAAAGCACCCCGGAAAAGCCCCTATGCTTGAAGCATTAGCTAGTGGTGTTATTTATGCCAGCGAATGGGATCAAAAAGCAGCTTTTGTCAATCCCATGTGTGGCTCCGGCACCTTAGCTATTGAAGCCGCTTTAATCGCTACCAATCGCAAACCAGGCCTTTTTAGGATGAATTATGCCTTCATGCATATTTTAGGTTATGATGAGCAGGTGTTTTTTGCCGCACGTCGGAAACTTAAAGAACAGATCATTAAAAATATTGATTTAAAAATCATTGCTTCTGACATTTCAGAGGAGGCCGTTAACATTGCCCAAGCCAATGCTAAAACAGCAGGAGTAGATCAATTAATTACTTTTGAAGTCTGCGATTTTGCTAAAACCCATGTCCCTCCAGCTCCCGGAGTCATTCTATTCAATCCGGAATATGGTGAACGTTTGGGCACCCATAGCAAATTAGAGCTTACCTATGGCCGCATAGGTGATTTTATGAAAAATGAATGCAAGGGTTATACTGGTTTTGTCTTCACCGGAAACCCAGATCTTGCCAAAAAGATTGGCCTACAATCGCATAGGCGGATAGAATTTTATAACGGCAAATTGGATTGCCGCTTATTAGCCTATGAACTGTATGACGGATCTAGAAGAAAAGTGAAAATAGATGATCAAAGCTTATAAATTATACACAGGAAAAGAGGGCCACTCGCACGTACAGGAAGGGTATGTCGATACCAGCTTCTTAACTGCCGTAAAAAGTCTCCATTTTAAAGAAACAGCACCTCAAGCAGTGTACGATTGGCATCAAGCGCCTACTACCCAATATGTATTAACCTTAAAAGGAACCCTAGAATTTACCACCTCACTTGGAGAAACATTTACCGTTAGGGAAGGCGACGTCCTTATCGCAACGGATGTTACTGGAAAGGGGCACCGCTGGAAACTGCTCGGCGACGATCCCTGGCATCGCGCCTATATCATCTTCGAAAGGAACGAGGCGCTAAATTTTCATCCAAAAGAAAACGAATGACCCTCTTGATCGAACAAACGATAACCTTTGTCAAACAAACGTTAAAAGACGCCGAAGCGGGTCATGACTGGTTTCATGTAGCGCGTGTATGGAAAAATGCCCAACACATTTTAAAGACAGAAAAGGCTGACACGTTAGTGGTCGAGCTGGCGGCCCTCTTACACGATATAGCCGACAGTAAATTTCATAACGGTGATGAAGAGATCGGCCCCACTCTTGCCGACCAGTTTCTGCACAGCTTAGCGGTACCCGAACACGTCGTTATTCATGTGGTAGCGATCATTCGCAATATGTCCTATAAAGCTAGTTTAGGAACCGTCAATTTCAGCTCAAAAGAAATGGAAATCGTTCAAGACGCTGATCGGCTTGACGCCATGGGAGCCATTGGCATTGCCCGTGCTTTCCATTATGGTGGTTTTAAGAATAGACCCCTTTATGATCCACAAATTCGACCCAACCCCAATCAGGATAAGGCAACTTATAAAAACAGCACCTCCCCAACCATTAACCATTTCTACGAAAAGCTACTGCTCCTTAAGGATAAAATGAATACGGATACCGGACGAAAAATGGCCATTAACCGCCATGAATTCATGGAACAATTCCTTGCCAACTTCTTTGCAGAATGGGAGGGAGAACAATAAAAAAGCCCCTTACTAGAAGCAAGGAGCCTTTTCTATTTTTAACCTTCAAAAAAGGTTTACACTCTCCTTGACTTAATACGAGCAGCTTTACCGGTTAAGTTGCGTAAATAGAATAATTTAGCTCTACGAACTTTACCATAAGTATCTACAACCACTTTATCAATGTTAGGTGAGTTTACCGGGAAAATACGTTCAACACCTATGCCATTTGACATTTTCCTTACGGTAAAGGTTTCGTTAGAACCTACGCCATTCCGTTGTATAACTACGCCTTTATATACCTGAACACGTTCTTTGTTACCTTCGCGAATTTTATAGTGAACGCTAACGGTATCACCAGCCTTAAATGCAGGAACTTCATTTTTTGCTACCGCCTGCTCTTCTACAAATTTTACTAAATCCATGATTTTAAGTAATTAACAACGATTTTTAACCCGTAAAAATCGGACTGCAATATTAGTTATTTTATTTTAAAATTAAAAACCTATTTTCCCTTTTTTGTAAAAGGATACATTTCTCCAAATTCGCCCGTGCAACGCCAATGGATGCACCACAAAAATCACTACTCGCATCACCTGCGCCTCTTGCTCAAACTATTCGTCTAAAAGATCGGGCCTGCGTTCCTGAGTCCTCGCTAAAGCCTGCTCATAGCGCCAATGGGCAATAGCCGCTTCATTACCACTTAATAGAACATCCGGCACTTGATGACCACGCCAATTAGCCGGACGGGTATATACTGGCGCATCCAGTAATTCTCCTTGAAACGAATCGGAAAGGGCAGAAGTTTCATCAGACAATACACCAGGAATAAGCCGTATAACGGCATCTACCAATATAGCAGCTGGCAATTCTCCTCCCGAGACCACATAATCTCCAATAGAAATTTCTTTAGTTACGAAAATTTCACGGATACGTTGGTCTATTCCCTTATAATGACCACATAAAATCAGCAGGTTTCCTTTTAAGGCCAGTGCATTCGCAGTCGACTGGTTTAAGGTTTGGCCATCCGGACTCATGTAAATCACTTCATCGTAAGTACGCTCGCTTTGTAATTGCTCGATACAGGCAGCAAAGGGTGCTATCTGCATCACCATTCCACTTCCACCACCATAAGGATAATCGTCTACACTTTTATGCTTGTTTGCTGCGTAATCCCTCAGGTTGTGAACATGGATTTCAGCTAAGCCTTTTTGCTGCGCACGTTGTAAAATGGAGTGTGCAAAAGGACTTTCCAACAATCCTGGTAATACGGTTATGATATCAAAACGCATCCTTATTTGATTAAGCTTCACTATATAAGACAATCAGGCCTTCCGGTAAATCTACCTTTAATACCCTGCTCTCCTCATCAATCTCAACAATAAAATCATCGCTTAAGGGAAACAATAGTTCCTTTGACTTATAGCATACAACAGCAATGTCCTGCTGGGGAAATTCATTGATTGCAATAATTTCTCCTAAATTTCCATAGGTCTGATCAAAAACCTGGTACCCCTTTAAGTCCGTTATATAAAATGTATCAGGATCGCGCTCCGGCATTTTTTCGTTCGCGAGATACAATTGTTTTCCAACGAGACTTTTGGCCTGATCAATATGATCCATATCTTCCAAATAAAAGTATCCCGTCCGATTGGATTGAAGCTTAAACGAGCGAACAAAAAAGGGCACTAACTTCTTGTCCAGTTCTAAAAAAACAACATCAAAATCCAGCGCTTCATAATCCAAAAATTCAAAATACACCTGTATTTCTCCTTTCAGTCCACGTGTTTTGCTAATATAACCTATATAAAAACAATCACTTAGCTGCATGATATTACGTTTGGTAGGATTATCTTATGGGAAAAATAAAATGCCATTCCAATAGGGTGGACCCTAAGAAATGGCATTTTATAAAGATTATCAAATCGCCTTATTCAGCGCTTGTTGTTTCTTCATTTCCAGAAGCTGCTTCTTCTTCAGGAGCTTCCGCTGGAGCTTCTTCTGCTGCTTCTTCAGGAGCATTTTTTGCCGCTAAAGCCGCCGCTCTTTCTTCTTTTTTCTTCGCCTCTGCCGCTAAAGCTGCTTTTCTTACTTCTTCTTTCGATTTAGAAAGATTATCTTTCTTACCTTCAATTTTAGCGTCCTTACCGGCTAACCACTCTTGAAAACGAGCATCAGCTGTTGCCTCGTCAAAAGCACCTTTTTTCACACCGCCCAACAAATGCTTTTTATAAAGCACTCCTTTGTAAGACAAAATAGCGCGGGCAGTATCCGTAGGCTGAGCTCCTTTGGTTAACCAATCCAATGCTTTGTCAAAATTTAAATCAATCGTTGCTGGATTGGTGTTAGGATTATATGAACCTAAACGCTCAATAAACTTACCATCACGAGGAGCACGAGAATCAGCTACCACTACATGATAAAAAGGTTTACCCTTCTTACCAAATCTTTGCAATCTTATTTTAGTTGCCATTTGAGATAATTTATGTATTCAACATATTTCCCGGAGCTTAATGCTGCGGGGCTGCAAAGATAAAATTTACTTTTAAAAAAATCAACAGTTTTTGTTTATTAATAAAAAAACCTTAATCAAGCAGTCTTTTTCTGTTCACTTCCACAGTTAGCCTTTACCTTTACCGAAAGCATCTCCACACCATGGTGGTTGCTTTTATGCCAAAAGTAATTATCCTTCGTTTGCAATTTTACCCAGAGA
This sequence comes from Olivibacter ginsenosidimutans, assembly GCF_039542865.1. NCBI lineage: Bacteria > Pseudomonadati > Bacteroidota > Sphingobacteriia > Sphingobacteriales > Sphingobacteriaceae > Olivibacter > Olivibacter ginsenosidimutans. The sequence goes on along the minus strand of NZ_BAABIQ010000005.1, from coordinate 17,647 downwards.
AGGCCTCACCTTCCGCTTTTTTACCTAAACTTAAGCAAAAAATAAACCCATAGGGCAACGATGAGTACCGCAAGCAATCGCCCGAAACCTTTTTTTATGCTTTGTGGCATTCCCTTGTAATACCAGCTGAACAGGATAACAAACAAGACCAGCAGATAAGGTAAAATTTTTCTCATTTCTTTAACCATTCAAACCTACAGTTTATTCTCCATTTTTAGCTTTAATTCCATAAATATTTTCACAATTCGCCCCGAATTTCCCCTAAATACGACTACTTCAGATTATAGCCCTTAACGTCTATTTTTTAGGTATTTTTGTTTCGTCACAACATCAAAAATCAATTTTTCCAAACCATACGTTGATTTTTGGGTTAATAATCATTGAACTGTCCTTTTCACGCTCCAGTGCTTTCAGGATAGGTTAGCTTATGTAAACAACCGGCTGGCAGATTAATCAGGATAAGTTCTAGTCAACCAAGATTTAGCTTTAGTTAAAGTTAAGTACGAAACAGTCAATAAAAATAGATAACATAACATCGTGGGCAAAACAATCATCGTATCCAATCGACTACCAGTAAAAATAAATGAAGAAAATGGCCAACTTGTCTTTACTCCAAGCGAGGGCGGATTGGCTACCGGATTAGGTTCTATTTACAAAGAAGGGGATAATATCTGGATTGGATGGCCTGGAACAACGGCCGAAACCGAACAAATACAAATAGACATAACCGAAAAGTTAAAGGAGCTTAGCCTAATTCCCGTTTTTTTACGTAAGGAGGAGGTTAAACGTTATTATGAGGGCTTTAGCAATGAAGTTTTATGGCCGATATTCCATTACTTGTCTACTTATGCCAACTACGATTACCATAACTGGCTTTCCTACGTACAGGTTAACCAAAAATTTGCTGATGCAATCTTAAAACAATTAAACCCGGGAGACACCATTTGGGTGCACGATTATCAGCTACTGCTCGTTCCGGGACTAATCCGCCAACAACAACCGCAGGTGTCCATTGCTTATTTTAACCACATTCCTTTTCCTTCCCAAGAACTTTTCCGGCTAATTCCGTGGCGTAAGGAACTTTTAATGGGTATGTTAGGAGCTGATCTGCTGGGCTTTCATACCTTCGATGATGTACGGCATTTTCTCAGCGCCGCTACCCATTTGCTTCCTGTACAGGCGGATGCCAATCGGCTTAGAGTCGAAAACCGGATTGTCCTTGCCGAACCATTTCCCATGGGAATTGACAGCGACAAGTTTTCCAATTTAAGCAAGGATCCTACAGTTATACAACATATCCAGAATTTCAAAAAAAACTTCGCCGATAAAAAGATCGTGCTTTCTATTGATCGCCTGGATTACAGCAAAGGCATTATTGAGCGATTAAATGCCTTTGAGTTATTGTTGGAAAAAAACCCCGAATACTTAGAAAAAATTATCTTATACATGGTGGTTGTCCCCTCTCGGGACAGTGTCCCCCAATATAAATTATTAAAAGATGAAATCGATCGTCTAGTAGGTAATATCATCGCCCGATTCCGCACCTTCCAATGGTCCCCTATTGCCTACTTTTACCACGGGTATCCCATCGAAATCATCTCTGCCTTATATAATGTCGCCGACGTCTGTCTAGTCACGCCCATGCGCGATGGGATGAACTTGGTAAGTAAGGAATATGTGGCCAGTAGGAATGATAATACAGGCGTCCTTATTCTCAGTGAGATGGCTGGTGCATCGAAAGAGTTAAACGATGCTCTTTTGGTAAATCCGAATAATATCAGTGAGATCCGAAAAGCCCTCGTAAGCGCATTAAATATGCCTGAAGACGAAATGCAGGACCGCATGAAAGCCATGCGTGCCGTTGTCTTTAAGTTTAACATCAAACATTGGGTGAAAATTTTTATGGCTCGCATAGAAGATGTTAAACAAATGCAACGGGATTCCCGAGCGAACTTAGTAAAAGAGTCGATAGAACGGGCCATTCAAGAAAGATATAAGTCTGCAAAAAACCGACTGCTTTTGTTGGATTATGATGGCACATTAGTGGGCTTCAAAAAAGAAATTGATGAAGCCTATCCTGATCCAGCCTTATATGAATTGTTGGATGGATTTGTAGACGATCCGAAAAATACCTTAGTGATTATCAGTGGCCGGAAACATACCACGCTGGAGCACTGGTTTGGTATGAAAAATTATACACTCATTGCCGAGCATGGTGCATGGAAAAAAGAAGTTCATGGCGATTGGGTTCAATTACCCGGTTTATCTACCGTTTGGAAAGAAGAGGTGATGAAGTTAATGGAAATCTATACCGATAAAACACCGGGCTCTTTTATTGAAGAAAAGAGTTATTCCCTTGCATGGCATTATCGCAAAGTTCAAAAAGGCTTAGGATCGCTTCGCGCCAATGAATTGATGGACAATCTGCAATACCACCTCAATACCTTTGGCTTAAAAATGTTGGATGGAGATAAGGTCGTGGAGGTCAAAAATGCCGATGTAAACAAGGGTAGGGCTACGTTAAATCTCCTACATGAAACAGCTTTTGATTTTATGTTGGCCATTGGCGATGATAGAACGGACGAAGATACCTTTAAAGCGCTTCCCGAAAAAGCCGTTACGATTAAGGTAGGAAGTAATGTGTCTGCGGCAAAATACTATTTGGAAGATCAAGAAGAGGTACGCGCCTTATTGCGCGCACTTCTTCTTAACCGCTAATGTGCTTATATTAAAAATCTAGGTGTCCCTAAAACCGAAGCAATCCGGTTTACGGCATTAATTAGGCCCACATGACTATACGCCTGAGGGAAGTTGCCCCATTGGTCGCCGTTGTTTGCATCGATATCTTCGCTAAATAAGAACAAATGGTTGGCATACTGCAACAGGTTCTCAAAGGTCTTAACCGCATCTTGGGCACGGCCAACACAAGCTAGGGCCTCTACATACCAAAATGCACAGATGAGAAATGTTGATTTTGGCTTTCCAAAATCATCGGCATGTAGATACCGATAAAAGAGGCCATTTTCATCCCGAAGCTCTTTTTCTAAGCCCGCCAAGTGATTCCTCGCCCTTTCCGATGTGGGATCGAGGTACCGCATAATGATTAATTGCAGTGTGCTTGCGTCCAAATGGCTGCTCCCCACGGCATGTGTATAAACCTTTCGTTCGGAATCATAACAATCTTCAATATGCGTTGCAGCCCGTTTAACCAACTGCTCTGCTCGATTTTCTAAGTCGGCATTGCCTATCTTCTTCGCAATACGTGCAGCGGCTTTACACCCTGACCATTGAAAAAGGTTTGTATAGCAATGGTAATTCGCAAAGTTTCGGAATTCCCAAATACCCGCATCTTTTTCGTCGATAGTCTGCTCTATCTTGGTGATCAACGCTTCTAGCCATCCTGCAGAATGGCTACGTTCTTCCGCTACAAAGCGACTATCGGTATACAAAGGCAATAACGTCAAGAGTACCTGCCCATACACATCGTTCTGGATATGTTCATAGGCTTGGTTTCCTATTCTAACCGGTTTATTCCCCCTATAACCCGAAAGGTAACTCAATTCTTCTTCTACCAATTCCTTTCTTCCATTGATACTATATAACGGTTGGAACCTTCCTTTTTCGTTCGCAGATATATTGGCAATATATTCCGCATAGTTTTCCATCTCTTCAAATTGTCCGATACGAAGGAGAGAAGCCAGAACATAATAGCTATCCCTAATCCAACAATACCGATAATCCCAATTCCGCCCACTACCGGGATACTCCGGTAAGCTTGAGGTACTGGCCGCAATAATCGCTCCCGTATCTTCATATTGGTGGAGTTTTAACGCTAGAGCCGAACGGATCACCGCTTCCTGATATATAGACGGAATGCTGGTGTGTTTAATCCAGGTCCGCCAATAGTTAATGGTTTGCCACAAAAAACGTTCAGCAGTTTCTTCCAACGGAGCCTCTAATGGTTCGCCATAAGTCAATATTAGATATTTTGTGCTGTGTAAGACATACGTTCCTGCTTCGAAAAAATGGCTAATCGGCACGTTGGTTGTCAATCGCATCTTGTCTGCACCGCCGCTAAATTCCACATGGTTACTTCCGCGATGTCTTTCCTGAGGTCGCTTTCCATAATCTGTTACCGGATAGCAGCGCATACGCAAGCGCGGTTCTCCACTAATGCGTTCTACTTTCCGAACCAGCATAAGTGGCTTAAAATAGCGTTCATACTGCTGAAAACGAGGAGCAAAATCCGTAACTTTATAGACCCCCTCTTTACTACTGATCTCCGTTTCTATAATATTCGTATTCGGTATGTAGCGCTGTTTACTGGTAAATTCGCCATCCGGCAGAATAGAAAACTCGCCACCATGTTTTTTGTCCAATTTATTACCAAAAACAAAGGTACTATCAAACGCTGGCCAGCATAGCCAAGAAATGTTTGTGTCTGTTTGTACATGCGCGATATACGCACAATTTCCTATAATACCACTTTGATAAGTGTGTCTTGCCATATTGCTAAGTAAAAAGTAAAAAAATAAAAATTTAAAATGATGCGTGAACAGTAACGTGTGTGGCGCGGATTACCGATTACTGACCACTATAATAACCGGTACAAGGTACAACACAACATTTCGATACCACTATATTAATTTAAAAAAAGCGTTTTCGCTATCGCTGGGATTACGTTTAATGCTAACGCTTTATCGAACATCAACTTTATCGCTTTCCTTCCTTCCTCTCCTAAATCTACGGAATACTTATTGACATATAGATTAATGTGTTTATACATGACTTCCTCACTCATTTCCTGCGCATGAGAGCGAATAAAATCAAGCCCAGAAGTGGGGTGCTCAAAAGCATATTCCACACTTCGCCGAATAATACGATTAACTTTGGCTTTAATGTCTTCGGGTAAATCCCGACGAATAACGATGCCGCCAAGCGGGATGGCACAACCCGTCTCTTTTTCCCAGAAATCACCTAGATCGATCACCTTATGTAGTCCTTTATCTTGATACGTAAACCGATTTTCGTGAATGATCAGACCTAAATCAACCTGCTCTTTTAATAGCGCCGGTTCTATTTCAGAAAAAACCATCGTCTCTTTTCGCTGCAATTGCGGGAAAGCCAAACCCAATAAAAAATTGGCCGTCGTATATTTCCCCGGTATGGCAATCGTTAAATCAGAAACACCTGTTTCATTTTTCAACGTTTGCAATACCTGTTTCACCAGTGCTTCCTGTTTACAAATCAATAATGGGCCAACACCAAAACCCAGTGCGCTACCTGCATCTAATAATACATAGTTTTCTAGCGCATAGGCATAGGCATGGAAGCTCAATTTACTAATAGCCAATTCCTGATGAAATGTCTTATGGTTTAGCGTTTCCACATCTTCATAAGAAACGTCAAACGTTAATCCCTCCGTATCAATCTTATGATGAATCATGGCATCGAATATAAACGTGTCGTTAGGGCAGGGGGAAAAACCAAGAGTTAAATTCATATCATTTATTTTTAATAAGCGTAATGGAGTCAGAAGACATTAGCACCAGATACTAAGCGATCCAGCGAAACAAAAGTAAAAGAATGCTAAGCACCATATGCCTGTGAAAATGTCATTTTATCTTAAAAAGCTTCCGCTCCGTTACAGTTAAAAAAGATGACTACAAGAAATAAGCCATTCATTTAAATTTTTTACCGCTAAACCTATTTTCCAATTCGCGCGGTTTCTTTTTTCAACGTAATTGGAAATGCTTCTTACCTGTATACAAGATAATCCTGCCTGCTGGCAAGCATAGTAAAAGGCAGCCCCTTCCATGCTTTCTACTGCTGCGTTACTTCGGCTACGTAGCTGGGCAATAGACTGTTCATTTCCATGTACGCGATTAACCGTTATACCAGCTACTCTCGTTAATGCGGCATATCCATCTGGTATCACTCCCGGCATAGCATGGAAAGTGCTTTTTCCAAAACCCAATTGTTCAATCGTTAAAAAATCATCGTGATCTTCTGCCCCCAGTTCGTAGAACGTATCATGAGCAACAAAAACTACCTCACCCAAGGCCAGGTCTTTCGTAATAGCTCCAGCAATACCTACTTGGACGGCATAATCATAGGTCTTTTGATGAAGGGCTTTCCCCAATTGAAAAGCCGTGGCGACCATACCTACATCCGTCAGGAGCACATCGATTTCCGCTTGTTTTCTTTGCGCTAAAACTTCTAAAAAAGGAGCGATCTCGGCTGCTGTTGCAGCTACAACTAAACATCTTGCCATAAGTAAAAACTCAAAAGTAAAAAGTAAAAAGTAAAAAGCGCTTAAATTACACTAGATTTAAATCTTAGCCTAATTAAACTTATCTTTGCGGGCTAATAAATAGTTATGATTTATATTACACGTAGAGAGCGCTTTAGTGCGGCCCATAAGTTGTACCGTGAGGATTGGAGCCTGGAAGAAAACGAAGCGACTTTTGGTAAGTGCAGTAATCCCAATTGGCACGGGCATAATTATGAACTCTTTGTTACCATCAAAGGGGAAATAGATCCTGTTACCGGATTCGTCATTGACCTGCGCAAACTTAAAGATATTATACGTGATCATGTCATCGACAAACTTGATCACCGCAATGTAAATTTAGATGTAGATTTCATGAAAGGTAAAATGGCTTCTACCGAAATATTGGCTGTCTCCATTTTTCATCAACTCAAAGAGCCAATAGCTGCCGAAGGAGCCCAATTACACTGCATAAAACTACAGGAAACGGAAAATAATTCTGTGGAATATTTTGGCAATTAAATCACAAAGGAATGAATATTACAGACCACGAAGCACCTTTAGATGATGAGCAAATAGACGGTTATATAAAAATTGATCGCTATAATCCTGCTAAGATTAATCGTATTGCCACGCATTACCAGGATATCTTACAACAGTTAGGGGAAGACCCATCACGTCAGGGACTTTTAAAAACGCCAGAACGCGTGGCAAAAGCCCTACAATACCTCACGCATGGCTATGATCTAGATCCGGCGGAAATTTTAAGGAGCGCTATGTTTGAAGAGGATTACAGCCAAATGGTTGTGGTTAAAGACATCGAAGTCTATTCGATGTGCGAACACCACTTATTACCTTTTTTTGGGAAAGCACATGTTGCTTATATTCCGAACGGACATATTGTTGGGTTAAGTAAAATACCTCGGGTAGTAGATGCTTTTGCTCGCCGGTTACAGGTACAGGAGCGATTAACGAACGAAATCCGCGATTGTATCCAAGAAACACTAAGTCCAGTGGGTGTTGCTGTGGTAATTGAATGTAAACATCTTTGCATGGCCATGCGTGGTATCCAAAAGCAGAACTCGGTAACAACCACTTCTGCATTTACCGGTGCATTTGCTCAGGAACGTACACGCGCAGAGTTTCTGCGGCTCATCACAGCAAGTTTAGACTAGCTTTTTAAGAGGTGTAAGGCATAAGATATATGGGATGTAAGGGATTATTAAAGTATCAGACAGAAACCAAACCGTATAACTGAAGTCCATATAATTTAGCGCTTAAAACGTACCACTAAAGATAAAAACACATATAAACCGATGAAGAAGGCATATATATTCCCCGGCCAAGGAGCCCAATTTGTAGGAATGGGTAAAGACCTTTATGATTATAAGGAAAATACCCGCAACCTTTTTGAACAGGCGAATGAGCTCTTAGGCTTTCGTATTACAGACCTCATGTTTAACGGCAGCGAGGAAGATCTTAAACAAACAAAAGTTACGCAACCCGCTATATTTTTGCATTCCGTGATCTTGGCAAAAGCGTTAGACAACGACTTTAATCCGCAAATGGTTGCCGGACATTCGCTTGGAGAGTTCTCGGCATTAGTAGCAGCAGAGGCCTTATCTTTTGAAGATGGTTTACAATTGGTGGCAAAACGGGCAAATGCCATGCAAAAGGCTTGTGAAATCCAACCTTCTACCATGGCAGCCATCTTAGGTCTTGATGATTTTACAGTGGAAGATATCTGCCAACGCGTAAGCGATGTCGTTGTCCCCGCAAATTACAATTGTCCTGGTCAATTGGTTATTTCCGGAACGGTAGCTGGCGTTGACAAAGCATGCACGCTATTACTGGAAGCAGGAGCTAAGCGCGCGCTAAAGCTTAATGTAGGAGGTGCTTTCCATTCACCTCTTATGGAAACAGCCCGCGCCGAACTGCAAAAAGCGATAGAAAGCGTAACAATTAAGGAGCCCATTTGCCCCATTTACCAAAATATTGATGCCAAGCCTTATACCGACCCTCAACAGATCAAAACCAACCTTATCGCTCAATTAACAGGAGCTGTCCGGTGGACACAAACGGTCGAGCATCTACTGGCTGATGGAGCAACATCATTTCTAGAAGTGGGTCCAGGCAACGTTTTGCAAGGATTAGTGAAAAAGGTAAACCGACAAGTAGAAACAGCCTCGGCGAGTATATAATACCTTTTTCCATTACCTTCACCACGTCCCCTTTTATATTTCTATTTTTTACACCATTTATTGAAACATACCATGCTGATCGCTATGCGTTTGAGAGAAATGCATAGCGATTAGCTTTTTTTTACTAGCCCTCATGAATATTTTATATTTTTACCCATATACTGGATGAAATTTGAATACCTCTCTAAAAATACGGATACTCCTTTTAGTATTGACGCTTTGCTTCATAGGTACGGCCATTACCATTAACCTTACTTTCCGTAAAGATGAGCTCTTACGTCTTGAGGCGAAACGAATCGAACAAAATCTGCATAAAAAAGAATTATTTGTAAAATCCTTTCTGGCAGATACCAATAATTTTAACGCATTAAGAGATATTCAAAACGATGAGGAATTAACCCAAAAAATAGTAGAGTACTTAGGGGAGCAAAAACAGATCTATGTCTATACCTACTCTAACAGTGAGCTGACGTTCTGGGGTTCAGACCGAATCGTGCCGCAATCAGATGCCGGACTACCGGAAGGCAGCTCATGGATTACACCAGACAATGGCTCGTACGAAGCCATAAAAAAATCAAAAGGGGGCTTTTCGGTTGTCTGCTTAATCCCTATAAAAGCGAAATATGCCCTTAAAAATGATTATTTAAGCGAAAAATTTTCATCCGATTTAATTCATTCGCAGAACCTTACTATAGCCAATTATGACGATAATCCGGTGTATAGTATTCGAAGTGTCGATGGGAAATATCTCTTTTCCGTAAAACTGAAAAAACAAACCTATAATACCCTGTTTTCCAAGCTAGAATTAGCCATGTGGTTGGCCGCAGTGCTCTTTGCTACTGTATTAATGAATAGCTTTTGCGTATGGCTTGCCGATCGTGGAAAAGTAAAATTATCCGCACTTCTCTTCTTACTATTTTTTGCTACAGCACGCTATATCGATTTGCAGACTGGCTGGTTAGCCAATCATTTTTTCAACGAATTTTTTGACCCAAAATATTATGCGTCCAACTTCCTCTTTCCTTCGCTAGGCGCTTTTCTGCTCAATATTATTGCTGCCGTATGGTTTACCTGCTACGTCTATAATTACCGGTTTCAGCTCTTCAAAGTAAATCCAAGGCTAAACACCAAGATCATCCATATTGGCTTCTTTGTCTTAGCCTCTTTATTCATTTATATCGCCAGCACGCAAATCGTTCAGGTTTTTGGTGGCCTCATTGGAAATTCGAATATTCAGTTTAATGTTAGCAATATCTTAAAACTCAACATTTTCAGCTGGATAGGAATCCTTTCCTTGTGTTTGGTAATACTGAACCTCTATTTACTTTTAGAGATTGTATTTGCTGTAGGCTCCAGTTTAACGATAAATAAGCGTCAATGGCTCCTTCTATTTGCGATAACGTTTATCGCTTATGCTACTTTTCAATTTTTCTTCAATGAATTGACGGCATCCTTTTTTATTTTCGCCGCTATTATCCTTTTAAGGGCTATTTCTTTCTATAACAATTATCAGTTTAACCTCGTCGTTTTTATTACTTCCCTATTGTTATTCGCATGTATTGCCTCATTAAAACAAACGGAATTTATCCAAGATAAGGAACTAGAGTCTCAAAAGTTAATTCTCCAACGATTAGAATCAGCAGACGACCCTGATGCGGTATTCATTTTTTATGGAATTGAAAATAATGTAGCAAAAGATTATTATTTGATCAATTATTTTTCACATCCCGAACGGTATAAGGTAGCTGTACTAAATGATTATCTCAGACAAACCTATTTCAGTGGATATCTTTCCCGATATGAATTTAATATTTTTGAACTGACCAAAAATTACCCAGATGACGTAAAAAGTGTTCAAAAGCTCAGCTACTACAAACAAAAAGTAGAATCAGGGTCTATAAAAGTATCCGAATATTTCTACCGAATAAATAATAGTTTAGGCAATTTATTGTATTTCGGCCTGATACCCATCATTGCCGATGGAAAAGAAATTGGTACTGCCGTTATCGAGTTGTCTAGTAAAGCCTTTGAACGATACGCCTCTTTTCCTGAAATCTTAAGCAACGGTCGCGTCAATCAACAAGATGATCTTCAACAATATTCTTTTGCGCTATATCGCAACGGAAAATTAATCAATCAATTTGGCGATCATCGTTTTTCCATCTCCGATCAAATGTACCCCAAAAACCTTTTCCAATATATCCACATACGGAATCAAGAAGGTGGGAGGGAACTCATGTATAGACCTAATGAACATGTATTAATGGTATTAAGCAAGGATGGGCAGGGTTTCTGGGTACAATTAGCTTCTTTGTCCTTTCTCTTTCTGGTGCTCCTTGTTTTTGCCATTGTGGTCTATGCACTGCGATGGTTAATTGTAACATTTAAAAATTATGATTTCAGCTTCCGAAATGTCCGCCGTTCATTCTTAATCACCCAAAATAAAATCCTTTACCGAACTCGTATACAAGCCTTTGTTGTACTAGCTGTCGTACTCAATTTAATCGTCAGCGGTATCATCACCTTCTTCAGTATTAGCAACCAATATCAAAACCAACAAGAGGTCAATACCGTAAGAAGAATCAATCAATTGGCTTCTGGTTTTGAGTCTACCATATTTAAAAACAAAACAGCAGAAAAACTCGAAATAGAAGAAGATTTTCTACATAATATAGCCAATATTAATGCTACAGATATTAGTTTATATAATACGGAAGGACTCTTATTTTTTACCACGCAAAGTAAAATATATGATCTTGGCCTAACATCCCGGTACATGAATGCCAATGCTTGGTTAAATATGGCTCGGTTTCAACGGTCAGAATATTTCCATAAGGAAAAAATAGGCGATTTAAGTTATACTGTTGCTTATGCACCGATTAAAAATGAACAGGATGAAACAATAGCCTACCTGAGTTTACCTTATTTCTCCAATGAAAAGGATTTCTCTGATCGTATTGGAATGTTATTGAATACCCTTATTAACATCTACGCGTTGGTTATCGTTGCCTTAGGTCTTTTTGCCGTATTTATCGCCAATCGCATTACCTCTCCACTGATCCTTATACAGCGAAGCTTAGCCAAAACTTCCATCGGTAAAATCAATGAACCGCTCTTCTGGAAAAGAAATGATGAAATAGGTTCACTAATTAAAGAATACAATAATATGATTGCTGCGCTTGAAGTTAGCGCGAATAAAATTGCACAATCCGAACGCGAATCGGCTTGGCGAGAAATGGCCAAACAGGTAGCGCACGAAATAAAGAACCCCTTAACCCCCTTAAAACTTGGCGTACAGCTCTTAGAACGATCATGGAAAGAGCATGACCCAAATTTTGATCAAAAATTTAAGCGTTTCAGCAAATCCTTTATTGAACAAATTGATAGCCTTTCTACCATCGCTTCTGAATTTTCAAACTTTGCTAAAATGCCCGATACGCAATTGGAAGATGTTGATCTCTTGGATATTATTGAAAAAATTATTCCCATTTACAACAATAATGCAGCCGTTGATATCTTCTTTAAATATGTGTCTGATGGTCCGGTTATTGCTCGGGGAGATCGTGATCAGCTACGCCGATCATTCAGTAATTTGATCAAAAACGCCATCGAAGCAAAGGCCGGTAGGGGTAAGTGTATTATTAAAATTTCGCTTATGGTGGAAGATCACCAAGCATCTATCGCTATCCGAGACAATGGAAATGGTATCGATGAGGGGGTAAGAGACCGGATTTTTCAACCAAATTTTACCACTAAAAGCTCGGGTACCGGACTTGGTTTAGCCTTTGTCAAACAAACCATAGAAAGTATGCAGGGAACCATCTATTATAATACCGAGATCGGTCAGGGAACGACCTTCTATATCAAGATTCCGATTAAGAAAGAAAAATAATAAAAAGGTTCATTACATTTAGCCCCAACAGTGCTTAATCTAAACGAATGGTTCCCTTTCCCATTAAGCCTTTATTGGTATACAACATAACCGTATAACTTCCCGACTTAAAGTCTTCCGGTCCCTGCCATTCATAAGAATAAAGTTTTCCATCATTAGAAAATTCTATTCCCGTTTTATCGGTATATTGCATTTCAACCCCGTCTACCTCAAAAATGTTATTATCGGCAATAAGTAAATTACCATTGGGTTCAATCACACGGATATAAACGTCGTAAATGGCTTTTTTGGCTAAGGGGTTATCGGCAATATTAAAATCGATACGAAGTTTATCCGTTTTTTTGGCTTTGGTTTCTATACTTTCTTCACCATGTCGCTTTTCCCTTACCGCATTAATGTTAATAGAAGATAATTTAAGCGCGGTAGCTAAAGCGACTTTCTGTTCCAGCTCACTATTTATCGCCTCTAATTCATCCGCTTTGCGATTTGCATTTCCGGCAGACTCTTTTAATCGATCGCGTTCAGAAATCAAGAGCGCATTTTCATTTTTTAACTTTTCAATGTCTTTCGTATACCTAGAAACCGTTGTCCGTAATTGTGCTATTTCCTTTTGTGCATTTACCAATTCTGCCCGACTTAATTGTTGTTGGGTTAATTTGGTGCGCAATTCTTCAATTTTAATGCGTGCATTATCTTGCGCTGCCCTTAAAGATTCTGTCAGTTCAACATTTTGCTTCGTTACACGATCCAGCTCTACCTCAATCCGGTCAAGTTCCGTTTCCATTTGTGTTTTCTCGCTCAATACGGTACCATGCAATTCATCCGAATGCTTATACTTAACATAGAAATAAATATTGGTGGCAATTAAAGCTAGTATCGCTAGAATAAAGAAATAGATTTTAGGACCATCCTTACCCTTTTCCCGCAATTCATCCTCTTCCACATCATATGCAGTATGTCTCTGCTCCAATGAAGGGTTCTCATACACAGTATCTTTATCTTCCATTGTACAAATTTCTAAGTCTTGTTAGGTCTCGAAATTTTGAGCAAAAATTGTTCCAACATATTTCTTATAGAAAAGGGCGTTTTCTTACCCAAACAGCTGCATTTTTAAAAATTACTTGTATACATAAGCCTACACCTTTTCCTTATCCATGCATACTTTTACCGATTTTTTTTCTCATAGCCCCTTGCTATCCTTATCTTTACAGCTTTTTAGAAATAAGCACGCTAAAACATACGCTAATTTGATGAACAGGCATAAAGGGCTATACGCATTACTAACACTATTCATACTCGTTTCTTTTTATTTATCCAGCTTTGCACAATATATCTCAACGACTAGTCCTAAGCGCGAGCTTCGCGGTGTTTGGGTTTCTACTGTCGTTAATATCGACTGGCCCAGCAAACCGGGCCTCCCTGCCGACGCACAGAAACAAGAGCTCCTCCGTATACTTGATGCCCACCAGCGTGCCGGTATTAATGCCATCTTTCTACAAGTTAGGCCTTCTGCCGACGCTATTTATGCTAAAAGCAAGGAATTGTGGTCACGTTTCCTAACGGGGCGCCAAGGTTTAGCTCCTGCACCCCTATATGATCCTTTAGAATTTGCTATTCAAGAAGCGCATAATCGGAGCATGGAATTACATGCTTGGTTTAACCCTTATCGAGCAACTTTTGATTTAAACGAGGCCAATGTTGATCCCAGCCACATCACCAAGCAACATCCAGAATGGTTTTTTACCTATGCTGGCAAGAAACTTTTTAATCCCGGTATTCCTGAAGTGCAACAGTATATTATAGCTGTCATTATGGAAGTAGTGCGCAATTACGATATCGATGGGGTACATTTTGACGATTATTTTTACCCTTACCCTGCCGCAGGGCAATCTATTCCAGACTATCAAACCTTTAAACGCTATGGCCAGCATTTCCATAATATTGACGACTGGCGTCGGGACAACGTTAATCAATTGATAAAAACCCTGGCAGATAGTATTCATCAAACTAAAAAGTACGTTAAATTCGGTGTCAGCCCCTTTGGCATCTGGCAAAACAAAAAACAACATCCGGAGGGTTCTGAAACCGCTGGACTGAGCGGTTATGGCCAGCTATATGCCGATGCGCGCGCTTGGCTGCAAAACGATTGGGTAGACTACATTAACCCACAGATCTATTTTGCGTTCAACAATCGAGCTGCTGCTTATGAAACGCTAATTGGCTGGTGGGGAGCAAATGCCTATGGCAAACACGTATACGTTGGGCAGGCCGCATTTAAAGCAACATCCGGTAGTGCCGGATGGCGAGATCGAAGTCAACTCCCTGAGCAAATCCGTTATTTAAGAAAGAACCCCAACATCCAAGGAAGTGTTTATTTCAGCTCCAAATCATTGGTTAACAATCTCGCTGGTTTCCGTGATTCCTTACAATATAATTTTTATCGGTATAAAGCTTTACCACCTACGATGTCTTGGATTGATAGTATTCCCCCACTAGCACCAGAGAACCTGTACATCCATAATTTGAACGCCGGTGGTATATCCTTACGATGGGATGCTCCGCTCGCCGCATTGGATGGTGAAACGGCCTATGGCTATGTTATCTATCGGTTTAACGCCGGAGAAGAAATAAACTTAAATCGTTCCCAGAATATTCTGGAAATCATTTTTGATGCCTCTCGCACGTATTATACCGATCAATCGGTGCGGAATGGGGCACAGTATACCTATGTCGTTACGGCAATAGACCGGATGAAGAACGAAAGCGGTCCTTCCAATATGCAAGTCATTTTAGCCAGCAAATAACGTCTTATCAACTACTACGCACGTGGTTTACTGTACATCCGTACCATTTGAAGGCATTCTATGGCCATTTTCTGGTTAAACGATTCGGTTAAGTTTCGATGATTCACTAAATCGACTATCGTGCCTATCCCACAAAAACCCGCTGTTAAAAAGAATACAATACCCATGCCCACTTGCTTAATCATAAAGCGTTGGATGCCCGCTACACCCAAAAAACCAACCAGCGTTAAGAGAAGTATTTCTTGAGTTTTTCGGCGTTTCCCTGTGTACAGGAATAAAAATTGATCCACCTGGTTCTCTGTTAATCCTTTCGTGGCATTTACCAAAAAGAGCATCTCTTCTGGCGTTACATCGGAAACCGACATTAATATTTTCTGTTCACTCATTTTGGTTTATATCTATTTAATGACCATTAGAACGTTTACCTAAACACCAGAACGTTTCTCGTTACGCCCTTTTGGATAATTTGTCCGATAGTCCTTTATTGTTAGACACGAAGATAATCTTTCTGTTACAAAAGCGGTATTAAAATCGCTTTTGCTTTGATCTTTAAATCTAAACCCCGACTCTTCATGCATCTATTGATAACCGTTAGCCAACTAATGGCTTCGAATCTGTTAACCTATTTTCTCCCATTTTAGGTAAAATGCAATCCTTTTTCTTAGATAAATCGTATATTGAACAACGCTTACCGCAAACCAATAAGCCGATATATAATTTTATGAATTACCTGTCTTATTTTGATTTAAAACATAAAAATTCGGTCGTTTTCATGCTCATAGTAGTCCTTAACCATCAAAAAACCGCCTTTTATTATTTTACAATCCTTTCATTTATTTTTTCCTTTGGCGCCAAGGAGCAGGCCGTTTCATTACCCCTGTGCTTGTTGTTATGGGATACCGTCTATCGACGGAACCTTGCTACCGGGGCGGTTTGGCTTGAAAAACTTCCTTTTTTTGTATTAGCGTTATTTTTTGGATTGATAACGATCCAGTCGCAGGGACTTGAAGATACCGGACGGACATTTTATCCGTTTTATCAACGGTTGCCTCTCGCTGCTTACACCATAAGTGAATATTTTACCAAGTGTATCTTTCCGATGAACCTCTCTTACCTATATCCCTTCCCCTTTGAGGGAGACGAGGGGGTATGCTGGTGGTTGTGGATCTATCCCCTTGCTATTCCCCTTATCTTGTATACATTATACCCCTATATTAAACGTCAGTGGCTTTTTTTTGCCTTATTTTTCTTTGGTATACATCTTGTTTTAGTCATTAACCTCTTTTCCCTCGCCCGTTTTTCCGTTGTTGCAGATCGGTATGGCTATTTAGCATCGATTGGGCCCTGCTTTCTGATCAGTTACATTTACGTAGCCTATCTTGTCAGGAAGAGGAACATCCCAATAGTTTATCTTTTTGGTATAATTTACCTTGGCGCACTCTTTCTTTATGCTGCTAATCATCTTAGCGTTTGGAGAAATACGTATACCTTAAAAGCGAAACTTAAACATACCATAGAGAGCCGGTCAGACTTTGAAGAACTTAAAAAACTAAAATGATGGATAAACAAGTCAAGGTAAGAACGTATATCGGATCATTCCTGCTCGCTCTTATACTCCTGATAAACATGTATATTGCTATAAACTATTATTTTATCGGAAAAAAGAAACTTTCCCAATTTTTCATTTGGCAAACGAATATTCAAAAAATAAACAAAGAATAATTATTGTCAAGGCAACCATAAACTGTGTTTTATTTTTATATACTTTTTTTGCTTTAATAAAAAATAATACTTAAACTTGACTACTTTTATAAACCTCAATTACCTAGATTATGAAACAGCGCCCACTTATCCTGATGACCCTGTTTTTCAGTTGCTGCCTTATCATATTTGCCTGTCGCAAGGAAATCGACAATTTTATGCACGACAGGGAATCTCCTCCTGCAATGCTTCTTGAATCGGCCAAAATATGGCACTCGAGACATTTAAATACCGAAAATCCAAATATTTCCAGACTTGCTCCTCATTGGAAGGAATCTTGGCGTTTGGAAACCGCAAGCGGAAAGTCTTTATTAATTGCACCTGCTTCCGAATACTATTTAAACAATAAAGATTTTACCGCTCGAAGATTTTTCTTATTCACTATATCTGGAAACAACATCTCTGAAGGTAGAATAGTAGAATTTATTGGGAAGAGTTTTAATGTTGAAGAAAATATCGATGCTCTTCTCATCAATTATGATCAGGATGTAATTACAGATTTCAATGGTGGAATTTTCCAATATGATGTCAATTACAATAACATAACAAACAAAACATATAATAACGGGACGTTAAGCAAACAAAATGCTTCTATAATTAATGGTAATAAAAATTTTCATTGTTGTCCGGTTAAATTCCCAATGTTCTTACAAAACATGCTTGGTTTCACTTGATCGCTGTTTTTCTGTTTAATGTCGATAGCATGGTCATGTCTGAA